>NZ_JBFUCU010000015.1:0-217051 GCF_056405075.1 Mesorhizobium sp. P2_A12
GGGCCGGAGGACCCCAACAGAAGCGTGTCGGACGCTTTCGCAAGCTCTGGGCACGCCGGAGTTCAGGCCGCCGCCCCGCCAGTCTTGGCTGCCAGCCAACAGCAGATCCGGCCCTCGCCGGATGCGCTTGACCAAGGCAACCACCTGCCACCCCAGGGGGGCATCATCAACAACGAACATTCCACAGCGCTGTTCCCGCCGGCGAAGAGGCAGAGGGCCGTGGATAGGCCGCAAGCCGTCGCCATTCAGCAGCAGCCGAGCGAAATCGGCAATTCAGGCGGCCGCATGCCGATGCAGCCCCCCATGCAGCAATTGGGTGAATTGCCATTGCAAGGGGTACCGGTTCAAGGGACAGGGTCCGAACACATCGGAAGGCTGCATGCGGGAGCCGCGCCCTCAGCAAGGTCCGAGGCGCCCCCGGCTGCGATCGAGGACTCCATAAACGTTTCGTTCGCCGTCCCCCAAGGGTTCTCCCATGGGACCCAACGCGTCCCAGACGCGATGCTCTCTTCCTTGGACCGCCCTGGCCCCTTGCCGGATGCTGGCCAAGCGCGGCAAGCGGGCTTTGAGCAGCACGTGGCCGAGCCGCGCCGAGCCGACCCCGTTGCGAGTGGCGCCCGTGCTTCCCGCTATCACCATCTGTCCGGCGAACACCGGGACCTTATTGATAGAGCGATCGCCCACTCCCAGGAAAAATATAGCGAGACCACGGCCCGAAAATACACGTTTGCACTTCGCCGGTTGGCGAATGATCTCAGCGCTCGTGGCCAAGCGACCGATCTAAGAGATCACAAATCCCTGGTCGATCACGTCGGTGCTTTCTTTCCGAAAGACGTTGATATGAAGAGCGCGTTGAAGGCCCTGCGTGCGTATCATGAGCCGAGCTATTCAGCGACTGCTGGCGGCCCTGCTGCCAGCTATCCCCATCTGTCCGCCGAACACCGGGACGTTATTGATAAGGCGATCGACCGCGCTGCGGCTCAGCAAAACCAGAGCGCGGACACGCTGCGAATATACTCGAATGCGCTTCGCCGATTGGCGAATGATCTCGGCGCTCGTGGCCAAGCGACTGATCTAAAAAATCACCAATCCCTGGTCGATCACCTCGATACTTTCTTTCCGAATGACCAGAGCATTAAAACGGCGTTGAACGTCCTACGTGCGTATCATGATCCGGGCTATGCAGCGACCGGCTGGTGGCCAGCGGCGGTGCCTTCAAAGCCAGATGCGCGTATCTTGGAAAAATTAAGCAGTGACAGCGAGTTGGCCGTAAGCACCCGTGTCGTCTATGGTCGACTTCTTCGCAGATTTTCTGAGGAGCTTGAGAGTCGGGGCCAGACGATCTCTGGGCTGGATCACAATTCGCGGACCGAACTCGCCGAGGCGTTGTTTCCAGGCAACAAGAAACTCCGCTTGGCGCTGCAGCGGGTTCACAATGCGGAGGTTCCCGAGGCGTTGCGGCCGCTGTTCGATAATCGAGCTCACAAGCCGCCAACCAATCCAGAGGAGCTTCTGCGACTGGAACAGGGGTTCCGCGAAGTGCTTCAGCAGCGGCAGGATGATCAAGCCACCTCGTCTTCTTTCAGCGCGAAGGTTCCCGAGGCGCTCCGGCCGCTGGTCGATGATCGAGCTCACCAGCCGCCAACCAATGCAGAGGAGCTTCTGCGACTGGAACAGGGGCTCCGCGAAGTGCTTGAGCAGCGGCAGGGTGAGCAAGCCACCTCGTCTTCTTTCAGCGCTGAGGTTCCCCAGGCGCTCCGGCCGTTGTTCGATGATCGAGCTCACCAGCCGCCAACCAATGCAGAGGAGCTTCTGCGACTGGAACAGGGGTTCCGCGAAGTGCTTCAGCAGCGGCAGGGTGATCAAGCCGCCTCATCTTTGTTCAGCAATCCAGGGATGCGTGCTGGGCCGGAGGACCCCAACAGAAGCGTGTCGGACGCTTTCGCAAGCTCTGGGCACGCCGGAGTTCAGGCCGCCGCCCCGCCAGTCTTGGCTGCCAGCCAACAGCAGATCCGGCCCTCGCCGGATGCGCTTGACCAGGGCAACCACCTGCCACCCCAGGGGGGCATCATCAACAACGAACATTCCACAGCGCTGTTCCGGCCAGCGAAGAGGCAGAGGGCCGTGGATAGGCCGCAAGCCGTCGCCATTCAGCAGCAGCCGAGCGAAATCGGCAATTCAGGCGGCCGCGTGCCGATGCAGCCCCCCACGCAGCAGTTGGGTGAATTGCCATTGGAAGGGGTACCGGTTCAAGGGACGGGGTCCGAACACATCGGAAGGCTGCATGCGGAGGCCGCGCCCTCCGCAAGGGCTGAGGCACCCCCCGCTGCCATCGAGAACTCCATAAACGTCTCATTCGCCGTCCCCAAAGGCTTCTCCCATGGGACTCCGGATGCTGGCCAAGCGCGGCAAGCGGGCTTTGAGCAGCGCGTGGCCGAGCCGCGCCGAGCCGAACCTGTCGCGAGTGGCGCCCGTGCCACCGGCTATCGCCATTTGTCCGACGAACACCGCGACCTTATCGATAAGGCGATCGCCCACGCTGCGGCTCAGCAAAAATATAGCGAGAGCACGGTCCTAAAATACAGGTATGCACTTCGCCGATTGGCAAATGATCTCGGCGCTCGTGGCCAAGCGACTGATCTAAAAAATCACCAATCCCTGGTCGATCACCTCGATGCTTTCTTTCCGAAAAACGATGATATGAAGAGGGCGTTGAACGTCCTGCGTGCCTATCATGAGCCGGGCTATTCAGCGACTGTTGGTGCCCCGGCTAACCGCTATCCCCACTTGTCCGACGAACACCGGGACGTGATTGATAAGGCGATCGCCCATGCTGAGGCTCAGCAACGCCATAGCGCGCCGACGCTCCGAATATACTCGTATGCGCTTCGCCGATTGGCGAATGATCTCGGCGCTCGTGGCCAAGCGACTGATCTAAAAAATCACCAATCCCTGGTCGATCACCTCGATACCTTCTTTCCGAAAGACACTGACATAAGGGATATAAGGCCGGCGTTGAACGTCCTGCGTGCGTATCATGAGCCGGGCTATTCAGCGACTGGCCGGTGGCCAGTGACGGTGCCTTCAAAGGCAGATGCGCATGTCTTGGAACAAGTGACCAGTGACAGCAGCTTGGCCCCAAGCACCCGTGTTGTCTATGGTCATAGTCTTCGCAGATTTTCTGAGGCGCTTGAGAGGCGGGGCCGGACGATCTCTGGGCTGGATCATGATTCGCGGATCGAATTCGCCGAGGTGTTGTTTCCAGGCAACGATTATCTCCGCTTGGCGCTTGAACGGGTTCGCGATGCGAAGCCTGCGTCAGACAGGATCGTGGCGGACGCTTTGGCAGCGGCCGGCTCTGGGCACGCCGGAGTTGAGGCCGCCGCCCCGCCAGCGTTAGCTGTCAGCCAACACCGGCGCTGGCCGGATGCGCTTGACCAGGGCAACCTCCTGCCACCCGAGCGGTTCATCATCAACAATGAACATTCGACGGCGCCGTTGCGGCCGGCGGAGAGGCAGGGGACTGATAATCCGCAAAGCATCGCCATTCAGCAGCCGCCGAGCGAAGGCGGCCGCGTGCCGATGCAGCCCCCCATGCAGCAGTTGGGTGAATTGCCATTGGCAGGGGTACCCGTTCAAGGCCCAGGGTCCGAACACATTGGAAGCCTGCATGCGGGGGCCGCGCCCTCAGCAAGGTCCGAGGCGCCCCCGGCTGCGATCGAGGACTCCATAAATGTTTCGTTCGCCGTGCCCAAAGGCTTCTCCCATGGGACTCAACGCGTCCCAGAGGCGATGCTCTCTTCCTTGTACCATTATGGCCTCTTGCCGGACGCGGACAAGCCGGAATGGAACTACGAGATTAAAGGCCACGGCTACACCGCCCGGAGGCCAGAGGAGGGTAATGACGTTTGGCTCCTCCATCGCGGAGCGATAAGGGAAGCTGGAGCGGCAGCAGTACCGGCAAGGGCTCCGGGACCCGCCTTGCCAGCGACCGCCAGGCTCTCAGACACCCATCTCGGGGTTCCGTTGGTCGATCTGACCACCTCCTCCGATGCACACATCGAAGCCCTTCCGTCAGGCTCGTCCAATCTCCCCCGGGGGGCGGTGCTCGGGGCCACCCAACTGCTGGGCGACGAACATATCCAGAGGGATTACGAATTCCTCGAGCAGCAGCTGCAGCAGGCCGATCCAGCGCTCGCCGCCCGGACGCGGCTGGTCGATCCGTCGGTCTCCCATCTGCTGCGCCACATGGAGCAGCAAGACGCGCGAGGCACATTGCAGTCGATTTATGATCGAAACGCCGGCCCATCCGACTTCCTGTTCGTGCCAGTGAACGATGGGGTGGGTATTGACCACGGCACCCATTGGTCGCTGCTCCTCGTAGATCGCCGCGATCCGGAAAGAGCGGTCGCCTATCACTACGACTCCATCCAGCAAAATGAACAGCGATACAACGACGCGCCTGCACGAAAGCTCGCTACAAGACTGGACGCGACCCTGGTAACACCCGACATGGCGCAGCAGAAAAACGCTGTTGACTGCGGCGTCTTCGTGGTGGACGGCACGCGCGAGCTGGTTCGTCGATTGGCGAACGAAGAGCGGCCAGACCAGCAGCTGCCGCTGCACCTCAACTACCTCGTCGCCGATCGGCAGGCGCTGCAAAACCGACTGAGAGAGGGGCGCTTGCCGCACGAGCTTGCCGCAAGCCCCGCCGAAGCTTTGGCAGCAGCCGGGTCGCAGGTGCAACACGCCGCGTTGCAAGAACAGCAAGCCAGACAGGTCGCGCCAGCGCCGTTGGAACGGCACTTGGGCCAGACGCGCGAGGCCGAGGACAAGCTGACGAGTACACTGCACAGGAGCAACCGCGTGAACAGTGGGGCCGTCATCATCAACACTGAACGTTACACAGCGCCGTTGAGACCAGCGAAAAGGCAAAGGACTGACAATTCGCAAAGCCTCGCCATCGGGCGGCAGCCGAGCGACGCAAACACAACGTCCATCGGCCAAGCCTCCGATCAAGCCCGAGCGGACCTCATGGCTTCCTTCAGGAGCAGAGAGCGCTCCGACGCTGGACGTTGAGCTCGACGGCTAAGCAGAACAGCTCTTTTGGCGACGGAGAGGCTGATGCGATCTCCGGACCGGTAGCTCTCACCGTAATTGATCAGACTGGCACTGTTGGAAGGCGATGTAGGCCTGGAACTCGCCGATCGCCAGCGAGGCGCTGAGACGATCGCCCACCTCAATAAGATCGAGGACGATATCCGCGGCCGATCGGCCGATGAACGCCGTGCGACGCGTCGGGAAAATAGCCGCGCTATTGTCGCCATCTTGAACCTTGGCTGCGTGAAAGCTCGGCCTGATCGGTCAGAAGACCAAGGTCGCCGAGGCAATCCGCTACACGCTCTCACGCTGCGAAGGCCTCTCGCGCTTCGTTGACTACGGTCGCACCGAGATCGACAACAACACCGTCGAGCGCTCAATCCGTCCGCAAGTACGCGCTCTTCGCCGGCTTGAACGGCGGTGCCGAACACTGGGCAGTCATTGCGTCGCTGATCGAAAGCTGCTTATGCCGCGCGCGGCATAACGCGGTTTATGCCGACCGCCGAACTATGCCGAGCGCCTTTTCCGATCATGGCGGTGTGAAGCGCTTTGCCCGCCATTTCGACCAAGAACCGGTCGTTGACACTCGGCATAGTTCTCATGCTCAAAGGGCGTTCAGGAACTCAAGAAGCCGGTCGTTTGGTCGAAATCGTTCGGCCTTTGCGCGTTCGTATGGCTTCAGCTTGGCGAGTGCGGATTCCTTCAGCTCAAGATGTGCGTGAAGATAGGTCAGCGTCGTTTCCATCGCCTCATGGCCCAGCCATAGGGCGATGACCGAACAATCGACGCCCGCCTGCAGCAGCTCCATGGCAGCGCTGTGCCTCAAAACATGGGGCGACACCCGCTTCGAGCGGAGGGGGACGCAGTGTTCGCGAGCCTTGGCGACATATCTGTTCAGCAGCGCCTGCACGCCGTCGGCGCTCAGCTTGCCGCCGTGCGTGTTCGGAAAGAGAGCCGTTGCGCCCCGCTTCCTGGGCTCGTTGAGCCAGCCCCGAAGGGCTTGCTGTGCAACCTTGGTGAGCGGCGTACTTCGCTCCTTGCGGCCCTTGCCAACGCATCGCACGTGGGCACCGTGCCCCAGCATCACCGAGTCCCGGTCGAGATCGATGATCTCCGAGACTCTTAACCCCGTTTGCGCAGCCAGCAACAGCAGAGTGTGATCACGCCGTCCCAGCCATGTGCTGCGATCCGGACAGGCCAGGATCGCTTCAATCTCGGGCCTGGTGAGAAACTGAAGCTGTCGCTTGTCGCATCGCTTGCTTGGGATCGCGAGCACGCGTTGAATCTGGGCGCTATGGGCCGGCTCCTCGAACGACGCATATCTGAAGAAAGACCGAATGGCTGTGAGGCGGAGGTTCCGGGTCCTCACTGAGGCGGATCGCAGTGTCTCGAGGTCCTCCAGGAATGCGCCGATGAAAGGCGCGTCCAAATCCCGCAGTGTCAACTGCGACGGAGACCTGCCAAGGCGTGTCTGCGCGAATGCAAACAGGAGCCGGAAGGTGTCGCGATAGGAGGCGATGGTGTTGGAGCTTACGCCTCGATGTCGCATGAGCCGATCGGTGAACCACCGCTCGATCAGCACGGCCAGATCGTTCGAGGCACTCATAAGCGAACCTCCCACCGCTCATCCAACAGTCGCGCGGCATGGGTCATTAGCTCCGGCGCGGCGGATAGATACCAGTAGGTGTCGCGAACATTGGCGTGGCCAAGAAAGGTCGAGAGGACCGGCAGTTCCCGCTCGACATCTTCGCCCGCACGATACCAGTTGATCAGGGCCTGGACGGCGAAACGGTGACGAAGATCGTGAATCCGCGGACCATTGCGCTGCGCCCGCTGCCGCAGACCGATCTGTCGCGACAGCTGCCAGAACACCCGGTGCACGTATTGGTGCAGCAATCTGCCGCCCTGCTCGGCGACAAAGAAATAGGGGCTACGAGGCGCGACGAGATGCGCGTCGCGTCGCGCGGCGTAGTCCGACAGCACGGCGACCGTCGTGGCATGGAGCGGGACCAGCCGCGACTTGCCGAACTTCGTCTCCCGAATGGTGAGGATACCTTGGTCGAGATCGACGTCGTCTCGGCGCAGGTCGAGCGCTTCGGAATGGCGTAGCCCGGCGACCGCTATCAATCCGAACAGGCAATGATATGTCCAGCGACGGAGGGCGTTGGCCGGCGGCAGCGACAGTGCCGCCGCCAGAAGCGCCGTGATCTCAGCATCGGTATAGATGTAGGGCTTTGCCCGCCGCGCCGGCGGCACGGCGTCTTGAGGTGGCACTTCCGTCATGGGGTCGAAATGAGCGAGGTGTTGAGCGAAGCAGCGCACGTCGGTCAGGCGGATGGACCAACTTGGTTGTCGGCCGATCAACGTCACCCACTTCATTGCCAGCGCCGTGGTGATGGTCTCGGCACCGCGAGCCTCCATGAACGTGACGAAATCCGACAACCGTCGAGCGGGGCCATGATACTTGTATCCCAATCCCTGGCGCATACCCACATAGCGCTCAAGCGCTGTTCGAAGACGGCTCATTGGACACCTCCCGGCCAGGGCAGGCTCAGTTCACGCAGCTTCTCGATGTCGAGCTTGGCATAGATCCTCGTGCTGTCGATGCTCCGGTGACGAAGCAACTGGCCGATCTCGGCAAAGCTGGCCCCCGACCGCAGCAGGTCGGTCGCAAGGCTGTGGCGGAAGAGGTGCGCGCCGTGGTGCGCATAGCCGTGAATACCCGCCCGCTCGAGAGCCTCCTTCGCGATCATCGTGATGGCGCAGCCTGAGGCAAAGCCGATGTGCGGAGCAAGCATTCGCAGAAACAACCGGCGACACGGTGAAGCCGGTCGCCCATGCCGGATGTAGGCGACGATAGCTGCACCGACGTCGTGGCGTAGCGGCATCATCGCTTGCCGCCGTCCCTTGCCATGGACGAGGACACTGCCCGACTGCCAATCGATATCGTCAAGACTGAGCGCGGCAACCTCGCTGGCGCGCAAGCCCAGCTTGGCCAGCGCCATCAAAACCGCATAGTCGCGAAGTCCCATTGCCGTGGTCCGATCGCAGGCATCGAGAACCACCTGAACCTTCTGTGGTGGCAAGAAGGTTGGTAGGCCAGCAAGCCGCCAGCGACGGATCGACGGCACACAATCGGCCAAGGCCACCGAAATGAAGCCCTTCAGATGCAAATAGCGCAGGAAGGCGCGCACCACCCCGCACATCGCCTTGCCGCTGTCGGCGGAGCCATCGAGAGCATGTCGCTCGACATAACCGATGACGATCTCCGGGGTGAGCGCTGCAAACCCATCTGCGCCAGCCGGACAGACCTCCTGCAGAAATCGGCGTGAGAGCAGCTTGTGGCTTTCCACCGTCGAGGCGGCGAGCCCTCTCTCATTCGTGAGGTAAGCCGCGAACACATCAACAATCTGCTCGTACTCCGTGCGCTCAATCGGAAGGGCGGTTGGTATCAAACCTTCTTGCCGTAACGCCGCAAGCAAGCGCCGGAGCGCCGATCGGTCGCCCGAATCGATGCTCCAGTGTTTGGAACGGTGCTCAAGAAACCGCTCAACATGAACTTCGCTTAAATCCTGGAGATCGTGCCCGTTGCCGACATGCCAGTCTCTCAGCTCACGAAATAGGCTTAGCGATCGCCAGGTACATTGCCGACCGAAGCCTTCGTCCGACAATCTGCCCGCATAAACGCGTGCAAACTCGCCATATGGCCCGTGGATCAGCTTCCGATACAGTGTGCTGCGTTGCAGATAGTCACTTGCGTTCATGTGTCCTCTCCTTCGCGTCAATTGCGACGGAGAGAGCCTAAGCTATGCCGATCCAGCTACCGCTACGTTGAGGAAAGTGTTGGTAAAAACTTGCTCGCTCGGCATAGTTCGGCGGTCGGCATAAAGCTGCAGGCTCAATGGTGTCAAGTCACTCGGTTATCTCGCCGACGTCCTCACCACCAGGATCGTCAACAGCCATCCCAGCCAGATCGACGAGATGCTGCCTTGGGTCCGACATCCAGGCGCCGAGCTAAAGGCCGCCAGAAAACACCGCCACGCTTCATCAGCCTCGTCAGCCAATCTCCAGAATAGCTCCTGTCACGCGGCCAAGGTGCCTCCTTAGCTAACGTCTACGTCAGCGTTGAAAAAATACCCTGCACCACGGCATGTCTTGACTAGCCTTGGATTGGCCGCATCAGCCTCCAGCTTTCGGCGCAAGCGCAAGATTAGGACATCGATACTTCGATCGTAGACCTCTTCTCCACGCACACGGCTCGCGAGCAAAAGCCGTTCTCTGGATAGGACATTGCGGGGGTTCTCCAGGAACGCGATCAGTAGGTTGAACTCACATGCGGTAAGCTTGACTTCGCCACGCTCCGCACAGATCAGTCGCCGCTGCTTGACGCTGAGCTTCCAGGCTCCGAACCGAAATGAGCGATGATCTTTCGTTCGCGGACTGGAAATGCGCTGGCGTAGCCCTACTCGAATGCGGGCCAAGAACTCGCGCAGACCGAAAGGCTTGGGGATGAAATCGGTTGCGCCGAGCTCCAGCGCAACGACTTTTTCCGCCTCATCAAGCCGGTCGCCGCTGATCACTATGATGGGTAAATCCGATTTTGTCGCCAGGTTGCGGACGATGGCAAGCCCATCCTCCCGGCCTAGGTTGAGGTCAACAACCACGAGATCGACTGGCTCATGCGATAGAACGTAGTTAAACTGCTCGCTATCGTTGACTGCGGTCACCTTCAAGGCATGCATCATGAGATACTGGGAGATGAGGCGTCGCATTGCGGCATCATCGTCAATGACAAGAACATGTTTCAACGGCTCACCTTCAATCTTGAATCCCCTTGTCTAAAGCTGTTGCCGAGCAACCCTTGGGGCACCACGCAGAACAGCTGCCCCTTGCTACCACTCGCCGGTGCGTGCGGCCAATGTGAGGCCGTTGCTCGGCCTGGTATTTTCATCCACAGCGAATTGACCGCATCCAGGCAGCCGGTGGCCACCACACATCTGCAAGCGCCGGTATGACCCTGCCGTGTGGTCCTTCGCTTATTCGCGAGCTCCGCCGTTGGTGCAGGCCTGCCAACACCACTTGATTACGACGGCACGGACGCCCGGTCGCTTGCCATGTCCTTGCATCTTCTTCGCGTTTCTGGCGCTTGCGGACCTGGATCACCTCGAAATCCTCCCGCTCGTGCGTGCGGCTCGGACGCGGTGGAGCAGCGCGGCGTTTGATTGATCGCAAAGGCGGTTGGCCGAAGAACGACCGTGATTCGCTATAGTGGCCTTGTGCCAACGCTATGTCTCCTGCCCAAGGCAGGTCATTGGGCAGTGGCCGGGGGCGCCAATCCTGTTCCCGGCGATCGGCAGGTCCGATTGCGGTTACGGTTACCTTGCGAGCTAACATTTCTCGGTTGATGCAATACCTTCCTTTTGAGCCAGTCACTGTACTTGTCGAGAGCGCTGACGGACTGCGTCAATCCGCCTGCGGTTTCTGCCGATGGGACTGTGCGTGACCCACCAGTTCGCGGCGCGGCCGAACAGCTGAACCAGGTCTCGCACCAGGCCGGCTGCGCCGCCACGTCTTCCCAGTTGACCCTCGTCCCGCGTATTTGCGCCTCCGACGAGCTTCGCGGACGAACTCGCGGTTTCAACCAATGCCTGAGTATGCAGGGCGCATGGCTGTCTCTTGCAACAACGGCAGCATGCCGCAACATTGGGCAGCTCGGCGCCCTAGTCGGTTCTCGCGTTCGATCGACCCAAGCTTCCGCAGCCTGAGATGAACCCGCCAAGCTCCCCATTTTGTCCTTCGGCCAGGCGCTGACACAAGAGTCCATCACCGCCCATGCCAAGTCGCGGTTGACGCTGCAGGAGCAACGGACGGCCGGGACGGGCAATCCCGCGCTGGAATGATCCACCACGATGGTCGAGATGTGCCGGCTGATCGCGCCCGCGCAACCCGCGCATGCGCAAGGTGCCCATGCACCCGGACACGAACAAGCTCTTTGCTTCAGTTGAAACCGAAAAAGCTGAACTTGAACATCACGCAGTAACAAACCTGCCCCATAAGCGCGTGCCGGACAGGGCCAGAACCGGTCCGGACGCTTCGAAAGGTAGGTGATAGGAATGTTTATTGCAGCTTGGCCGCTGGCCATCGCCCTGTTGACATCCATGTCATTCCCAGCCGAGCCCGCGCCACTTTCGCCCCGTGAATTCCACCGCCTGTCGCGCAAATGCGCTCCCTGGGTTGCGCCGTCCACGCTCGCCGCGATTGCCAAAATTGAAAGTGGCTTTGAAACGCTGGTGGCTCATGACAACACCACAGGTGAGCAGCTTCGCTGGACAGACCACCTGAAAGCGATGCGGGGCATCAAGAACCGCCTCGAAGCACAACATTCTGTCGATGTCGGATTGATGCAGATAAACAGCAAGAACTTTTCCTTCCTCAATCTCACGCCGGAAAAGGCTTTCGAGCCCTGCGCCTCGCTATCGGCCGCCGCCCACTTGCTTGAAAGCCGATATGCCGGCGGCACGACTGCTCCGGCGCAGCAACTGGCGCTTCGCCGTGCCATCTCGGCCTACAACACGGGCGACGTCACGCGTGGCTTCACCAACGGTTATGTACGCAAGGTCGAGTCGGCTGCAAAGGACATCGCGAGTCATCTCGAGCGAACGCTGGAGCCGACCGCTCCAGATGCGCCACACCTTGAGGCATCCGGTAGGAAAGCCGTGCCGCCTCTGCTCCAACAGAGCCAACAGGCCAATGGAAAGCAGCCCAACCAAAATTCTTGGGACATCTGGGGCTCGTATGAGTCAAACCGCTCCGGGGCCGATCCCTCCGGCCCGACAGGCAGCCAGGCTGCGGAAGAGCGGGAACCCTCGAACCCGAACAAACTCGTATTCGATTGAACCATGGAGATACAATGATGAAGCCATTCAAAATACTTCGTGCGCTTAAAACGCGTGTTCCTTCGCCTTTTTCCATGCTGCGCACGACGGCTGAATATGTACCGGCCGCTGCTGCAGGCGCCGCGTGGACGGTCTTCTCCATCGGGCCAGCCTCGGCTCAGGTGACCGGAGGGACGGATCCCGCCAAGATGGTCCAGAATATCTGCACCTTCATACTTGGCCCCTTCGGACAATCACTGGCCGTGCTCGGACTCGTGGCCATCGGCATCTCTTGGATGTTCGGTCGTGCTTCACTTGGCTTGGTTGCGGGTGTCGTTGGAGGGATCGTCATCATGTTCGGCGCAAGCTTCCTGGGCAAGGCGCTCATAGGCGGTGGCTGATGAGCGACCGGTTGGAAGTGAGCACCCTCTATGTGGCGGCGACACGTCCCGCACTGTTTCTGGGGGTGCCGCTGACGCTGGCCGGATTGCTGATGATGTTGGCTGGTCTCGTCATCATTGTCCTTCAAAACCCACTTTATGAAATCGTGCTCGTGCCACTCTGGTTCGGGGCACGGCTGGTGGTTGAGCGTGACTATAACGCCGCAAGCGTCGCGCTCCTCTATTTGCAGACGGCCGGCAGAAGCGTGGACGGGCCGGTCTGGGGTGGCGCGAGCGTCAGCGTCAATCCGATCAGAGTGCCGAAACGCGGAAGAGGAATGGTGTAATGTTTGGCGCCAGTGGCCGGACCGAGAGATCTGGCGAGATCTATCTTCCGTATGTCGGTCATCTCAGCGACCAGGTTGTCCTGCTGGAAGACGGATCGATCATGGCCATGGCACACGTGAACGGCCTGCCCTTTGATTTGGAAGACGCAGAGATGCGCAATTCGCGCTGCCGCGCGTTCAACACTCTCTTGCGCAACATCGCGGATGACAATGTCACGCTATACGCTCATCTTGTGCGCAACAACGATGTGCCGGAGCCGGCATCGCGCCAGTTTCAAAGTGCATTTGCTGGCAGTCTGAGCGAGGCCTATGAGCGCCATGTGCTGTCGGGCAAGCTCTTTCGCAACGATCACTTCCTCACTATCGTCGTGTCCCCCCGCACCGCAATCGGTAAGATCGGCTGGCGCATTGCCAAATCCCCCAGACGGAATGACAACGATCTGGCCACACAACTGCGAAGCCTGGAGGACCTCTGGCAGATCATTGCTGGCTCACTCGGCGGTTACGGTCTGCGCCGGTTGGGTATTCGCGAGAAAGGCAACGTGCTCTTCACGGAAATTGGTGAGGCGCTTCGGCTGATAATGACTTGCCGGTTTCTTCCGGTTCCGATGGTTACCGGCTCGCTTGGCGCCTCGATCTACACTGATCGGGTCATCTGCGGGAAGCGGGCGCTTGAGATTCGAAGACCCGGGGATAGCTCCGTGGGATCATTGTTTTCGTTCCGTGAATATCCGGCGACGACGCGGCCAGGCATGCTAAATCCCTTACTGTCCGCCAACTTCCCGCTTGTCCTGAGCCAGAGCTTTTCCTTCCTCACTCGGCCACAAGCTCATGCGAAGCTTAGCCTTAAATCCAGCCAGATGACGAGCGCCGGCGACAAGGCTCTCACCCAGATCAATGAACTTGCCGAGGCAGAGGACGCACTGGCAAGCAACGAGTTCGTCATGGGTTCGCATCATCTGAGCCTGTGCGTCTATGGCGACAGCCTCAATAGCCTTGCAGATCGCGCAGCAAATGCGCGCGCAAGGCTGGCCGACACAGGCGCCGTTATCGTCCAAGAGGGTATCGGCATGGAGGCCGCGTACTGGTCCCAACTCCCGGGGAACAACAGGTGGCGCACGCGCCCCGGGGCGATCACCTCGTACAATTTTGCCGGGCTTGTCTCATTTGAGAACTTCCCCAGCGGTTCCAGCTCCGGCCACTGGGGCAAAGCTGTTGCGCGCTTTCGCACAAACGGTGGAACGTCTTTCGACTACATCCCCCATGAGAATGACGTCGGCATGACGGCGATATTCGGACCCGTCGGCAAAGGCAAGACGACGCTGATGACCTTTATCCTCGCGATGCTTGAGCAAAGCGTGGTCGATCGCAATGGCGCCATCGTCTTTTTCGATAAAGACCGGGGTGGTGAACTGCTGGTGCGAGCCACGGGAGGGACATACCTTGCGTTGCGCAGAGGCGCTCCGAGCGGCTTGGCCCCTCTGCGCGGACTGGACAACACCTCCGCCTCGTTGGATTTTCTGCGCGAATGGCTGATGGCCCTCATCGAGAGTGACGGCCGTGGTCCGATCTCGCCGGAGGAAAGCCGTCGACTGGAACGTGGCATTCTTCGTCAACTTTCGTTCGAACCCGCCATGCGCTCACTTGCGGGCCTGCGCGAATTCCTGCTGCACAGCCCCTCGGAGGGCGCGGGAGCACGGCTGCAGCGGTGGTGTAGGGGGAATGCGCTTGGATGGGCCTTTGACGGCGATGAGGACGAAGTCAGGCTGGATGCCTCCATTACCGGCTTCGACATGACGCAGCTCCTGGAATTTGAGGAGGTCTGTGCGCCGGCCGCCGCATATCTTCTGCACCGCGTGGGCGCTGTTGTCGATGGCCGTCGGTTCGTCATGAGCTGCGACGAATTTCGCTTCTATCTGCTCAACCCGCAGTTCTCGGCTGTTATCGACAAGTTCCTGCTCACCGTCCGCAAGAACAACGGCATGTTGATACTCGCAACGCAGCAGCCTGAACACGTGCTTGAATCGCCCCTCGGGGCCAGTCTCGTTGCACAATGCATGACCAAGATCTTCTACCCATCACCGACGGCCGACCGGGCGGCGTATGTCGATGGCTTGAAGTGCACCACGCAGGAGTTCGAGGCAATCCGCCAGGGAATGGCAATTGGCAGCCGCAAGTTTTTGCTCAAGCGCGAGAGCGGGAGTGTTGTTTGCGAATTCGATCTTGGCCAGATGCGCGAGTATGTAGCCGTACTCTCGGGGCGGGCCAACACCGTGCGCTTTGTCGACCAGCTTCGTGACCAGCACGGAGATGCCCCAAGTGCGTGGCTCGACAAGTTCATGGCTCGTTACAACGAAATTCAAGACTGACGGAGGAATATTCATGAGATTTCCCACGCTTGCAGCAACGACGCTTGCCGCTTCCTTTCTGTTTAGCGGACAGGCCCGGTCGCAATTTGTCGTCATCGACCCGGCGGTAGTAACACAAGCGGGCTTAACAGCGGTTTCCACTGCGCAGATCCTGATAAAGTCAGCCCAGACGCTCGCTTCCACGATGGAAATGGTGGAGATACTAAAGTCGTCATTCGGTGTCACGGGGCTGCTAAGTTCACTGAACCAAGGAAATCACTACCCGTCGGGCAATCAGCTTGAGAGGCAGATGTTTGAGGGTCAGGCGCCAACTTCGATTAAAGCGCGTGCAATTGCGGACAACCCAAACCGGAAAGTCGACGGCACGGATTCAGAAGCGAAACTGTTACAGGGACAAATCGCTGGTACCATCAATGCCGCAGCTCTTGCGGCCGACACTCTGGGCGTAATGGACAAGCGCCTTAAGGCCAACGACAATACGCTTGGTCAGCTTTCCCGCTCGGGAAATATTGTGCAGGCCACCGTCACCAACGGTCTGGTCCTCAAGCAGATTCATGATGCGATTATCCAAAATGTCCAGGCCACGAGTCTGCTGACGATGGCCACTGCACAAGCGAGCCTTCACGCCGCAGAGGAGGCCGCGATGCAGCGTCGCGAACGCCAGGACACCGCCAGAATGTTTGAGTAGCGACGCTTAGTTCATCCGGCTCATCTGCGCTGATCAGGGGCAAATAAGGTTCACGCAATGGTTTTCAGAATTCCTGCGCCATTCACGGCCATACACGCGATCTTTCATGTGGCCTTTACGGCGGGGCTGCACAAAGTGATTGGAAACGTCCAAGAGGCGGTCAGTGCGCCTCTGGTTGCGTGCGTCACGCTCTGGATCATAATCCAAGGCTTTCTGGTCATGCGCGGTCAAGTCGACGCGCGCGGAGGTATCTCGCGCGTAGTCACGGTATCGATTGTCGTCGCCCTCATCTTAGGGCAGGCCAACTATCAGCTGTACATTGAATCGGTCTTCGACGACACGATTCCAAAGCTTGCCCACCAGATCAGCGGAAGCACCTTGCCCTTCATCGGTATCCCCCAGAAGCTCGACGTAATGTTCGCTTCAAGTCAGAGTGCCTTTCAGCGGATTGCTTCCGAAATTGGGCCAATGAATCAGCAGGACATACTTGCCTTCCAGGGAGCGCAATGGATTTTGTACGGTTCGCTCTGGACAGCGTTCGAGATCTATGATGCCGTTGGAATTCTGACGAAGGTGCTCCTGGCGATCGGCCCCCTCGTTCTTGTAGGCTATCTTTTTGATCACACTCGAGACATGGCTACCAGATGGATCGGCCAACTGCTCTCATACGGGCTGCTGCTTGTCCTCCTCAACATCGTTGCAACGATAGTTATCGCGGCCGAATCAGTCGCGCTGGGAGTCATGCTTGCGGTGATCAAATACAAGGGTACGACAGCAGCCAAGATCATCGGGCTTTACGAGCTCGATATGCTTTTCCTAGCTGGTGACGCTTTGATCGTCGCGCTTCCGACGATCGCCAGCAGCATAGCCGGCGGTTCTTGGGCAGGTGCGAACCAATCTCTTAGCAGCCTCAATCGCCGCATTGCCAAAACGGCAGGTGGTTAATCAATCGACAAGCGCGGGTACCTCAACATGAAATACTATCTACTTTTGTCAATACTGGCTTTGGCGGCCTGCAAGACAACCGATAAGCTTGCGACCTGCACGGGTTCGCCATTCCAACTGAACGTGGGACAATGGGAAACCTCCCCTGAAGATCTTCAAGTCGAATGTGCGAAAGAGCCCAAGTGAAATTTCCTGAACATGCCCTTCTGGTGGAGAGAGAAACGCTAGCCGCCCACTATAAGAAGGTGGAAGCGTTTCAAACTTCACGAGCGAAGTCTGCGCGGCGCCTGTCAAAGGCCCTCATAGCCTTTGCGGCAGCGGCGGTCCTAGGAAATGTTGCGCAGGCATTTACCATCGCTGCCATGGTCCCGTTGGCCAAGCTCGTACCTGTGTTCCTCTGGGTACGCCCGGATGGAACAGTTGACAGCGAAGTGTCAGTCTCTCGACTGCCGGCAACCCAAGAGCGAGCCGTCATAAATGCTTCGCTGTGGGAATATGTACGCCTGCGCGAGAGCTACACAGCCGATTCCGCCCAATACGGCTATGACCTCGTATCCAGTTTCAGCGCACCGGCTGTGCGGCAGCAATATCAAGATTTCTTCAATTATCCGAATCCCACCTCGCCGCAAGTCACAATCGGCAAGCTCGGCAAGCTCGAAGTCGGGCATATTTCCTCAAACGACATCAGTCCGGACGTTCAACAGATCCGATACAAACGCACCCTTTCCATCGATGGGCAGATGCCGTTGGTGACCACCTGGACAGCAACCATCCGCTACGAGCGCCTGACAGATCTGCCTGCCCAATCAAGGCTCACCAATCCGGGAGGTCTACTCGTCACTTCCTATCAAACCTCGGAAGATAGCGTGTCGAACCTGGGTGACGTGCAGCCATGACAAAAAGAGTGTTTCTCGCACTGGCCTGTTCACTACTCTTAACGCTGGAGGCTTCCGCGGAAGACACCCCGCTTGCCGGCAAGCATGATGCACGGATGCGCTACTTGGCTTACCGTCCCGACGAAGTGGTGCGCCTGTCGACCGCGGTGGGGGCAACGCTGGTCGTCACATTCGCGGCCAACGAGACCGTCGCAGCCGTGGCCGTTTCCAATAGCAAAGACCTGGCTGCGCTCCCACGCGCCAACTACCTGTTCTTCAAGGCCAGCCGGATCCTGCCGCCGCAGCCGGTCGTCGTTCTGGCCGACAGTGAGTCCGGTACCCGCAGATATGTCTTCAGCATTTCAACGAGAGCGATGCCAAAATTAGATGAGCAGCAACCTGACTTATACTACAGTGTGCAGTTCACCTATCCCGGTGATGAGGCCGCTGCTTTGAGACAGGCAGCAGAAAAGCGCTCGATTCTTGGTCAGGCCCGGGCAAAGGTGCAGCAGGAACAGAGGGTTCAGGATTTATTGAATCGGCCCGGTACAACTGCCAGTTACGGCGAAAGCAATTTTCACTACGTCGCAAAGGGCGATCGATCGCTGGCGCCGCTGCAGGTTTTCGACAATGGCTTTACCACCGTATTTGGCTTCGCAAGCAATTCCCGTATACCCTCCCTCTACATCATCAATCCCGACGGCAAGGAAGCCGCTGCCAACTTCACAGTCAAAGGCGACTATGTTGAAGTATCCGCAGTCGCCCGGGAATGGCGTCTGAGAGATGGCAATACGGTATTGTCGATTTTCAACAGGGCATATGATCCTGTTGGACGAGCGCCGGGCACCGGTACAGTGAGACCCGACGTGTGGCGCGTTTTGAAAGGCTCGGGCCGATGAATGAAACCGGCCCACAGTCGGGACACGATGTAAATGCATCCGCATCGTTGGTCTCGGAGCCGGCCCGCCGGCATGTTTCGGGACCACAGAAATTGGCCGTAGCCGGTCTTGTTCTCATCTCATCTCTGTCGCTCATCTGGCTCGGAAGTCGTCCCAGCACACAAGACGAACCCTCTCAGCCAAACCCGCCAATTTCCCCCAACGCCGAGCCGTTCCGCCCCGTGCCTATTGAGCTTGCTCCCGAACCTCCAGCACCTGCAAAGGCGGCGCAGGCGGCAGATCCTGCGCCATCCACGCCGCAACCCGCGGCAGCTGAACCGCCGCCCGAGGAATCACCAATTTTCGCCTACAGCAGCGGCAGTCAAAAACCCGACGTGGCTCAGCGGAGCGAAGACGACCACAAGGATGCTCCCGCGACCGCGGATGAGATCTCGATCGGTGGCGATCTGTCAGGCCGATTGAAGCCAGATATACAGGAGCCGAGCCGGGCCACACTTTTGCCGCACCCTGATCTCGTGATTACTCAGGGAACGATCATTCCTTGCCTTTTGCAAACGGCGGTCGACACAAATTTACCCGGCTATGTGAAGTGCGTCTTACCTAAAGACGTCCGCGGCGCCACCAACAATGTCGTGCTCTTGGATCGTGGGACGACCGTGATTGGCGAGATCCAGCACGGTCTCGAACAGGGGGATGCGCGTGTCTTCGTGCTGTGGACGCGCATCGAAACACCTGACCATGCCCTCGTTTCGATAGCATCGCCGGGTGCTGACGAGCTCGGCCGCTCCGGAGTGCCTGGCACGGTGGATAATCACTTCCGGGAACGCTTTGGCGGAGCAATGCTGATGAGCGTCCTTCAAGGCGCGTTCCAGGCGGCCGGTCAATACGCGGCGAGCTCTGGCGGAGGAAGCGGCATCAACAGCTTCCAGAGCAATGGCGGACAAGCCGTCGAGACGACACTGAGAGCGACGGTCAACATTCCGCCAACCTTGAAGAAAAACCAGGGAGATGCTGTATCCATCTTTGTGGCTCGCGACCTCGATTTCTCGGATGTATACGGTCTCACGGCAACTGTCGTGGCGCCAGCCCCCCAACATCGCCAACGCCGGAGAGACAACAATGCGATCGGAGGCTGACCCTCAATTGCGTTTGCTTCTCGACCCCGTTCTGAAATGGCTTGAGGAGCCGAGGACCGAAGAGGTCGCTATCAACCGGCCTGGGGAAGCGTTTGTGCGACAAGCCGGCGTCTTCACGAAACATCCGCTACCGCTAGGTTATAACGATCTGGAGGACATCGCGATTCTCGCTGGAGCGCTGCGCAAGCAAGATGTCGGACCGCAAAGCCCCCTCTGTGCGACTGAGCTGCCGAACGGAGAGCGGCTGCAGATCTGTTTGCCGCCCGCTGTTCCCTCAGGAACAGTAAGCCTGACGATACGGCGTCCTTCAAGTCGTGTGACCGAACTGAAGGAAGTTTCTTCTCGCTACGAATACTCACGTTGGAATCAATGGCGGTCACGAAAACAGCGCCAAGAGCGGCAGGACGAAACTATTCTTCAGCAATACGACGATGGTGACTTGGAGAAGTTTTTGCAAGCGTGTGTTTCGGGACGGCTCACGATGCTGCTTTGCGGACCTACTGGAAGCGGCAAAACGACAATGAGCAAGACTTTGATCAACGCTATACCCCCGCAAGAGAGACTGATAAGTATCGAGGACACGCTGGAGCTTGTAATCCCGCACGAGAACCATGTCCGGTTACTCTATCCAAAGGACCGAGCCGGCGTAGGTGCGGTGACAGCCGAGCAACTGCTGCAAGCGAGCTTGCGCATGCGCCCTGATCGAATATTGCTCGGCGAGATGCGCGATGATGCTGCATGGGCCTACCTTAGCGAAGTCGTCTCCGGCCATGCGGGATCAATATCAACGATCCATGGGGCCGATCCGGTCCAGGGCTTCAAAAAGCTCTTTTCGCTCGTCAAGAGCAGCCCGCAAGGAGCCGCTGTGGAAGATCGAACGCTTCTTGACATGCTGTCGGCTGCCGTTGACGTCATTGTGCCGTTCCACACCCAAGGTGACCTGTACGAGGTGGGAGAGGTATGGCTTGCCGCCGATGCCCGGCGACGGGGAGAGACAGTAACCGACCTCCTTAACAAGCACTAAGGCTAGAACAACGTCTCTGCATCGATAAGTCCATTGTGATGCGACGCGTCGTTTTGTTCTGCTTCGATGTCTTTTGCCAGGCCTTCTCACATTATTTGCATAGAATGAGCGCGTCGGCGGCATCACGCCATCATCATTATACGAATCGCATGCTCTATTGTCCTGGACGAGACCGGTCTCGCTAGCCGAAGGACGAAGGCCTGATTGTCAGATGTGACCGGCATGGGGTCGATGTCACCGATGACTATGAAAGGCACCGCCATGATGGTGGGGCATACGGACTCGGCCCGTCCTCGCTCGAGGAAAGGCGTCTTCGCCAAAATCAGCAGGTCAGCTGCCTTCCCGCTCTCGATCCAGCCGCAAAGACTTTCGAAGGTCGCGAAGCCGATCGGCTCATAACCCAGCGCGGCGATATTGTCCTTGTGAATCTCCAACTCTGCTGGATCGGGCTCCACGACTGCAATGATTCCGCCGTTGGCCGGTAATCCGTTGTATGGGCCGAAAGTGACGTCAGCGCTGACTGGCTCCTCCTCGGAGGCTGGCAAGTAAATATCAAAGCGCGTACCTCGGCCAACAACCGAGCTGACGTCTAGGCATCCTGCGAGCGCGCACACCTGCCTGTCCACTGCAGCAAGACCCAGCCCGGTCCCGCCGACGCGAGAGCGTGTGGTAAAAAAAGGCTCAAAGACATGCGGAAGTACCGAACCTGCGATTCCTGGGCCATCGTCGCTGATGGAGAGCACAACGTAATCTCCAGGTCTCAAGGTGCCCTGAGCCAACCGCTTTGTTTCGCAGATGCGGGTCCGTGAAACGCCAACCTCGACACGGCCGTCGTTCAAGACAGCCTCCGATGCGTTCTTGCACAGATTCATAAGGATCTGCTGTATCTCGGTTGGGCTGCCCTCGACAACCGTTTGCCACTCGTTGATCTTGAAATGCAACTGAACATCTGCACGAACTGTAATGCGCAGCAGTGGCGCAAGGTCCATTACAATTTCGGAGATATTGAAAGGCACTGCCACGCGCTTGCGTTTTTGGCTGAGTGCCAAAATCTGGTCAACGATCAGCTTGGCTCGGTGTCCAGCTAAGAGGATTTGGTTGATGGAGTTTTGAATTCTCGAGGGCCGACGCACAAGACCTAGTGCGATCTCTGAAAATCCAATTATTGATCCTAAAATATTATTGAATTCATGTGTAGCGCCGCTTGCGATTGTGCCGACAGTCCTCAGCCTTTCCACATGCTCCCATCGATTCACCAGAAGGTTGCGTTCCGCATTTATACGCTGCATTTCAAGATGGTTGCTTAGACGCGCAATAGCACTGGCAAGAACCCGGAGGTCGTCGGCTGAAGGGAGTGAGCGATCTCCTTCAAAGACGAGGATGCAAACGGCAACCTGCTGACCGGAGGCGCTGCAACCGACAATTTGACAAACACCGGAAGAGCCTCTGGCGGTCCGAACCATTTCCGCCGCCGGGATGACGCGAAACAATGGCCGTCCGGCGCGGACAAGTGAAACGAGTTCATCAATAAGCGCGACGTTCCAGACGCGCATGCACGTGTTCGCCACAAAGTACTCGGTATGCCTGATGAGACTCGGATCCACCAGAGTAAGCGCGCATTGGTCCGCATCGAAAACGCGTTGAATGAGTCTAAGGGCTGCTTCGGTGGAACAGCGCGCCGAGGCATTCTTTGCTATACTATCGTTGAAGCGAGCTTCGATCGCGCTCAATTCCTCTTCAAGCTCCAACCTTTTTTCTAACCGGTTGGTCCGCAGATGCTGCCTGAACGCCCTAATGATCGCTGCCAAGCAAAGGCATATGGACACAGAGCCAAAGAAAAGCCACGTACGCTGCGCCTGTGCGCCGGCCAAACTGTAGCCTTTCAGATGCTCTCGCTCCAGTTCGGCAGCCTTGGAGAACGTGTCGAGGGATGCGATCTGATCGGCAGCTTGCTCCAACCTCCATAAAGAAGACAGGACAGGGCGGAACCTGGCCACGACATCCGCGACAGCTCGGGCCTGGCCCGGAGTATATCTTTCGAGAAGCTCCATCTGTGAGGCGAGGGTAAGCCCCGGTTCGACTGAAAACACGATCAGTTCGGAGAGTTCAAGCTTGCCGCCCTCAAGGCGGTCAATTGAACGAGCAAGATCTGCGAGAGAGCTTTGCATACGCTGATTATGCTTGACCAAGGCTGAGATGGCAGCCTGCGTGTTTTCGATCGAGTTTACGAGCTGCGCGAGCAATCTGGATTGCCCGGAGGCGTCATCGGGCGAAATCTCGAAATCGCGCTGCAAGTCTTCAAGATTCCTTTGCAATGCCTGTCCGGTAGAAGCAACCGAGTGGTCCACTTCCATGTCGGTCCGAGCACGGGCGACGTCGCGCTGGAGCAATGCATCGTTGATCTGAATCGTTCGCAGCTCGCTTATGACCGCGTCGTTGATCTTGGGGGCCTGCCTCTGCGTCCCGACCAAGAGCGCAATCGAGGCGGCTAAGGCGAGGACAAATGCTTTGTCGCCACTGAGCCATGTTTCCCAAGGGAACGGCGTTCGACCCGCAGCGCATGGGTTGCGAAAGTCTGACCTGAATTCTAGCTCCGCATCGGTTCGGTATGCGGCCGGATGCTGCTGGAACAGGAAAGCCATGTGTACCTCTCCCCTCATAAAGACGGCTTAGACACCGTCGCACTTTGCCCCCTTGGCCCCGCTGACCCTCCGTTGAATTTCGCGGCGATTAGACTTCGACCGTTCTGTTCCGAACTCTGGCCACTCGCGAGCTCGACGCGAACGTGGAAACTGAAGGCACGGCGTTACGGCACGTGAGAACGATAACTGGGCTATCGTGAATGCTGATTTGATAGTTGTTGAGAAGGGAAGGCACCAATGCCAGGCTGACACCGCGTGACGGATTCAATCGAGATTTGCCTGTTTTCGCGCGGCGAGTCGAACCACGCCGATGTTGAAGGTACCGTTGAGTCTCGTCATAATGACGGCAGGAACCGAATACTCGTGAGCCTTCGTTGCGTCAGTCCGCTCAAGCCATCACGCACGCGGCAGAGCTAACTTCCGGCAAGAGTTTCATAGCTGGGCCAACAAATTGCGCCCTATGCCTGACCAGAGTAAGCAGGACGTACGTACGATCGGCATGATCCCCGAGAGCGTTCGCACTTCATCTCTTATCCGGCGAAGGATAGCCCATTGAGCAGCTCACCATCGGTTATGAGATCGAGGCGACACACAAGGCGGGCAACCGGTCGCAGTATTCGGAACTGTCTTCCGAGAGATCATGGAGGGACAGACAAGCCGCACGCTGCGGCAGCCTGGGGATGACACCGGTCGGCCAGCCATTATGCCGCTAACCCGGTTGCGATCTCTGTGCATTGTATCTCCTGCGTGCAGCCCCTGCATTAAGCCAGCGTCGACGACCAGAGCCCATGTTCCACCAAACAAGGGTTAGCTTTCAAGAAGCTGATTGAACAAATTGATTGTTTGGATCGCACGCATCCGAACAATGGATGCAGCTAAATGCAGCGGCGGTTTTCGTTAGATGCGAGCGAGCGTCTCTTGGCAAGAACCACCGCGGGGCGCGGGCGAGGTGAGGGGCTGCACGCCAAGCGCGTCGGGACGGTCATCGAGGATCTGCGTGCGGGTTTGCAGCAGAAGATGTGCGCCGATCCTGCTCCACTGCATCTGCCATTTGTTGGCGACCCGCTTGGAACGGCGTTGACGGTGGCCTTGACGAGGGCCGAAGAGATGCGATCTCCGGACCGCTAACGCTCGCCGTAATTAATCAGGCTGGCACTGTTGGAGGCGATGTAGGCCTGGTGAGCTCGCCGATGGCGGTCAGGAACTTGCGCATGTTCGGCTAGCCTGTTTCGAGACCTTCCGCGTCGAATTGCAGGTCGGCGATTTCGTGACGGGCCCGATAGACGTCAACATGCCAGAGCTGCCATTTGATCCTGCGCAGAGTTTCGAGCAGGTCCTGTCCGGTCTGCTCGTCCTGGTTTTCGAGCCCTTGCACGAACTGCCGAAGGACCCTGATGCGCACGGTGATATGGAACCAGTCGGCGTTTCTTCCCCACCGTCGGTGATGAAGGTGATATCCTGATTGGCTTGGACGGGCTGCTTCTTGAGATGGTCGAGAATGCGCCGTTGCGGCTCGCGATCATAGCCATAGACGAAACCGATGTAGCGCGGAGCACCCTCTTCAGGCAGCGAGCGGCCTACGATCAGCTCGAAATTCTACTTCCGATCGTTTGGTCGCGGATGAAAGTTCGATGCGGCTGCAGAACGCGTTTGCGATGGCCGCCCATCTTCCCGGCGCTACCGGAGCACGATAACGTTGCGACCATTTCACCACCGAAGAGACCGCAAAGCCAAAGCGCGACCAACCCGATCCAATTCTGCGCCGCCCAACTTCCATCTCGAACGGTGCGCGGAACGCCCGCGCGCCGGGTGCCTAACTAGCAGTGGCACTGGGCATGCCCTGTGCTCGGCTATTCGAGCTTCTCCAATGCCTGCCTAATGTCATCTCCGGCGTCCTCCGGCAACGGCAAAATAGGGCGCGGTGGCTGGACGTGCGCCAGACCGAGGTAGTCGGCGATGACGAACATAACGCGGAAGCTGCCGTAGTGTTTGAACAAGGTCCAGAGCGGCCCGAAAGCGCGGTTCAACCGAGTGGACTCCACCGCGTCGCCGGAC
Organism: Mesorhizobium sp. P2_A12; assembly: GCF_056405075.1. Classification (NCBI taxonomy): domain Bacteria; kingdom Pseudomonadati; phylum Pseudomonadota; class Alphaproteobacteria; order Hyphomicrobiales; family Phyllobacteriaceae; genus Mesorhizobium; species Mesorhizobium sp. P2_A12. The sequence goes on from NZ_JBFUCU010000015.1 coordinate 25,336, forward strand.
TGCGCTGCACGCGTCAGCGCAAGCGCCGGGACCGGCAGCAGACCTGCCGCAACGCTGTACCAGGTGTCACATCCGGCAAGCAGGGCATCCGCCGCGCCCCAATCGCCGCTGTATCCGATTGTGAACGTGTCAGGCGTCATCGACCGCAAACGTGCCAGTTCCCCCGCGTAATCGTCATTCGCCGCCAGAGGCATTTTCACCGCGACGATGTTGGACACCTCTGACAGCCGGGCGATCAATGCGTCGCTGAATGTGAAGCGCGTGGTGCTTGGATTGTTATATATGCACAAAGGCAATTCCCCCGCCTCGGCCACGGCGACGAAGTGCTGGAAGACTTCGTCCTCGTTCAGGGGAACGTAGGACATCGGTGCCAGGAGCAGGCCGTCAGCGCCAGCGGATTTGGCATCGCGCGCCAGAGCCTGAGCTTCATCGGTACGCAATGCACCCACACCCACGACAAGAGGCGTTTTGCCGCCGATGCATTCCACGGCAGCCTGAACGGCACGCTTGCGTTCTTCCCTGGTGAGGTAAGCATAACCGCCCGTGCTCCCCAGAAGGCCGATGGAGTCCGCTCCGGCGCGTTGAATACGCTCGAGAAAACGAGCCAGACCCTCGGTGTCGACATGCCCTTCCGCATCGGTTGGCGTAAGGGGGAACGCCGACAGGCCGCGAAACAAAGTCATCATCCATTCCTTTCGAAACTACATACGGGAAAGCAGCATACGCAGCCCGGCGAACGCGAAGAACATCGCCAACAGACTTTCGATCCAGCGGCGGCAGCGGCGATATAGAGCCACCATAGGCGGTGTGGAGAAGACAATGGCGTAGCCGCAGAATATCGTGACACTTAGGATGGCGCAGCCACCCAATATCGCCGCGATGCTTTGCCACGATGAATTCGGACCGATCCCCAGCGTGACGAGCGCGATCCATGCCAGCACGGATTTTGGGTTCGCCAAATGCATCAAGAGGCCCTTCCTATAGAGCTCACCCCGCGAAAGAGCGACTTGGTCGGTCGATGCGCGCACCGCCAGCTTCTCGTTCGACGTAAGCGCCGACCGTCCCGCCCTGAAGGCGAGGAATAGCAGGTAAAGCCCCCCGAAAACCTGCAGAACGAGCAGTGCCTGGGCGTACCTGGCCAACAGGGCGGAGATGCCGGTGGAGGCCATAAAACCCCAAAAGATCGAGCCGCTGACGACGCCGGAGGCAAGCATGAGCGCAGCACCTCTGCCGCGCGCCATCGCAACCCCCATAATGCGCATGTTGCTCGGGCCGGGGCTCCCCGCGGCAATGACATATGCAGCAAAGACGATGAGCAACTGATGGAGATCGACATTCATTCTCTCAGCCCTTGATAATCTCGATCGGATCGATCGCGCCGGATGCCCCGGGCGGCCATGGATCCACTCGCTCGACCGGAAACCTCATCCGGCGATGGCAATTTCTTGGCTCGCGATTTTGCAGCCAGGCATCAAGGCATTCAGCCCTCCGACCATGGCATCCGTCGCCTCTGCCAATGCATCGTCCGGCATGGTCTCCAACGCCTCCAGTACGAACCACATCCGGCCTGTTAGGGTCTTCAGGCGGGTTCGAGTGCCCTGTCGCCAGTTCCAGCGTCGGCAGGTGACGCCGATGTCGTCGCGCCAGATGACCTCACCGGGCAAGGGAGGATCGTTGACCGCCTCTCCATTCATCATGGTGTCGAACGTCTCACTCCCGTCAGCGATCGTCAGGTGGGGTCTTCCGACATAGGCGTCAAAATTCTCTCCACCCACCGGGACTGCGTATTTCAGGCTGATGGCGTTGTAGAGATCGACGATCGGGTTGATCGTCGAAAGAGTGCCGTCTTTCAGAACCCGCTTTCTGAGGGCCTGGGCTGAGCACGGCGTACGGTTAGGCTTCGCGCCAAAGACGACGTAGGCGTCGGACCAACTCGCCAGATGAGCTTCTGCCCAAGCCGGGCCATCCGCCAACGCGCAATCGCAGGCTTCACCAAGCAATCGGGTATCGAAACGTCCTTCTCCAGCTGAAGTGGCATCGACGTAGACGCTTACGGCTCTAAATCCCGATGCAATATTCTTAATTCGACCGTCGATGATGGGACCCTCAAACATCCAGGCAACTCCATCAGTTCGAGCGCAAACAATCCATGACCGGCGCGACCAGTCACGATCGCTTCCCTGACTGCAAGCCAATATTGCAGTTCACTGGTCCAAACTAAACTGCCACTTTTGGAGATTTTAATTGGTCCAGTATAAGGAGGGTTCTCGCAGCACGGGAGCGACGCGTCGAATTTATCAATCCCTGATGGAGCAGATCCAGGCCGGAGTGTACGGGTGTCGGTGACGCCACCCAGTTCTCCGAAAGCAAGCGGCCCACAAGTTCCCCATGATCCGGTCATGCTGTCGTGAACCCTAGGGCATTATGGTCGATGCCAGCGCCACCAGGGTGGCGTCGTACTGTTCGAAACCCCCCGATTGTTACCGCGGTTTTGCTTGACGCGCGCGATGACCTTAGCTGAGGCCTAGGATGAAGCGCCGATTGGAGGGACGGATCGACCGCGCGTTAGATGCGTAAAGCGTCGTAAACCGCTTGATGTCTGCGGTGTCGACCTCGACCGGTTCCATTGCAACCATCCACTCCACGTTTTCGGTGCAGGGCGGAGTCGTTAATGATCCCTCATAGGTCCAGTAGCCGAGCGAGGCCGGCAAAAGCCCGTTGGGATCGAACTCGTCAACTGCCATCTCCTCGCCGGGCCGGGCCGGAAAGACCTTGGCGAGACCGGCAAAGCTGTTATTTGTCGCGCCAGGCGTAAGAAGGGCGCTCAGCACACCCAGAGTATCGCTCTTTGTGTCTTTATGGACAAAATGCGCTTCCATCGGGAAGCTCATGCCCGCCACGTGATGCTCGCTCGGCGCGTGGAAATGCAACTGTGCCAGTTGGTAGACGCGATCCCCGCGGGTCAAGGTGCTGCCTTCCGGCATGTTGATTTGAATGGTGTGGCCGTTGTTCACCATCCTGCCGCCGCCCTTGAGCCAACTGATGTCGATGCGCGGTATATCCGCCTTTACCGTGCCGGCGATGTCGATGGGTGACTGCTGCCTGCCCGCCGAACAGGCGAAATTTCTCGTGTCCAGATCGGCCCAATGCTCCGGCCCGACCGAGCCGCCATATCCCCAATGGGCGCTGGCCGCACGCGCGGTCTGGGCGCAGATCGGGCACACGCCCAGCGCGATGAATGCTCTAATCAGGTTACGACGATGCATATTGCCTCGCTCCTTGATGCGAACCTTATGTCCTTGCTTCCAATTGGTGCAGTCAAGGCACAGCCGCAAGGACGGGCGTAGATTGAGCCGCGCCACCAGCGTACACGCCAGCCAGTCCTCGTCGAACTGGTAAACTGGAAGAAGCGTCGCCGCCGGCGATCGTTGGAGGCTACGCTCGCCGGTCCGTGGAAATGGCTGGCGACGTGGCTCAGATTCACCGTGCTGCCGCTGATCAGGCCAACAACCAGCACAGCCGGCGTCGCCGGTCCGGCTGTTACTCGGCGGTGTGTGGCGCGTAACGTTGAAGCGGGAGTGTCGGGCAGGCAGTGCATTGCAAAGGATCGCTCTTTGGCGAGACGAATTCCTCCATTCCAACTGATTCCCGACCTCTCGGCCACCCACTGTGTAGCCTGCCCGCCACGCTCTCCAAGACCATAAAAGGCATGGATAAAATTCGCGAATACGCCTTGGAAAGCAGGTCTCAAAGGCCAAGGGGACCTTCCATCTGGAAAATGCCAAGCAAAGCTCGCGTTCGGACGATCCATGCGGTTGCCAGGCTGGCTGCCTCCAGTCGGGCGAGATCCGGATCCTTCCGCGAGGATAGCTGTAAACGTCTACAGGCTGCATCGCTGTGCGCTTTGCCCTTCGATGGCGGGAACACAACCCGCACGGAGGCGACGAATGATTCAGCTGATCACACCTGGCCTCTACAGCGAATTCGCAGGCGAGCTCAAAGAGATGCACGGGCTCAGATATCGGGTTTTCAAGGAGAGGCTCGATTGGGAAGTTCAGACCGGAGGCGAAATGGAAACAGACACCTTTGACGACTTGAAGCCTGTCTATCTGCTGCTCAAGGGATCCGATTGGCGAATTCGTGGCTGCGTGCGCCTCTTGCCAACCACTGGGCCGACCATGTTGCGCGACACATTCCCGGCGCTGCTGGGTGAGGCTGTGGCGCCCGCGAGTCCTGACATATGGGAAAGCAGCCGTTTCGCGCTCGATTTGCCCCCATCAACGCCCAAGGCGGCAGGCGGCCTTGCCCAAGCAACCTACGAGCTCTTCGCCGGCATGATCGAATTCGGCTTGGCCAACAATCTCACCCGGATCGTGACGGTGACCGATACGCGTATGGAACGGATCCTTCGCCTCGCAACGTGGCCATTGTCGCGCATCGGAAAGCCGCAGCCCGTCGGCAAAACGGAGGCGGTGGCCGGGTTTCTCGAGATCTCTCACGCCAGCCTGTTGCGCATCCGCTGGAGGGGACGTCTGAATGGGCCGGTACTGTGGCAACCGATTCTCGGCATGCCGCACGGCCCATGCGGATAGCCAAGACGTGGTGCGTGGCCCCAGGGATCGGAAGAGGGTTTGCTTCTCGTCGCCGAAAGGAGTCATTGCGTCCGGCCTGGAGAAGCAAACCGAGGAATGATGCATGAAGCAGCGTCCGCACAATTGAACGGCGAGATCAAAGAGTGCGGGGCTACCCATTCGCACTCGGCCCAAGTATTCCCCGTCTCCTGCGGCCGGCTTGCATGCTATTAACGCAGGTGAGGGCGCCGGCCATGATATGCGCAGCCCGTTGAAGGCGGAAGCGTACGCCCCGGTTCACATCACCCGCATTGGACTGGGTTCAGTTCATCCATGGCGTGGATGACGGCTATCCCAACAATCAATTTTACCGAACCTACTGGATTCCATTAGAAGACTCTAACTGAGCGCATGCCGGGCGGCGTCCCTCGTCTGCGTCGGCTAAGGCTGCCGGGAAGAATTCGGAGAAGAACATGTGCGGAATTGTTGGCATCGTTGGGCAACAGCCGGTGTCGGAACGCCTGGTCGACGCATTGAAGCGTCTGGAATATCGCGGCTATGATTCGGCCGGCATTGCGACGATCACCGAGGGCACCTTGCACCGCCGGCGCGCAGAGGGCAAGCTCGTCAATCTCGAGAGGAGACTCAAGGAAGAGCCGCTGGGTGGTACCATCGGCATCGCCCACACCCGCTGGGCAACCCATGGGCCACCGACGGAACGCAATGCACACCCGCACTTCACGGATGGTGTGGCCGTCGTCCATAACGGCATCATCGAGAATTTCGCCGAACTGAAGGACGAATTGGCGGCGACGGGAGCCGAGTTCCAGACCGACACCGACACTGAGGTCCTTGCGCATCTCTTGGCAAGGCACCGCCGGGAGGGCATGAGGCGTGGTGAGGCGGTGCATGCCATGCTGAAAAGCGTCAGGGGTGCCTACGCGCTTGCCATCCTCTTTGAGGATGATCCGTCGACCATCATTGCGGCGCGCAATGGACCACCGCTGGCGATCGGTCACGGCGACGGCGAGATGTTCCTGGGCTCCGACGCGATCGCGCTTGCTCCATTCACGAATGAAATCACCTATCTCATGGACGGTGACTGGGCCGTTGTCGGCAGGACGGGCGCTGATATCTTTGATTACGACGGCCACCCCGTCGCGCGTCCGCGCCAAACCTCCGTGGCCGTGGCCGCTCTGGCCAACAAGGGCAACCATCGCCACTTCATGGAGAAGGAAATCCTCGAGCAGCCCGAGGTCATCGCCGATGCGCTCGGTCATTATATCAATTTCATCGAAAATGGTGCCGATGCGGTTTTTGGCATCGACTTCGCCAAGATCCCGAGCTTGGCGATCTCTGCCTGCGGCACCGCATATCTCGCCGGGCTGATCGGAAAATACTGGTTCGAGCGCTATGCGCGCCTGCCGGTCGAAACAGATGTTGCATCCGAATTCCGCTATCGCGAGATTCCGTTGTCGCCGCAGTCTGCGGCTCTGTTCATTTCACAGTCGGGCGAAACCGCCGATACGCTGGCATCGCTGAGGTACTGCAAGCAGCTTGGGCTGAAAATTGGCGCTGTCGTCAATGCGCGCGAATCGACCATCGCTCGGGAGGCCGATGTGGTCTTCCCGATCCTTGCCGGCCCAGAGATCGGCGTCGCCTCCACCAAGGCCTTCACCTGCCAGCTAGCCGCTCTTGCCGCACTCGCCATCCACGCAGCCAAGGCCCGCGGAACCGTGACCGAAGATGAGGTGCAGGCGCTCGTCGAGAGCCTCACCGAAATGCCGGGCCTCATGAGGCAGGTACTGGACAGCATCCAGCCGGAGATTGAGCTTCTGTCGCGCGAACTGTCAAAGTGTCATCATGTCCTTTATCTCGGCCGTGGCACAAATTTCCCACTGGCGATGGAGGGTGCGCTGAAGCTCAAGGAGATTTCCTACATCCACGCCGAAGGCTATGCGGCGGGTGAATTGAAGCACGGTCCTATCGCATTGATAGACGAGAACATGCCAGTGATCGTCATCGCGCCACATGATCGCTTTTTCGACAAGACCCTCTCCAACATGCAGGAAGTGGCCGCCCGCGGAGGGCGCATTATCCTCATCACCGATGGAAAAGGGGCAGCCGCATCGAAACTCGATACGATGCACACGATCGTGCTGCCGGCCACCGACGAGATTATCGCGCCGATGATCTTCTCGCTGCCGATACAGCTTCTTGCGTACCACACGGCGCTCTTCATGGGCACAGATCTCGACCAGCCACGCAACCTGGCAAAATCAGTCACCGTCGAATGATGTGACGCCTTCATTAGTCGCAACGCTCGCCCATTCGGAAAAACTCCAAGCACTTCAACCGGGGCTCAAGCGCGCCGCTACCGCCTTGCCGTTATTTGCTGGGGCATGCCGTTTAGCGACGATTGGTTATCCCTTTGGCCTCCCCTCACGCTGCTTGGCTGTGCCTACGGGCAAACCCGGCCGAGAAAAGCATCGAATACGCAGCAATAGCGCTAACCACAAAGCGATCCTCCTGCCGCATGCGGATAAAACCCTTCGCTGTCCACTATTTCGTCCTCGCTCGATGATTGCGGCTCGCCGCGGTCTTCGTCGGTGAGACGGTTGCCCTTTGACTTTGCCAGGCGGCCAGCTGCGATGTGCCCGCTGTAGGAATCCCGTGTAACCTCGTTCTGGATCTAACGCTCACCGATAGGCCCGGCCAGTCGCAAGAGGACCGGGCGATGATCGACACTTCCAGGAACCGCTCGATGGTTCGGTCGAGCGCGAGGATCGTGAAATCGTGGTCGCACGGCACGAGATTGGGCGAGATAAAGACATGGTCGATCAGCGACTTGAAGGGCGCCTTGACGCAGGTGATTTGCTTGTCCGAAGCATCCTGCGCGGCGAGCGCGGTCAGGCCGGCGGCGGTCAGCGCGGTCTCCGGAAGCCAAGGTTGCATTGAGTCGCCGCCGATTCAGTCGTTATCGAAGCTGGGATACTGGGCGAGTTCGGCGATTGCTTCGGCGATCACGCGCCCACCCATCTGCCGGCGGCCTCCACCGTGTCGCCGGACTGCGCCGCACGCGTCAGCGCAAGCGCCGGGACCGCCAGCAAACCTGCCGCAACGCTTTACCAGCTGTCACATCCCGGCAAGCGGGGCATCGGCCGCGCCCTAATCGCAGCTGTATCCGATTGCAAACGTGTCAGGGCTTATCTGCCGCAGGCGTGGCAGGTCCCCCCATAATCGTCATTCGCCGCCTGAGGCCACCGAGATGAAGCTCTTCCTCCCGTTAGAATGAACGTTCGAAACGGAGGATGCCGCCGACACTGCTCTTTTTGTTGGCATTAGCCCAGCTAATGGAAGGGTCGACCTTGCCGACGGCGAAGTCGCCGTAGCGGTCATAGTCGAGTTCGGCTGTAATTGTGAAATCTGCAAGAAACGCATAGGCAACGTTTGCAGCGACTCCATAGTTCCTGAGCTGATCACCCGAGAGCTGAAGATTCAACGAAGTTGTCTCATTGAGCTTGTAAGTGGCGCCGGCCCAGAAAGCCCAGTTACCGCCCCAACTTTTGTAGAACCCGCGACCATGAGCGTCGATTGCGTTAGTGACGTCATCGTTGAGCTTGCCGCTGGAGCCGTAGCCGAACATTCCGAATAGCGAGAGTTGGTCGGTAACATCGACGTCGATGCGGACCTTGCCGGCGACCGATTCGTAGTTGCTATCATAAGCGACAACGCCGGTGATCGCGCCCCAGTGTTGTGTGTATTTCACTCCGCCGACTAGGTGCGGAACGTAACTGTCGATGGTGCCGACCAGGCCCGAGCCTTCTTCGAGTGAAACCACAGCCGAAAAGCCGTTACCGGCGTCAAAGTAGTACTGAACCACATTAGTATCGAAGGCGCCGTACGGGATAAGCATCTGATTGAGCACGTCGCCCGCGTAGCCAATAAACATGTCGAAGGCGGACCAGTCCTTGCCAACTCGGAGGCCACCAAGCTGAACCCAGGCGAAAGTCAACGTGATGCCTTGGCTGAAGGCATAGTATCGAGGACTGTCCGAACCGGAATAGGCGGTGTGCTTGCCGTAGTTCATGCGGGTCTCGATGTAGGTCTGCAATGTACCGAGTTCGGTCTCTTGCCCGGTCCAAGTTTTGAATGTGAAACGCGTGTGGTTTTGCCATATGCCCTGGGCCGCGCCAGTCTTCACATCCGTGGTTCTAGCTTTGTCATACGATACGACATCGCCGAGGCCGATGTCGTAACGGATATAGCCGCCGATGCGCAGGCAGGTCTCGGTGCCGGGGATGTAGTAGTAACCATTGCCGTAAACGTCGCAGATCTTGACGTATTCAACGGGCTCAGGCTCGGCCAGGACGATGGCGTCGGCGGCTCGGGCACAGGAAACGGCGATCAGGGCCGCAGCTGAGCCGAGCAGGAGGCTCCTGATGTTCATTCTTGATCTCCGTTCAAATATTGAAGAACGGGACGTCAACGAACGAGCCAGCCCTTCCTGTCCCCACAATCGAAAACGATGCACATCGCTGCGCCTATCGCAGTGTGACACACGGATCATAATAATTATTCAACAACAGGGGCGATGAAGCTGAATTATACTTTAACACGATAAGTTGTTGTTCTCATATCACCTGCTTGAAATGCCCGGGGAGGAATCAAACACTTCCGAGTCGATCGCCATGATTATCTCTGATAGCTGCGGGCGTACCGTCACAACGGCTTCGAAAATCACCCCGCAAATGACGTGCCAACCTCACGACCAAGCTACGATTGACACTCAAGTTTGCCGTCGGACCTTGGTTTGCGTTTCCTTTTTTGCTCTGAGGGTCAAGCTGAGCACGAAAAGCAAATGTTTCGGACATGGTTCGTCTGTTCGCTTCGCGACAGTATCGTTCAATGGCGATAGCTTTTGTTTGTTTTGAGCCTCGACATTGTTGACATCATGCGAGTGCACCGCTCGGTACGTCAGCCGAGATGCCCCACTGATGCCGACATGCCTAGGCGTAAGCGTCCTCGTTAGGGCGAAGGGCCACACGTCGGTGGTGGCGAGGTGCACCAGCTTTCCAGCTAATCCGGACAAAGTGGTTCCGAAAGGCGGGAAGGTCGAGACGAGCCGTTGTAAGCCCCTCTCTGAATCGGAAGCCGTGCACGGGCCATTTTTGTTTTTACGGAAGCACATGCGAATTCGCTCGATTGTCAGTTGCGAGCGATGCTTGAGTTGCGCTTCACTCCGGCGCTTTGCCGGGCCACAGGAGCGCGATTTGTCGGTGATCATGCGCCTGGCGTAGCGCTACTTTCTAAATTGGTTCATCAAGCTTGCAGCCTTGGCAGGGGCGGACCTGGACGGTCTCCTCGAGCACAATTCCCGCTGTGACAGACGGTGCGCCACGGCCAAAGCCTCGTGCCGGCAATTAATACGACGAACTCATCGAGATGCCAGGTATCGCTACGTGACGCCGTCTTACGCACCAGCCGGCGAGCAAAAGTCTGGTCCCAACGCCGAATCGACTGGTCGGATGCGGCATGCTGCGTTCCTTCGGACGCTGAAGGGAGGGGATAGGATAGGATAGGATAGGATAGGATAGGATAGTAACACCAAACGGTGTGCGGGAAAGTCTCGACGGGAAACCCATGGCGCTTGTCGCTGACCAGCGCGTGCTCATACCATCGCTGTCCAGCCAAGGCTGAATGGGGCTATCGCTGCGAAATAATCGGGCCCAAAGCGGACCGGACTGATATAGCGCAAAGACACAGGAGAGCGCAGTGGTAAGGATGGAAGGCAACAACATGGGACGGTAACTGTTGCAGACCACAAAACATCGCGAAGCCCCCCTGCCTTGGTACACCATCTATCCGACTGTCGCGGAGTTCTCTGGGGCGGTCGGGGCCGACGCTTATGAGGAATGGCTCAGGAACCTACCGGCTAACGATCCGGCGTCACTCTACTTGCACGTTCCGTTCTGCCGATCAAAGTGCTGGTATTGCGGCTTCCCCACCACCATCACCCGCCATGATGCGCCGATCGTTAACTATCTGGCGGCGCTGCGTGACGAGATACGTTTGGTCTCGGAGCACGCGCCGCAGGCGCTGCCCGTGAGTGATGTGCATTTCGGCGGCGGAACGCCAACTCTCATGGGGCCAGTTGAGTTCCTCGCCCTGACGGAATTCCTGCGCCGCCACTTTGCGCTTGCGGAAACAGCTACGATCGCCGTCGAGATCGATCCACGCACGTTCACGGCCGATATGGCCGAAGCCTTGCAAGCAGCCGGCGTGAACCGCGCGAGCCTCGGCGTGCAGAGCTTCGATCCCATTGTTCAAAAAGCGATCAACCGGGTCCAGAGTGAGGCGCAGACGGCGGCTGCCGTCGAAATGCTGCGTCGGCATGGAGTGACAAGCATCAACTTCGACCTCATCTTTGGTCTCCCGCATCAAACGGTGCAGTCTTGCGTCGAGACCACGAGGGCGGCGGTCGCCATGCGCCCCAACCGGCTTGCGGTGTTCGGCTACTCGCACATTCCGTCCTTTATTAAGAATCAGCGCCTCATCGAGGAGGCATCGCTTCCGGGCAGCGCTGCCCGCGCCGAACAGGATGCGGCCATTGCCGTGACGCTGATTGCCGCCGGCTACCGAGAGATCGGGCTCGACCATTTCGCCTTGCCGGACGACGATCTCGCGCTGGCACAGAAAACCGGTCGCCTGCGGCGCAACTCGCTAGGCTACTCGGCCGACACCTGCAAAACCCTGATCGGTTTCGGCGCGTCGGCTATCGGGCGTGTCGGAGAGGGCTACGTCCAGAACGAGGTTACACGGGATTCCTACTGCCGGCACATCGCAGCTGGCCGTCTGGCGACGTCAAAGGGCTACCGTCTCACCGACGAAGACCGCGCGCGAGCCGCAATCATCGAGCGATTAATGTGCGATCTCGAGGCCGATGTGCCGGCAATCTGTGCCGCCCACGGATCTGATCCGATCCATTTTCTCGATTCAGCTGAACGCTTGGCGATGCTTGCCAAGGACGGGATTGTGGACATCGAAAAGGGTTTTGTCCGCGTACGGCGGCAGCATCGCTTTGCGATGCGCGTTGTCGCTGCCGCATTCGACGCTTTTCTCGACCGGGTTGCCCGCTGAGTCAGCCAAACAAGTGTGAGGGGGCCAAGGCGACACCGAAGCGAAATTTGACGCCCATGCGGTTTCCTTTCGTCGAGGTCAGGATTTCACAGCCGTCGCCGGCGTAGCAGGCCTCAAGCGGCTTCCCGCCCTCGAAGAAAGCCACGGTGTCGCATCGATCGTGATCCGCTCGAATTGGTGCGATAGCCGATCTCGTAGTAGGCGCGTACTCATCTGCGCTCTGGTCGCCGCTCTCCGCCTTATAAGCCATGACTGGATCGAGCGTTCCATCGTCAGGAAGGGATAGACCAACTGCCAATCCCGGACCCAAATTCGACAGGGCGCGCTGCTTGATCTGGTCGTCCTCAAATGTAGATCGGCTGGACCGCGGGATCGTGGCTATATGCGTGATCTTTCTCAGCTGCTTGATCGTGGATCTTGCCGCTCCCGCCGACGGCCACGATGTGGAAGGGCTTGCCCTCCACGGCGATCTCGCCGTTCCTGGTGAACGATCCCGCCGACACGATATAGGGCTTGAGGGTCGGTCACGACGATGTTGTCCCCTGCCGCGGCGATGCACGGCCGTGCCCGTCCATCGAATAGAGGTCGTGAGCTTGAGCGAGTTGGCGATCTTGCCAGCCACGAAGCTTGGCGTTCTGGTGACGCTCAACAAGGCGACCGCAGCAATGGAACGTGCTGCCGGAGAAGCCGAATCCGTTGAGGCGGGCGGCAAGCTGCGGCCGCGCGTGCAAATCTGTATGGTCAGGGAACTATTGAAGGGCAGAAAGCCCACGCTTCCACCTGTCTATGACATTGTCTCTGCCGCTGCCGCCCGGCAGGTGGCCGCCGCGGTTGCCAACGCGACAGGAAATACGGGACCCGCCGTCCTTCAAATATTCCATCGCCGGCAGCGGACAGAAAGCCACGAACGATCAGTCGCCGACACCTGTGAACAAGCCGTGTGCGACATTGCAATCATCCATTTATTGGCTCAACTGCCCACATGGCCGTGAATGAACTGGATTTGTTGGTTTTCCAGATGGCAGTGGAAAGCGTCCGCTCACTCTGCTTGAGCTTCAATGACAAAGCGGCGGAAATAGCCGCGAGGAGCCGCGGAAACCTGCTTTTCGACGTGCGGATCGATGATGACGCCGAGATCCAACGGCTCGCAGCCATCCGATATCGAGGCGGCCAGATTGGTGTGCTGGCGTTGGACAGACAAGGCCTTATTAGCCGCTACTGCGTCGTCAACGGTACCTTCTCCCGCTTCATTGCACCGTTGGAGAATTGGACCAGCATGCCGATGTCAATGCAGGCCAAAATCGATGTCACTCACGATGCCGGCCTCTTCCTAGGCGCGTTGCGAAATGCCGGTCATATGCTTGGCAACTAGCGCTGGCGGAACGCATCTGTGGATCTTTGCATCCGCCTGGGCGTTTGAGCCGGCGGCTCATCGAGGTTCTGCAGCGCGCGGATGTGCCACGGCCGGAGTGATAGCCGCCTCTGCCCAACAGATCGCCGGCGAGGGCTTGTCGGACAATGAATGTCGTCAATTCACCGTCCGAGAAATGGTGTCTGGCTCACAAGAAGCACAGCGAATTGAGACTGAAACGCAGTCCAGCTGGGAAACCCAGCGCGAAGGCCGGAAGGTAACGATAGAGGCAACGGGAAGGCGCCTTCCACTTATAAGGCAGCGCCCAATATGTCGGTACTCGCCTGAGGAATTCCCATGGCGGGCAGGGCTACCTCGCGATCCGATCTCGATAGGCTTGTTGTACCTCGGACCGGACTCGATGTTCAGAATTTCCTCAGCGGCTTGCCCGCACGCCACCGCCAGCTCGCCGACCACGTGCTCACGATAGGCACGACCGATATGAGTCCCCTCCGACTTAGCAGTCCTCGGGAATGCGCGAATATTGATACACCTCGAAGGAGAGCAACGGCGCGCCAAACAGCCTCTCATCGCACCAAGTCGTACATAGGGCGCATTCCTGTTCCGGCCGTCCCGGGCGATGCTCGATCCATCTTCAGAACAGCGGAGCAAGCCAGTGACGCCCACGAAGCTTCTGATTGGGCAGATCGCCATTGTGTTCGCCATCGTTCTCCTCGGCGTGTGGGCTGCCACGCAATGGTGCGCTCATATGCTAGCCTTTCAGGAACAACTCGGCGCGCCATGGTTTGTCGCGGCTGGCTGGCCGATCTACGAGCCGTGGAAACTGTTGGAATGGTGGTTCCAATTCGATGCCTATGCGCCCGAGGTATTCGACAAGGCGGGCATGCTTGCGGGCACCAGTGGATTCATGGGCTGTGCCGCTGCGATCGCTGGTTCCCTCTGGCGCGCGCGCCAGCGCGGCTTGGTCACCACCTATGGCTCCTCTCGATGGGCGGCGACGCGGGAGATCGAGAAAGCAGGGCTGTTTCAGCCGGCAGGCGTCTTCCTCGGCAAACTGAAGGACCGGTATCTGCGTCATGACGGGCCTGAGCACGTCATGGCCTTTGCGCCGACACGTTCCGGCAAGGGCGTCGGACTGGTTGTCCCAACCCTTCTCTCCTGGTCCGGCTCGGCCGTCATTCACGACATCAAAGGCGAGAACTGGCAGCTGAGCTCCGGCTGGCGGTCGAGGTTCTCGCATTGCCTTTTGTTCAATCCGACTGATCCGCGATCGGCCCGCTACAACCCGCTGCTGGAGGTACGCAAAGGTTCGGACGAGATTCGCGATGTCCAAAACATCGCCGACATTCTAGTCGATCCGGAAGGCGCGCTGGAGCGGCGGAATCATTGGGAGAAGACCAGTCATTCACTCCTCGTCGGCGCTATCTTGCACGTGCTCTACGCCGAAGAGGAAAAGACTCTTGCCCGCGTCGCCACCTTTCTGTCGGACCCGCAACGCTCGTTTGCCGCGACTTTGCGGCGAATGATGACGACCAACCATCTCGGCTCGGCCAATAAGCCTCAGGTCCATCCCGTCGTGGCCTCGGCGGCACGAGAGGTGTTGAACAAATCGGAGAACGAACGTTCAGGCGTCCTCTCGACCGCCATGTCTTTTCTCGGCCTCTACCGTGATCCGACCGTGGCGGCGGTAACATCGGACTGCGATTGGCGCATTGCCGATCTGATGGATGCGGAGTGGCCGATGTCGCTCTATCTGGTCGTGCCGCCATCGGACATCTCGCGCACCAAGCCCTTGGTGCGACTGATCCTGAACCAGATCGGCAGGCGGCTGACGGAGCGCCTCGAGGGTGACCCAAAGAAGAGCCGCAAGCATCAACTGCTGATGATGCTGGATGAGTTTCCGGCGCTCGGTCGCCTCGACTTCTTTGAGACCGCGCTCGCGTTTATGGCCGGTTACGGAATTCGTGCCTACTTGATCGCGCAATCGTTGAACCAGATCTCCAAAGCGTATGGCGACAACAACGCCATTCTGGACAACTGCCATTTGCGAATTGCCTTTTCCTCCAATGATGAGCGCACGGCCAAGCGAATCTCGGACGCGCTTGGCACGGCCACGGAACTCAGATCCATGCGCAACTATGCGGGCCACCGGCTGGCACCTTGGCTCTCGCATGTCATGGTGAGCCGCCAGGAAACCGCCCGCCCGCTGCTGACACCGGGCGAGGTGATGCAATTGCCGCCCGCGGACGAACTGGTGCTGGTTTCGGGATTGCCCCCCATCCGGGCCAAAAAGCTGCGATACTATGAGGATCACAATTTCACCGAGCGGGTGCTGCCTTCGCCGGTGTTGCGCGACGGACCCTACGCGGACTGCCCGATGTGGCGGCCGGACGATTGGACTGGGCAAGTACGCGGCGTCGACCGTCGTCTTGCGTCCGACGATGAAAGCGCTGGCGCCGCGCTTGCGGACGAGGGAGGTGTTCAGCAGCAGCGCCATCCTGGCCTACCCGAAGAACATACCGCCGTCACCCAGGAACCGGACCAGGACGATCTGTCCAGACCCGCAGACGATGATAGCGAGGCGATGGCGGACAAGCGCGTCATGGACCGGATCTCCACCGTCGCAGGTGCCTATGGCATCAACGAGGGAAGGGGCGATGATAAGGATATCGTCCCCGGCTTCTGAACGCTTTCCACAGCTCGGGCGTATCTCAGCGTAGATAACGGCCGTAAGCAATTTTGGGCATCTCGATAATGCTTGTTCCGCCGCCGGCCCGCCAGCGCCGGCCAGTTGGAACAAGCGCATGAAGCCCCACCGCATTCGTCACCAGTTTCTGCTCGAACCGGAATTGAGCGAGAAGCTGGACAACCTCAGCCGCGATCCCTCGACCACAAAATCCGCGGTCGTCGCGAAGGCCGTAGAAGCTTTCATCGAGCGGCGTGGCGAGAATGAACTCGATCGGCGCTATGGCATGAGGCTGGACCGTCTTTCCCGCGACCTCAGTCACGTCAGGCGCGATGTCGACATGACATTGGAAAGCTTGGCGCTCTTCATCCGCTTTTCGATCACGCTTCATGCCCACACGCCTGTTCCGGACAAGGCGACGCAGGCGATTGCCCAGGAGCGTTTCGACAAATTCGTCGAGCAGGTCGGTCGCCAGATCGCATCGGGGAAACGCTCGCTTGGCAAAGACAATGGCGGAGGAGGGGAAGGATGAGCGCTCATCCAGAGGCCGACCACCGACGCCGTGCCATGCTGCGCACCGCCATGGGTCCGACGATCACTGAGGCGCTGGCCGATCCATTGGTCATCGAGGTGATGGTCAATCCCGATGGTGCGCTGCGGCTCGACCGGCTGGGAGAAGGCCGAATCGATACGGCCGTGCATATGCATCCTTCCGAGGCGGAACGCATCATCCGCCTGGTCGCTTCCCACGTGCGTGCCGAGGCGCATGCGGACAATCCGATTGTCAGCGCCGAATTGCCATCGGGCGAACGCTTCGAGGGACTGCTGCCGCCTGTCGTGCTGGCGCCTTGCTTTGCCATCCGCAAACCAGCCGCAAAGCTCTACACGCTGGCCAACTATGTTGCGGATCGCATCATGTTGCCGCTGCAGGCCGATGCGTTGATAAAGGCAGTCCGAGAACGGCGCAACATACTTGTCGCCGGAGGCACGTCGTCGGGTAAGACGACGCTTGCCAATGCGCTGCTGGCCGAAGTCGCCGAATGCGACGAGCGAGTGATCCTCATCGAGGACACCCGCGAACTGCAATGCGCAGCAAAGGACTGCGTTGCCCTGAGAACCAGGCGGGGCTCGGTCACACTCGCCGATCTCGTGCGCTCGACGCTCCGGCTCCGCCCCGACCGCATCATCGTCGGTGAAGTCAGGGGCGCGGAAGCGCTGGACATGCTCAAGGCATGGAACACCGGGCACCCCGGCGGCATCGCCACGGTTCATGCCAATTCGGCGCGCTCTGCCCTCTATCGCATCGAGCAGCTTGCACAGGAAGCTGTCGTCACCGTGCCGCGCCGCCTCATCGCCAATGCCATCGATCTCATCGTCTTCATCGCGGGGCGCGGCTCGTCGCGCCGCATCGATGCAATCGCTGAGGTCACAGGTCTCGACGGCAGCGGCGACTACGCCGTCACCCCACTCACGCCTCCGCAACTCCAGCAACTCTGAAAGGCCCCCTTATGCGCAAGAAGCTCCGCTTTCTATCGTTTGCCGCGCTCGCGTTTCTTCTCACAGTTCCGGCGCACGCTGCCGGCTCCGGCATGCCTTGGGAACAGCCGCTGCAGCAGATCCTGGAATCGGTGCAGGGACCGGTCGCCAAAATCGTCGCGGTGATCATCATCATCACCACCGGCCTGACCCTTGCCTTCGGCGATACTGCAGGCGGTTTCCGCCGGCTGATTCAGATCGTCTTCGGCCTGTCGATCGCCTTCGCCGCATCGAGCTTCTTCCTCTCGTTCTTCTCTTTCGGCGGCGGGGCGCTCGTCTGATGGCCGCCGGAGTGCAACATATCGAGGGCTTCGAGGTTCCCGTTCACCGGGCATTGACTGAACCGATCCTGCTGGGCGGCGCGCCGCGGGCGGTGGCGATCCTCAACGGCACTGTGGCTGCGGCCATCGGACTAGGCTTGCAGCAATGGATTGCCGGGCTAGTGCTCTGGCTTGGCGGCCACACGCTCGCGGTCTTTGCCGCAAGGCGCGATCCCGACTTTGCCAGCGTGCTTGTCCGTCACCTTCGCCTGAGGGGATGGCTCGCATGCTGAACCTTTCGGAATATCGCGGCAAGGCCGACCGGCTTGCCGACCATCTGCCCTGGGCGGCACTGGTGGCGCCCGGCATCGTGCTCAACAAGGACGGCAGCGTTCAGCGGACTCTTCGGTTTCGCGGGCCCGATCTGGAAAGCTCGACCGAAGCCGAACTCATCGGCATCTGCGCCCGGGCCAACAATGCGCTTAGACGCCTTGGCTCCGGCTGGACATTGTTTTTCGAGGCCGAGCGCATCGAAGCGCTGGGCTATCCTTCCTCGCGTTTCCCGGACGCGGCGTCATGGCTGGTTGATGAAGAACGGCGCGCTGCCTTCGAAGGCAAGGTCGCGCATTTCGAGAGCCGCTATCACCTCACCTTGCTGTCCATGCCGCCACCGGACGCCCAGGCGCGGGCGGAAAGCGCGCTCGTCGACTCGCATCATTCAGAAGGCGAACGAGACTGGCGCCAGGAGATGGCGCGGTTCCGTGACGAGACCGACCGTGTGCTGGATCTTCTGTCGGGCTTCATGCCCGAAGTGCGTCTGCTCGATGACGCCGAGACGCTGACATACCTGCACGACACGATCTCGACCCGCCGCCATCCGGTCGCCGTGCCGGAAACGCCGATGTATCTGGACGGCATCCTGGTCGATGTGCCGCTTACCGGCGGCTTGGAGCCGATGCTGGGTGAGCAACATCTTCGCACACTTACCATCCTCGGCTTTCCGAACCTCACCCGGCCCGGAATCCTCGATGCCCTCAATCATCAGGATTTCGCCTATCGCTGGATGACGCGCTTCATTCCGCTCGACAAGACCGAGGCCACCAAGACGCTGACCCGCTTGCGCCGGCAGTGGTTTGCCAAGCGCAAATCGATCGTCGCAATCCTGCGCGAGGTTGTAAGCAACGAACCCGTTCCGCTCGTCGACAGCGACGCCGACAATAAGGCGCTCGACGCCGATGAAGCACTCCAGGCGTTGGGCGGCGATCATGTCGGCTTCGGGTATCTCACTGCAACGGTGACGGTATGGGACGAGGATCGCCAAGCCGCCGCTGAGAAACTTCGCGCGGTCGAGCGCATCATCAATGGGCTCGGGTTCACCACCATCCGCGAAAGCGTCAATGCGGTCGAAGCCTGGCTCGGCTCGCTGCCGGGTCATGTCTATGCCAACGTTCGTCAGCCGCTCGTTCACACGCTGAACCTTGCCCATCTCATGCCGCTTTCCTCGGTGTGGGCCGGTCCTGCGGCGAACGAGCATCTGGCTGAAGTCACTGGACGTGAGGCCCCGCCGCTCCTCATCGCCGAAACCAGCGGGTCGACTCCGTTCCGGCTTTCTTCTCATGTCGAAGATGTCGGCCACATGCTGATCGTTGGACCGACCGGCGCCGGAAAATCGGTGCTGCTTGCCCTGATCGCCCTGCAGTTTCGTCGCTATGCCGGCGCGCAGGTCTATGTCTTCGACAAAGGCAATTCGGCGCGCGCGGCAACGCTCGCCATGGGTGGAGAGCATCATGTCTTGGGTTCGGACGGTGCGCTTGCCTTCCAGCCACTGCGCAATATCGGTGATCAGGGTAGGCGCAGCTGGGCAGCTGAATGGATCGCCGGCCTGATTGCCCATGAGCACGTCACCCTCACGCCGGAGGTGAAGGAGGCGATCTGGTCGGCGCTCAACAGCCTCGCCACCGCGCCGGCGCAGGAGCGCACGCTGACCGGTCTGTCGGTCCTGCTTCAGTCCAATGCACTGAAGTCCGCCTTAATGCCCTACACGCTCGACGGTCCCTTCGGCCGATTGCTCGATGCCGATGACGATCGGCTGGCCTTGTCGGATGTGCAGTGCTTCGAGACCGAGGAGCTGATGCATAGCCAAAGCGCTGTGCTGCCTGTGCTCACCTATCTCTTCCATCGCCTTGAGGAGCGGTTCGACGGGCGACCGACGCTGCTCATGCTCGATGAGGCCTGGGTCTATCTCGACAATCCGCTTTTTGCTGCCCGCATCCGCGAATGGCTGAAGGTGCTGCGAAAGAAGAACGTATCGGTGATCTTCGCCACGCAGTCGCTTGCCGACATCGCCGGCTCTGCAATAGCGCCGGCGATCATCGAGAGCTGCCCACAGCGCATTTTTCTCCCCAATGATCGTGCCGTGGAACCGCAGGCACGGACTGCCTATGAGCGCTTCGGTCTCAACAACCGGCAGATTGAACTGATCGCCCGGGCCACGCCGAAGCGGCACTACTATTTGCAGTCGCGCTGCGGCAACCGTCTCTTCGAGCTCGGGCTCGGCCCCATCGCGCTTGCACTTTGCGGCGCCTCGGGTCCAGCCGCGCAAAGCCTGATCGACAGGGTCCTGTCCGAGCACGGGCAGGACAGCTTTGTCTTTCGCTTCCTCGGCGCCCGCGGCCTCGATTGGGGGGCCGAGCTTCTCCAGCAATTCCCTCAACCAACCAAGGAGCAATCGTCATGATGCGGCGCCGCTTTCTCTCGGGCCTGATCACCCTTTCGTTGATCGCCAAGCCGATGGCCGACTACGTGCAGCCGGCCTACGCGCTCATCGTGTTCGATCCGTCGAACTACGCACAGAACGTGCTCACGGCGGCGCGCTCGCTGGAGCAGATCAACAACCAGATCCAGTCGCTCCAGAACCAGGCGACCGTGCTGCAGAACATGGCACGCAATCTTCAGAGTCTGGATTTTTCTTCCGTGGGTCAGCTTACCGGCTCGCTCCAACGGATCGACGGTCTGATGGACCAGGCAAGTGGCCTGAGCTTTGATCTCAACAAGCTTCAGGACCAGTGGCGTAATCAATATCCGGAAAGCTACGACGCCACGATCAAGGTCAGCGATGTAGCGAGCGCCGCACGTGACCGCTGGCAAAGCGCAATGCAGGCATTCCGTCAGACCATGGGTGTTCAGTCGCAGATCGTCGAGAATGTTCGCGGTGATGGCGACCTGCTTGCCGATCTCGTCAACCGCAGCCAAGGCGCGGCCGGTGCGCTTCAGGCAAGTCAGGCCACTAACCAGCTCCTTGCGCTTTCGACCAAGCAGCAGATGCAGATCCAGACGCTGCTCGCAACGCAGTTCCGCGCTGAGGCCGAGGATGCGGCGCGCAAGGCGCAGTCCGAGGAGGCCGCGCGCGAGACGACAAAGCGCTTCCTCGGCACAGGCACGGCCTATCCCAGCAACTGATCACCAATCTCTTGACGACGAGGAGGGCGGCATGAACGACCTTGGGGTCATTGATCGCTTCATGGAGACCTTCATCCGCTACATCGATAGCGGGTTCGGCCTGCTCTCGGGCGATGTCGCCTTCCTTACCACGACCCTGATCGGCATCGACGTCACACTTGCCGGCCTCGCCTGGGCATTCGGCGGCGAACCCAACATATTCGGCCGGCTCATCCGCAAAGTGCTCTATGTCGGCGTCTTTGCCTTCATCCTGAACAATTTCAAGAACCTCGCCGACATCATCTATCGGTCCTTCGCTGGCCTCGGCATCAATGCGTCCTCAGGCAATCTCTCCGCCGACAATCTCCTGCATCCGGGCCGCATTGCCGCAACCGGTTTCGAGGGCGCCTGGCCGCTTCTCGATCAGGCAAGCCAGCTTCTCGGCTTCCCAGAAATCTTCGGCAACGCGCTCACCATCTTCGTGCTGCTCGTGGCCTGGTTCCTGGTCATCATCGCCTTCTTCATCCTCTCCATCCAACTCTTCATCACCATCCTCGAATTCAAACTCACCACTCTGGCCGGATTCATTCTTGTGCCCTTCGCGCTTTGGAACCGGTCAGCGTTTCTCGCCGAGCGCGTGCTCGGCAATGTCATCTCGTCGGGCATCAAGGTGATGGTGTTGGCCGTCATCATCGGCATCGGCTCCACGCTCTTTGGCGAGTTCGCTTCCGCGCTGCAAGGCAAGGAGCCGGATCTGGCCGCCGCCATGTCACAGGTCCTGGGCGCCTTGGCGCTCCTTGGTCTCGGCATTTTCGGACCTGGGATAGCCTCCGGTCTTGTCTCGGGCGCGCCGCAGCTTGGCGCGGGCGCCGCACTTGGAACCACGGCAGCCGCAGCCGGTGCATCGCTCGTTGCCGCAGGCGCAGCATTTGCCGGCGCGCGCACGGCAACCGGCAGCGGTCTCACCGCACTCCGTGCCGGCACGACCATGGGGTCAGCGGCTTCTACGGCCTGGCAGATCGGGCGCGCAACATCGCCCCAGTCCGGCCTGTCCGGTGTAGCTGCTGGAATGCATGGTGTGACCAGCGTCGCCGGCGGCGCCGCAATGCGGGCGGCACGATCTGCCGCAGGAGGCTTGGGGCGCAGCGTTGATGCCGGGCGCGAAGCTGCCTGGACCGCGACCGGTGGTGCGCCGACCGCATCCATGACCGGAAGCCCTACTGGTCCGGTCGCTGATGCCGCGCCCGGCTGGGCCAGGCGCCTGCGTTCCGAACAGACAGCCCGTGCCCACCGTCACACCGCCATGCAGGCCGTCCGTGAAGGCGACAGGCCGGGAGGCAGCGCCAATCCCTCTCTCAACGACAAGGACGACTAAATGCTATTCAAGCGACCCATTCAACGTTACGGCAAGACGCCCGAGCCGGTCACGCCGTATCAGAAGGCCGCGCAGCTCTGGGACGAGCGCATAGGCTCATCTCGAGTGCAGGCCCGCAACTGGCGGTTCATGGCTCTTGGCTGTCTGACCTTGGCGGCCGGACTTTCCGGCGGACTCGTGTGGCAGTCGATGCAGAGCCGCGTCGTGCCTTACGTCGTCGAGGTCGACGGCTTCGGCGAGGCACGCGCCGTTGCGCCGGCAATCCGGGACTACGAGCCCTCCGATGCCCAGATCGCGTGGCATCTCGGCCGCTTCATTCAGAATGTCCGTTCCGTTTCCACCGATCCGGTGCTGGTGCGGCAGAACTGGCTTTCGGCCTATGACTTCGCCACCGACCGCGCGGCGCTCTTTCTCAACGAGTACGCCAAGGCGAACGATCCTTTCGGCCAGATCGGCACACGCAGCGTGTCGGTGCAAGTGACCAGCGTGGTCAGGGCTTCCGACAGCTCGTTCCAGGTCAAATGGGCCGAGCAGGTTTTTGAGCGCGGCAGCCTTGCCAGCACGACGCGCTGGACCGCGATCCTCACCATCGTGATCCGCCCGCCAAGCAATACTGACCAACTGCGCAACAACCCGCTCGGCGTCTTCATCAATGCGATCGACTGGTCGCGCGAGCTCGACAGTGCTGCGCCGACGTCCGTTTCCCCAAAAGGAGTCCACCAATGAAGAATAGAATGTCGTCGGTCCGTGCCGTGCTGATCCTGTCGGCCTCTACAGCAGTCCTCTCCGCCTGCGCGTCGAAGCCGGTACCGCCGCCTGAGATTTCCTATGATGCTGCCGATTTCAAACCAGCCGCAATCGAGAAGCCGCCGGAGAAGCCGGTCAAGATAGTCGAGGTGCCAAAGCCGCTGCCGCTACCCGGTCAGTTACAGCCCAATCCGGGCAGGGTGGCCGAAGACAAGCGCTCTCCTGAAGAACGGGTCTCCGATGCCAATAAAGCAGCGACGCAGCAACCTACCAGGTATGGGTACATGAATGCGGTTCAGGTTTATCCATTCGCCGATGGCGCGCTCTATCAGCTCTACGCCGCACCGGAGCGCGTCACCGATATCGCACTCCAGCCGGGCGAGAAGCTAACAGCCGTGTCGGCCGGCGACACGGTGCGTTGGGTGATCGGCGATACCGTCAGCGGCACCGGTGACAATCAGCGCACCCATGTGCTGGTAAAACCCTTCGCGCCGGGGCTTACCACCAATCTGGTGATCACCACGGAACGACGCACCTACCATTTGCAGCTTCAAAGCACCGAGAAAACCTCGATGGCGGCGATCTCTTGGACCTATAGCGAGGACCAGATCATCGCGCTACGCCAGCGCAACGCTCAAGCCGAGGGTGCCATGCCGGTAGCTTCGAATGTGGCGCTCGAGAATATCCGCTTTCGGTATTCAATCACCGGCGACACACCACCCTGGAGGCCGACGCGCGCTTTCGACGATGGCAGCAAGGTCTATATCGAATTCCCCCGTCGCATTGATCAGGGTGAAGCGCCTCCTCTCTTCATCGTCGGCGCCGATGGCAATGACCAGCTCGTCAACTTCCGTATGCGCGGCAACTATTACATCGTCGATCGCCTCTTTGCTGCCGCCGAACTGCGCCTCGGCGCCAAACAGCAGCAAGTGGTGCGCATCACCAGGACTGACGGCCGGCAACCGCCGCGGCGGATTCCGCTCTTTGCGCGGCCCAGCAGGTGAGGGGAGCGCTCATGACCGATACTTCCCGATCCGATGCGCCGCCGAAACTCGATCCCGAGCAGCTGCAATTGCGAGCCTCGCCCCGCCGCGCTGTCCGATTCAGGCGCGGTGTGATCGTCGCCATCGCTGCAGTCGGATCCGGTGCCATTCTGGGCGTCACGATGATGGCGCTTCAAGGACCGGCATGGCGTATCAAGCACCAGGCAGAGGACCGCTATAACACCGAGCGCAAGCCACCCGCCGAGGGACTAGAAGTGCTTCCCAAGGACTATACCGGGATCATGCCGAAGGCCCCTGTGCTCGGACCGCCACTGCCCGGCGACCTCGGTCGCCCCATCCTTGAACGCCAACGTCAGCTCGGCATCGCGCCAGGGCAGGATATCTCCGCCGAGGAGCAGCGCCTTGCCCAGCAAGCAATTGAGGCGCGCGAGTCGCAAGTCTTGTTCCGGATCGACAATCGACCCAGACAGACAGATGTCGCCGGCGGCGGGCCGAGTGCGCAGCAGCCGTCTGAGGCGCTTCCGCAATCCGGAGCGACGCGCGCGTCAGCTTCCGTTGCCCCAGCCGAGGGTGACCAGAACAACCAACAGCGCAAGCTCGATTTTATCAGTCAGCGAAACACAAGCGGGATCTACAATCCGCATGCGCTGCAGACCCCGGCCTCGCCCTACCAACTGATGGCCGGCAGCGTGATCGCGGCCAGTCTCGTCACCGGCATAAATTCCGACTTGCCTGGCCTTGTCGTCGCGCAGGTCACCGAGAATGTGCTCGACACAGTCACCGGCAGCATTGTGCTCATTCCGCAAGGCTCACGCCTCATCGGCACTTATGACAGCGTCGTGGCTTTTGGGCAGAGGCGCGCATTGCTGGTCTGGCAGCGAATAATCCTGCCCGACGGTTCCTCGATCGAAATCGACAATCTGCCAGCGACGGATACTGCCGGCTATGCTGGGCTTGAAGACAAGGTCGATTTTCACACCTGGCAGCTGATCAAGGGAGTTGCTCTAGCGACGCTACTGGGCGTTGGTACCGAGTTGAGCTTTGGGGAAAACGAAAGCGACCTAGTTAAGGCAATCCGGGAATCCACTCAGCAAAACATCAGTCAAGCCGGCCAGCGCATCACCGAAAAGAACCTGAATATTCAACCCACCATTATCGTCCGCCCCGGTTGGCCCCTACGCGTGATTGTACACAAGGATCTTGTGCTGCGCCCATATCCGACTTGAACAGGAGTAATCATGGCAGATCTGAAACTTGGAAAGCTTCCAGACCGGACACCTTCGAAGATGACCATCACCGTTAGCGCGGACCTGAACCAAGCACTCAAGGACTATGCGGCGCTTTACCGCCAGACCTATGGCGAGTCTGAAACGGTAGCGGAACTCATACCTTTCATGCTGGCAGGGTTTTTGGAAGGTGACAGAGCGTTTGCCAAGGCCAGAAAGGAAAGCTTGCCTGCCGCCGGCATGTCAGAGAAATCGCGACGCGTGTCAGGTTCAGATTCCGAGTAATCGAAGCATAAAGTTGGTCAATTGGCGCAGCCGCCCGGGTGCCTAATTTCCCGGCGGTCGCGGCCTACCAATCCGTCATGTAAGGCCTATGCGCGAACTTCGAGCAGCTCGAGGTCACGTAAGTGCCTGGGCGGCCCGGAAACCGCGAACAGGCGCAGGGCGTGCTAGCCGCACTGATGCATGGTTTCAGACACGTGGGAACGCCGTGCGGTTGTTACTCAGAATGAGCTCATCTCAAAAGGGCATTCAAGAGCCGCAGCGCTGAGTAGCGGAAGCCGCAATGGGTGCGTCGCTGACATTCAGTGAAAGACTGGGCCGAACAATCCAACCTGCTTGGGCGGATACGAAGTGGAGCCCTGCCTGCAGGGTTAAGGCGGGTCCCAGCCCTCTGCCATGCGACCCCCTTTGGGAAATACCCGCGTCGTCACAGCATCGTAAAGTGGCGCCATATGCACTATCGAATTGTTAGCTGCTGGTTTCGGCGGTTTTGAGGAGGTTCGCGATTGACTGAAGACGCTGACGTTCGTCTGTGGCACTCAGACTGCCACTGAGTGCCTGGCCGTTCCACTTTCGAAATATTTGTCGAACTTCGCTGCAATGCTCCTTACAAAGGGACGACATTCCGCCGATACGACGTAACTGTCACCTTGGAGTTCAAGCGGTCGAGCAGGGTCGCCAATGGCGATGGAGCTTGCTTGGAAAAGAAGCTTTTGTCCGGCTTCCCCGAAGCGTTCCACCAGATCGACTGCTGAAAAACCGAAATCGCACATCAAGCGCTCGATGATCCAGCCGCGAACACGGTCATCTTCGGAAAACGCGATGCCGCGGACCGCGGCCAGATGTCCCCCCTCGACCATGCGTCCATATTCGGCTGTCGACGGCATGTTCTGCGAATAGCCCTGTCGAAACCGGCTGATCGATGACGGCCCGAGCCCGATCAGTGTTTCGCAGCGATCCTCGGTGTAGCCCTGGAAATTGCGGCGGATTGTTCCCGCGCGAGCCGAGACTGCAAGCGCATCATCCGGCTTGGCGAAATGGTCTATTCCAATTGCCTCGTATCCGGCGCCCATCATCAGACGGGCGGCAATTTGCCACTGAGCGAACCGTTCGGCCGGACCCGGCAACCATGCCTCGTCGATCATAGTCTGATGCTTCTTGAACCAGGGCACATGCGCGTAGCCGAACAGCGCCATCCGGTCCGGCTCCAGAGTCAGCGCCTGCGCCACGGTGGAACAGACGCTCTCCCTGGTCTGATGCGGCAGGCCGTAAAGCAAATCGAGGTTCACGGACCCCACGACGCGAGAGCGAATGCCGTCGACAACCGCCTTGGTCTGCAAAAAGCTCTGCTCGCGGTTGATCGCCTTCTGCACCTTCGGATCGAAATCCTGAACGCCGAGGCTCGCCCGCGCCATGCCGATCTCGGCAAGTGTATCAAGGCGGGCTTCGTCCATGTCGTTGGGTTCGATTTCGACGCTGATCTTCGCATCGGCAAGAAAATCGAAGCTATCCCGCAGGACAGTTCCCAAGGCTATCATATCCTCGGGCTTCAGCATGGTCGGCGAGCCGCCGCCGAAATGCACGGCGCGGACATGGGCCTTGCCCCCGACAAGACCGGCGACAGTCGCGATCTCCGCGTGGAGCGAGCGGAGATACGAAGCCACCGGCTCGTAGCGGCGGGTCTGCTTTGTATGGCACGCACAGAACCAGCACAGCCGGTCGCAATAAGGGATGTGCAGGTAGAGCGAGACCTCGTCACCGCTTTCGAGCGCCTTCAACCAGCTTCGATAGACATCAGCGTCGACGCCATGATGGAAATGCGGCGCGGTCGGGTAACTGGTATAACGCGGGACGTTCTCGCCAAGCCTGGCAGCTAATTCCGGTCTCATTTGGTGGTCCGCCGTTTTTGCCTGGCCGGAAGTCTGGACGCGTCGAAGAGCCAATGCCCTGATTTCGGTCAGCCTCCAGCACGGACAAACTGCCGCAAGGATTTCTCTGCCATCGCTTGCTATCCTGTCGAAACTTGGGATCGGTAGCGCGAGCGTAATGACAGTACGGCAAGACATTCACAGTTCCGGCATTCCCGTTCTTTGCCTGTCTTGCGCAGCACGACATCGCGGCGTCTGCGGTGCGCTCGATCCAAACCATTTGGTTGGGCTCGCCAAAACTTCGTCGCGGCACAAGATCGAGCCGGGGGTCGAACTGATCACCGACGCCGAGGCCGTCGACAGCTATTCAAACTTGCTTTCAGGCGTTGTGAAGCTGACGAAGTGCCTTTCGGACGGCCGCCAGCAGATTGTCGGTCTTCGGTTCGCACCGGATTTTCTGGGACGGCCCTTCAAGGTGAAAAGCACGATCAATGTGGAAGCGGCAACCTCCGTCTCGCTGTGCTCGTTTCCGAAGGCGGCCGTTGAACGGATAATGAAGGAATCACCGGGACTCGAGCATCGCCTGCTCAAGCAGACGCTGGACGAACTCGACGAGGCACTTGAATGGATGGTGACTCTCGGGCGCAAGACCGCACCGGAGAAGGTGGCGAGCTTTCTCCTCATGATCGCCCAGAATATGGATTCCAGTATCGACCCGGCGGCTGGGTCGGCATGCTTCGATCTGCCGCTGACACGTGCCGACATCTCTGATTTCCTTGGACTGACGAACGAGACCGTGAGCCGCCAGCTTACGCGATTGCGGGCTGACGGCGTGATCCGGATCGAGAACAAACGCCATGTAACGGTCGACAGCATGAGCCGGCTGGAGCAGCGCTGCGGCGGCCGAGGCGCGCGGCAACCGGCCTTTGAATGAGACCTAAGCGTCGGGGCCTTCGTCGCTTATTACGATCCGCGGCAGGACATGCTCGCGTTCGAAAGCGATGTGTCGCCGCAAGCCTTCGAAGAAGCCGCGTAGCATGAATCCGACAGCTTCCGCGCTCTCTATCGGATCACCATGACCGATCGCTAGGAGCGTTTCGGCCACCTCGCCAGCGAAGCATTGATCCTCAAGGTGCTCGATGCGCAACCGGCTGGTAGAGGCAAGTTTGGCCTCGGCCGGGGTCAAGTGCGCCTCATACGCAGGGAAAATCACCCTCTCCTCAAACCCATGAATGTCACGGAGCAGCGGAACGATCTTCTTGGCCGTTCCAAGACATTTGAGGCGGTCGACGTTCGGCAGTGCATCGGCAATGCTTTCCAGCGAGAAGCAGAGCTCCAGCTTTTCCCGATGGGCAAGCTTCATGACCTCGCCCGGAATCGCCTCTGCGCCGGCCTGGCGCGAGAAAGCCGCACTTGTCCATGAGCGGGTTGGCCCGTGCTGCGTTTCCTTGTTCAAATCGCCACCTTCTGATTGCACCGAACTCGATGCTGCCCGAAGCAAAATCGTGCGGCTCTGACATGGATCAGGGCGAGCAGGCGGCAACTACGGAATTAATGCACCGCGGATTTGGCGTCCGCGCATTGGAATCCTGGTCGGGGACATGTCATGAAATTCGGCACGGAGATCGTCGTTCTAAGCCTGTTTGCTTTTGCGGCCCTGGTGGCTGCCGGCTTCGGCGTAGAAGGACCTTTTCGCCAGCATATGGGGGTTTTGTTCGTCGCCGTGGCTGGCTTTACCGCGATCCTGCTGCGCAACACAGATTTCAAGCCGGCGGCTCCGGTCGACACCTCCGCCTACATGGATGGCCCGATCCGCTACGGAGCCATTGCAACGGTATTCTGGGGCGTCGTCGGCATGCTCGTCGGTGTGATCATTGCCCTGCAGCTGGCATACCCTCACCTCAACATCCAACCCTGGTTCAATTTCGGCCGGCTGCGGCCGCTGCACACATCCGGCGTCGTCTTTGCTTTCGGCGGCAACGCTTTGCTTTGCACGTCTTTCTATGTCGTGCAGCGCACGTGCCGCGCCCGGCTGTTTGGCGGCAAACTGGCCTGGTTTGTGTTCTGGGGTTACCAGCTGTTCATCGTCATGGCCGCGACCGGCTACCTGCTCGGCATCACCGAAGCCCGCGAATACGCCGAACCCGAATGGTATGTGGATCTCTGGCTGACCATCGTCTGGGTCGCCTATCTCATCCTGTTCCTCGGCACGATCCTGAAGCGCAAGGAACCGCATATCTACGTCGCCAACTGGTTCTACCTGTCCTTCATCGTGACAATCGCGATGCTGCATGTGGTCAACAATCTGTCGATGCCGGCGTCGTTCCTGGGCTCGAAGAGCTACTCCGCCTTCTCCGGCGTCCAGGACGCCTTGACGCAATGGTGGTATGGCCACAACGCCGTCGGTTTCTTCCTCACCGCCGGGTTCCTCGGCATGATGTATTACTTCGTGCCCAAGCAGGCGAACCGGCCGGTCTATTCCTACCGCCTGTCGATCGTCCACTTCTGGGCGATCATCTTTCTCTACATCTGGGCCGGCCCGCACCACCTGCATTACACCGCCTTACCCGACTGGGCGCAGACGCTCGGCATGGCGTTCTCGATCATGCTGTGGATGCCGTCATGGGGCGGTATGATCAATGGCCTGATGACGCTGTCTGGCGCCTGGGACAAGCTGCGCACCGATCCGATCATCCGCATGATGGTGATGGCAGTCGCCTTCTACGGCATGTCGACCTTCGAAGGCCCGATTATGTCGATCAAGACGGTCAATTCGCTGTCGCACTACACGGACTGGACCATCGGCCATGTCCATTCCGGCGCGCTCGGCTGGGTTGGCATGATCTCGTTCGGCGCAATCTACTACATGGTGCCGAAACTGTGGAACCGTGAACGTCTCTATTCGCTGCGGCTCGTCACCTGGCACTTCTGGCTGGCGACGCTCGGAATCGTCGTCTACGCCGCGGTGATGTGGGTTTCCGGCATCATGCAGGGCTTGATGTGGCGCGAATACGACGAGCAGGGTTTCCTCGTCTACTCCTTCGCCGAAACCGTCGCCGCCATGCATCCCTTCTACGTCATGCGCGCCATCGGCGGTGCGATGTACCTCACCGGCGCCCTGCTCATGGCCTGGAACGTGACCATGACCATTCTTGGCCACCAGCGCGAAGAGCAACCAATGCCAGGTTCCGAGCCCGCCCTCCGGCCTGCCGAATAGGGAGCCAGACAATGGGCTTGATGGACAAACACGCGATCATCGAGAAGAACGCCACGCTTCTTCTCGTTGGCTCTCTTCTTGTCGTGACCGTCGGCGGCATCGTCGAGATTGCGCCGCTCTTCTATCTCGACAACACGATCGAGAAAGTCGAAGGCATGCGGCCCTACTCGCCACTGGAACTCGCCGGACGCAACATCTATGTGCGCGAGGGCTGCTACCTCTGCCACAGCCAGATGATCAGGCCTTTCCGGGACGAGGTCGAGCGCTATGGTCATTACAGCCTGGCGGCCGAGTCGATGTACGATCATCCATTCCAATGGGGATCAAAGCGAACCGGGCCGGATCTGGCCCGGGTCGGCGACCGCTACTCGAACACGTGGCATGTGCAGCATCTGTCCGATCCGCGATCGGTGGTGCCGGAATCGATCATGCCGGGCTATGCCTTTCTCAAGGACACGCCGATCGAGGTGAAGGACTTCTCGACGCATCTGGTTGCGAACAGGCGCGTTGGCGTCCCCTACTCCGACGACATGATCGCGAACGCCAACGCCGATTTGATGGCGCAGGCCGATCCCAACGCCGACACATCCGGCCTCTTGGCCCGCTATCCGAAAGCGAAGGTCGGTGATCTGGACGGCAATCCGCAGCAGGTGACCGAGATGGATGCCCTCGTCGCCTATCTGCAAATGCTGGGAACACTGGTCGATTTCAAGACCTATGACGATGCAGCCGGCTACCGCTGAGGGGGACGCAATGAGCTATAATTTGATGCGGGAATTCGCGGACAGCTGGGGTCTGCTTGCCATGGCGCTCTTCTTCGTCGGCTGCATTGCCTTTGCCTTGCGTCCCGGCGGCAAAACACAGGCCGATCAAGCCGCCCAGATTCCACTCAAGGACGACTGATCATGAGCAGCGAGCATATCGATGAAGTCTCGGGCATCTCAACGACCGGTCATGAATGGGACGGGATAAGGGAACTCAACAACCCATTGCCCCGATGGTGGGTGATAACCTTCTACATCACCGTCGCTTGGGCGGTGGCTTATACAATTGCGTATCCGGCTTGGCCGATGCTGTCTTCCGCGACCAAGGGTGTGCTTGGCTATTCCAGCCGCAACGCTGTCAAGATTGAGCTGGCGGCTGCCGAAGCCGCCAAGGGCAAATATGTCGCGGCCATCCAGCAGAAGACCGTATCCGAGATTGCAGCCGACGACGGGCTGCGTGAATTCGCGGTAGCGGCCGGCGGAGCTACCTTCAAGGTCAATTGCGTGCAATGCCACGGCTCGGGCGCCCAAGGGTCGAAGGGCTTTCCAAACCTGAACGACGATGACTGGCTGTGGGGCGGCACGACCGAGCAGATCCAGCAAACGATCGCGCACGGCATCCGTTTCGCATCCGACCCGGATACTCGGCAGTCGGAAATGCCCCCCTTCGGTGACATCATCACGCCCGAACAGATCGCACAGGTCGGCGCCTATGTCGCCAGCCTCTCGGGCAAGGTCCAGGATGCAAGCCTGGTCGAGCCCGGCGCCAAGGTATTCGCGGAAAACTGCGTCGCCTGTCATGGCGATAATGCGAAAGGCAACAAAGAGCTTGGCGCGCCCAATCTGACCGATGCGATCTGGCTCTACGCACCCGGCGAGACAGCCATCGCCGTCCAAGTCCGCGCGCCGAAGCACGGTGTCATGCCGGCCTGGATCGGGCGTCTCGGCGAGACGAAGGTTAAGGAACTTGCGGTTTATGTCCATTCGCTTGGCGGCGGAGAATAGGAACGGAAGCCTATTCTCGGCCCTCCCCGCCAAGCGACGGGGCCCGGCACGAGTCGGGCCCCGACACCATTCCGGCATGCGGCGATTGACCTGCAGCAAGGCGGCGCGGCCCACACGGCGAAGCGGGCTCACTGCAGACCGGACGTCTGTCGAAGCAGACAAGTCCGTCGCACAACGATGTCATAGGCCGCGCGCGAGTGGAGATGCACGTGCTGGATAAAACGCAGATGGAGCGGCTCGAGGCAAAAGCGGTCAACTCCGCCAAGACACGACAGCCGCTCTATGCTCCGCGCAAGAAAATCTTCCCTAAACGCGCCTCGGGCAGCTTTCGCCGCTTCAAATGGCTGGTGATGGCGATCACGCTGGGCATCTATTATCTGATGCCCTGGTTGCGCTGGGATCGAGGTCCGTTTGCTCCTGATCAGGCCGTGCTGATCGATCTTGCCAACCGCCGTTTCTACGTCTTCTTCATCGAGATATGGCCGCAGGAATTCTACTATGTCGCCGGCCTTCTGATGATGGCCGGCATCGGCCTCTTCCTGATCACGTCCACCGTCGCCCGCGCCTGGTGCGGCTATACCTGCCCGCAGACGGTATGGGTCGATCTTTTCCTAGTTGTCGAGCGGGCGATCGAAGGCGATCGCAACGCTCGTATGAAGCTCGACGCCGGCCGCTGGACCGCGCGCAAACTGGTGCTGCGTGTGTCGAAACACGCCATCTGGCTGGTCATAGCGGCAGCTACCGGCGGCGCCTGGATCCTCTATTTCGCCGATGCGCCGACGCTGATCGGCGACGTATTCAACGGCACCGCCGCTTCGGTCGCCTACGTCACCATCGCGGTGCTGACGGCGACCACCTACACGTTCGGCGGGCTGATGCGCGAGCAAGTCTGCACCTACATGTGCCCGTGGCCGCGCATCCAGGCTGCCATGCTCGACGAGAATTCGCTCACTGTGACCTACAATGACTGGCGTGGCGAACCTCGTTCGCGGCACGCCAAGAAGGTCCAGGCTGCCGGGCAGCCGGTCGGTGACTGCGTCGACTGCAATGCCTGTGTCGCAGTCTGCCCGATGGGGATCGACATTCGCGACGGCCAGCAACTCGAATGCATCACTTGCGCGCTGTGCCTTGATGCCTGCGACGGCGTCATGAACAAGCTCGGCAGGGAGCGCGGGTTGATCTCCTACGCGACGCTCTCCGACTACAACGCCAACATGGCGGTGGCGACCGCAGGCGGCTCCGGTCCCGTGAACCCTTCACTCGTCAGAACGGCCGACAGCACATTCTCCGCCAGGTTGGCGCATTTCCATAGTCGCAAGATCTTCCGGCCGAGGACCTTCTTCTACATGGGCGCGTGGACGGCGGTCGGGCTTGCCTTGATCTATTCGCTGCTGACGCGCGACCGACTCGAGATCAACGTCCTGCACGACCGCAATCCGCAATTCGTGACCCTGTCCGACGGCTCGATCCGCAACGGTTACACCGTCAAGCTGCTTAACATGATCCCCGAGCCAAGGACGATCGTCGTCACGCTGCAGGGCTTGCAGGGAGCCGAAATGAGCGTCGTCGGCAGTGATCTGCCGGCAGCTCGCTTCTTCGCCATCGCGGTCGAACCCGACCGGCTGAACATGCTGAAGGTCTTCGTGCGCCAGCCGGTCGATCAGATCCGCGGCATAGCGCAGACCTTCAAGTTCCGCGTCGAGGACAGAGCGAGCTTCGAATCGGACGAATACACCGCCACCTTCAACGCACCGGAGATCGCCAGATGAGCACCAATACGCAAAAGACGCGTGAGTTCACCGGCAGGCACATGCTGCTCACCATTCTCGGCTTTTTCGGCGTGATCATCGCGGTCAATCTCACGATGGCGACACTCGCCAGCACGAGCTGGACCGGCCTTGTCGTCGAGAACACCTATGTGGCCAGCCAGCAATTCAACCGAAAGGC
The DNA here is from genome assembly GCF_056405075.1 of Mesorhizobium sp. P2_A12. NCBI lineage: Bacteria > Pseudomonadati > Pseudomonadota > Alphaproteobacteria > Hyphomicrobiales > Phyllobacteriaceae > Mesorhizobium > Mesorhizobium sp. P2_A12. The sequence goes on from NZ_JBFUCU010000015.1 coordinate 59,774, forward strand.
CGAGGAAGGGCGCGCGCAGGCGGCACTCGGCTGGACCGGCAAACTGACGATCGCTCGGGGTGAGGTCCGCTACAGCTTGAGCGATACCACCGGCAAGCCGGTCCCGTTGCATGGCGTCAAGATACTGTTTCGTCATCCCGCTTATGAGGCCGAGGACAAGTCCGTCACTCTTACCCTTGCTTCGGCTCAGGAGTTTGCAGCACGGGACGTGCCCAAGGATGGCGTCTGGATCGTCGAAGTCGATGCCGACGTCGGTCTCGCGGAGCCCTATCGCGACGTTCGCCGGATCATAATTTCGCAAGGAGCGCTGCAATGAGCTGTTGTGCACCCAGCGCGGAACTGGCGCTGGATCTGACCGGTACCACATCGGTCCTGCCGTCTAGCCAGGAGATCAGGTTGGCGAGCCGGTCGCTTGGCGACAATCTTTGGCAGACCGACCTTTCAGTGCCGACGGTTCACTGCGCGGCCTGCATCCAGACGATCGAGACGGCGCTGGCAAAGCTCGACAATGTCGAAGGCGCGCGTGTCAACCTGTCGACGAAACGGGTCGCGATCCGGTGGCGTGGCGACGAGGTGCCACCCTTCGTCGCCGCGCTGGGACGGCTGGGTTACGAGGCGCATCTGTTCGACCCTGAAGTCGATAACAAGGACAAGACGCTTTCGGAACTGATCCGCGCCGTTGCTGTCGCCGGCTTTGCGGCGGGCAATATCATGCTGCTTTCAGTCTCGGTCTGGTCCGGCGCCGAAGGCGCAACGCGGGACCTGTTTCATTGGGTCTCGGCGCTGATCGCGATCCCGGCACTGGCCTTCGCCGGCGGCATCTTCTTCCGCTCGGCCTGGAATGCGCTGCGTCACGGCCGCATGAACATGGATGTGCCGATCGCGGTCGGGGTGTCCCTCGCCTACGCCATGAGTCTCTATGAGACGATCAACCACGGCGATCACGCCTATTTCGACGCGTCGGTATCGCTGCTGTTTTTCCTGTTGATCGGTCGCACGTTGGATCACGTGATGCGCGAACGTGCCCGGACCGCCGTGAAAGGCCTGTCCCAGTTGGCCGCACGTGGCGCCATGGTGCTGCGCAACGACGGCGCACGCGACTATCTGCCGGTTGGCGAGATCGAACCCGGCATGCTGCTGTTGATCGCGGCGGGCGAAAGGATCCCCGTCGACGGCAAGATCATTCAAGGGGCCTCGGATCTGGACTGCTCGTTGGTTTCCGGCGAGAGCACGCCTCGAAACGTGGCGGCAGGCGAAGCCGTGCAGGCCGGTGTCCTCAATCTTACCGGCCCGCTGACGATTGAGGCAGCAGCGGCCGCGAAAGATTCGTTTCTGGCGGAAATGGTTCGGCTCATGGAAGCCGCAGAGGGCGGCCGCGCGCATTATCACCGGATCGCCGATCGCGTTTCGGCGCTCTATGCCCCGGTGGTTCATCTCACAGCCTTCGCGACGTTCCTTGGCTGGATGGCGGCGACTGGCGACTGGCACCGGGCGATAACCATCGCCATTGCCGTTCTCATCATCACATGCCCGTGCGCGCTCGGCCTCGCCGTGCCGATCGTGCAGGTGGTCGCGGCGCGGCGCCTGTTCGAGAACGGCATCATGGTCAAGGACGGTTCGGCCATGGAGCGCCTGGCGACGATTGATACAGCGGTGTTCGACAAGACCGGAACGCTCACGCTTGGACAGCCCCGGCTCATCAATGCGTCAGCGATCGATCCGACCATGCTGGCAATCGCGGCCGACATGGCTGCGCACTCGCGTCACCCGTTTTCAAAGGCCATAGCCGGTTTTGCCCGCCTTGGCGGGCAGCACAAATTCGATGCCGTCACCGAGCATCCAGGGTTTGGAATCGAAGCTACCGACGCCGGAAGCACCTGGCGGCTCGGTCGACGCGGATGGGCTGGATGGAAGGCTCGAACCGGCGGCGAAGGCAAACATGGCTACGGCACGGTTCTGACGAAGAACAGGATGATTGTCGCTTCCTTCGCTTTCGAGGATGCGTTGCAGGCCGATGCCGGGAGCGTCATGGCGCAATTGAACGATGCAGGGGTCGCGGTCGAAATGCTGTCGGGCGATACCGCGGACGCCTGTGGCGATGTCGCAAGAATATTGGGCATCGACCGTTTTGTTCCGGCGCTGCTGCCGTCCGGGAAGGTTGAGCGGATCGAAGTGCTGACCAAAGCCGGCCACAAGGTCCTGATGGTGGGCGACGGGCTCAACGACACGCCAGCGCTGGGCGCTGCGCACGTCTCGATCGCTCCAGCCACCGCCGCCGATATTGGTCGCAACGCGGCTGATTTCGTGTTCCTGCGTGAAAGCCTTTCGGCAGTAACCCTTGCGCTGGACGTCTCGCGGAAGGCAGGGCGGCTTATCCGCCAGAACATAGCCATCGCGATCATCTACAACGCCGTTGCCGTGCCGATCGCCATCTTCGGCAACGTCACGCCGTTGGTCGCGGCGGTCGCGATGTCCGCCTCATCGCTGCTGGTGATCGGAAACGGGCTGCGGCTGCAGGGCTTTATGCTCGCCGAGCTGACGAGGGCTTCTTCGGCAACACATTCCGGCATTCACCCATCAGCGCGGTCATCATGACGATACTCGTCTACCTCATGCCAGTCGCCCTATTTCTTGGCGCACTGGGGCTGACTGGCTTTCTGTGGGCGTTGAAGAGTGGCCAATATGAGGATCTTGACGGAGCCGCTGAGCGCATCCTCCGGGACGACAAGCCGGAACGCTGAGCCAGAGCGCTATTCCCGACGCTGTGCTGACGCCGGCCCTCAGCCGACTCGGAATAACGATCGTGCCGGGTCGATGCCAACCGATAGGTGAGGCGGCATAGGCGGGATCCGGAGGACTGCATCCAAAACTGGAGCCCGCCACCGTCAGAGGCCCAATCCGGTCCAAGAAGATTCTTTGTTTCCAAATAGTTGTGATTTGCGCAGCGGCAGCGCTACCAACATAGATACCAAAATATTTCTGCGGATTGTTTCGGTTCCCAATCTATCCGCGGCTGGACTCGTGGGAGTGACAAGGGCATCGGCAACACTATAGGCGCAGTTATGCGACGCTAAGTTTCCGGAAATAGCTTAGGAAACAGTTCGTCCAACGTGTCGACCGGGAAGCGTAGCGATACCGGTCCTTTCGGGGTATCGGACGCAAGCAGGCCAAGCTCGAGCACCTCGGTAAACACGCGGCGGGCCCTACGTTCCGGCAAGCCAGCGATACGTGAGGCCTCACCGCGATCGAACTCGCCGCGCAGAAGCGCCTCCTCGAGCAGCCGGAAAGCTTCCGGCTTCAGGTCGTAGCGTTGAACAAACCGCTGCAGGCGCCGGGCAAGTTGGTTAAAATCGAAAAGGCTGGACATGAAACTGACCTGGTCGATGCATACGCGTGCGCGGATGCAGCTTGGCGCCGAGAACCGCCGAGCTTGCTGACAGCTCAGCCAGCGCGTCGGAGATAGGCTCCGCAACGTCTGCCAGGCGCGCCGGCTCGATGCGCTGTACGGTCTCTTCCATGATTGGCCGATGTTAGATTGCGCTAAGTACATATGTGTCAACAGAAATTTTAGCTGAGCGCCCATAACTGGCCGATCATTTGGCCGATGTTAGGCGCTACCTCAGCTTCACCGAGACGGTTGATCGATGACGCCAATGTCGATGCCGATGATGGCCGATATTCGCCATGCTCAGCGCATTGATAGCATGTACAAATTTGCGATCGGTAGGCTTGAGAATCATCGCTGAACCGAACATAACAGGAACAAACTGGTGCAGTGGTGTGAGGAAGCTGGTGTTTTTATGCTCTTTATCTGGAAGATGGGTGCCATCATACGTTGGCAGAAAATAGCGTGCGGCCCGGCTCTGGATATGCGATGTTTCTTAGGCACGGGCCGGTGAGATTGCTTGCCCCGCCGCGTTCGCGAACGATCCGTTCTCGTGAACTACAGCGTCCGCTTGCTCCGAGTCCGTTTGAAGTTAGGCGAGCAGAATGACTGTCTTCTCCGAAAAATTGCGCCGGTTGCCTGAGACAATCGAGTTGGCGAGCGCGCACGGAGCTGGCGACATTGCTTTCGCTCTTTCACAAGGGAAAGGACGGCTCGCCGTCGCTATTGCCTCGGGGGGATCCGTAGTTACAGCAGAATTCTTCTCGCGGTGCCGGACAACATTGCAATTGGGTCCGACGATGGTGATGACACCCATGCAGTTCGTCCTATCGATGGAAAATTGGGATGGATGCGATATCTGGCTGTTCAGCGCCGGAGCGAACAATCCTGACATCGCGGCAGCCTTCCGTGTCGCAAATGCATCCAGCTGCAAATCGCTCCAGTTGATGACAGTTCAATCGGAAGGCGCGACAACCATTGTGGCCTCAAATAGTCCTCGCGCCAAAGTGATTGTTACGCCAGTTGCCGATCCCAAGGATGGGTTTCTAGCGACGCATTCAATGATTTCGATGGTGACCGCCTTGTTGATGGCGTCAGATCTCACCACTGAGCAGCCGCAACGCGGGAGATTGGCCGAAGAACTCCGAAAGCGCGCGGAAGAGGTGCTAAGTGCACCTCAAAGCCCAGACTTCGATTTCCAGGTTGGGGATACTCTGTTCGTTCTGCACGATCCGCAAAACGCAGCAGCTGCAACGTTGATTGAAACTTCTCTTTGGGAGACCGGAATAGCGCCAGTACAGAGGACTGATTTCAGAAACTTCGCTCACGGTCGTCATGTTTGGGCGGCGAAGCATCCAGAGACCATGTACGTGCTGGCTTTGACAACCACGGAAAGTGGCGATGTTTGGAAGCCCATCCGTGCAGCACTTCCTTCCCAGACCAGGATTCAAGATGCTGAGTTCGATCACGGTGGCCGATTGGCCAACGCGGTCAGCATTTTGTGGGGTCTATCCTTCGTTCAGCACCTCGGAAACGCTACGAGTATCGATCCGGGACGCCCGGGGAGAGGCGCGTTTGCCGAGGCGATATATGACAATCCCGCGCTCGACACGCTTTCGCGAGATTTGACTTCATCGGTTCGACACAAGACGTCCGCGCGGATGTACTTTGATCCTATCGATGAGCGATCAGCATCACTTTGTTCCGTTGGGCGAGAGAGGCTGCTTAGTTTGGGGGGCGCGAGCTTTGTCGGTCTCGCGCTCGATTATGATGGGACGGTCGTCCCGAACGATCCGCGTGAAGCCCGGCTCGGTCCTCCTCCCAAAGCGATTATGCACGAACTGGTCAGGCTTGTTGATGACGGCATCCAGGTGGGCTTTGCGACAGGACGCGGCGGCTCCGCTGGCGAAAAATTGCGAGACGCCCTTCCGAAGCGGATACATAGAAATGTCCTCATGGGTTATTATAACGGCGCCCACATTCGAACGCTCGACGTCGACATAGCTGAGGACCCCCCGCAACGAAATCCGAACATTGCCGAGGTTACCCGGTGGCTAACGGGCTCAGGCCTGCTTCGCGACGGAGTCGAGATCAAGACGCGTCCAATTCAGGTGTCGATTGACTGTGCCGATGTCATCGACGTCGAGCGTTTTGCGGATGGCTTGGCTGCTTGCCCTCAGATAGTCGAAGGTAGCGTGAAGGTGCTGAGATCTCACCATAGCGTCGATATCGTCTTGGCATCTACGTCAAAGCTCCGCGTTGTAGAGGAGCTCGCCCGTCGATCCGGCGATGCGAGCAAGGCCGTTCTCGGCATCGGAGATAGTGGCTCGCCATTGGGAAATGATCGGGAGCTATTATCCGGACCGCATTGTCTAAGCGTTGGCAGTGTTTGCGGCGCTTCAGGCGGCGCTTGGACGCTGTTTGGATCAAAGTTGCGAGGTCCGGATGCTCTCCTGCGCATTTTGCAGGCCGCTCGTGCGAAGGGATGCGAAATGATGATTGATCTTTCTGCTCTGACCCTCGATCAGCACTCTTGAAATGGTGACCGAGAAAAAACAGAGTGGGCCAGCTTATGACCGGGAGAGTCCGATGAGTGCAGTCGACGTGGTCGGCACAGGATTTACTGTTCTCGACCGCATCTACGCGGACTCGTTGGCGGTGTCGTCCGAGGATCTTGGTGGCTCTTGCGGGAACGTTTTGATTTCGCTCGCCATGCTTCAGCGGAATGTGGCGCCGGTGTTGAGCCTCGGTGAAGACGAGGTTGGCATCCGTCTTGTGGTCGCATTCCGGCACGCGGGAGCCGAGACGCGATACATCCGACAAACAGAACACATCCGCTCGCCGATCCTTGCTCAGCGTCTGCATGGGCCCGGGGTACATACATTCGAATTTAGGTGTCCAGAAACTTCCATCGATCTTCCGCGATATGAGCCGATAGACTGGGAAGATGTGAGCCGGGCTCTGCCGGCGATCAAGAACTGCAATGTCTTCTATACGGATCGATTATCCGGAGCGATCGTCGATGCGATGGAAGCTGCGGCCGACGCAGGGTCCACCGTCTATTTCGAGCCATCCGCGCTTGGCGATAAAGAGCTTTTCAGACGCGCAGTCGCTGCAGCGTCCGTTCTCAAGTTCTCAGCAGAGCGTCTGGCAACACTGGCGGGGCAGGTCGCCCCCCACGACGCCCTTTTCCTAATCGTGACGCACGGAGAAGCTGGTCTGGAGGTACGACGGGGAGCTGAGAAGGCGTGGTGCAAATCCTACCCGGCGCCCGAATTGCGCGACACCTGTGGTTCTGGCGATATGGTAAGCGTTGGCGTGATTGATTGGCTGCTGAGCCGCCGCGACCGCGCGACCCGGAAGATTTCAATTGACGAATTCGTTGTCGGAATCGAAGCTGGACAACGCCTGGCTGCCGAGAACTGCGCCTATGTCGGTGCTCGCGGCATCTTCCGCGAGCGTGGTGCAGAATACGCGCGGTCTGTCTTGCGGGGGTAAACCCGATGTCGGCAGTTTCAGATTTGCATTGGCTCTTCTTACGCCGCCTTCGAGACGTCGTCGTTCTGAAGCTTTGCACGGAGTTCCATCAGTAGCTCTCCAAGCATATTGCGACCCTGACCATTTACCTCTCCCCAGAGCCGATTCACCTCATTGTCGACGGTCGCAGTTTCAATCAGTCGAGCTGAGCCCGTCGATACCAGCAATTCGCGAAGATCTTCATGCTGAGTGAACTTGGCTCGGAGCACGCACCTCATCCTGTCAAACTTTGTCCGTGACCAGCCTGGGCTGACATCCCAGTAATATAGCCCGTGCGCCGCCATCGCCAGAAGCGCGGGAGACGGTGCCGCCATAAGCCATGCTTTGACTTCCGGCTTACGCGCCTTGCCGGCCTGATAGGCGTGCTCGCTCGTCGCAAAGCGCTCGCCTTCGAATTCAATCTCGCGCCGGAATAGATTGCTGAAGGCCCCGTAAGGCTTCTCGCTGGCACGATAGAACCGGATTTCCTGGCCAACATCCGTCACGAAAAACTCCATTGTAAATTTGCATCGTTTAGTGCATGCAAATTTACATGAAGCCGAAGCAAATTGAAAGGGCGGAGTTGGTCCGCCATATCAATGAAAAGCGCTTAGAAGCAGGCCTTTCTTACGCGGAACTGGCTGACATTGCTGATGTCGACGCTAGCCAAGTTTCGCGTATTTGTCGGGGGCAATTCATTACGTTCGGAGCGAGCGTCGTGCGAATTTGCACGACCCTCGGGCTGCAAAATACGCAGGGTGAAGGAACGACATGGAAACGCAGTCGGCACGCATCCGATCCGAACTGGGCAAAGCTGGAGCGCTCAATTCGGCGTGCTTGGGATAATACACCGGCCGGTGCGGAGCGGCTTGCAAAAGTCATAGCTGCGGTTGGCGAAATCACCCGCAAGTGAATCCCGTGAATTAAGGTAAGGACCAGGTTGATTTCGCTGGACGAACGCACTCCTCCCTGCGGTATATCGCTGCGGTCGGGTAGAGGTGTCATGGGGAGTTCTGATGAGGAAGGATTTGGCGGAAAGCCTGCTGGCAAAAATCATGGAATGGTCTGACGAGGAAAAGGCAGCGGAACGCGCTTATCTCGAAAGCTTTGCCAGTTACAAATACGACGAATATCAGCAGTTCTCGCCAGGCAAACGGTTCATCGAGAGTCTGGCGCTCTGGCTTGGGCAGTTCACCGGGGGTGAAGAGCGTCGCGAGGCTTACAACTTCGTGCGAAAGAGGCTGCTTTTCATATCCACAGATGAAATGAATCATCTGGTGGAGCTTACCTTCCCGACGATCATTCGCCCAATCCTAATCGCTGACACTGCGACCGAACTTGGGGTCGATCCACATAAAGTGAAGGCAATCGTCGACACGGTGGAGTATCGAACTCGACTTCGCCAGACACTGGTCCTAGGCCTGAGCGACGGTGCGCGAACAGACTGGTTTCGTCGCGCGAATCCGCAAGAGATGTCCAATGAGCAAGTCTTTCATGCCTATGACGTTTCGGATCCGAAAAGCGAGGGCATGGTCCAAGACCTTCGGAAGCACCTAACGAAGATCTTGGGTCGAGAACCCCACGATCATGAGGCCCGGTTCCGGTACATCGTACTGCTCGATGATTTCACTGGCAGTGGTACGAGTTTCATTCGAGAGGATGGGCAAGGTGGATGGACCGGGAAGATAGCGAAGATCGTTAGCGGCTTAATGAAAGCAGGAAACCTTGGAGACGCGATAGCGAATTCCGGCGTCAAGATAATCATCATTCTCTATGTCGCCGGCGATCAGGCAATCGAGCACATTGAAAGCCGTTTGCCCAAGTTGACCTTCGGCAAGGGCAAAGTCGAGTTCGAGGTGGTTCACAAACTGGGCGAAACGACGCCGCTCGATGATGCAAGCGACAGCCCAATCCTGGGGCTCGTCGCAGATGATCGATATTTTGACGACGATGCCGACGATGAGCATTCTAAAGTAGGCGGTACAAGCAAGCGCTACGGTTTCGCGAATTGCAGGCTCCCGCTCGTGCTAGCTCACAACACTCCCAACAACTCGATCTATCTGCTCTGGGCAGAGGACGACCAATCGGTTCGTGGCCTGTTTCCGAGAGTTAGCCGCCACAGAAAGCTACAGTAGGTGAGAAATCCATTCCGAATGCGCGCATCCCAGCGCTCGACGAGTGACGATGAGTTTGTTCGTCTCTTCGGCGTGGGTGCTTTGGAGGTCATCAAGTCCTTCGATGACCCTTGGAACGGTCTCGTCTTTCTTCGAAGTGCACCTGGTGGCGGAAAGACTACGTTTCTGCGTATTCTTACGCCGCGTCCGCTGAAGCTCACTGACAACCTCGCTGATCAGCACCAGCAGGTGAAGGCGACGCGCGACGCGCTGAGGGAGGTGGGCGCCATCGGTCGCGACGGACCGAAATTGCTTGGTGCGATGGTCGTCTTCACCAGTGAGTACAAGGAACTGAGTGCCTTTGACCGCGGCAATATACTCTTTCGAGAGCTATTGAATTCTCGAATTGTGGTCGCGACACTCAGGTCGGTGCTGGAACGAGCGGAACGTCAATTTCCCGACGATCTTGACCAATACAGCTTCGAATGGGAGCCGGAATCAGACGCGACTATTCCGGGCCGCGCTACAGGAAAGGAGCTTTTTACCTGGGCGTCGCGCATCGAACGAGATTTCTACGATCGAATGGACGATCTCGGTTCGCCTGCGTCGATAAAAGGTGGGCACGCGCGCTTGGACGGGCTCAAGTGGTTTGCGCATGTTCGCATAAGCGACGCGCAGGGTGATATGGACGTCAAGCGCGTCCTTCTCATGGACGAACTCCAGACACTGGCTCCTCCACAGCGTGCAAGCCTGATTGAATTCATAACCAATGCGCGGGAGCAGTGCGGAGTATGGATCGCTGAAAGGCTAGAGGCTCTTACGCATAAGGATCTGCTCTCCGAGGGCGCGCTTCGCAAACGAGATTACGAGAACGTCGTGCAACTGGAAGAACGTTGGTCTGGAACAAGAACCAAGTCCTATACCAAATTTGTGGAAACGATCGCCAATCTTCGGGCGGCCAAGGCTGATGGTTTCGAAGGGCGCGAGCTGTTTCCGCTCATTGGTGAAACCGACGACATACCGAGCTTGGAGACCGCTCTCACTGGCCGTACGGCGGAGATCGAGGCCGAAGTTGTTAAGATGGCCGGCGTTGGCCCTCGTTATTCGAATTGGCTTGCCAATGCTCGCGGGCTAAGCGGCAACCTTCTCGAACGCGCCTTCAAATGGCAGTTGCTCAAAATTCTGGTCATAAGAGATACGAGACGAACCCAGACAAGCTTCGATTTCGATTCATTGACATTGGATGAGTTCGGAGCACGATCAGGCAGCGGCACGGACCGAGCAGCAGAACACTTTCTGCGAACAGATGTGGGAGCGCCAATCTATTTCGGCCGTGAGTCTTTGAGCGCCGTATCATCCTCCAATGTGGACCAGTATCTGGAGGTGGCAGGCGCATTGTTTGAAGAAATCTCTGCGAAAATCCGGTTTCACCGAGATCAGCCGGTGCCACTCACGGCAGCGCGACAGGACGCACTGATCCGGGGCGTTGCGAAGGATCGGTGGGACGGGCTTCCGCGCCGCCTTCCGCGTGGTGTCGAGGCGCGCCGCCTGCTCGAAGCAATCGGCGAATACTGCCGCCAACAGACTTTCAGAAGCAGCGCCCCCTACGCACCCGGCGTCACCGGAATTGCGATCACGATGGAAGATCGAAAACTGATAATTGACAGCGAGGACGCTGAAATCTCGCATTTTATTCGACTTCGAGACGTCATGACGTCTCTCGTGTCGCATAACCTACTGATGCCACGTCTCGACCATAGAAATAATGGTCGGGAATATGTCGTGTTCTATCTGAACCGTCTTCTCTGCGTACATTTTGGCCTGCCACTTGGTTACGGCGGCTGGAGACATCAAACACTGAAGAGCTTGCTTCACTGGCAAGAAGCAGGAGCGAAGGCAATCGCCGTGGCCGAGGAGGCAACTCTTGTCTAGTCCGAGCCCGGCAATGCGATGGGATCCCTACTCCCTCACACTCGACTCCGATTTCACCATGTTCTGGCGACGGCGCTTGTCGGCCAAGAAGCGTAAGGTCCTTCTCGTGATTGGTCGCGGTTTCGACGTCAGAACTCTTGAAACTGCTCGACGCTTGCATGCCCTGGACGCCGATATATCGGTCTGGCAGTTGGTGTTCGACAACGGATTGGGCGACAGCCCGAAGCGATCGGAACTCACGGCGACCAACCACGAAGGACTCTTGAAACTCGTTCCCGCGGAAAAGATCGTTGCAGTGCCGATCGAGATTGGAGGCCCCGTAGGCGCTGCTGTAACTCCACGAAATACCAAAGCTTCATTGGACAGAGCGGGAGATTGTCACGACTTTGACGATGTCATTGTCGACATCAGCGCTATGCCGCGCATGGTGGCACTTACCGCTGTCAGCGTTCTTCTCTTCAAACTTGATAAGCTGGCCGAAGCCAACGGCCCAAGCGTAAATCTTCACGTGACCACATCCGAGAGTGTTTCTGCGGATCTCGGCGCGGCAAAAGGCAGTCTCAGGGACAGCGTAACCTTCGTCCTTGGCTTCTCCGGACATCTTGAAGAGCAGACTACTCAGAATTGGCCGCGGGTGTGGTTTCCTGTTTTGGGTGAGGGTCAGCGTGACCGACTGCATCTCATACAAGACCATGTGAACCCGGATGAGATTTGCCCGGTTATCCCTTTTCCTACGAGAAAGCCACGGCGAGGGGACGAGGTGGTTGGTGAGCACCGTGACACTCTGTTCGACGACTTCAAGGTGGAGCCGGCAAACATCTTGCTAGCAAGCGAATACAATCCGTTCGAGGCTTACCGCCAAATATTTACGGCCATGGAACGATACAAAAAAGCTCTCAAACCTATGGGTGGCTGTAAGCTGTTTGTGTCGCCTCTCTCATCAAAGCTGCTTTCGATTGGCGTGTTGCTCGCGTGTTATGATCATAAGTTTGGAAAGGGCTCTAGCGACCGCTTTGACGTAGGCATCCCCTATGTCGAGACAGCTGTATATGGAGATCCGGAGCAAAATGCTGAAACTGCCGATTTTGAACTTCACTCGTTGTGGATACGCGGGGAATGGGAGGAGCCGATTCCAGCCACCGCGTCGGCAGCAGTGACGGCGGCAACATAACACCGAATGATGATCATGCTGGCCCGTTGGAGGCTGAACCACCGGAATGGCTGGTTACTCGTTTTCGCCTTTCGAAAGTCGCCGTTCCGGTCTCGGCCCCAAACCAGCCACGTTCGTCACGGTTAATCGACCCTTCTTGTGGGCCGACGAGACGCCGCGGAGGGAATACTAGTCCTCCTCCTGGTCCTTAGGTTCGCCGGACCATACGAGAGAATACGAAGGAAATGTGTGGCGAACCAGACGCTAAAATATTGATTTAATGTGGAAAACGATGACCATCCGGTTCTGTCACATTGGTCGCCCACTTTCGGTTTTTCGATGGGGTTCAGTGTGATTTTCGGAGGTTGGAGATTTGTCTCGGCGTTTGGTCGACCGTCGATGTTGGATTCAACGTAGATCTCGCGACGGCGTATGGACGGTGGATTTGCCGTGTCCCCCAATCGAGATTACCCCCGCGTCTTTGCTCTCGAGTTCATCCAGATAATCGGCCCACCATTGCATCATCTTGATGCGCTCTTCCCAGTGCTCCGCCCGGGCGTAGGCCCGACGAACGTCGTTGCTCTCAATGTGGGCCAGCTGCCGTTCTATGGCGTCCGGATGCCACTTTCCACATTCGTTTAGCAGAGTTGATGCCGTTGCTCGAAAACCATGCGCGGTAGCTTCTTCTTTGCCGTAGCCCATACGGCGCAAGGCAGCGTTAAGCGTGTTGTCAGAAATCGGACGCGAACGCGACCGAACACTGGGAAACACCAGTGCTCCACCATCAGAGATTTCTCTAAGTGAGGTCAGGACGCTGACGGCCTGTCTGGAAAGAGGTACGCGGTGCGGCCGTCGCATCTTCATGCGTCCTTCAGGGATGCTCCACACTGCGCTTTCGAAATCGAACTCGTCCCATTCGGCCGCGCGCAGCTCGCCGGGGCGGGGAAACAGCAGGGCCATCAGCTTCAGAGCGGCTCGGGTGGTAGGCTGTCCGTCAAATGCATTAATCGCCCTCAGCAAGCCTCCCAAGGCCTTAGGATCGGTAACTGCGGCACGCGGGGTGACCGTCGGACCGACCAGTGCGCCCCTCAGGGCGATCGTCGGATCTACATCGGCGCGTGCGGTTGCGATTGCATATCGAAACACGCTGCCGATGGTGGAGCGCAGTCGCCTTGCCGACTCGTATCGACCGCGAACCTCCACGCTGCGGAGAGCGACAAGAATTGTGGCCGGATCGATCTCCCGAACGCTTTTGTTCCCAAACGTTGGATAGGCAAAGTCGAGCAACCATTTGACCTTGGTGATGGTCCGGTCGGCACGTCCCTCCTTCTTCAGCTTGTCGACATAGTCCTCCGCGATTGAGCGAAAGGTGTCCTCCGCCGAAGCCTTTTGCGACTTACGCTCCTGTGCGGGGTCGATGCCACGTAGGAGGAGACGTTTGGCGGCATCGCGCGCCTCGCGTGCCTCAGCGAGGGAGATGAGGGGATAGCTGCCCAACGCCAGAAGCTTCTGTTTGCCGCCAAAACGATAGGCGAGGCGCCATAGGCGAGATCCGGTAGGCTGCACCCAAAGCTGGAGCCCGCCACCGTCAGACAATTTTACGAGCTTAGAAATGGGTCGGGCATTTCGGCATTTTACGTCGGAAAGGGCCATTTTCGGGACCTCCATTTGGCTGCAGCGATACCATCAGCATCTCCAATACCACCGAAAATACCAGCCCCCCGCCTCGTTGGACCAACTGCGCCGAAATTCCACAAAACCCGACCATCCGCGCTTTGCGCGCCGAAATCAGTAAGGATTTCAGCTAGTTGCCGAGACAGAAGCGTAGAGGCTTCGGCGAAAGAGACTGTCGGGAGAAGAGGGGATGGTGCCCAGAGGCGGATTCGAACCACCGACACGCGGATTTTCAGTCCGCTGCTCTACCAACTGAGCTATCTGGGCCTGTTCCGGCAAACGAAATCTCGTGCACCGGATCTCATGAAGCGCCATGGGCGCCCCTTGAAAGCGCGTGGGTTATAGCACGGGAATCCGGCCTGTCCAGCGCCCAGATGGCGATTTCAGACAGGAAATGAGACGCCGTGCAATGGCCCGGTTCCGGTGCCGTGGCGATGGCCGGAACGGGGTGCAGCGCGGTCCTATTTCGGTCGGCGGCGCCCTTGTCCGCGTTTGCCGTCACGGGGCGCGACGCCGTGGCTCGTCTTTTAGCCGACGATCAAGATGCGCCAATGCATTCGCGGCGCCGGGCAAGCACCGCCTGGTCGCCGGGCTCTATCTGGCGCCGGACACCCCTCTGCGAAAATCGGAGGGTGACATGCCGGCCAGCTTGCGGAACGATTTGTTGAAGGCGCTGAGCGAGCCGAAGCCCGAATCCATGGCGACGCGCAGCACATTGGCGTCCTGGTGCATCAACAGCGCCTGCGCGTAGCTCAGCCGCAAAAGGTTGACATACTCGTTGAGCGTCATGCCGGTCGATTTCTTGAACAGGCTCATGGCGTATTTCGGGTGGATGTCGGCTGACGCCGCGATGTTCACGCAATCGATGTCGTAGAGGAAGTTCTCGGCGATGAAATCGCACATGCGCCCGACATTGCGCGATGACTGCTGGTCGAAGGCGTTGCCGGTTTCCTGGCCGATCGGGGTTGCGGAAACGAGCCGGTAGGGCTCGAACCGAACACGCTCCAGCCGCAGCAGCAATTCGTTGACGGCGTGTTCCGCCTTGGCCTGGTCGCCGGACCGGGCGTAGCGGTTCCAGCGCTCGAAATTATGGTTGTCGGAGGGGTCGGTGGCACTCGTCACCAGTGTGGCACCCGTCATCAGCCGGTGCCGGATGTCCGTGGGCAGGTGCAGCCGGAAAAAATGCACCAGCGGCAGATGCGCTCCGGCATAGACGGCGTCGTCGGACAAATCGTCCATCTGGTGCGGCAGGCCACCCCAGAACAGGCACATCTCGCCGGCAGACAGCGAAATCTCGTGGTCGTTCATGCGGTAATGCACGCTGCCGCGCACGATGAAATTCACCTCGACCTGGGCGTGCCAATGCGGCTTGAGCATCACCAGAGGACTGGTGTGAAACATTTGCAGCAGCAGCGGCAGGCCTTCCACGCTGCTGGCTCCAGGCTGGTAAAACGGTCGTTCCGGCATCTTACTTTCCGCCAATTTCATATTCCCTTTGACGGCGACAGCCCCTGCCCACTGCATAGTCTAGCCACGCTCACAGTGAGAGAGCAAATGGAATGGGAGGATTTCAATGCGCATCACAATGACCTGCGCCGCGCTCGCGCTCGCCCTGGGCTCTGCCCCGGCCTTTGCGCAATCCGGCGAAATCACGATCTGGAGCTGGAATGTCGCGGCTTCATCGCTGAAGGCGACCGTCGCCGGCTTCAACAAGCAATTTCCCGACGTCAAGGTGACGGTCCAGGATCTC
Organism: Mesorhizobium sp. P2_A12; assembly: GCF_056405075.1. NCBI lineage: Bacteria > Pseudomonadati > Pseudomonadota > Alphaproteobacteria > Hyphomicrobiales > Phyllobacteriaceae > Mesorhizobium > Mesorhizobium sp. P2_A12. The sequence goes on from NZ_JBFUCU010000015.1 coordinate 75,295, forward strand.
GGCAACCAGCCGACCTACGACAAGTCGATCGCCGGCTGCGCCGCCGGCGGCGTCGGCCTGCCTGATATCGTCACCATCGAGAACGGCGAGGCCGAGAATTACTGGAGCCAGTTCCCCGACTGCTTCGTCGACCTGCATACGCTGGGCTATACCGCCGAGGACCAGAAGAAATTTCCCGACTTCAAGCGCACCGAGCTCGAAGTCGGCGACAAGGCCTATGCGATGCCGTGGGATTCGGGTCCGGTGGCGGCCTTTTACCGCCGCGACTTCTACGAAAAGGCCGGCGTCGATCCGGCATCGATCAAGACCTGGGACGATTTCATCGCCGCCGGCAAGAAGATCCAGGCCGCCAACCCGGGCGTCTCGATGACCAATGCGGATTTCAACGGCGACAGCGAATTCTTCCGCATGATCTCCAACGAGCAGGGCTGCGCCTATTTCGCCGAGGACGGCCAGTCGATCACGATCAACCAGCCCAAATGCGTAGATGCCATGACCAAGGTCAAGGAGATGAAGGACGCCGGCATCGTCTCTTCCGCCGACTGGAGCACCAAGATCACCAACAACACCGCCGGCACCGTCGCCACCCAAGTCTATGGCGGCTGGTATGAAGGCACCATTCGCACCGAATCGGCCGGTGAAAACGGCAAATGGGGCGTCTACCTGATGCCAAGCCTCACCGCCGACGGCCCGCGCGCCGCCAATCTCGGCGGCTCCTCGCTGGCCATCACCTCGGCGTCCAAGAACAAGGAGGCCGCCTACGCCTATCTGAAATACACGCTCGGAACCAATGAAGGCCAGATCACCATGCTGAAGGACTTCGGCCTGGTGCCCTCGCTGGTGTCGGCGCTCAATGACCCCTATGTCGCGCAAGGCCTGCCCTACTGGGGCGGCCAGGCGGTGTGGAAGGACATCCTCGGCACCTTGCCCAAGGTCGTCCCGAGCCGCGGCACGCAATTCCAGAGCGACGCCGAAATCATCGTCCGCGCCGTGCAGACCAAATATCTGGCCGGCGGCTACCCCGACGCCAAGGCAGCACTCGACGATGCCGCAAGCCAGATCGCCGCGGCGACCGGATTGCCCGTCAAATCTTGATCTGGACCGAGACGGTCCCGGGCGGCATTGATGCTGTCCGGGGCCGAACGCGCCACGTGTCTCGGCACGGGCGCGCCACCCCCTTGAACGCGGAAAGGAGGCTACAATGCGCTATCAGAATGCCACGGCGTATCGCTTCCTCGCGCCGTATCTGCTGATCTTTGCAATCTTCTGGGTGTGGCCGATCATCGATTCCTTCATGATCTCCTTCCAGGCGACACGCACCGTGCCATGGCGGTTCGCGCCCACCTTCAACTGGGGCCGGTTGATCGGCGACCCCGCCTTCTTCAACGCCCTGAAGAACACGCTGCTCATCCTCGTCATTCAGGTGCCGGTGATGATCACGCTGGCGCTGGTGATGGCGGTGCTGTTGAACTCGCCGCTGCTCAAGGCGCGCGGCCTGTATCGCTTTGCTTTCTTCGCCCCGGTCGTGGTCGGCGAAGTTGCCTACTCGGCGGTCTTCCGGCTGATGTTCAACCTCAATTTCGGCATCATCAACAAGCTCTTGAACAGCGTCGGCCTGCCCAGCGTCGACTGGTTTTCCAACGTCACGCCGGCGATGGCGCTTATCATGATCGCGGTCACCTGGCGCTGGGCCGGCTACAACGCCATCATCCTGCTCGCCGGCATGCAGTCCATCCCCGAAGATGTCTACGAGGCGGCGACGCTTGACCGGGTCAGCAAGCTCAAGCAGTTCTTCTTCATCACTCTGCCGCTCCTGAAGCCGGTCATCGTGTTCTGCCTTGTGCTGTCGATCATCGGCACCATGCAGCTGTTCACCGAACCCTTCCTGATCACAGAGCGCGGCGGGCCCGGCGGCGGCACCGAGACGCTTGGCCTGTTGCTCTACCGTCAGGGCTTTCGATCGCTCAATTTCGGCTACGCGTCGGCCGTCGCATACACCATGGCCGGGCTGGCGATCGCGATCACGCTGGTGCAACTGTGGCTGACGAGGGAACCGAAATGAGTTCACTCTCCTCCGCAAGGCTCGGGCGCAGCATCGCGCTGCATCTGTTCCTGACGCCGCTGGCGCTGATCTGGCTGTTTCCGCTGTGGATGATGGTGGTGTTCTCGACCATGCCGGACAACGGCATCTTCAGCCCCGGCATCGAGCTTTTGCCGCATGGCAACTTCATGGACAATTTCAACAATCTGCAGCGTGACACCGACTTCGTCGGCGCCATCGGCATTTCGGTCTCCGTGGCGGTGACCTACACCTTCCTGTCGGTGCTGCTGACGTCGATGGCCGGCTGGGCGCTGGCCCGCTACCGGTTCGTCGGCAAGGGCCTGGTTGTCGCCATCATCCTCGGCACCATCACGCTGCCCTATGCGGTGGTGCTGATCCCGCAATTCATCATGGTGGCGCGCGATTTCAAGCTCGCCAACACCTGGGTGGCGCTGATCGTGCCGCCGCTGTTCAATTCGCTCGGCGTGCTGTTCATGCGGCAGAGCTTCTCGATGATGCCGGACGATCTTTTCGATGCGGCGCGCGTCGAGGGGGTGAAGGAATGGCGCATCTTCCTGTTCGTCGCGCTGCCGCTGGCGCGGCCGATGCTGGCGGCGCTCGCCATCATCCTGTTCCTCGCTTCCTGGAACAACTATTTGTGGCCGCTCCTGATCAACAGCCAGCCCGGTTCGATGACGGCGCCGGTGGCGCTCGGCACGCTGATCGGCCTCACCAAGGTGTCGTGGGGCGGCATCATGGCGGGCGCGGTGATGCTGACGGTGCCGATGCTTGTCGTCTTCGTGCTGCTGCAGCGCCATTTCATCGCCGGCATCGCCGCCGGCGCGATCAAGTAAGGGACAGCATGGCGACAGTCACGCTCAACAATGTCATCAAGCGCTTCGGCGTCTTCGAGGTTGTCCATGGCGCCAACATCGATGTCAAGGACGGCGAGTTCGTCGTCTTCGTCGGCCCCTCCGGCTGTGGAAAATCGACGCTGCTCAGGATGATCGCCGGGCTCGAGGACATCAGCGGCGGCGAGATCGCCATCGGCGGCAAGCTCGTCAACGATGTCGAGCCGGCCGACCGCGGCATCGCCATGGTCTTCCAGTCCTACGCGCTCTATCCGCACATGAGTGTCGAACAGAATCTGAGTTTCGGGCTCAGGATGACCGGCAATCCGAAGGCCGACACCGACCGGCGCGTCAAGCGAGCCGCCGAAATCCTGCGCATAAACGAGCTGATGAAGCGACGTCCCAAGCAATTGTCGGGCGGCCAGCGCCAGCGCGTTGCCATCGGCCGTGCCATCGTGCGCGAACCGCATGTGTTCCTGTTCGACGAGCCGCTTTCCAATCTCGACGCCGAATTGCGCGTCCAGATGCGGGTCGAGATATCGCGGCTGCACAAGGAACTCGGCACCACCATGATCTACGTCACGCACGACCAGACCGAGGCGATGACACTCGCCGACAGGATCGTCGTGATGCGCGCCGGCCATATCGAGCAGATCGGCCGCCCGCTCGATCTTTATGACAATCCCGACAATCAGTTCGTGGCGGGCTTTGTCGGCTCGCCGAAGATGAACTTCATCAACGGCCGCATTGTCGGTCGCGATGCACATGGTGTCGTGGTCGAACTGGCGGGTCAGGAGAAGACCCGTATCACGCAACCGCTGACGGGTGCTGCACCCGAAGCAGGGAGCAAGGTCATGGTCGGTGTGCGTCCCGAACATTTCGGCAGCGCCGGGGAGGGCGACACCGACCTTATGGTACGCATCGACGTGGTCGAGCACCTGGGCGGCACAAGTTTTCTCTATGCCAGAACGACGAACGGTGAAGACGTGGTGATCCAGCGCGACGCGGCAAAGGTTCCCGATACGTCCGAGGTCACTGTTTCCATCCGTAAATCCTACCTGTTCGATGAAAAAGGGCTGCGGCTGCGCTGACGGTTTCCAGCCTTCAAGGACCCAGCCTTCAAGGAGAATGACAATGACTTCAACAACGCCCATTCGCTGGGGCATTCTCGGCCCGGGCAGCATCGCCCAGGCCTTTGCCGGTGGCGCGGCCGCTTCGCGCACCGGCAAGCTCGTTGCCATCGGCGCGCGCAATCCCGCCAAGCCAGGTCTCGCCGAGAGTTTCCCCGGCGCCCGCATCCTCGACGGCTACGATGCCTTGCTCGCCGATCCCGACATCGACGCCATCTACATTTCGATACCGCATCCCGGCCACGCGCAATGGGCGATCAGGGCGGCGGAAGCCGGCAAACACGTGCTGTGCGAAAAGCCGCTGGCGCTGACCGCATTCGAAGCCGACGCCATGATCCATGCGGCGCGCAAGGCCGGCACCTTTCTCGGCGAAGCCTTCATGTACCGGCTGCATCCGCAGACGCTGAAGCTGGTGGAACTGATCAGATCGGGCGTCATCGGCGATATCAGGATGATCAAGTCGAGTTTCGGCTTTGCCATGCCGGGCTTCATGCCGGAGCACCGGCTCTATGCCAACGATCTTGCCGGCGGCGGCATTCTGGATGTCGGCGGCTATCCAGTCTCGATGGTGCGGCTGATTGCCGGGGCGGCGGCGGGCCTCCCCTTCGCCGAGCCGGACAAGGTGGTTGGTACGGCCCACCTTGGCCAGTCCGGCGTCGACGAATGGGCCTCGGCGCTGCTGCATTTCCCGGGCGGCATCATCGCCGAAGTTTCCTGCAGCATCTCGCTCAACCAGGACAATGTGCTCAAAATCTTCGGCACCAGGGGCCGCATCGAGGTGCCGGACTTCTGGTTCGCCGGCGGCAACCGCGACGTCGGGCTCGGACGGATCGACGTGATCGGATCCGATGGCGCGCGCGAGACCATCAGCGTCGACGAAAAGCGCCATGTCTATTCCTTCGAGGTCGACGCCGCCGGTGAGGCCATCCTCGCCGGCGCCCAAGAATTCGCCTGGCCGGGCATGGACTGGGCCGACAGCCTCGGCACCTTGCGCGTCCTCGACAGATGGCGGGCGGCGGCGGGCCTGGAATACGGGATCGAGAAGGCCCCGCAGCGCACCAACACCATCTCCGGCCGGCCCTTGCGCTCCAGCGGAACGGCGATCTCCAAGCGCACCATTCCGGGCCTGTCGAAGCCGGCGTCGGTGGTGGCGCTCGGCTTCGAGGATTTCCGCACCTTTTCTTCCGGGTCGATCCTGCTCGATGCCTTTTTCGAGGCCGGCGGCAATCTCTTCGACACCGGCTATGTCTACGGCGGCGGTTACACCGAGGCGCTGCTTGGCGAGTGGTTGAAAAACCGTGGCGTGCGCGCGCAATCGGTGGTCATCGCCAAGGGCGCGCATTCGCCGCTCTGCTATCCCGATGTGATCGGCAAGCAGCTTGACCAGTCACTCGACCGGCTGCAAACCGACCATGTCGATGTCTATTTCATGCATCGCGACAATCCCGATGTGCCGGTCGGCGAATTCGTCGATGCGATGGATCGCGAGGTGAAAGCAGGCCGCATCCGCGGCCCGTTCGGCGGCTCGAACTGGACGATGGAACGCATGGACGAGGCTATTGCCTATGCCGAGCGGACCGGCAAACAGAAGCCTGGCGCGCTTTCCAACAATTTTTCGCTGGCCGAAATGCTGGAGCCGATCTGGGCCGGCTGCGTGGCGTCCTCGACCGATGCGTGGAAGACGTGGCTGGCCGCCCGGCAGATGCCGAATTTCGCTTGGTCGAGCCAGGGGCGCGGCTTCTTCACCGATCGCGCCGGGCGCGACAGGCACGACAATGAGGAACTGGTGCGCGTCTGGTACTCGGAACGGAATTTCGGCCGCCGCGACCGAGCGATCGAACTTGCCGCGCGGCTGGGCAAGAGCCCGATCCATATTGCGCTGGCCTATGTGCTCAATCAGCCCTTCCCATCCATTCCGCTGATCGGGCCCCGCACGCTGTGCGAATTGGACGACAGCCTGCGCGCACTCGACGTCACGCTTTCGCCGGCCGATCTCGAATGGCTGGATGGCGGCAGCCGGCACGCCGCCTGATGCATGTTGAGAACCCCAGGGCGGTGTCAGGTCTCGTCCGAGAGCCTGGCGCCGTGTCTGGCCGGGGTTCTCATGCTGGCATACATGCCGGTGGTGCGGAATTGGCTGGGCGTGATGCCGTAGCAGCGGCGGAAGACCTTCGAAAAATAATTCGCGTCCTCGAAACCGCACAGGATGGCGACTTCCTTCACCGGCAGGAAGTCCACCTTGGTCAGCAGCTTCGCCGCGCGTTGCAGGCGCTGCTGCAGCACGAACTCGGCGGGCGGCAGGCCTTCGCTCTCGGCGAAACAGCGCGAGAAATGGGCCCGGCTGAGGCCACTGATCTGGACCAGGTCGGCCACCGGTAGCGGCCTGTCGAGATTGGCGCTGATGTGATCGATGACCGGCTGCATGGCACTCTGTTTTTCGGCAAAGGCATGTGAGCCGAAGACATCGTCATAGAGCGCCATCGCGGCTTCGTAGGCGACGGCGGAAGCGGCACCCGGCGAAGCGGCTCCCTTGATGAGACGCAGGCTGCAATCGGCGAGATGGTCCACCGTCGCTGGCTGCAGCCGAAACACCGGACCCGAGGTACCGAGGATGGATTTGTGGATGCGCAGCGCCTCCTCGCCATTCATCGAAATCCAGAAATATTCCCAACGCTCATCCTTGGCCAGCCAGTAACGGTGGTTGTGCGGCACCAGCACCAGCAATGTGTCGTTCTTTTGCAGGCGATAATTACGGTTCTCATAGCGCAGCCGGCCGGTCCCGCTAATCGTGTGCTGGAGCACGGTGAACGGTGTCTGGCCGCGCCTGCGCCCATCCCAGTCGTAGATTTCGTCCTCGCGCACTTCATAGCCCGTGCTCGTCGGCATGGCGTGCAGGCGCTGGCGACCGCGCGGCAGCGAGATCGTCCGCATCGACTGTCCGTTGGCTATCAGATCCTGCAGCACAAAATTACCCTTGAAAGCATAATCCTTCTCTGGTCGCGCTCGCGAATAAGCGCATACTCCCCCTCGAAAAGCGAGAGAGATCCGCAGTCGAGGAGCGGACAGGGAGGTTGGCAGGCTGGTTTCCGGCTTGTCCTGTGCGCATGCCACCGCATGTGGCGAAACCTTCCTTGTCGTTCCTTGCCTGCCATTCGAACGAAATGAGGTCCGGCTGATGAGTTTCAAAATCGCTATCATTGGTGCCGGCAGCGTTGGATTCACCAAGAAGCTGTTCACCGACATCCTGTGCGTGTCCGAATTCAAGGACATCGAATTCGCGCTGACCGACGTCAGTGCGCACAATCTTGAGATGATCAAGGCGATCCTCGACCGGATTGTCGAGGCAAACAAATTGCCGACCAAGGTGACGGCGACTACCGACCGCCGCAAGGCGCTCGAAGGCGCGCGCTACGTCATCAGCTGCGTGCGGGTCGGGGGCCTCGAAGCCTATGCCGACGATATCAGGATTCCCCTGAAATACGGCATCGATCAATGCGTCGGCGACACGATCTGCGCCGGCGGCATTCTCTATGGCCAGCGCAACATTCCGGTGATCCTGGATTTCTGCAAGGACATACGCGAGGTCGCCGAGACGAACGCCAAATTCCTGAATTACGCCAACCCGATGGCGATGAACACCTGGGCTGCGATCGAGTACGGTAAGGTCGACACCGTCGGGCTCTGCCACGGTGTTCAGCACGGCGCCGAGCAGATCGCCGAGGTGCTGGGCGCGAAGTCCAGGCAGGAGCTCGACTATGTCTGTTCCGGCATCAACCACCAGACCTGGTTCATCGATTTGCGCCTGAACGGCCGCGAGATCGGCAAAGACGAACTGGTCGCCGCCTTCGAGGCGCACCCGGTCTATTCCAGGCAGGAGAAGCTGCGCATCGATGTCTTGAAGCGCTTCGGTGTCTATTCGACCGAAAGCAACGGCCATCTCTCCGAATATCTGCCTTGGTACCGCAAACGGCCTGACGAGATCACGCGCTGGATCGACATGTCCGACTGGATCCATGGCGAAACGGGCGGCTATCTCCGCCACTCGACCGAAACCCGCAACTGGTTCGAAACGGAATATCCGCAGTTCCTCGAAGCGGCGTCACAGCCGATCGATTCCAAGAAGCGCTCCAACGAGCATGCGAGCCACATCCTGGAGGCGCTGGAGACCAATCGCGTTTATCGCGGCCACTTCAACGTCAAGAACAATGGCGTGATCACCAATCTGCCGCAGGACGCCATCATCGAGTCGCCCGGTTTCGTCGACCGCTTCGGCATCAACATGGCCGCCGGCATCACCTTGCCGGAAGCCTGTGCGGCCACCTGCATCGCCTCGATCAACGTCCAGCGCATGTCGGTCCATGCCGCTATCGCCGGCGACATCGATCTGCTCAAGCTCGCCGTATTGCATGACCCGCTGGTTGGCGCGGTTTCAACCCCGGAGGAGGTCTGGCAGATGGTCGACGAAATGGTCGTCGCCCAGGCAGCCTGGCTGCCGCAATATGCCCATGCGGTTCCGGCCGCCCGGGCGCGGCTGTCGACATCCGGGGTCAAGACCCGCGAATGGGCGGGCGCGGCGCGGCGCAGTGTGCGCTCGATAGAGGAATTGCGCGCCGAAAAAGCCGCGGTGAAACAGGCCGGCTGAATTTTCATGCGGTGATGGTGGATCTACGGGAGGCGGATCCACTGCCACGAAGCCGTTTGGATTCGAGGAGAAGCGGAGCAGGTACAAAAGCTCCGGAACAAACAAGAGGGAGAGAGACAGTGAGGAATTTACGCAATATCGGTCTTGCTGCCGGACTGGCGCTGAGCGTCTCGGTCTCGGCACTCAATGCATACGCTTCCGAGCCGACGGTTCCGCCGGCGCCGACACCGTTCCCCGCCGAGGGCAAGATCAAATATGTGGCGCGCGACTCCATTCTGGAGTTCAAGGCGCTGCCGCAATATCACGAGCCCGACTGGGTCACCGAAAAATACGTCAAGACCGGCAAGCTGCCGCCGGTGAAGGACAGGCTGCCGAAGGAGCCGCTGGTCTTCAAGACGGCCAACATGCCTGACGGCGTCGGCGTCTATGGCGATACGATGCGCCATGTCATCGGCGGCCGGCCGGAAGGCTGGAACTATGGTGCCGGCCAGACGCAAGGCTGGGGCGGCATCGATATTGGCCTCTCCGAATGCCTGACGCGCACGGCGCCACTATTCCAGGTCGAAGCCAAGGACACCGAGCCGCTGCCGAACCTTGCCAAAAGCTGGGACTGGTCGAAGGACGGCCACAAGCTGACCATGCATCTGATCGAGGGCGCCAAATGGTCTGATGGCGTGGCCTTCAACGCCGACGACGTCATGTTCTATTGGGATGACGAGGTGGTCGACCCGAACGTCTCGCCGCTCAATGGCGCGACGCCGGAAACCTTCGGCGTCGGCACGACGTTGAAGAAGATCGACGACTACACTGTCGAGTGGACCTTCAAGGACGCCTTCCCGAAACAGTACCTCTACGCCATGGCCTACGGCACCTTCTGTCCCGGCCCCGCGCACATATTGAAGCCGCAGCATCCGAAATATTCGAAGAACACCTACGACCAGTTCAAGAACGCCTTCCCGCCGGAATTCATGAACATGCCGGTGATGGGCGCGTGGGTGCCGGTCGAATACCGGCCGGACGACATCATCGTCATGCGCCGCAACCCCTACTACTGGAAGGTCGACGAAAAGGGCAACCAGCTGCCCTATCTCAACGAACTGCAGTACAAGCTGTCGACCTGGGCCGACCGCGACGTCCAGGCGGTCGCCGGCTCGGGCGACTTCTCCAACCTCGAGCAGCCGGAAAACTTTGTCGCCTCGCTGAAGCGCGCCGCTGAAGCCAACGCGCCGGCACGGCTCGCCTTTGGTCCACGCCTCATCGGCTACAATCTGCGCCTGAACTATTCCGCCAATGGCTGGGGCAACCCGGACGAGCGAAGCCAGGCAGTCCGTGAGCTGAACCGCAATGAGGACTTCCGCAAGGCTGTCACCATGGCACTCGACCGCAAGGCGCTGGGCGACTCGCTGGTCAAGGGGCCGTTCACCGCCATCTATCCCGGCGGCTTCTCCTCGGGCACAAGCTTCTATGACCGCAAGTCCACCGTCTACTATCCATTCGACCTCGCGGGCGCCAAGGCCGAGCTCGCCAAGGCCGGCCTCAAGGATACCGACGGCGACGGTTTCGTGAACTTCCCGGCGGGCACTGCCGGCGGTAAGAACGTCGAGATCGTGATGCTGGTCAACAACGACTACGGCACCGACAAAAGCCTTGCCGAAGGTGTCGTCGCGCAAATGGAAAAGCTGGGCTTGAGGGTCGTGCTGAACGGCCTCAACGGTACCCAGCGCGACGCCTCGCAGTATTCCGGCCGTTTCGACTGGTTGATCCGGCGCAACGACCAAGAACTGACCTCGGTTGTGCAGAACACAGAACAGCTTGCGCCTGTCGGCCCGAAAACCAGCTGGAATCACCGTGCGCCGGAAAGCGGCGAGGTCGACCTGATGCCTTTCGAAAAAGACCTCGTCGACATCGTCAACAAGTTCGTCGCGTCAGAGGACAACGACAAGCGCGCCAGCCTGATGAAAGAGTTCCAGAAGATCTCGACCGAACACGTCTACAATATCGGCCTGACGGAATATCCCGGCGCGCTGATCGTCAACAAGCGCTTCTCGAACATTCCGCAGGGCACGCCGATCTTCATGTTCAACTGGGCCGAGGATTCGATCGTCCGAGAACGCGTCTTCGTCGCGGCCGACAAGCAGGCGAAATACGAATTGTTCCCGCAGGAGCTCCCGGGCAAGCCCGGAGACAAGGGTCCGATGTAAGTTTACCTCCCCTGACCAAGAGAGACCCGGCCGCGCCGCTGGCGCGGCCACCGGTCCTCGCAATCTTGAGCCTCGTCACCTTCGCCATCATCCAGGCGCCACCTGGTGACTATGCCGACTACATCCGTTCGCAGCTGATCAACCAGGGCGGCGCGTCCTTCGCCGAGGCCGATGCGCAGGCCCAGGCCTACCGCGTCGAACACGGCCTCGATAAGCCGCTGCCCGTCCAGTATCTCAACTGGATCGGCGGAATCATTACTCGCGGCGATTTCGGCTACAGCCTCTACTACAACAAGCCGGTGGCCGATGTTGTCGGCGAGCGCCTGCCGAGAACGCTGCTCCTTGCGCTGGTCTGCCATCTGCTCGCCTCGGTGCTGGGCATCACGTTCGGCATATGGGCGGCGACAAGGCAATACACGTGGATCGACTCGACGCTCTCCGCCATCGCCTTCCTCGGCATGACCGTGCCGCGCTTCCTGATGGCGCTGATCATCGTCTATCTCCTCGTCTTCCAGTTCAACCTGTCGGAGATCGGCTCATTCTTCTCGCCGCAATATGGCGGCGCGCCATGGTCTTGGGCGAAGTTCGTCGACCTGGTCAAGCATGTCTGGCCGGTGGTGGCGATCGCCACTTTCGGCGGCCTCGCCTACAATATGCGCGTCATGCGCGGCAATCTGCTGGATACGCTTAACGCGCAATATGTCGAGACGGCGAGAGCCAAGGGCCTGACCGGTAGCGCCGTCGTCATGCGGCACGCCGTGCCCAATGCGCTGCATCCACTCGTCATGTATCAGGGTGTGGTGTTGCCCTACATGCTCACCGGCGAGATCGAGACGGCGATCATCTTCGCGCTGCCGACCGTCGGCCCGGCGATCGTCGGTTCGATGGCGGTCGGTGATGTCTATGTCACTGCCACCTTCATGATGGTGCTGTCGGCGACACTGATCGTCGGCAACATCATCGCCGACATGCTGCTCGTCCTGCTCGACCCGCGCATCCGCCAATACGGAGAGAGCTAGATGCTGGCCCGCGATCCATCACCTCCACCGCTGCCGGCGGAAGGACCCATCGTCGCCAAACCGGCGCGCGGCAATGAGAGCTATCTCGCGCTCGTCTGGCGTCGGTTGAAGCGTTCCTGGACCGGCATGGCCGGGCTTGGGCTCGTCGTTCTGTTGCTGGTGATGGCCGTATTCGCCGAATTCCTGGCGCCGATGGACCCGAAGGCGACCGATGTCGGCTTCGCTCCGCCGCAACTGCCCTCCTTCCACGACAAGGACGGCAATTTTGTCGCGCGGCCACGGGTCTATGCGCTGGCCGATTCGGCCGACCTCGATCCGGTCACCTTCCAGCCCGTCGTCGGCCCCGACTACGACCATCCGAGACTGCTTGGCTTCTTTGTCGAAGGCGCGCCCTACAAGCTCTTCGGGCTGGTCCCGGCGGACCGGCATTTCTTCGCCTCGATGGACGGCCAGCCGGTGCATTTCCTCGGTACCGACAAGTTCGGCCGCGATATCCTGTCGCGCGCCATACATGGTTCGCGCGTCTCGCTGATGATCGCGCTGACGGTCGTCTTCATCATAACCGTCATCGGCACCACCGTCGGCATGGTTTCCGGCTATTTCGGCGGCCGGTTCGATATCTGGATGCAGCGCTTCGTCGAACTGGTGCTCGCCTTCCCGCAGCTGCCGCTCTATCTTGCGCTGACGACGCTGATCCCCGTCACCGCGCCGACCAATGTCTTCCTCGGCTTTGTCATCGTCGTCATGTCGGCGCTGGGCTGGGCGCAGATGTCGCGCGAGGTGCGCGGCAAGACGTTGGCGCTGGCGCGCATCGAGTATGTGCGCGCCGCAATGGCGGTCGGCGCCACCGACCGGCGCATCATCCTGCAGCACATCTTGCCCAATGTGATGAGCCACGTGATTGTCGCCGTCACCTTGGCGATCCCGACGGTGGTGCTGCTCGAATGCTTCCTCGGGTTCCTCGGCTTCGCGGTCAAGCCTCCGCTGATCTCGTGGGGCCTGATGCTGCAGGACACCGCGACCTATTCCGTCATCGGCACCTATCCCTGGATCCTGTCGCCGGTCGGTTTCGTGCTCGCCACCGTTTTTGCCTTCAACGCGCTGGGCGACGGCCTGCGCGATGCCGTCGATCCGTATTGAGGTGGCTGGGATGACCGTCGCACTCGCCGAATCCTTCGCCCCTACCGTCCGTCATGACCATGACGGGCGCCAGGACCAGCCCATCATCGACGCCCGCAACATCGAGGTCGCCTTCAAGGTCGAGCACGGCGTTGTCGAAGCGGTCAAGGACATCTCGTTCCAGCTCTATCGCGGCGAGACGATCGCCATCGTCGGCGAATCCGGTTCCGGCAAGTCGGTGACGGCGCGCGCCGTCATGGGGCTGCTGTCGCGCCGGGCCACCGTGTCGCCGAAATCGAGCATCTGTTACGACGGCCAGGACATCCTGAAATTCCCCGAGAGCGAGCGGCGCAAGCTGCGCGGCAACCGCATCTCGATGATCTTCCAGGAGCCGATGAGCTCGCTCAACCCGATCTATACGGTCGGCAGCCAGATCGTCGAGGCGATCCGGGTGCACCGCAAGGTGAGCCGCAGGCAGGCCTGGGCACGGGCGCTCGAACTCTTGCGGCACGTCCAGATCCCCGAGCCGGAGGCGCGGCTCAAACAGTATCCGCACCAGCTTTCGGGCGGTCAGCGGCAGCGCGTAATGATCGCCATGGCGCTGGCCAACGATCCTGACGTGTTGATTGCCGATGAGCCGACCACCGCGCTCGACGTCACCGTCCAGGCGCAAATCCTGAACCTGATCCGCAATCTGCAAAAAGAACTGCGGATGGCGGTGATCCTGATCACCCACGATCTTACCGTGGTGCGCAAATTCTCCGACTATGTCTACGTCATGCAGCATGGCGCGATGTGCGAGCACAACGTCACCGAACGGCTGTTTGCGGACCCACAGCATCCCTACACGCAGCGGCTGCTCGCCGCGGAGCCGCGCGGGCGTCCGCAACCGCTTCCCGAGGGCAGCGGCGCCATCCTCGAAGCGAATGATGTGCGCGTCTGCTTCATGCTGCGTCACGGCAGTTTCCTGAGGCCGGACTGGCGCGAGCTGGTCGCCGTCGACGATCTCGGCCTCAAGCTTTGCCGCCATGAGACGCTGGGCCTGGTCGGCGAATCCGGTTCCGGCAAGACCACATTCGGCCAGGCGCTGCTGAGATTGATCGACACCAAGCGCGGCGAAATCCGTTTCGACGGCCAACCGATCCAGGGCCTGTCACGCAACGAGATGCGGCCACTGCGCGCGCGCATGCAGATCGTTTTCCAGGATCCTTTCTCTTCGCTCAATCCGCGCATGACGATCGGCCAGATCATCGAGGAAGGGCTGGTCGTCAACAGCATAGGCGCGACGCGGGCCGAGCGGGTCGACCGGGTGCGCGAGGCGCTGGTCAGTGCCGGCATGCCGGGCGATATCCTGTCGCGTTTCCCGCACGAATTCTCGGGCGGTCAGCGCCAGCGCGTCGCGATCGCCCGCGCCATCGCGCTCGAGCCCGAATTCATCCTGCTCGACGAGCCGACATCGGCGCTGGACCTCTCCGTCCAGGCGCAGATCATCGACCTCCTGCGCAAGCTGCAGGACGAGCGTGGCTTGAGCTACCTGTTCATCTCGCACGACCTCAAGGTGGTGCGCGCGCTGTGCCACCGCGTCATCGTCATGCAGCACGGCAAGATCGTCGAACAGGGCCCCGTCGACGAGGTCCTCACCAATCCCAAGACCGCCTACACCGAACGGCTCGTCAGGGCCGCCTTCGATGTGGCTTGAACATATGCCGGAGGTTAGCGTGGCAAGAAATCCCAAGATCACATTCATCGGCGCCGGCTCGACGGTGTTCATGAAGAACATTGTCGGCGACGTGCTGCAGCGGCCGTCGCTTTCGGGCGCGACGATCGCGCTGATGGACATCAATCCGCAGCGGCTTGAAGAGAGCGCCATTGTCGTCAACAAGCTGATCGCGACGCTCGGCGTCAAGGCGAAGGCCGAGACGCATTCCGACCAGCGCAAGGCGCTGGCGGGCGCCGACTTCGTCGTCGTCGCCTTCCAGATCGGCGGCTATGAGCCCTGCACGGTCACCGACTTCGAGGTGCCGAAGAAATACGGCCTGCGCCAGACGATCGCCGACACGCTTGGTGTCGGCGGCATCATGCGCGGTCTGAGGACCGTGCCGCATCTGTGGAAGATCTGCGAGGACATGCTCGCCGTCTGCCCGCAGGCAATCATGCTGCAATACGTCAACCCGATGGCGATCAACACCTGGGCGATATCAGAGAAATACCCCGAGATCAGGCAGGTCGGGCTCTGTCATTCGGTGCAGGGCACTGCAATGGAGCTGGCGCATGATCTCGACCTTCCCTACGAAGAGATCCGCTATCGCTCGGCCGGCATCAACCACATGGCCTTTTACCTGAAATTCGAGCATCGCCAGCCGGACGGTTCCTATCGCGACCTCTATCCTGATCTCGTGCGCGCCTATCGCGAAGGCCGCGCGCCCAAGCCCGGCTGGAACCCGCGCTGCCCCAACAAGGTGCGCTACGAGATGCTGACGCGGCTGGGCTATTTCGTCACCGAAAGCTCGGAGCATTTCGCCGAATACACGCCCTATTTCATCAAGGAAGGCCGCCCCGATTTGATCGAGAAATACGGCATTCCGCTCGACGAATATCCCAAACGCTGCATCGAGCAGATCGAGCGCTGGAAAGACCAGGCGCAGGCCTACCGCTCGGCCCAACGCATCGAGGTCGAGGAGTCGAAGGAGTATGCCTCGTCGATCATGAATTCGGTGTGGACGGGCGAACCCTCGGTGATCTACGGCAATGTCCGCAACAATGGCTGCATCACTTCGCTGCCCCGCGATTGCGCCGCCGAAGTGCCGTGCCTGGTCGACGCCTCCGGCATCCAGCCGACTTACATCGGCGACCTGCCGCCGCAATTGACGGCGCTGATCCGCACCAACATCAACGTGCAGGAACTGACCGTGCGGGCGCTGATGAGCGAGAACCGCGAGCACATCTACCATGCGGCGATGATGGATCCGCACACATCAGCCGAACTCGATCTCGACCAGATCTGGTCACTGGTCGACGATCTCCTCGCCACTCACGGCGACTGGCTGCCGGCCTGGGCAAGTGTGGGGCGCAAGACCGAGGCGGCTTGATGAGCCGCTCCCGGCAGTCTGGCCTCACTTAGGCTCGTCGGCGTCCGTTTCTTCCTCGTCGTCGCGGGCGGAGATGACATAGGCGCCCTTCAGCCAGCGGTTGAGGTCGATGTCCTTGCATCGCGTCGAGCAGAACGGATAGGTCTCGCGCGCCGAGGGCTTGCCGCATTCGGGGCAGGGGCGCTTCGGCCGCAGCGGCGTGACCTTGTCGTCCAGGCTCACAGTCGGGCTCCCACCTGCCAGCCGCGATGCACCTTGAAGCCTTCGCCGGAAAGCAGCGCCACGGTCTCATAGAGCGGCAGGCCGACGATGTTGGTGTAGGAGCCGACCAGCTTGACGACGAAGGCGCCAGCGAGACCCTGGACGGCATAGCCGCCCGCCTTGCCGCGCCATTCACCGGAGGCCACGTAGGCGTCGATTTCCTCGCGCGGCAGCCGCTTGAAGCGCACCCGCGTCTCGACCAGTCGCTGGCGCAATTTGCCGCCCGGCGTGATCAGGCAGATGCCGGAATAGACCCGGTGCGAACGGCCCGACAGCAGCCCGAGGCAATTGGCGGCGTCGTCGAGGGTTTCAGCCTTGGGCAGGATGCGCCGCCCGACGGCGACCACCGTATCGGCGGCCAGCACGAAGCCAGGCGCATAGTCGGCCTCGGCCGTCAGCGAGGCGAACGCCTTCTCGGCCTTTTCCTTCGACAGCCGCTTGGCCAGAGAGCGCGGATGCTCGGCGCGCAGCGGCGTCTCGTCGACATCGGCCGGCAGCACGCGGTCCGGCTCGATGCCGGCCTGCTGCAAGAGCTCGATCCGGCGCGGCGAACCCGAGGCAAGCACCAGCTTCTGCAAAATGCTCATCGCGGACCAGTCGGGCTTTGCTTACTTGAAACGATAGGTGATGCGGCCCTTGGTCAGGTCGTATGGCGTCATCTCGACCAGAACCTTGTCGCCGGTCAGCACGCGGATGCGGTTCTTGCGCATGCGGCCGGCTGTATGGGCGATGATCTCGTGTTCGTTTTCGAGTTTCACCCTGAACATCGCGTTGGGCAACAATTCCGTTACGACACCCGGAAACTCGAGGACTTCTTCCTTCGGCATTCGATACCTTTGCTTGGATGGTAGTTCCAGCGCCCTGGCCGGAATTTCGGCGGAACCTATATGATAAACGCCCGCTTGTGAACACGCTTAATCCGTCTCGGTTTTTGCTTCTGGAAGCAAAAAACGCCGACCTATGCGCGCTTTCAGCCGCTCGCGCACGTCGCGATAGCTGGCCATGATCTGTTCGCGCGTGCCGGCGGCGTCGGTCGGGTCCGGCGTCGGCCAGTATTCGACCTCGACCGCGAGCGAGCGGGTGAGTTCGAGCGCCGCGTGGTGTGCTTCCGGCGCCAGCGTGACGATGAGGTCGAAATAGTCGTCCTCGAGATCGTGCATCGTCCTTGGGTGACGCTCGCCCAGCGACAGCCCTTCCTCGGCCAGCACCGCATCGACGAACGGATCGCGCTCGCCGGCGCGAACGCCGGCCGAGGCGACGAAGACAGTGGCCGGCAGCGCCCGCCGCGCCAGCTGTTCGGCCATTGGCGAGCGCACGGCGTTCATGCCGCACAGGAACAGGATCGAGCGGGGCAGGGCAGCCAGGGCTAGCCCCGCCAGTGCAGCACGCAGACCAGCGTGAACAGCCGGCGCGCCGTATCGAAATCGATGTCGATCTTGCCGGCCAGCCGGTCCATCAGTGTTTGCGAACCCTCATTGTGCAGGCCGCGGCGGCCCATGTCGATCGCCTCGATGTGGCTCGGCGTCGAGGAGCGGATGGCGTCGTAGTAGCTTTCGCAGATCATGTAGTAGTCCTTGACGATGCGCCTGAGCGGCGTCAGCGACAGGATATGGGTGACGACGGCATCCCCGTCCTCGCGCGCCACGGCAAAAACCAGGCGCTGCTCGGCCAGTGACAGTTTCAGCCGGTAGGGCCCTGGGCCGCTGTCATTGACGGGTTGAAAACTGTTCTCCTCGATCAGGTCGAAGATCGCCACCGCACGCTCATGCTCGACATCGGGCGTCGAACGGCCGATCGATTCATCGAGTTCGACATCGATCAGCCTGGCGCGGGTTTGATCGGAGTCCGACATGGCGGCCTACATGTTCAGCCGTATGGCGACGGAGCGGCCGTGCGCATCGAGGCCTTCCGCCTTGGCGAGCGCAATCGCGGCCGGCGCCAAAGTCCGCAGCTGTTCCGGTCCAAGCTTCAGGATTGAGGTGCGCTTGACGAAGTCGAGCACGGACAGGCCCGACGAGAACCGCGCCGAGCGTGCCGTCGGCAGCACGTGGTTGGAGCCGCCGACATAGTCGCCGATGGCTTCCGGCGTGTGGCGGCCGAGAAACACGGCACCGGCATTACGCATCCGCGCCAGAAACCCTTCAGCATCGTCGATGGCAAGTTCGACATGTTCGGCGGCGATGCGGTCGACCAGCGGCAGCGCGGCGTCAATCGTGGCGACCTCGACCACCGCGCCGAAATCGCGCCAGCTCGCTGCTGCCGTCTCGGCTCGCGGCAGGCTCTGCAACTGGCGTTCCACGGCCTGTTCGACGGCACGACCGAAAGCCGGATCGTCGGTGACCAGGATCGACTGCGCCGACGCATCGTGCTCGGCCTGGGCCAGCAGGTCGGCGGCGATCCAGTCCGGATCGTTGCTGCCGTCGGCCACGACGAGCACTTCCGAGGGCCCGGCGATCATGTCGATGCCGACGGTGCCGAACACCTGGCGCTTGGCCGCAGCGACATAGGCATTGCCGGGTCCGACGATCTTGGCCACCGGCTTGATCGTTTCGGTTCCGTAGGCAAGGGCGGCGATCGCCTGCGCGCCGCCGATGCGATAAATCTCCGACACGCCAGCGATATCGGCCGCCACCAGCACCAGCGGATTGATGATGCCGCCTGGCGCCGGCACGACCATGACGATGCGCTCGACGCCGGCCACCCCAGCCGGTATGGCGTTCATCAGCACCGAGCTTGGATAGCTCGCCGTGCCGCCCGGTACATAGAGCCCGACTGCCTCGATCGCCGTCCAGCGCCAGCCGAGCTCGACGCCGGCGGCGTCCGTATAGCGATCATCCCTGGGCCGCTGCCGCTCATGATGCGAGCGGATACGGTCGCGCGCGAATTCCAGCGCCTCGATCGTCTTAGGGTCGGCGGCCTTGTAGGCCCGGGCGATGTCGTCCTTGGATACGGCAATGCCGAGGCTTCCGAGGTCGGCATGGTCGAATTTCCTGGTGTAGTCGATCAGCGCTGCGTCGCCCTCGGCGCGAACGCGCGCAATGATGTCGCGCACCGCGGCATCGACATCGGCCGACACTTCTCGCTTGGTCAAAAGGAAGGCGGCGAAACGCTGCTCGAAATCGGCATCGGACTGACGAAGCGTGATGGCCATCGGACGCTCAAGCCTTGTGGACGGGACGCGAGGTGGCTTCCCACGCGCCGCCGATGTCGGCAAGGCGGGCCTCGATGCATTCGACATCGAGCATGATGGTGCCGCCGCCAGAAAAGATCAGCTCGACGATACCGGCCGGCTTGCTGATCTCGATAAAACTGACGGCCAGCAGCGACAGGATCTCGGCCGGCTTGTCGCGGGCAATGCCGTTGGTCTTGGCGCCGAGCACGCGGTCGAAATGCAGCACGGCCTGCCGCCGCTCATTGTGCTGGCGAAACAGGCCGGATTTGGCCTCCCAGACAAAGCGGTTCATGGTCAGCACGAAACGCTTTGCCGAAGGCAGAAACTCGAGGTCCGAGACCTTCATCACGGCATCCTGGACATGGGCCGAAACGATGCTCAGATCCTGGTCGTCGAGTGCGATAAGCTTAAGGGCGGTCATGCGGATTTCGCACCTGAAGGTTGATTGTTCAGCCTTCTGTTAGAGCATGATCCCGAAAAGTGGAAACCGGTTTTCGCAAAAGATCATGCTCAGACAGGAATCTGGAGCCTCATCTCGACCTTAATCGAGATGAAACAGGCTCCAGGCGGGTCTTTCCCGTCCGCGCAACCGCGCTGCGAGGCCTGGCGATTGGCCTACGCCGAAATCCGCTCGATCACCGCGCCGCAATTGGAAAGCTTTTCCTCCAGCCGCTCGAAGCCGCGGTCGAGATGGTAGACGCGGTTGACCGTGGTCTCGCCTTCGGCTGCCAGGCCGGCGATGACCAGCGACACGGAGGCGCGAAGATCGGTCGCCATGACCGGCGCTCCCTTCAGCTTAGGCACGCCGTCGACGATCGCCGTCTGGCCCGAAAGCGTGATGTGGGCGCCGAGCCGGGCCAGCTCCTGCACATGCATGAAGCGGTTTTCGAAGATCGTCTCGGTGATGCGCGACTTGCCCTTGGCCATGGTCATAAGGCCCATGAACTGCGCCTGCAGATCGGTCGGGAAGGCCGGGAATGGCGCCGTCGTCACATCGACCGGCGAAATGCCGGCTCCGTTGCGCCTGACGCGGATGCCGGAATTGGTCGGTGTGATCTCGGCGCCGGTCTGGGCGATCACGTCGAGCGCGGTCTGCAGCAGCTCGGGGCGTGCGCCTTCGAGCACGACGTCGCCGCCGGTCATGGCGACAGCCATGGCATAGGTGCCGGTCTCGATACGGTCGGGGATGACGCGCACGCGGGCGCCCGACAGCGATTCGACGCCATCGATGGTGATGGTTGGCGTGCCGGCGCCGGAAATCTTCGCGCCCATGGCATTGAGGCACTCGGCGAGGTTGACGATCTCGGGCTCGCAGGCGGCGTTTTCAAGCACCGTCTCGCCCTTGGCCAGCGACGCCGCCATCATCAGGACATGGGTGGCGCCGACCGAGACCTTCGGGAAGACGTAGCGGTTGCCGACAAGTCGGCCATTCCGGGTCTTGGCGATGACATAGCCGGTGTCGACGTCGATATCGGCGCCCAGCACCTGCAGGCCTTCGAGGAAAAGATCGACCGGGCGCGTGCCGATGGCGCAACCGCCCGGCAGCGACACCTTGGCCTCGCCCATGCGAGCCAGCAGCGGGCCGATCACCCAGAACGACGCCCGCATCTTCGACACGAGCTCGTAAGGGGCCGTAGTGTCGACGATGTTGCGGGCCGAGAAATTGATGGTACGCGAATAGCCCTCGTTCTGCTTTTCGCGGCGGCCGTTGACCGAATAGTCGACGCCGTGATTGCCGAGGATGCGGATCAGCTGCTCGACATCGGCCAGATGTGGCACGTTTTCCAGCGTCAGCGTGTCGTCGGTCAGGAGCGAGGCGATCATCAAGGGAAGTGCGGCGTTTTTGGCGCCCGAGATCGGAATGCTTCCGGCAAGCTTGTTGCCGCCGACAATTCTGATGCGATCCATGGAAGAACGTCCCTCTCGGCCAAAAAAGCCGGTTCAATCGGTTGAGTATCGGCCCCTCTAGACCATTGGCCGGTCTGGTTCAAGAAATAGGATTTCCTGATATCTGAACCAAGAGTGGCCGATTTGAGTTAATCTTTTTGCATTTCCTTCGCCGAGCCGAGCCCGTCCGGTCGTTGGTCGGCTTCGCCGATACGCCGCGAGCGCGACTGCGCCTTGCGTTTCTGCAGATTGGCGCGCAATTGCTCCGCGAGCCTGTCCTTGCGGTTTGTGCTGCCCTTTTTCACTGGAATTGTCTTGTCGTTCATTGTCCCGCCCCGGCCGGCGACCAGCCAGCCGCTATTCAGGGATAGCCAACATTGTGGCGCCGCCATGTCATCAAAAGCGATCCGGCAAAGGCTTTCACAGAAGCGTTGCACTTGGCCTTGCGCTTGCCGGTTCGATATGGCAGAAGCCCCGCCATCGGCGGCTGCGGTAGCTCAGTGGTAGAGCACTCCCTTGGTAAGGGAGAGGTCGAGAGTTCAATCCTCTCTCGCAGCACCAGTCTATCTCCTTGAAATCATTCAAGTCATTGACACGCAACGGTTTCTGTCCATTCTGGTGTTACAAAACGGTGTAACAAAATGGATGGACCCAATGCCCGGGCGAGTTCGAAATCTCCTAAATCGAAATGGTCGCTACTATGCCCGGCTTGTGATCCCGAAGGACCTCCGGCCCTTTATGGAGAACAAGTCAGAGCTCCGAAAGCCGCTCGGCCCTGATTATCGCACGGCGCTAATAAACCTTCCCAGAGCTATTGCGGGCTTTCAGCACGACATAGCACTTGGCGAGCAGCGCGCTGCTGCAGGGGGCAGTCGACCGGTCACTATCGGCCGCTATCCACTTTCTCCACCTCAAATCGCCAACCGAGATTATCAAGCTCTTCTCGCCTTTGATGCAGAGATCCGGGCGCATTATCATCAGTATGCGGGATTTGAGGTCGACTACGAGGGAGCTCGGCGCTTTCGCGATGGCTATTCGGGAAAGCTATCCGATGATGAGCTTGAACGGCTCGTCGGCGAGCGCCTCGAAGAGTTCAAGTCTCTCGGCAATCACACCGCCACCAAAGGCAGTGTCGAATGGCGGCTGATCGCTCAGGCTCTTTGTGTCTCCGCCTATGAGGCCATGTCCCGGCAGCACGAACGAAACGACGGTGACTTCCAGGGCGAGCCCTCGCACCCTTTGCTAACGACCGCTCAGCCCGCCGAGGACGACCGCCAGCCGGTTTCCCTGAAAGGTCTGCTAAGTGACTACCTGGACGAGCGCGCCGCCGACGGCAAGGGCAGGGAAGCACGCAAACGCTGGACGCCTGTTTTCGCAAACCTGTCCAAGTTCATCCGCCATGACGACGCCCGTAGGCTCACCAAACAGAATCTCCTCGATTGGAAAGATGCGAGCCTGAAAACGCTCGCCAGCAAGACCGTCTCTGACGTGTATTTGGCCTCGGTGCGGACGGTCTTAAAATGGGCGGTCAACAACGATCGGCTCGAAACCAACGTGGCGGAAAACGTTCGCATCAAGGTTTCGAAAAAGCAGCGTTCGCGCGAACAGGGCTTTACCCTGGACGAGGCGATTGAGGTTTTGAAGGTTGCTCGCGATCATCGGCCAAAACACTCTGCGAATCCCCAGACGCGAGAAGCACCACAGACGACTGCCGCGAAGCGATGGTCGCCGATCCTGTGCGCGCATACCGGGTCGCGGATTGCCGAGATCACTCAACTTCGCAAGCAGGATTTTCGCTATGAAAAGGGTGTGCCGGTGGTTCGGATTGCTCCCGAAGCCGGTTCCGTAAAGGCAGGCAATTATCGCGATGTCCCCTTGCATCAGCAGTTGATCGATCTGGGCTTTATGGATTTCGTGAACGACGCTGCCGACGGCCCTCTGTTTTATCCCGTTTCTAAAAAGAAGGACGGGACACTTCCAGCGCGAACCGTGGCCGGCCGGGTGAGTCAGTGGTTGCAGGCAGCGAAGGTTGTCCCTGAAGGTGTAAGCCCCAGCCATGGTTGGCGCCATAGGTTCAAGACGGTCGGCCGTGAAGCCGGCGTTCCGGATCGAACGCTTGACGCAATCCAAGGGCATGCGGGTAGAACTGCAGGCGACGACTATGGGGACGTGACGATCGCAGCTAAGGCGGCGGCGATTGCCAAGCTGCCGGGTTACGAACTCTAGCAACCATGTCCGGCGGAAGGTTACCAGTTGAGAGTTCGGGCAGACATCAGCGACCAAGGAATCGAGGAAGGTCAAAAGGCGCTTGCTAGAAAATAAGCGCCCGCTTATCATGTCCATAGAAGCGGCCTGAACCCCGCGACCTGTCCAGCTGCCAGGCATCCCAGCTACGCCCTAAAGGCACCTACGCGCTCACAAAAGCTACTCAACCTGCCAACCTATCCAGCCTCCAAGTAGCAAACCTGCCAGCTTTAAAGTGGTCACGCGACTGCTGGTGCAGCGCATCGTCACTTCCGAAATCCACCCGTCAATCAAGTGTATCCGCACGCATTTCAGATGTGGTTGCGAGGAGAATGTCGTGTTGAAATACGATACATCGTTTTGCATACGTGCTGAATGCTTAACGCCGGACGAGTTGTCCGCTGCCCTCGAGGCGCTCGATACCTCGGCCCGGCTTTCACCCTGCCCGCCCGCAGGTCATGGAGTTGCGCCATCAGAGAATGACGATACGGAGTTGTCCGCCATTGATCTTACGAGCGCGCGCGCAGGCCGAGTGCAGATTGCGTATTGTTCCAACGGCGAAAACTCCCAGCATGTGGTTGCTCCCCAAGGCCTCGGTGCTAAGTCGGGAGCACTTTGTCCAGTAGCTACTACCCAAGGCACCAGGGGGCTTTTGTCAGCTAGCGACAAGTCGCCCTGGCCGCGACCACTATCACTGGGTGAGCGGTTCAGAGCCGTGAGAAAGGCGACAAAGTCGCAACCTCTCCCGGACAAGGGGTGGAGAAAGACAACGACGGCCGAGAAAGTCGTCATTGCGATGGAGGCCTCTTCCGAGCGCTCCGGCTGCGCCTATCTCCACCCCTTCAAAAGGCCGGCTGCCACTCCGTGGAGTCTTTCACCGCGTCGAGTTCTGTGTGCCGCCGGAAGATTTCCCGGCCGGAAGGTCGGATGCAATAAATAAAAATAGCTTACTCGTAGGTCAATAAGACAGTTGTCCAAGAGAAATGATATATGATGTAAAAAGATGCCCATGAATATTTCGCTATATATGACATATATAAACTCTATCGTAGCGAGAAATAAGATGAATAAACCTTCAGGTCGGCCAAATGCGCATACTAAAATCGCGAAATTCATAGATGGTCGCATCGATCAGCTAAAGGGCAAGAAAACCCAGAAAGACGTCGCGGTTGAAGCTGGGTTCACTAACGTCAACGTCCTCTCTATGATGAAATCTGGAACTATTAAGGTTCCGTTCGACCGCGTTCCCGGTCTAGCGAAGGCGCTGGATTGCGA
Source organism: Mesorhizobium sp. P2_A12 (assembly GCF_056405075.1). NCBI lineage: Bacteria > Pseudomonadati > Pseudomonadota > Alphaproteobacteria > Hyphomicrobiales > Phyllobacteriaceae > Mesorhizobium > Mesorhizobium sp. P2_A12. The sequence goes on from NZ_JBFUCU010000015.1 coordinate 100,226, forward strand.
CCCTGCGAGACTTTTCCTCCTGGCGCTCGAGCAATACTTTGAGAGCAGCGCGTTGGTCGCGATCAAGCAGATTTTCGGAACTGTAGTGAGCGAGAACGAGGTGTCTTGGATCGAGGCGCTCCGCAAAGCGTCCGACAACACTGATCCTCCCTTAACCGCGAAGCGGGCAAAGATCTTGCGTGCAATTTTTGGGAAAATCGGACCCTACCAGGGTCAATGACAGCTGTTGGCTGAGCGACCCATGGTCGCAACGGTCGAACCTCGCCCACTGGCGGTCGCTCGCGCACGGTTGGTCGATGTTTAGGGAGAGGGGGGATATTTGCCCTTGTCTATCGCATGCGAACAAATGCGAACCGTGGTGCCAATGATTAGAGGTGCCACGGGACCCCGATCACTGTGACCGATCGAGTTCGCCACACTCAGCGGAAAGCTCGTTCGCCCTCGGCCGAAATCACACCATGACCCAAGGCCGACCTGCGGGCGCAGGCGACCGGCGCAAGCAGCTGGTGCCTATTTATCGCCGCCGCAAAAGGTAAGATCGCCGAACAGAGTGAACTGGCCGAAGGCCTGATGCCCACGCACGACCGCAGCATGGGCGCGGATTGATCCAATCGGCCGGAAGCTCGGCATAGCTTCGAGGAGCCGGTAGGACGCACCCGTCGCCGAACCAGCGCATGCTGAACGACGCCCAGGCGCCCGCATGGGCTTCAGCCTTGCGAGCGCTCCGCGGTTCTTAATCCTAGGTCTTGTGAACGCTCTGAACTTCGAACGCTGTCTCCTGGGGCGGTGAGGTGAAGCCGCCCTTGATCCCCTTGCTCATCGTGGGCATCAGGATCCCGTCTCGAAACTTCTCCCAGCTTTCCTTGGAGTCATGGATGGCAACGATCGTCCAGCCCCCCGCAGACGGTCCGGCGGCATGGAAGGTCTGGCCCTTCGGCAAACCACCGCCTGCTGGATGCACCGCAGCGACCGATGCCTCATATTGTGACTTCGTTCCCCCTGCAAAGTGATGAACTATCCCATAAGGCATCTCTTCCTCCGTTGTGACGTTTATCGGCTTCCTTTTGTAAGCCATCGCAAATGCATTAGCGATTCCTCATATAACGAAATAGGCGCGAGTTCCTCGAGGGCGATGGGCGTCATTTGCAAACTGACTTGGTGGGATTTCACGGGGGCGCGCGGAAAGCACAGAAGTAGCGAAGAGCTTCGCCTGGGTCCTCTGACTTGCCGCGGGCAACGTTCCATCCATCTGAGCGATCGGCGGCAGCTCAGCTGACTTCGACCCTACTGCATCGAGCTCGAGTGCGGACCCGAGCGTGGCGCATGTTCGGTCAGTCCCGCTAATCCAATGCGGTCGACGGTCGGCGATGTATGCGCATATTGGCGAGCGCACCACCACGGCGATCGGGTGTCGGTTCTGGATGCCATGAGAGGAAGCTGACGATGATCACCTTGGTTTCGGGGAACCGATCGAATTTATTCGCGAGACTGGATGAACCCCACAGATGGAAGTCCTAGGTTTTCCATGGTGAGATCTAGGGGATGCGTTTTGTTGCCGGAGCAATATTTCGGCCAATGCTCCGCTTTGTGTGGGGTGTCGCGCCGGAATGTCCGAAGGGAGGCGTGACCAGACCCAGGTTGACAAATGTCAACCGAATGGCCCTGCCACCCCTTAAAACGGAGCAATCTGTCAACCAGAATACATGCGTTCTCTTAGGCCGGTAAGAGAACGCTTTACACTAAGTTTACCCTAAGTTGACAGAACCGGCCGAAATCCGATTTTTTGGAATTTTGTCAACCACGGCGGGATCCAAGAGCTGCGCCCTGCTGGGGAAGGCTGCGCTGTGAACGCCGAAGGTAAGATGCTCGGACGCTACAAGTCTCGATACCCCAAGGAACCTATTTTAGGTCCTGCCCAGTTTCGAGGTCGCTGATCCGCTAAGGCTCTGACAGGCCACACCTAAATAGATGTATCTACGCGGGCCGTATGAACGTGGTCGAGAGACAGGCGGGACCTCGGCGCAGCGACTTCACCGCTTCATTTCCCCCATTGGAAGTGCCGGGTGCTGCGATCTATGCCCGGAGGTTCTCTCATCCCGATCTCGTTCTCGATGACCATTCATTCACGACACATCGTCTTTGAGTATCGCCTGAAATCCATGAACCATCCGATGTCTTGGAGGTCAGCGAGGTGTCGCATGAGGGCACCGGTTGCAGGGCGCCGAATTCACTCACCATGCTGTCAGGGGTGACTGCCAGAGCGCGCCGTAGCGTGCAGCGGTCCCCCAAGCACCAGTCCAGTGCTGAAGGTCTCCTGTGAGCTCGCCTGCCAACCTAGCTCAGAAGCCGGCAGACGCCTCCAGATAGCGATTTAGTCAAAAAGCTAGTTACTGATTCACCTGGTGCCGAAGCGCGCTTCAAGCACATCGGACCAAAGCGGAGCCTTCGCCGAATTTCCATTGACACGGTCACGGTCACTGTGTTACCAAAACCGTGACTGCCGCCGGAGAGATTCGATCATGGTCCTGACACCCGCCGAAAAACAGAAGCGCTACCGCGAACGCCAGAAGGCTGCCGAACTAGCGGCGGCGAAGGCTACGCCAAAGAAGCCAGCCTACCTGAAGCGTCCTTTCTCTGAATTTGTCGGTGATCGAACATTCATCTTTGACGAAAGCCTCGACGCGTTTGGCGTTCATATCTCCGGACCAAATCTTCTGACAACGGAGATTCAGACCTTCAAATCTGAGTATGAGCGCGACGAGCCGGTCACGGCGCTTGAACGTGCCATAGGCATATTGGGCGCTTGCCTCGACGCTGCCGATGAACTGTCGGTGCTGATCAATCAATACAAGCTTGCCGAGATCGGCAGGGCAATTGACGACGCCCTGGAGGCAAGTGCGAACCTGCCAAGGGGCGACGTGGAAGCGCTGAAGGAGTCGTTCGCCGAGATCGATCGTCTGAAGCTGATTCAAACCCAATTGAGGGCGCCAGCTCGCTACGTGTTCCCGTCAACACAGGTAAAGGCCGAGCGTCTCGACCAAGAATAGAAATTTCGCCGGAGTGATCTTCGATTGCAGCCGATCTCACTCCGGCGACGTAGCCAACGGCAGGGGCTTATTCCTACCGATCACAAGGAAAACCTTAACATGACCGAGATCATTGATCAATTTTGTGATGAGCGCGAATTCATCGAAACTCAACTTAACAGCGCCGAGGCTCTGCTGGGGCAGGTCAGTGCTCTGCTCGGGGGTGTCGAACGGAAAAAGGAGGTCCTGCAATCACTAGTAGAGTCGTTGCAAGACCAGTCGCCCCTTATTAACCGTGATGCGATTGAGCACTTGATTGCGCATGCCAACAGCCAGCCTCAGGATGATGACTACTACCATCCCCCTGTCACACTAATCGACGTGATGACAGCACTCATCTACGGCGGCGATTACGATGTCGAAGCAGTGGTCAAGGACATTCACCACACGATCCTTCACAACATGAGGCTCGATGATCCTTGGCCCGAGCTCACTCGCGAAACTCTCATCCTGCTAATCGGCGAGCGGAAAAAGAAAGCTGATTCGCTCGGCTTCTATGAATTGCGGCGGCATAGCGGTCAAAACGAGCCGTTTCTTGCGGGGATGCCTTTAACTCATTTTGACGGGACGCCTCTGCCGCCGCTCAACCTTGCAGAGAAGCTTTTGTCGGCGAGGTGGCGGGGATGGTTGATCTCAGGCAATTCATAACCGGCGCTTCCAGTGAAGTCGCTGGACAGCGGGTGCCTCAAATGCGGTCGCCTTGAGCGAAGCGAGCACTCCTGATCTTCTTGGAAGGCTTCATTAATGGCGTCACCGGCAACATCGCGCCGGTTTCCCCTACCTGATCGATTGCGGAACATAGATGACAAGGGCGGGGGTCAAACCGCGCCCTTGTTTACTCGAGACACCGTCAGCGTGACCGCCAGAGCCTCTGCTGCGAGCTTGCCAGCGAACGCCACGGCCCGTCGCCGTTTGACTCAAAGGTGGCGCAAGTTCAGTATTTTAGCTGGTTAGAATATTTCCCGTGGGCGTAGGCCATGGCGGATAGGAAAAACGGCGAAACATCGTTGTCCGGCCGCGGTGGGGCTGACTACGACCTGATCATCGTTGGTGGTGGTCTTGCGGGTTCTTCGCTGGCCATCGCCCTTGCAGGTCGTGGGGCCCGGATACTCATTGTTGAACAGCAGGACCCGTTCAGGGATCGCATCCGTGGCGAAGTTCTTATGCCATGGGGAAGTCTTGAGGCGCAGCGGCTGGGCATCTATGATTTGCTTGTAAAAAGCTGCGCCATCGAGGCAGGCTATTATACCAGGTTCAGGACTGGCTCACCGGCTGCAGTGCGGGATTTGTTCGCCACAACACCAGGTAAGACCTGCTGCGTGACGTTCCCCCATCCGGAGATGCAAACGGTTCTCTTGAATCATGCTGAGATCCTGGGAAGCGAGGTCAGGCGCGGAAGCGCCGTCTCTGCGGTGACATTTGGAAATATGCCACGCGTTCATATCGGGAGCGATAAAAAAGGTGTCTCAGCCCGCTTGGTCGTCCTGGCGGACGGTCGGGATTCACGGCTGCGTTCGCTCCTTGGCTTTGAGGTCAGGCACGACCCGGAGCAACTCACTACGGCCGGTATGATACTGGAGGGCGACGTCGATTGCTCGGAGCTACTCAGTGGCAATGCTCAGCAACCGGCAAATACGATCAACCTCTTCTACGATCCCAGGGCCGCACGGATGGTCATCGCCATGCGAATTGCGCCCGGGCGTAACCGCATCTACCTGATCTACCACAAAGATGTCCTGCCGAAGCGTTTGTCCGGTCCCCGTTCGGTCACTGAAATGGTGCGCCAGCTTCAAGCGGTAGGCGCGCCGGGGCACTGGTTTGACCGGGGAAGGCAGGCAGGTCCTTTCGCCAGCTTCGATGGATCGCACCGATGGGTCGACAGGCCCTATCGTGATGGAGTTGTGTTGATCGGCGATGCGGCCGCTGCCACCGATCCCGCCTGGGGCAGGGGGCTTTCGAGGACATTGCGCGACGTCCGGCTACTGAGGGACCGATTGCGGAAGAACTTCGACTGGCGATCGGCGGCGGAGGCGTATGGCCGCGACCATGATGATTTCTACGGTCGGATGCGACAGTTGGAAGCGATGGAAACAACCCTGCTGTTCGAACGCGGAGAAGCGGCTGACCAGCGACGTGAGCATGCGTTCACGCTTTTTGCTACCGATCCAACACGTGTTCCCGATGTAATCGGCCTTGGACCCGAGGCGCCGTCGGATGAGCGGGCTCGTGCCCGTTATTTCGGAGAAGTTTGAGCTCGCCAAGCTGCTGACAGCGCCGTTTTTTGGTCAGGAACAAACGACTCAAGCGCCTCGCCGGATCGAACTTAGACGAGCAGCGTCCGACGGATCATTCCTCAAAAAATCGAACTGGGCTTGGTGAGATCCCTTGGCCGGTCGACTGTCCTCAAAGCCAACCCGGAGCGCGAGTCCCGCCGTGACAACGCCTTGACTGCCCGCCGCCAGCGCCATATCGGCGTCCCGTGGGATCCCGGCACATGGCATGGAGGTCACTAGATCACGCGTTCGGGGCGGCGATTTTTCGGCCTGACTTCGCCACTCGCATTCTGACGCGCCCAGCAGCGACGTCTACGACTTTGACCGAATGATGGTTGATTGGGCGTGGATGCCGAAAATATCGGAGGGTGTGGTGCCGGCCGAATAAATCCTCACCACCTGGCGTCAGTCAAAAGCGAAAGTGGTTTGCCCTTAAGCATGAGGATATCAGGTCTTCGTCGTTCCCCTCAGAGTCGTCAGGCTCTGGCGTCTCAGTCTATGCAACACGGATGCAACATCGGGGCGCCGTAGCAACCTTTGCGTAGGCCGGTAGCACCTTTGCGTATGACGGCAATACCCTTGTGCAATTGTTGAATGGCCTCGCCGTCGGTAGGTTTCTAGGTGTCGGCTATCTACTTGCACGGTATGGCCGGCGCCAAGCTAGCCACGCATCCTCCCTGTCTGAGGTTAGCTTCAAAAGAAACCCGCTGCCCTTACCTCTCCTCCGGCAGCGGGTTTTCTTGTCATCTGAAACATGAAAAACCCGCCGAAGCGGGGCGTTCTCGGCTCTGATGTTCGGTCAGTCGACCTTCCCGCCAGAAGGCCCGGTGCACGAGGCGATCGAAATAGTCGGCGTGGTGTTGATCTCTCTCGGCATTGTCGGGCGCCTTTGGTCGACGCTCCCTATCGGCGGACGCAAATCCTCCGAGGTGGTTACTGTCGGACCCTATTCGATCACCCGCAACCCGCTCTATGTCTCTCCAGCGTGGCCGCCGCAGGCGTTGGCGCGCAGATCGCCTGTATCACCGCCACGATCCGCTTTGCGGTGCTGTGCGCGCTCCAAACGCGAAGTCAGAGCCTTCCTTATCTGCGCGATTGCCAGGTTGCCGCAGTCTTCGCTACGGAACCGGCTGGCATGTCGGCACGACCGACAATTTCGTATCCTAGGTGTCGCATGACTGCGCCAACGATTGAGCCCGCATCGACTGTTCCAAGATCGTGCGGGTGATACTGGACTCCGAGATCCGCGACGATCAGTGGTTCGACACCCGCCAAGGCCGGCAAGCCTGCCTCTGTCGCCTCAACCAGAAGCTTCTTGCCCTCCGACGACCAAATGATTTCCTCCATGCGGATGTGAATCGGATCGGTGACAGTGACGCCGCCAGCCCGGAGCGGAAGACCGGACGAGTTGATCAGGTCGATGATCTCTTGGCCGCCCTGCGTGATACGCTTCCTGGAATTTTCAAATAGCGTCGCCCGATCCTGAGCCGACATCGCATTAAGCTTTTCGATCGTCATTTGCATCGAGGCCGAAACTCCGCCGTTTGCCACGCGAACGACAAGAGACATGGACTTATAGATCAGGTCAAGCTAGCGCTTGACAGCTGATTGGCTCGCGAGGGTTTGGGGACATTGTTGGCCGCGATCAGCCGGCGGAGTGAGCACTTGATCTCACCGCGCATCCAGCCCGCTTCCAACATGCGGTCTACTATCACCTGAAAGCCGGGCTTCATTGCCTCCCGGGAGCAATCTCTCGATCGGCGTATTCACGCGCACCTTCCAGCGGCAGTTTCACGAAAGTGCCTGTTGTCCGAATGCTACTGGTGCTGCGGCCGATCAGGGGGTGAGCTCCAACGTTTGGCGGCGTCCACGGCCAACGAGCCAGTCAGCAGTCGAGCTCCAGACGGCCCATAAAATAAAGCTGTTAAGAGGAAGTCATCGATTACTTGCGTATGCGCACAAACCGTCCCCAATATGGCATAATACTTCTATGATGAATACGATTCTGGAATCCGAAACGCTTAGGCCACCAAAGCTTCTACTGGAGAAGTGTTTTGGTAAAAAATGGCAGTGGAGGCCCGAGGTTTCGGCCTATCTCAGGGCGCTTGAGCGTGATCTTGTCAGTGGTATTGCGCGCCACGTGGCGTTAATTGTTGACTACCACGAGGTAAGCGCGCTTTACGAGCGCGCCATCTCCGATCTGAAAGAGAGCGAGGAGCGCGCAACCAAACTCCAGGCCAGCTTAGATGTGATCGCCAGAGTCGCAATGCGCGTAGAGCTTGACGAGGAGATACTGATCACCAAGGGCCATCGGCGCCCTCTAGGCCATGATGTCAGAACGAATGCGGATCCGGACAGTGATGTGAACGCCGAGCGGGGGCTCGGTTGCGATGCTGGTGCTCGGCCAGCCAATCGTGATTGATACGATGTCAGATAGCGACGGGTCGACACCCCACTCTACGAACGCATTTTCCTTCGATGCTGTGATGCAACATATGCGCATCCATCATCCCGGTTGCCCCAAGAAGAGCTGCCTCACGATAGCTGCACGTGTCAGCGCCAGAAATTGGAAAGGCCCAAAACTGGGCGCCGCAGTCGGTATCGAATTGCAGAAATATATCCGGCATTCTCTTACTGACTACGACGAACTGCTTCGATCCAAGATGATGACGCGCGAGGAGGCGCGGACTTTCATTGCGCCGCAAGTCCAGGGGGTTCTTCGCTCGTGGCGCAGGCCTGGTGTGAAACTTCGCTTGGCGCGACCGAAGCGGGAAGCTTGAAGGCGGAAAGAAGCATCACGGTAGGGAGGAAGCTATTGTCGTAATCAGCAGGCTGCGATCAGTTCAGCCCACTAAGTTCAATCATGCGCCCGGTAGGCACATCATCGCGGGAGCGACAACGTGCACCACCCTTAGGGGAACATTGCGGACTTGGACCCTACCAACGTGGACACCAGAAGCCCTCGGTCCAGCCTGGTGTTCCGAGCCTCACACGATGTCTCGGGAACGAGGACGCATGCGTGGCAGGCGGCTCCGTGGAGCGGCCGTTCATCAAGGTCCGTTCCAGCGTGATGATCGGCGCAAATGGGGTCGTTCGAGCACAGCTCCAGTCCGTGCACGGCCTTCACCAAGATTTTGGGCAGGTGCTCGGCCATGCCGCTCAGGCCGCCAAGCGTGCCTTGCGCGCCTGCAGTCGAGGTGTAGATAAGGATCCCGAACCGGTCCGACTGCCCGGCTCCACTTGCATATATCCGCTCTTTCAGTGACGAAATCGGGTATCCGCACTCCATGGCCAGCTCGGCCATGAGCGCATGCGAAAGTGAATGCAATGCCCAATAGGCAACGCCAAGGTGCTTCGGAGGCCGATTGAAGTGCGCGGCTTCATGTGCCTCGCCGCGCTGTAGCTCACCAGCACGGACAACGACGTCAGCACCATCCCGCCACTGACGGATGTAGTCGGGGTTTACGTGAAGGAAAATGCCTTCACCAAATTGCTCAATGGCCGGCAGCCACCTTACTTCCCGGCTCAACGGAGCTCCGTCGACGTTGAGCTGGATTTCGTCGAGCTCGCTCTCGGCCGACGTTGGCGGCGGCTCCAAGCGCGTGAAGCCGTAGAGGCACGTGACTTCGCGCAAACGGCTGACCTTCACAATCCCAGTCAGGAACTGGTCCCAGGGCGGCGATAGGTTCAACGTAGCCCGATCAAGCGTCTCCGCGAAAAGGAAGGCTGCTGCGTCGTCATAACCAATTACCGGTGCGCCTGACGCCAGCGCGTCGAACTCTGCAACACGGGGATTGGTTGACAGGCCATCGCTGTCCTCAGCCATGGTCGCCAGGGCGTTGATGATTTCCTCGTCCGAGAAAGGAGCAAATGGCTCTTTAGTCTGTGGCAAAGACCTCAACACCTGGACGAAATTCGGCAAGTTTCGGAGCGACTCAACGGTTTGCCGATGCTCCTCGATCGTCTGCCTGACACGATCATCGGTGCGGGTCAGCGAGATCACTGTCACCGTCTGTGCAAAATAAGTGTTGGTCGCCGATCGGGGGAGCAGTCGAAGATCCTCGTCGCAACTCTCACCTGAACTATACCTCGGCATCAGCCACGGGCTGAAGGCAGCGCATGTGCCGAGGAACTTGGGCTTGTAGAGGTCGGCCATCGTAACGCGGGCGCCACACGTGCATTGCACCGAAATGTCCGATGGATCTGAGCTGACTCCGCGTTCGACCCAGAACATCGGCTTGCGACAAGCCCTGTCGCCTCCGCGATGCGCCAACCCCCGCCAGTCGACATCCTCAAGATGTCCCTTCGCGCACGCTCCGACAAAACGGATCGGGTTCACACCCAATCGCCTACCACTGACCGGGTCAGGATAACTCAGCCTGTCCCCGCGAGTTTGGAGATGCTCGAACTCGACCATGCGCCGCCGCGTCTCGGAGGTGGCAGGCGTCTCCCCAGCAGCTTGCTGTGGCTCCTCGACCGTGAACCACGTCGGAAACACCATGACGTCCACGCCGGGTCGGCGATCATCGTGCCGGTCCTCGTCTTGCTTCGGCGGCGGGCGCAGCCCCTCAAATTCCGGCCCCAGTGCAAGTTGTTGGCGCAGTAGCGGGACTAGCCGCTGCTCCTCTATCGGCAGCCACTGGCCGCCGTAGTGCCAGCCCTGCAGCCCGGCAACGACCACCGCGTGATCAGGCAGATCCAGCATCGCGCCAGGACCGTAGGTCAGCAACAGTTGCGAGAAGCTCTGTGTTGTGTCGGGCATCGTGCCTCGCCGCTAAAAGGATTGTCCGGTCGGTGTCTTGAGGCGTAGAAGTGCCACAGGCTCTGTATCCCGCATCGAGCGTCCCGCGATGAAAAGCCGGCGCTCCGGAGCCATGTTTACCTGCTGGCTCTGGGGGTCCTGCAGCAGACGTCTGACTGGCTGCTCGTTCGCATATTTGAACGGATCGCCGCCACTGGTTTGCGCGTCGACAATGGCGATCCAGGCGTCCTTCAGCGTGTCGAGGCGCTGTAGGCAGCGATCGATCTCGGGTTGCGTGGCGCCGCTGACGATCATCTTGCTGCGCACGGTGGCAACAACCGCGACAAACGCTTGGTCGAACTGCGCGAACTTGCTGGCTGCGTCGTTCGGCGTGAGCCCCGGTTCGAAATGCCGAACGCCAGCGACCATGGTGGCCGCAAGCGCTCGGTCGAGAGCACGCGTCGAGAATGGCGTTACGCTGGTCGCTTCCACTGCCCGGTAGAAGCTCTTGTGGAACGAACGGAACTGTTCATAGTGCATGCGGTCGCGCGGCTTGTGCACATTCAGCAGCGTGACGACCAGGCCCGGCTTGAGCGCCTCGCGGCCGACCCGGGAAGTCGCCTGGATATACTCGGCGGCAGTCTTGGGCTGGCCTTGGACGACCATGAGACCGAGCCGCCCGATATCGAGACCCACCGAGATCATGTTGGTGGCGAGGGCGACGTCTACTGCGCTCTTCTCGCTGGCTTGGCGCCCAAGTCGCGTGCGGGCCTCGGAGACCTTGTCAGTGCTGTAACGCGAAGTTAGCTCCTGGATTTCCCTTAGCTGGCGATTGGCGAAAACCTGTCCGGCAGGCTGCAGCCGCACACGGCTCGACCCGTAGCTGCCCAGATGTGCCCTCACCTCGTCGTCGACGATACGCCGCGCCCCGCCGAGTTCGCGGAGGGCGTTGAAGTAGCAGAGCGCCGTCAGATATGGATCGGCGGGATCGCTCGCGCCTCCGCTTGCCAGCGCCTCAGCCCCGGCCAGAAGTGTTTGAAGTGTCCTAAGGAATACGAGCTTGGGTCCTCTTCCCGGCGAGGCGACACCGACATAGAGCCGCGAGGGCGACGACGTGTCCGCCTCGGCGAAGAAGGAGTCGTGGCGGCTAATTCCCGGCGGGGGGAATATCGCCGTGCTCGTGCGCCCGAACAGGTTCCTGATCTGCGCGCTGGCTCGCCGCACCGTCGCCGTGGATGCTACGATCTTGGGGCCGCGTGGAAGATCATTGATGTTACGGGAAGCCAAAAGATCGAAGGCGGTTTCATACAGGCCAGCGATCGTTCCAAGAGGTCCAGAGATCAGATGGAGTTCGTCCTGGATCACAAGATCGATGGGCGGCAACGGTGCCGGAAGTCGCGTGCCGGCATTCGGTTCGGCGGCGCCATAGAAGCCTGAACCGTCATGACGGGTGACATTGCCGAAAAAGGCGCCAGCGCCTCCTACCCAGGGGACGTTAGCAAACTTGTCGATGGTAGCGATCATGAATGCCGGCAACCGCCGATAGATTTCTTCGTCGACCACGACTATCGGCAGTCTCTCGGCGCTGGAGAAGTCGCAATCGATATTGTCGCAGCGAATATCAAGGCGCTTCGGGTCTTGCCGGCTGGGGTGGAGGTGGAACGCATCCGGCTTGAGTTCGCCGCCGCACCACGGACAATTCTTGAGCGGTGCCGGTGCAGGACCATGGCCGCTTCGATAGCTTTGGACCCACTGAATTGCAGAACCCTGTGCCGGGCTCCTGGAGTTGCCGAAGCTATTCGGCGTCGCACCACCGCCGACCCACAAGCCGATCTCGATGGGCCATTGACCAAGGCGGCCATGATCTCGCCGTTCGAGTTCGAGTGCGCAAATCAGGCCTGCTGCACGCTGCAGTTGGTCCAGTGTCAACAGCCGAAGCGTATACCGCATCACGACTGATAGGCCCGCGCCGCCCAGGCCAGAATTGGACAATCGCCGCCGCGCAATCGCAAAGGCGCCGAGGCCAAGGTAAGCCTCCGTCTTGCCGCCACCGGTCGGGAAGAACAGCAAGTCTACTGTCGCGCGATCCTGGTGGAGCGGGTCGACGAGACCGTCGAGGTTGAGGAGGACAAAGGCCAGCTGAAACAGGCGCCAACTGGGCGCGGTCTGCTGGCCCGGCTTCTTCCCGTTCATGGTGGAGCTACGTTGCCGGTTTGCGCGCGCCATAGTGCGATTCATGATCGCGAAGGCTTCGCGGCTCACCGGGTCGGCGGTCAGGCGGCTGATACCGCTCGCGATACGGCCCCTCGCGACCTCGATGTCCTTGAGAAGCTGGCGCGCAACCTCCTGTCGCTTCTGGCCGTCTATCTTGCCGACCATCGTGGCTTGCTGCGCGGCCCAAGCTGCGTAGGCGGCGGGCAACTGCTCGAGCGCGGCGTGCAGGCTGTCGGCGCCTTCGGCCGCCTTGGCCAGTGCCTCCATGCCTCGCTCTACGCCAAGGAGGTCGATGTCGGCGCCGAGTTTTTCGACGTCCTGACACGGGATGGGAGTGGTGAACACGGTTGTGACCAGACCATGACCACCCGCTGCATCCCAGTCGCCTGAGCTGTTGTGACCGGTCGCGTAGGAAGCAACGTCGCCGTAGTGCAGGTCAGACAGTCGCTCGTCGAACTCTTCGGCATCATAGGAGGCGCGGTCGTCATTTGGCTCGAACCCGAGCGAGGACTTTAGCTCAAGACGTGCCTGGAAGCAGAAAGCCAGGTCGCCATAGCGCCTGAGGGCTTCGGACCGCCTGTTGACAAGGAAGACCGAGACGGCAAGGAGGTCGCGTCGGCGGCCATCAATCCCTGCGGTGTGCGTCGGCCGAACGGAAACCGCAAGCTCAAGTCCGCCCCCAGGATAGGCGGGCGCTGCACTTTCCGGAACGAGATACCGGTGGAGGCCGTGCTTGAGCGGGATCGACACCCCACGCTCCCGCGGGAGGCGGCGCCACTGCAGGCTGCTGCGAGCGGGCTCGTCGAGCTTGCGCTTCTCCTTGGCAGCCGCCTCGCGCTCCTCTGGATTCACAAGGGCTGAGGCCAAAGGCGGCTCGGTAACGTAGTCGCCCCAGGTGACCCGCGCCTCGATTGACGTGGCCTCGCGCGACAAAAGCACTGTAAGCCCGATCGACGACGGCTCAAACGAACGGCGTGGCGGCGGTTCGGCAGGGCCGGCGTCTTCGCCGGCTCCAGGTTGAGGTGCTCCTTGCTCGAGCCCTTCGGTCTCACGCTGCGTTTCGAGGGCGAACTCGGCTTGCTGCTCCTCGGCAAGCTCGGCGCGCTTTTCGATGGCCGTCTTGCGATGAGGTGCAAGGAACCCGGTCAAATACCAGGTCGACGGGGCCGTTCCCTCCAGCACCTCATACGCGAGATCTGGATCGAAGTCAGGGTGCGGGCCGACCAGATCACGGCGAAGCATTTCGACCAGTCTCTCACGCACCTCAACGGGAGTGGCTGGCTTGGGAAGGATGCTGAGCCGATCCAGCACCGCTGCTGCGACGCCACTCGGTGGATTCGTGTTCGTCACCTTACTTCCCCTCCCGCTGCGCCAGTTGTGCCAGGGCCTGTTCCAGCCACTTTTGGGTGTATGCAGGCTTGAGGTCGATCCTCGGCCGGAGACCGACGTCACGGAGCAGGCGCTCGAGCGACACTAGGCGATCCTTCAAGCCCAGCCGGATGCCGATGCGGAGGCTCGCCTTGTCTGGGCCGCACAGAACCCAGGTATCCGTTCGGCTGGCCGCATGAGCCCAAAGCGCCTGTTCTCCCGCATCCAGGAAGCCGATCTCCGGGTCCCGCGTCAGCGCTTTGGCGAATTCGGCGTCCTCGACTGGGTGGACCGCTTTGAGCGTAGCCGTCAACACCTTGCTGTCGATCTGCTCCTCCGGCCGGCGCCGCTGAAAGCCAGTCTGCGTCTCGACAAAGCACACGCCTACCGTTTCCAACGCGTAGCCTCCAGCCAACGCCTTCCACGCGCTGACCCGCCAGCATTCGATGATGACGTTGGTGTCAACGAGGACTGGACCGGTGTGGCGTGGCATGTCGACATCACAACTCGTATGGCGCTTCCACGCCGTGGGCGGCGAAGAGCTCTGTGAAATCGTCGATCGCGATATTGAGGATCGAGGCAATCCGGCGCATCGAGGTCTTGCCCTCGTCCAGTGCTGTTGCAACGATCTGCACGAACGGCTTCGAGAAAAGTGGCGGCGTCACCTGCTTTCCTGGCCTGCTCTTGCCGTTGTTCCTGACGCTGTCGTCGGAAATGGTTTCGTTCTGAGCGCGGCTCAGGCGCCCCATGCCGACGAGTCTCCAGCGCAGGGCTTGCGAGGTCACTAGCAACTCTTCCGCAACTTCATTGAGGCGGTCGGTCAATGCCTTCTCGGCCAGCTGACCCCAGTTGCCGAACCGATCCAGCACCGCCGACGGCATCAGCAGCGCCGAGGCGAAATTGTCTGCCAATTGCTCGACGCGGTTGCGCTTTATCGGCCTTGCCTCCTCGATGTGCTCGGGTGGCATCTTATCCCAGGTGAGTATGTGGAAGAGTTCGTGAGCGAGGTCGAAATGCCGGCGGCCCGCGACCTCATTGCGATTGATGAGCACGACGTCCAGTTCAGGCAGTTGGCAGGCCGCGCCCGAGACACCCGCGATCGGATCGACCATAAGAACCAGCATGCCGAGCCTCGCTGCCATGATCTCGGCAAGCTGGCGCGCCGGAACGTCTCCCAGGTCGAACTCCGCTGCGAAGCGCTCGCCGGCAGCGATCGCATCATCATAGCTCGACTGCTTGGTCAGGCTCAGCGTCGGCCGGATCAGCGGCGGCTGGTGACCCACCTGGCGTCCGAGCACGCGGAAGGCCGCGATGAATCGGCCGGCCGCCTCTTCGTAGCCACGGAGCCTGTCGCCATCGACGCCGGTCTGGCGCCAGGAAAAGCGCCCCTCGCCAGCGAGCATGAACGGGTCAGTGAAGTAGTCGAGCGGCACGCCGAATATCTGGACGGCGCGCAGCAACTCGTCCGCCGCGACCTTGCGCTCGCCGGTTTCTATAGCAGACAGAGTCTGCCGATCCTTGAAGCCGAATAGCTCGGTCAGGGCCTCCTGGGACAGCTTCCGCTGGTCCCGCAGCGCCTTTATGCGCGCGCCGATGGTCGTGGTCATTGGAGCCTCCGTCGCAACCATATAGTCTTGCAGAATCATATTTGCAAGATTTTCTTGCGTATGCCTATTTGCCTAAAGCGACTCCTACGAGCACCGCGACGAGTGAACCGAGAAAGCTCGCTACAATCGGCACCCACCAGCGCCAGTCTGTATGTTGCTCGCGCGCCTTGGCGTGGAGCTCGACTGCAAGATCAATCAGCGTCTTGATTTGTTGCTCAGGGACTGGCGGACGCGAGACGAGTTTCTGATCCGAAACCGGCAGCGCATCATATTCTGCTTGGGTCAACGAGCGGCTTTCCTTTCGGAAAAATAACCGTGGCGAGGCTCTACGCCAGATGAGAGCGTAGTGACCCTCGTAATTGGGCGATCTGCGAAAGAATTCCGGGTGTTCATCGAAGACTTTTTGCCAATGGTCGCCCTTCGCCTTGTCACCGGAGATGCCATCCGCCCAGTCTCTACAAGTCTGACTGGACCGATCATTCATCGACATGAATTGGATGGCGGCAATCACATCCGCGAGGCGTCCAGGAATCAGATACGGCGACTTTGCCATCAAGCCTCCTCGCTAGCTTCGTCTTCGTCCAGCCTCTCGTCATCATTTTCCCTCACCCGCTTGCGGCCCTTCTCGTGCAGGCCCCGGCGGACTTCTTCCGCGTAGCGTTCGGCGTTGAGGGCGAGAAGGCGGGAAAGGACAAGGTCGCGTTGAGCGGCGGGCCAGAAATAGCGGCCCTGGTAGGTGTGGTCGTCTTCGGTGTCTTCGGTGAGGAACTCGGGCTTGAGCGTCTCGGCGAGATCGTCCCAGCCATAGGCACGGAGCACGGCGCGATCCATCTCGTCATGCAGCTCGCGCAGGCGCTGGATGGCCGCGCTGGTCTCGCTGTCCTTGTGGAAGCGATTATAGGTCTTGGTCATGCCCTCGTCGGCGGCGACCATCAGCTCGGCGCGGTGGTCGTGATAGGCCTGACCGGTCGGTTCGAGTATCGGATCAGTCTCGTAGCCGAGTGTAAAGGGGAAGGTCTCGAAGCAGTCTGAAGGGGCGTAGGCTAAACCATCCCCTAAGTCGATGAGAAACGTCGCGCCCAAATCTCATGGACACGAGATTGGAACACAGTGAATGCCGCATACGTTTCAAACATGAACACGTTAAGATTGGACGTAAAAACTACTCCGGTATCCAAGAATGCGAAGCAGTATTCACTAGCTGCCTGACTGGCAGTCACTAAAACTCTTTTTTTGCCAATTACTGCCCTATAAAGACCAGGCTGCCTATCACCGAATCGCCACCACCGAGCCCGACGCGCCGGTCGCTTATCACGGCTCCGCTCCGGCTTGACTCTTCTTGATACGATTTCCAGCAGGTCGGGCCAGTCTTCAGCTACTGAGCCGGGATAGTCGACGGGCACGAAACCGCCGCGCACCAGCTGTTGCTTTTCGTCCGCGTTCAATGACGCCCAAGTCGCCGTATCGACCACACGGCCCAACGGGAAGTCCGCGAAATCAATCACATATCGGTGCGGCAAGTGACTAGGAGAATTTGCTGCTTCGGCCCAACCGATCACTGGGAAGATGCGTCCGGAATTCGCCGGATTGCTTTCTAGAAGGGCCTTCATTGTATCAAGATTTTCCGTCAGACCCTTTGCGGCACCATCGTCATCAAAGGTGAACCCCATGCCCAGTATGACTGAGCCTTGGAAAACCTTGGCGAAGTTAGAGTGCAGCTGTTGAGGTGCCTCGTCCGCATAGCCACTGACGAGGTATGCGGAAATGCGTTCCACCTGCCGTCCGTCGAGAAATGCGGGGCGATTGCGACCACTTTTTGCTATGTGAATGATTGACACAATGACCGCTGCGCCTTGCGTGGGCCATTGGTAACGTCTTATTGCGCGATATATCTGACCGTCAGCTTGCAGTATAGACAGGAGCCCTACCTCCCTGGTGTCGCCCTGCGCAATCGTGTTGGTAGCAATTAGCCCAAAGACACCACCCGTGCGCAACAAAGCAAAGCTTCGGCGGAAGAAATGTGAGACGAGATCTGCGTTGCCATGCGCTCCCTCGTGCAACTGCTGGAGCCACAAGACATAGTGAGCGCCTGAGCTGGCGCTGATCGTGTTCTTCCCTGCAAACGGAGGATTGCCGACAATCGTGTCGAATCCCGGATTGTCGCGCATGAACACTTCCGGGAATTCAATCTGCCAATGGAATGGCCGCCAGCCTTGGGCGGTGCGGAAGCGCGTCGCCGCAGATGCGAGCCTGCCCCATTCCGGTCTGAAATTCGCGGTGATCCAGCTCTCGACTTCGGTCCGTGCCTGTTCTCTAGCTTTCGCTTTGTCTGCCGAAAAGAACGCAGCGACCATCGCGTCACCGACCTGCCTGGCAGGTTCGATCTCCTCCTCGACACGGCGATGTCGCGACTCCTGGATGGCTCGGGTCACGTCATCGGGGGCAGTTCGGATGGCCTCGCGACCTTCAAGCGCCTTTCGCACCTCGTCACGGATCAGCTGTCGGAAGAGAGGCAGACCTGGCTTGCTGTCGTCCCAGTTCGCTGCCTCGATCTCCCTCTGCGTCAACCCGACAAGACTATCCCCCGCCTTGATCGCGTGGTCGAGAAACGAGAACTCGTGCTCGCGGGCGAGCGTGGCGAGCCACAGCGACAGCCGCGCCAGGTCAACCGCCATCGGGTTGCGGTCGACGCCATAGAGGCAGCGTTGTGCCACCAGACGACGCGCATGAATCACTTCGTCCTCGTCCGGCGGGATGGTGGGCTTCTCCGCCTTGTGCATATCCCATGCTTGTTCCAGCCGAGCGCCGAGTTGACGGCAGGCCTCGACGAGGAAGGCGCCGGAACCGCACGCGGGATCGAGCACCTTCAGCGAAAGCACAGCCTCGGGCGAGGCGTCCGCGCCGATGCGCTCGAAGGACGGCTCCAGCGCATGGCGCACGATCGGTTCGGTGAGCGAGCGTGGCGTATAGTGCGAGCCGGAGCGACGGCGCTCATCGGTCGGCTGCAGATAGGGCACACCAGCGCCGATCGGCGTAGCCTTCGGCGACGCACGCTCATCCACTGCGCTGCCGAGCGCCTCTACCAGCGCATCGACATTCTCCGCGGCCTTCACGGCGGCGGCCTGTTTTGTCGAGAGCTTGATCGACTGATCCTTGAGCCATTTCTGCCGGTCGGATGGCTTCTGTGCCAGGAGGGTTTCGAGGCCGATGAAGTTCGGGAGCTTCTTCTCATCCTTGAGCGCGATCATGCGCTCGCCGGCGCGCCTGGCGGTGAAGCCCATGACGGTCTCGTAGACGGAGCCGATGCTTTCCACATCGAGCGATCGGTAAGAGAGACGCTCGCGCACCTTCTGGTTGTCGAGGCCACGGCCCTCGACCGTCATCAGCCCGTGCAGGATGCGTAGGATGGTGCCGTCAGATACCGACAGCACCTCAGCTGTTTCCTTCGCCGAGCCCTTGTCGCGCCCGTCTAGGAAGGTGAAGGCATGGGGATCGAACAGCTTGCCACCGCGACGCGCCACCCAGTCGGGATAACCCTCGTGAATGATGCGGAACACGGCGAGCAGCTGCCCCCAGGCCCCGCGGCGCTCGTCCATGGTATCTGGGTTCAGCGCCTCGTCGTCGAGCAGGCGCGCATACAGTGTCTTGATCGAGTAGCCTTGCTCCCATAGCGCCCTAAGATCCGGCTCGCGGGCCGAGGGCAAGAGGTCCCGGTCCTCGGCATAGAGCAGGAAGACCAGCCGCATCAGGCAGGTCAGCAGCCCCTCGTAGAGATGGTGCGGATCATTGGAGCCCAGCGCCTCGATCCGGGCTGGATCAGCGCGGTGCACACCACGCAGCAACTCATAGAGCGCCTCGAGCACCTGGCTAGAGAGCTTTTCGGAAACCTCGTTCTGCGCTTCGCGCGACAGCTTAAGAAGCTGCCGCAGTCGCGTTTCCTTCGGGCCGGTCCAGAAGGCGTTTCGCCCGAGACAGAGCTTCAGTCCGGCCAACATTGGCCGGCCTTCGACCCGCCCGAGCGCGGCCAGTGGCCAGGTGAGCCACCCGGCGGTCTCGCCGCGTGGCGCGTGTATCAGCCGCAGCGTGTTGCGGGCAATGAGGATGCCGGTGCCGACACTGGTTTCACGCAACAGCCGCTCGAGCCGTTGGTGCGGGCTCGCCTCCCACTCGTCGGCGCCGAACTGGCCGCGCCCGTCGGGATCGAGCTCCGGATGCACCAGCACCAGCACCTGCGCCGGCACGTCAGGCTCGCCTTCGCCATCGCGCCACAATAGCGCCATGTGAGGCTCCAGCAACGTGCCGTGTTCGGGCAGGGTTCGCGACAACTCTGAAGACACCGCCGGTCCGTCCGGAGCACCGGCGACATACCTTGCCGGCCAGCCGAGGAGCGTGCCGAGAAAGCGCCACGGATCGCGAAGCACAAAGCCTCGGTCATCCTCGCGCTCGGACTTCAGCGGCAGGCCGAGGGCTTCCGCGGCTGCCTCGGTGTCTAGCGGACCCTGCCGTAGCGGCGTCAGTCCACTGTTACGCAGCACGTTCGCGCCAAGGACCAGGCCCTCGGGTTGCAGGTAGTTCAGCCACTGGCTGGTTTCGTCGATATCGCCCA
Source organism: Mesorhizobium sp. P2_A12 (assembly GCF_056405075.1). NCBI lineage: Bacteria > Pseudomonadati > Pseudomonadota > Alphaproteobacteria > Hyphomicrobiales > Phyllobacteriaceae > Mesorhizobium > Mesorhizobium sp. P2_A12. The sequence continues at coordinate 120,121 of NZ_JBFUCU010000015.1, forward strand.
GTGCCAATTGTCGCCTCAACTCGTCGTGGGCCAAAGATAGACGAGCCCGATCGGCTCGAGCTGGCGCGCTGCTACGGCGTAGTTGTCGCGCACCTTTTGCGGTTCAGAGTCGAGATCCTTCTGCAGCCGCACAAGCTTGTCATACCAGGAGCGGCGGTCGGCCTCGAACTGTCGCAACTCGCGCTCGGCCTGCTGCTTCTGCTCCTCGCTCTGATAGAGCTCGAACGACAATTGTGCCGGAGGTTCGGCATCACGCACGCTTTCCCTTACGCGCTTGATCTGCCGCTCGAGCAAATCGCGCAGGCCATCGGCCTCCCGCTCGCCGTTTTGCGCTAGATCCTTGATCGCGGCTGCCTCAGCCGCGGAAGCACGGCGTTCAAGGTGAGGCCTGAGATCGGCGATGTCCGCATCCACCGACTGCTTGAGGCGTTCGACGATGCCGTCGCCAGGCGACCGCCCGGTGCGCAAAGCCTCTTCGAGCTGAGCGATCGTGGTCGCTTCGCCTGTGTCACCGAAAGGCTCGAGCAGGATTTCTCGACGCACATCACGCCACGCGGCTGTCACCGGGATAATCTCCTCATGCAAACGCCGCGCATCCGGCCCGAACAGCGACAGTCGACCAATCAGCACCACGCGCGGCTGAGCGCCCGCCCCAACGATTGCCGTCACGCGGCCGATAGACGTCCGGAAGCCCTGAGACGCGAAGCGCGAAATCAGCCGCTTCACCAGTCGGTGTTCGAGATGCAGTTGAATGATATCCTGCGGCTCGGGCTCGCCATCGGCAAGGACCGGTGGATCGAAGACCAACCCACGCACCGGCGTCTCCCGCCGCCACCGGGCGCGATCACGCTGGCGCGGCGGACGGCCCGAGCGCAGCTCGTCGAAGAGCGCTGCCCACGTCGCGTCCTTCGCGAAGGCTGGCCAGTCCGGGTTGAGTGTGACCGCTTCAGGAACGGCGAAGTGGCCCGGCTCGAGCCTGGCGCCGTCGTCGGCCAGTGCGATCTCGACGATCCGCTTCACGTCCGCACCGGCAACGCCAACACGCTGGCGGGCATCTTCGAGCCGTCGCTGCAACCAGTCCTGCTCTTCCTTCAGTCGCCCGATGCGCCGATCTGCCTCGTCGTCAAGATCGCGCTTTGCGGCTCCGACGCCATCGTCGGTGACGTTCTCGATCTCATCCGCAAGACGGTCCACCTCGCCACGCGAGATGCCGCTTTCGGTGAGCCGCGTCTCGATCTTGAGGCGCAGCACTTCGCCAGCCGTGCCCAACTGCTTGCGGATGATCTCGGTCTTGCGGATCAGAGTATCGAGCACGCGATCTTCGACACGCTGCTTATAGAGAAAATACCGGCAGCTCACCGTAGCGGCGGGCTGCAGTTTGCGGTCGATGCGGCCATTCCGCTGTTCGAGCCGGGATGGATTCCAGGGCAAGTCGATGTGGATGAGGTCGCGGCAGCGGGTCTGCAGGTTAAGACCCTCGCGCGCTGCATCGGTGCAGACGAGAATGCGGATCGGCGCCTTGTCGAAGGGCGCGTTGAAGCGCTGCTTGATGACGTCGCGCTCGTCAAGGCTGGTCCGGCCCGTGAAGCTGACGATGCGGCCATTCAAGTCGATCCTGCCACGACTGCGCTCGCTCAGGCCCTCCTCGAGACGTTCGACGACCCAGCGGCGGGTATCGTCCCATTCGGTGAACAGGATCAGCCTGCGATCCTTCCACGCGTGCTTCTCGTCGAGCATCTCCGCTTCGATCCAGTCAAGGAGCTTTTCGATCCGCTGGTCAGGGGCATGCCGATGCGCCTCAGTGATCTTCAGCATGGCTTCGACATGGGCGATCGCGGCATTGAGATCGCCGAACTCTCCACGCGCGTCGTGTGTGATCAGTTCGATGAGATCGTCGCTCTCGTTCACGTCCTCGGCTGTGTCATCGGCACTAACCAGCTTCTCCTGCCGACGCTGAAGCGTCCGCAAGTGCGTCCTCAGCGTGCGATCGAAGGCGATGATCGAGGAGAACAGGCGCTGCTGCAGGTTGGCGAACAGGAATTTCGCCCGGCTCCCGCCCATATTGCCCGATCGGTAGGCATCCAGCATGGCGGCCAGCTTCAACTCTGGCGCGTCGGACGGCAGCCCATCGATGACGATCGGGGCGACCAGGCGCTCGGGAAACTTGTGCCCCAGTCGGCGCAGGTCTTCCTTCAGCCGGCGCACCATGACCGGCTCGAGGTCTTTGGCGCTCACCTCGATCCCGCGGGTGAAACGCTGTGGGTCTAGGATATCCAGAAGGGTGGAGAACGAGTTGGAGTGACCGTTATGCGGCGTCGCCGACAGGAACAGCCGGTGCTCGAACGGCTGCGCAATTTCCCTCACGGCACGCGTCAACTGCGACTCGGTCGCCCAGGCGATCCCGCCGGCCGGAGCCGCATGATGAGCCTCGTCCAGGATGAACATCGAACGCGCCCGATATGCGCCGAGGACATCCCGCAAGCCGCTCATGTAGGTCTCATCCGCCAGCACACTGTGCGAGACAATGAACCGCGATCCGATGCTCCATGGATTCGCCGAAAAGCCACGACGCCGGCGGCTCTCGAGCAGGTATTCGCGGTCGACGATGGTGAAGTCGAGGCCAAATTTTTGCGACAGCTCGTCCTGCCACTGTGATTGCATCGATGCCGGCGCTGCGACCACAACGAAGCTCAGCCGCCGGCGCAACATAAGCTCGCGCACGATCAGTCCTGCCTCGATCGTCTTGCCGAGGCCAACATCGTCGGCGATCAGCAGATTGACGCGAGGGAGTTCGAGCGCCTTCGCTAGGGGAAGCAGCTGGTATTGCTCGAGCCTGATCCCCGAGCGGAATGGTGCCTGAAATAGCCTGCGGTCGGCTGATGTCGCCGTGCGCCACTCCGTGGCGCGGAGGTGTGCACCGAGGCGCCGTGGGCTTTCAAATGTGTTCTTTAGTAAGTTCGACCAGTCCGAAGTATCGACCGCCTCCAGATCGAGCTCGGCCTTTACAGCAACGCGCAGCCCATCGCCTTGCGAATCGTCTTCCACCGACACCAGATCCAGTGTCGGCACAGGCCCGCCCTCAGCTAGCGCCTCCACGATCCACGTCGTTGATCGGGCCCGAACGAAGTCACCCGGTCGAAGTATCAATCCACCAGCCAAAGAAGAATCCCCCTGCACCATGATGAAGCGTTTTGTCGAGCCGGGTCAACTCGGATGACTTATTTTGAAGCTCAAAGCCATCAGGGTCGGTGAAGCACGCATGCCCGGCACGGTCGTTCGGACGTGCCGGACAATAGCGAACCGGCGAATGTTTGTTCAAATTGCGATGAGCGGTATCGAGGCTCTGGGACCAGCGGCCGCAACTAGCTTGCATCGCGTAGTTGAGCTTCGCTGGCCGGACGGTGGCTACTTTCCGGCACGTCGACGGCGATCTGCTGACCTGCCGGGACCCCGTCTGTGAGATAAGCTCTATGAACCAGGATCGATTGCGGCTATGGGCGCTGGCCCACCTCCTCTCTGGCCCTTGATACAGCTACGCGCATGACCTCGCATTCCATCGTTCTGCCGGCCGTCAAGTCGTCCGCGGCCTACCGTCTCTCCTACGTAGAGCAGCAGGTAGAGAAGAAGCAGAAGCGGTTTCAGAACCGGATTTTCCTGCAACCGCAGATCGACCTGAAGGCCTATACATGCCGAGCGGTCATCGACTGGGCCGATATCCGCTTCCAGACGGTGAAGCATACCCAGTGGAGATGGATTAAACACTACATCGACAGAGCGATCGGGGAGAGGGTCTACGTCGAGAAAAAGGCACTCGACGATGACGGAAAATTCCGGGATTTCCGGGTGCGCATGCAGGAACCGACTACCAAGGATCTGCTGCTTGCGGAAGAAGTCGTCAGGGCGAAATGGAACCTGTGCGAGCCGGTAGCGATCGTCGGCCTCGAAGTCAGTGTCGATTTCAAGCCGCGCAAACCGTCCGACGAGGCGCTTGCGCTGATGTTCGGTGTCCTGGTGCGCAGCCACCTACCCAGCCGGGATGTCATTGACGAGCCGGCCGACCGCCCGAGGTTCGCTTGGGACAAAGGCGACGACGCCACCCGCTACGTGCTCGGTTATGATCCGAGGCATCCCGAGCGCAGTGACGCTTTCCTGCTCGATCCACCGAAGGACAAACCGGCGACGATCGACTCCACCTACTACGCCGGCGCCAAGGAATCGCACTTTGCGTGGCGAACGATGATCAAGCTGCTCGACAAACAGAACATCGCCACTGGTGCCAGGGAAGTTCTGCCGGAAGAGGAGCGGAGGGTGCGGATCGAGGTCACCGTGGACAAGGGCGAACTCAACGAGATGGGCATCCGCTCGATCGAGGATCTTGCAGGCTTCAAGTTCCAGCGCTTCCAGGGCGGATACTTTAAGTTCGCTCTCCCGACCTTCCCGGACCTTGCCTACCTGCGGGAAGAGAAAAGGGGACTGCTCTTGGAACAGCTCCGGAAGACGCGGCTGCAGCGGTTTCTGAACGCGGGTGTCGTCGGCCTGGAAGCGTGGGATGAGGCCTGGCGAAGGAAAAAGAAGCAGACGCGCAAGGAAACCCTCAAGAGCGACCTGCCTTTGGCGCTGACATCCATCATGGCCGGAAGCTCCAGCTCGTTGAAAGACTACAACGAGATCACAAGAAAGGTGATACAGGCCCTCCGTCACATCGATGACCGGATGCGGCTGAAAGGTCCATCCGCGAACTCCGGCGCCAGCGATTCTTAACGGTATGAAGGCCTTCCACTCTCTCTGGATGATATGGTGGTGAAGAAGATGGTGCTCTACGCATACACGCAGTAGAGCAAGTTATTAGAGCCGAAACATCAGCCATGATGACGGTGTCAGCGTCGGCAAGCAGTTCAGCGCTTCGCGCGAGGGCCGGCAGACGCATATTTCCGTGGAGAAAAGCTGAAAATGTGGTCTACGCGTCGGCCCGTGGCGATCCCGTCGGCTGAGGACATCAGGGCCGAGCCGTGGTCATCGCCGAACAGCGCCGCGCGACCGGCCTGACGAGATGACCCCACGCGCCCTCGGTATGACCCAAGTGGCTTTTCACATTACTGACGATCGCGCGATGCAACAGCGACATTGCTGCTCGTTTGAGATACGTGCCCTTGTCACAGGGGCGCTCAGGGGTTGGTGCCGACGCAGTCGAAGCAACTGTGACGCATCGGACGCGCGAAACCAGCCAGTGACGCTCCCCCCGCGAGAATGTATTTCATCCTCATCCGCATTGAGAACACTCGACAGGGTTTAGAAAAGTCAATGAATGAAGCGCGCCCGCTTATCTCCTACAGTTTTGCGTATGTGAGACGACAGCTCCGATCCAAGGACGAGGTCAATGCCAACGGCGCGCTCAAGCGTCAGCTTGCAGCCCAGCTAATCTTCGTAAAGGGAAGCGGAAGACGCATCTTGGAGAATTTCCCAGACTGGAGCACTTACCGCACGGCCCCATTCGTTTCGCGTGAGAGATTCCGGCAAGCGATCACGGTCGCGCGTAGTTCCGGCGCCGACTTGCTTTTGGCTAACATCAGACAACTGATGGAACGCACGACACCGGACCGGATCCTCAAGTGCGTCGATGCCCTAAATGCTGTCGATGTCGAAGTCTGGGATGCTTCCTTGCGTCGCACCTGGCAATCGATGACGGAGGACGAGCGACGCTCTCTCATCACTAACGCCGTGCGGATAAATAAATCGCGGTCGGAACCGGTGAAAGATGGAATTCGGCCTTCCCGAACTGACAAGGCTACGCTTCCGAACGCCAACTACAAACATGGCAATCGCGCCAATCGTCGTAACGCCGATAAGCGCGCATTCCGACTTCGGCGTTTTGTCCTGGAAGAAATGGCGAAGCTGCCGACCGGTGAGGAATTGTCGCCTTCAGCCTTGGCAGCGGCGCTGAACGCGGCCGATGTTTCCTCTGCTCGAGGTGGACGCTGGACCCACAACACCGCAAGGGACCTTATGGCCCGTATAGCAACCTTGTCGGCGAAGCCTACGTCGACATGACTACGCATTGGCATCGACGTCTCCGGTGACGAGAATGACGGCGGGCAACGCGGGGCCTCTTCATTCTTTTGTCCATCTCGCTGTTCCTCAACGCGCCAGTGATCATGCGCCCAACTGGATACGCTTGCGAACCTAGGGCCATCACGTCTGCCACGGCCACTTTGCACATTCCTCCCGAACCTGCGCAGGGCTCAGACCCAAGTCTGCCAACTGATGGTCTTCGAGTTCGGCCAGTTGTTCCCGTTGGCGATGGAATTCGATCCAGCGCACCACCGATGCCATCGACCGCTCTAGATTTTCGATAACGCTGGTGGCGCTTACCTGTGAATATGAACGCCTCGGGGGCTCATTCAGCAGACGGTTTAACATTTCTCATCCTTCCAGCATCCGTGTTGACGTCTGGCGCTGAAAAGCTCCAATCTGCCCACGGGCGCAAAGCATGGTTTCTCGCGCTTGGCCCAATTTTTCTCATGACATGGTGCGAAATTGGCCCGCCGACTGCCATCACTCAACGCCCTCAAAGCCTTCGAGGCGGCGGCGCGCCACGAGAGCTTCACCAAGGCGGCGGAAGAACTTTCCGTGACGCAAGGCGCGGTTAGCCATCAGGTGAAGGCGCTCGAACTCGAATTGGGCATCAGGCTGTTTGATCGCGAACGTCAAAAGCTGAGCATCACACGGGCCGGCCTCTCCTATCTGGAGGTGGTCCGTGATGCCTTCGACCGTATAGCTCTCGGCACGCAACGCATCCAGCATCTATCTCGGGCCGGAGCGCTGACGGTCAGCACGTCGCCCGACTTTGCCGCAAAGTGGTTGGTGAACCGCCTTGGCAGGTTTGCAGAGATGCATCCGGACATCGATCTCAGGATTTCCGCAACCATGCATCACGTCGACTTCGCTAGGGAGGATGTCGATCTTGCCGTGCGGCATGGCGATGGCAACTGGGCGGGGCATGATGTTGTCCGCCTGTGCTCCGAGCAACTGTTCGCGGTCTGCAGTCCCAAACTTCACCAGCGGATGCGCGAGCCGTCCGACGTGCTGAAGTTTCCGTTGCTACATCTTGATGACCGAAAGGACTGGTCGGAATGGTTCGAGGCCGCTGGCGTGGTCGGTGCCGAACTCTCCCACGGACCGGTCTTGAACCGTGCCAGCATGGTCATAGACGCCGCTGTTGACGGCCAGGGGGTCGCACTCGCCCGCACCACGCTCGCGGCTTGGGACCTCATCAACGGGCGCCTCGTAAGACCATTCCCCACGGCTCTGCGATTATCCAAGACCTACTGGATCGTCTGCCCCAAGGCGACGTCAATGCTCCCCAAAATCGCGACATTCCGCGCCTGGTTGTTGGCCGAGGCCGCCGATGATGTGCGCCGGCTCAAGACGCTTTGCGCCGTCTGAAGCGATGTAGCCGGGTAGCCCTAACGCTTCTTCACCTTCGGCGTGATCGTCTCGACCCGCACCTTGTCGCCGATCTGCTTGGCGAGATCGAAAGCCTTTTGCTTGTCCCTGGTGGTCAACACGGTCCGCCAATGCGGCTTCTCGAAAACGCTCACCACGTAGGTCGTTAAGGGCTTGTCGGCCATCCGCTCGTCAGCCCGCCAAGCCGCCTTCGCGGTGCAGCATGGCCTCGGCGATGACTTGGAACACGCTGCCGACCTCCTCGCTGAACTCTTCGGTCCGAATGCCTGTCTCGTCCGCGGCTTTCATCGCCTGGTCGGCAAGGTCGCTGATGGCGGCCGGATCGTCGGTCATGGCGTTCGGCAAATGCTCTGCCATCCATTTTTCGAGGAAGTCGATCCCGCGCTTGCTCATCTCGCCACAAGCTCGCTGACCGGCTTAGGTTCTGTCGTCGCGAAACCCTGCACCGTGACATGGTCGGCATGGCCGCTTGCCTCCTGAGGGCCGGGCATGGGCGCCTATATGGCTGTTTCGCTAGCGCTTCTCGAACGTCGGCTTCCAGTCGCGGTTCCCGCTCCCGTCTGCGACTTGTATCATTTTAATACAATCCCCAATTGCTAGACTCTCGCTGTGCACAGGCAGTTAGTGCAACTCGTCAGGCCATGGAGGGGAGGCCGCGGCGGGAGGAGCAACGATGGCGGTGCAAAAAGAAGACTATCGAACGAATAGAGCCGACTATGTGATTGCGGCGAAGCGTGGCCAAGCTACCACTGATGACGGCGTTCGAGCTGAGCTACTGGCAATAAAAAAGAAGTCCCTTTGGCTGAAAGACCGGCGATCCGCCAAATTGGCTGCAAACCCGGCGGAAAGTTCGCCAGGACCTAAAGGCAGACCGCGCGGTTAGTTGTCTCTGGTCAGAAAGCGGGCTTCTCGTATCAGCGAACGCAAAAAAAGCCTCGCTGCTCCTTTTCGCGAAGCGGCGAGGCCCCCAAGTTTTGCCCCCAACATTTTGGTAGGCTAAAGAATCATGTGTCGTTTGATCAACTTGGAGATTGGGCGTATGCGGCACCTGCAATGGAAGTAGGATCCGCGCCGCATCGCTAGATTTCAAGGATGCATGAAATCGCCTATGATTTGCTAGCCGGCGCGGTCCCCCACCCCGCGCCGGCCAGGCCCGGTGGTCAAACCCCAGCCCTCCACCCTTGGCCGCTGGGCCGCTTGTAGCCATCGGGCTTTGGTTAAAAATTACAGTCGAACCCTATTGAAAGCGGCTCTGAACGCATTATTAAATCCCCAAGTTGCCATTCTGTTTCCAGCCCTTGGATGGGAGGTTGCACCATGGATAAGCTGGGCGTTTCGGTATCGTCTTTCGACTGCGATATCATTCGCAGTGCCTTCATAAAATCCGTCATCGAAACGAACATTCCTGAAGACCAATGGCGGGCCGAGGCCGAGCGTCTGATCGCCGACTACACCGGCACTGATGACATTGACCCCCAGTTGCTGGAATGGATGGTGCGGAAGTAGCCGGCGCTACCCGTTGGGTCTAACACGGCCATTTGAATTGCGGCGCGTGCGGTGACTGATTACCTGCCCGCCATGAACAAGACGAAGCTCACAACCTGGATTGGGCTGACGGCGCTGATCGTGGTCGGCATTTATCTGTTTATGCAAGCGAATTTGGGCTTCGCGGCTTGATGGCTGCCCAGCCGTAGGGCGGCCGCCGGTGCACGTTTTCGGCAGTTGACTAAATGGAACAAATGGCGGTCTTGCGCGTAGTGGGTGCGCAACTGGGACGCTAACAATGTATGTCGGGGCGGTTCTTGTCGTTGAAGACGAGCCGCTTATCCTGCTCGATCTCGAATCGGCATTGGAGGAAGCTGGCTTGGAAGTGGCGTCGGCCCGAGACGCCGCCGAAGCAATAGCGGCTTTCGATGCAGCCCCTGACAAGTTTAAGGGCCTTATTACAGACGTCCGCCTAGGGGCAGGGCAGTCCGGTTGGGAGGTTGCCAGGCATTTGCGCCAAGCCAACTTAACAATTCCCGTGATCTACATCAGCGGCGATAGCGCCATTCATTGGGGCGCTGAGGGCGTGCCTAACAGCGTGATGATCACGAAGCCATTCGTTCAGGCCCAGATCATCACGGCTCTTTCCGCGCTGCTAAACTATCGACCATAACAACTCCTGACGTTTGGTCGTAAGCACCTAGACAAAAGAGCCCGCCACCGGGAAACGATGGCGGGAAGTTGTGTGGGTGCTCGGGAAGTGACTGCCGAGCAGGATCAGAACTTCACCTTCTGCGACAGGTTCCAGCCTCGCGCACAAAAAAGCCCGCCGTCCAGTCGCGGCCGGGACGCTCTACAAGTTCGTGATCCTGCAAGGCTCGGTTAGTGCGTGTCTCGTTCGGGACATTTTGCACTCCATAGATTGCCGGTGGCCTATCAACGAGTGTTCTTTTCACGCCGCAGTTGCGACTGAAGTCCCATGAGGATGGGCAAAGGTCGCACTCACGAAACATTAGCAGCTCTTAATCATTGAGGGAAACCGACGAGCAAAGTCCCCTCTGTCGGAAGGGTGCCCGCCATCATTTGGGCGATTGGGCGAATGGCGGGCACCCTACTGCGAAGAGTAATAGCGGCAGGGAAAGAGACTGGTGTTCCACTAGCGCAACCCCTGCATGATGAATTTGTAGATCGCGCCAATTTCCTCGTCTATCTCCTGGCCGGGAATGCCATGGGTTTCCGCCGCTCGTTTTGCGTCAACAGCCATATCGATCACCAGTAGCACCGGATCGACAATCGGATCGTCGGATAGATGCTCCGATATCCAATGGTAGAGAAAATCGCTACCGCGCTTGCTCATTCCTCTCGGAAATCCTGCAGCGAGGCGTGCCGCAAATCTTCCTCGCCGCGCAGATGCTTCACGCGCCCAATGATGCCCGGCTTGACCCATTGCGTGGCCGGCCGCTTCATGCCGTTGGGAGGCGGCCCTGCGTGCTCCTGGACGCGCTTCCATAGACGTTCGCTGATGGCGCGGCTCGAGTTGATAAAGGCAGAGCCGACATACCTCCCAGTCGCACGATCGGCCATCATTGCGAAGGCCGGCTTGCCCATCTCGCGCTCGACGCCGAGCAATTCGTATTCGCCGATCGTATAACTCTTGATCTTCAGCCAGTTGGTGGACCGGCCGCTCCGATATTTGCTGTCACGACGCTTCGACACCATGCCCTCGATGCCGGCTTCATCGATCAGGTGAAAGATGGCGCTCGCTTCACCGGGTAGCACCTGGCTGAACTGGATATGGTCGCCCGACTCGATGATGCCTTCCAGGATTTCGCGACGGTCCTCCAGCGGCATGTCACGCAGATCGTGGCCATTGAGGTGCAACAGGTCAAAAGCCACGAAATAAAGGTCTTGCTCCCGGCGGGTGATCGCCTTGCGCAACGCGGCGAAGTCGGACAGGCCGGCCGCATTGAGCACGACGATTTCACCATCGATGATGGCATTGTCGACCCCGAGCCTCTTGGCGGCGCCGACCAGGCTTCGATACTTCATTGTCCAGTTGAGGCCGTTCCGGGTGAAATTTCGGACGTCGTGGTCAATGATGATCTGCGACCGGTAGCCGTCGAACTTGACCTCGTGAGTCCAATCCTCGCCCTCCGGTGGCTTCTCCACCAGGGTCGGCATTAACGGCTCGATGAACTTCAAGCGCATGAACTGACTCGCAAAACCGCGATTCAATCAGCTTTAGCTAAAATGGTTCCAAACCGGGAACCGGGGCTGCAACAAAGAGGCCGGCCGGGCGTTTGCACATCAACAAAGGTGCAACGAGGAACCGATGACGGAAACTCCAATTGGGCCGCCGATCGTAGGGAAGCGGACATGGCGGCGATCTCGCCGACGAGCGGATACATTTCTACCAGTGCCCAGCGGCAAGCCGGTCGACATGCGCGACATCCGCCAAGTAATGCTGCACGCAACGCCTGGACACGGGCTCCGGCGCCGGAGGCTTGGCGCGACTAGCTGGGCAGCAGCTTCGCCGTTGAGTCGCTCGCGAAAGGCTACGCCGTCATGTCTGTAAAATCTGCCTCGACCCGCCCATCGCCAACCCTCCTCACCGCGCCCATCGAGCTTGCCGGCGACTGGGGCCGCATGCTTGCGGGCGCGGCTGATCAGGTCGTCGAGCGGATGCGGCATGCATGCCTTGACGGCGTCCGCCTGCTCTCTGACCGCCAGCCGACGGGGTTGCGTGTCGACGAGCACACTTCCGGCACGCCAGCCGTCTGGCTGCATCCGGACGGCAGCAGCATGGCCTGGATCATCGTGGATATCGGTGAGCGCGACTGGTCGAAGCTCACCTACCAGTTCGGCCACGAACTCGGCCACGTGTTTGCCAACAGCTGGCAGCCGGATGCCAAGCCGGCGACGCCCTGCCAGTGGCTCGAGGAGGCGATGGTGGAAGCCTTTTCACTGCGCGGCCTGGGGCGCCTGGCGAAGGACTGGAAGGAGAACCCGCCGTTCACCGGCGACAACGCTTTCGGCGATGCCATTGCCGCCTACCGCGAGAATATCATCCGAGGCTATTCCGCGCTCGCCGACAGCCAGGGGCTGACGCGCGACGCCGCGGCGTGGTTCGCCCACCATCGTGGCGAGATTGAGATGCCCGCCCTCAATCCGTTCGCCCGGGCGATGTCTGTGACCATCCTTGCCGAATACGACCGCGCGCCGGACTGCCTCGAGGCGCTGGGCGCACTCAACCGCTGGCCCGGCCGCACCGGTCTGCCGATCGCCGAATATCTCGGGCGATGGGAGGCGAGCTGTGCCGAATTGCGCGCTTCGCCCAGCTTGCCGATCCGCGTGCGTGACCTGCTGCACATTCCGCAATGGGCTAAGTGAAGAGCACCTCGAGGTCTTGTCTCCGCAATTACGTTGTTCATCGGCGCCACTGCGACGGGCATAGCCATTTTTTCACCGTCGGAAGGGTTCCGGCCCCATCTCCGGCCAGATTTCAAACCATCCTTGTCCTCCGCCGGGTCCACCATCTATCAAAGGCGCCCCTTGTGCCAGCCGCGAGAATAGCCGTTCGAGACTGCTGCCCGCGAGAAGGCTAGTTCCCGTTCAAGGTCGATGTTCCTTGCAAGGACATTCAACAATGCAACTATGGCGTCGCCGCCGGCTGCAGCTATGGCCTGCTGGGCAACCTCTTCTAATTCGGACATAGCTTCGCCGGCCGGCGCGTTTTGGCGCTTTCCCATAGCTTTTTCCTGCTCAGATGGCATTCAGGAATAAGGAACATATTCCTGTTTCGTCAAGAGGTCTTGACTCTCATGTTCTCATTTTGTTCACTGTTGGCAAAATGGAGACATGACCCATGCAGCCGATCATGCCGAAGCGCAACTAGGGGCAAACTATGTGCGGACGCTACACCAGATATCTGTCTTGGTCGGAAATCCACCGCCTCTACCGGCTGACGGCGCCGGCCGAGGTCGGCCGCAACGATGCTCCTCGCTACAACATCGCGCCCACTGATGAGGTGCCGTTCATCACGGCTGGGGACGATGGCAATCACAAGCTGCGCACGGGGCGATGGTGGCTTGTGCCGTTCTGGGCGAAGGAAATGCCTAAGGCTGCGATGTTCAATGCTCGTATTGAGGGCGTCGACACGACACCCGCCTTCCGTGACGCCTTCAAATCGAAACGCTGCCTCATTCCGGCTGATGGCTATTACGAGTGGACGATATCGCCAGCGGACGGGAAGAAAGACCCTTGGCACATTTTCCAGCCTAGCCATGCGCCGTTCTCATTTGCTGGCCTCTGGGCCTATAATTCGAATCTCGACATCACCAGCTGCACGATCATCACCGAACCGTCCGCGGCGCCCGTCAATCAGATCCACGATCGCCAGCCGCTTATTCTTGATCCGGCCTGCTATGACGTCTGGCTCGACCCGAAGACGCCCGCTGGCGACCTGAAGGACATCTTACGACGCGACATAGACGGAAGGCTGCGGTTCTATCGTGTTGGCCGAGATGTGAATGCCGCAGCCATCAACAAACAGCCCAACGACCACGCCGGCCTCATTGAGCCGATCAAGTTGTTTCAGGAGGGATAGGCCGATGACCCGCATCAGCTTTGCATTGGACCTCGAGAGCGCCGCCGACGCAATTGCGGACGTTTCTCGAGCCGATCTTCAAATCATGCTCAGGCGGGCCGCGCTGATGCTCAGGAACGTTCCGGGAGTCGATTTGGAACCGAAGGTCGAGGAATCGCTCGCTGGGCTTTCCGCGGAGATGGGTATTTCCAAGCCCGATTTGATCAAGACGATCATCCGCGAATGGCTTGTTGCCAACGCCTATTTGCCGGTGCCTTACGCGCTCGATGAGGATGGCAGCGTGGATGGAACGGCATGATCAATCTGCCAAGGCGCGCACGGGACTACTCCGATGGAGAGATCGATTGCCAGGAGGCGATGGAGCCGGGCTTTCAGGCAATAGTTGATTGCATGCTTGAGGGGGCTGGACGCGAGGTGAGGACCTTGCGGGCAATGAAGCGGCTGATTGCCGCCGACAACACGACCCAGAAAGAAAACGCCAGGATGGAAACGCAGCTTGCGATTGCCCGCGCCATGATACGCGCCGGGAAGCCGCTGTAGCGGAGCTGAAGTTTTCGACCAGTGTTGTCCTTCGCGCCGCATTTGCGACTGAAGTCCCATAGGATGCGCAAAGGTCCCAACAGCGATCAGAAGGACTTCTCGCTCATTAACAACCCAACGAGCGTTTGCGATCAGACTTAAGTCCTACCTGCTGCTCGACCGAAGCCTCAAAGGCGGAACGTTTGGCGTTGCCCCAAGTTCGTTTTGGAGGTCGGCTTAGACGATATCTTGGTGCGCTGACCAGACAATAACAGAGGAGAAAATCATGAGAATGCATCTTACGGGCGCCGCTGCGGCGTTGTTGCTTTTCGCCGGTGTCGGCGCGGTCGCTGCTCAGGACGTGGTCATCACGCCTGAGCAGGATACTGTCATCCATGAGTATGTGAAGAAGCAGCCCTTGGCATCAGTCAAGATTCCCGGCGTCGAACTCAATATCGGCACAGCGCTGCCCGACACCGTCGAACTGCATGAAGTGAAGGTGCCCGACGTCAAATACCGCTATGTCGTGATCGACAACCGGACGGTTCTCGTGGACCCGGGCACCCGCAAGATTATCAAAGTCTACGACTGAAGAATCTAACTGCTGAAGTCCGTCGCCCCCTTGGGCGGCGGGCCTTAGGCGACTACGATGGAGCAGCAAGATGGATGGGCTGAACTGAGCCCCGTGACTTTCATCATCCCGCTCTACATAGCCACAATCGCGGCCTATGCTCGCTGGCGCCTTCTGGCGCTACCGGCAGCGCGATATGATCGGAATGGCCGGTTGCCTAATTATGGCCGGCATGGGCGTCCGCTAGCAATGCCGAAATCGTGTTGGTCTCCCCAGGAAATTCCTTCGCGTCAAAACCATCATGTGAGATAATTCCGCATCAGCCGTGTTTGAGGGACGGCAAAATGCCACTGCAGCGTTATAGCGGTGTATTCGAGCCTGCTGATCTGGACTTGTTCCAGCGGGTGTTCGACCAACTGGGCATCGAGCTCCGTCTAGCCCAAAAAGACAAGGAACAGAGGGAAGAACTCGCAGAGGAAATCGTCGGCGTTTTCGGGAATGGGATCACCGAAGAAGCGGATTTGTTGAATGCGCTTTCTAAGCGCCGTAGGGCCTAGCGTTTCTTCATTTTAGGCGTGATCTCTTCGATTTGCACCCTGTCGCCCATCTCCCATCTCCTTCGCCACTGCCAACGCTTTGGCCTTGTCTTTGGTGGTCAACACCGTTTGCCAATGCAGTTTCTCGAAGACGCTCACAACGTAGGTGGTCACCGGCTTATCGGCATCTGGCTGATCGAGCGCATGTTGCCTGATCAATCCCTGCGCAGCTTTAATCACGGCCTTGCGGCTATTACCGTGTTGCAGGATCAACTCCCAAGCCAGGTCCGGAGTCAAACCGTTCTCCGAGGCGAAATATTCGACCTGGTGGTCGTGAATAGCATCCTGCCTGCGCTTATCGCCGGCCATTTGAGCCTCCGCGCGCCAGTTCGGCAGCCTGATGCTGCCGTGGGGGAATGGCCGGTGCTGGGAGCCGCACGGGCCATTGCGGGTCAGTCTTTTGGATCGTCCCCCGCATTGCCAAGCTAAATGCATATTAGCAATAGCTCAACTAAGACTGAAGTCCCTAAGCCAATCGAACGTCGGCTTCCAGTCGCGGTTGCGCCGCTGCCGATCGCCTTCGTAGTCTGGAATGCAGGTGAAGAACGCCGGCCGGCGATCGCGGCCCGCAGCCTTGCAATCCGAGCATCCAAAGCGCCCGATCAAATCCCATTGCATCGAACCGTGATCCGGCCCGAGCCTGTCGATCAGCGCTTGAATGTCGAGCTTTGTCGATTTGCAGCACGCCGGGTGCCTGCAAAGGACATACATGGTTTCTCGGGCGGCCAGGGTGTCGACATGGCGATCTCCGTTGAAGGGGGTTCGCCGCAACGAAGGATTATATTCCTGATATCGATGGCGCCGGGAAGGCCATCAGAGAGAGCCATTCTCGTTCATTTCGCTACGACGGCGAACCGCTCGCAGCGGGTTTTGGAATAGTTGAGCTCCACGCCTGTTCCTGTGAAATATTGGCACGCGAAAAAGCCCGATGCTTCCTTCTCCTCATGGATGAGCAGTTGGGTGGACGTGGTTATCAACGCTATAGCGGTTCCCGCTGCACTTAAGACTATCAGCACAATGAGACCGGTGATCAATTGCATCTCCTCACTCCTCCCGAAAAATTCTGGAGCGAAGCGTGGCGAAGGTCTACCTCACCGCGTAGGTGCTTCACGCGGCCGATCAGCCCCGGCCCGACCCATTGCGTAGCCGACCGCTTCACGCCCTTGGGCGCCGTCCCTGCTTCATGGCCTTGCGCCGATTCTAAAAGACGATGCGCCGCCTGCCCTCACTTCTGGCAGGCAACCGGCGCGATGGCGAATGAGGGTCTTCCGATTGTCAGCTTCGCAGGTGGCATCGCGAAGAGGATCAGTGCTTGCCCGAGTCCTCCCCGCTCATCAGCAGGTGAATCTCGCTCCCCGGAATAAACTCCCCGACGGTCGATTTCAGAAGCCGTAGGGCGCCGGGCAAATCTTGGGCGTCGATCCTGCGCTTCATTTCGTCGAAGATGCGCACGATCAGCGCTCCCTCGATCGACCGTGGAGATGCGGCCAGGATCCCCGACGCACCGGTCCCGCTCAAGGTTTCCTTGTTGTCGAAGAGTTCCTCGTAAAGCTTTTCCCCAGGCCGAAGCCCGGTGTAGACTATCTGAATGTCTGTGTCCGGGCGGTGCCCCGAGAGACGGATGAGATTTCGAGCAAGATCCACGATCTTCACCGGCGAGCCCATGTCGAGAACGTAAATTCGGCCGCGCTCCTGCTGCCGCTCGCGGCTATGCGCCGCCGCCTGCAGGACGAGGAGGCAGGCTTCCGAAATTGTCATGAAAAAGCGTTCCATTTCCGGATGGGTAACTGTCACAGGGCCGCCGGCCCTGATCTGCTTCTCGAACAGCGGGACCACGGACCCGGCCGAGCCCAGGACGTTGCCGAACCGAACGGTGACGAAACGCGTTCCGTTGACCGCCGAGTCCAGATCCATCGCCTGGCAGAACATCTCCGCCATCCGCTTGGTCGCGCCCATAACGCTAGAGGGATTCACAGCCTTGTCGGTCGACACCATAATCATCGTGGAGACGTTGGCACGAAGCGCAGCCTCGGCGACATTGCGCGTCCCGATCGCGTTGGTGAAAAGGCCTTCAAGCGGCTGAGCCTCAACGATCGGCACATGCTTGAGTGCTGCTGCGTGGAACAGCACGTCGGGCCTATGGGAGGCGACGATTCTGTTGACGGCGTCCTTTTCGCGCACGTTGCAGAGGGCAGCATGCAACTCGAGGCTCGGGCGGGTGCCAGCGAGTTCAGTCTCGATAGAGTAGAGAAGGTGCTCGCTGGCGTCCACGAGAATGAGGCCGCGTGGGTTCAGGGCTGCAACCTGTCGTGCCAGCTCAGATCCAATCGAACCGCCCGCGCCGGTGATCATGACGGTCCTGCCCTCGATCATCGAGGCGATCTTGAGCGCATCAAGTCTAACGGGCGGCCGAAGCAAGAGATCTTCCAACTTGATCGGACGCGGCTCAATTTCAGCATCGATGCTTTGCATATCGAGAAGGTTCGGGAGCTTCAGGATTTCTACTTTCTGCTGTGCCGCAATCTCAACCAGCGCCTCGATGCTGGCGTGCCGTTGATAGTCCTCGCGCGAACGCGTCAGGATGAGCGCCTCGGGTCGGCGCCCCTGGGCCTCAAATCGATCGAGGATCTGCGGCAGTCTTTCCAGCGGACCCAACACTGGAACGCCGCGAATAGAACGTCCGGTCCTGCGACCCCGTTCGTCGATTATCGCAAGGATATTGAATGACTCATTATTCCTCTCCTTAGTGGTCCTCAGGAAGGCGTCAGCGTTGTCGGTAGCTCCAACCAGCAGCACGAACTTGCAGGTGCCGCGATCGAACAAGCGACCGGTGTCGTGGCGATTGCGATAGAGCCGATACGCGGCACGCGGCCCGGCTAGCAGCACGATCAGGAAGGCCCAGGCGATCAAGATCGAAGAACGGGGAATCGAGCCCAGTCGATCCAGCAGGAATTGGGCCACTGTAAAACTAGCGACGGACGCGCTAGCAGCATAGGTGATTGCTAGGAGATCCGTCAGCGACGCATAGCGCCAAATACCACGGTTCAGCCCAAAGAAGAAACCGACGCCGCAGACAATGAACCCGAATAGAGCCGCTGCACCAAGGAAATACGTCAGGTTTTGAACGACAATATCGAAATCAAGCCTCAACACGAGCGAAAGCAACATCGCGGCAGCACCCATTATGCCGTCGTGAACCAGCGCCAAGCCCCGCAATACTATCGGCCGAGAAACCCTCCGAGGCCAAGTCGTATTGTCTCCAGTATAAACACGCTCTCGCCGTTTGCGTTCTGCTGGAGACACTAGTTTAGACCTTGAATAAAGGCGGCCATCATCCGCGGACGTCTAATTTCCAAACAGCCAAGGCTCGGTCGTTCGGAGTCGCAGTATAGGGCTCTGGCACTGACATGTGCCAGCAACTTCTGAAAATGGGAATCGTTCACGCGCCGATAGATCTGCGAGCGGTAGCCGTCGAACTTGACCTCGAGAATCCAGTTGTCACCCTCGGGAGGCTTTTCCACCAGGGCCGGCAGCGCCTCGCGCTTCCTGGCGCCTGTCTGTGGCCAAGCGGAGCCTTACTTTGCCGCCTTCGGAAGCATCCTTGTCAAAATCGCATCTCGTCGGACGAAATGATGGTAAAGCGCAGCCAAGGCATGGAGGCCGGCTGCTATCAGAATGCCATCCGCGCACAATGAGTGAAGTTCTCGGATCGTGCGAGCCGTAGTTCGATCAGGTGCAAATGGAGCCGGGACCGTGAACAGGCCGAAGAAGCTCAACTCATCACCCCTGAACCAGGTCAAAAGGATGCCTAGGACAGGGATCGCAATCAGAAATGCATAGCAAGGTGGCCAACCTTGGCCGCCGCCCGCTCGGGAGCCGACATCTCATTCGGAAGACCGGGGGCTCCTCTCAGGCCGCGCAGGACGGCCCGCCAAAGCACCAGGCCAGCCAACAGAAGGCCAAACGAAATATGCAGCCGCCAGATGGAATCGACCGTAGGATCGCCACGAGGCAACAGGTCCTCAGCGTAGGTCAGTGCGTAGAGCAAAAGGACGAGCACAAAGAGAGACCAGTGCAAAAAACTTCTGGGTCGACGTGTATGCGGCAGAGGTCATCCGACGAGGGCTCCTGTCAAAAAGGATCTCCCTCTTCCGTTTGCTTCCTGGCAGACTTGTGGCCGCCAAATTACGATTTTGTAACGATCTCGCTCGGTCCTGCCTTCCACGGCGTCCAGCCGCGGGCCCGGCGCGCTCGGTTTAGATCGCTGTCGCGCATATATTAGCAGTCTCTTGACAACCAGGGACGCCGCTCCACAATCCTTTGCATGGCGCGGGATATCAATATCGGTGACAAGGTGGCGATCATCGCCACGGTAGGCAAGCGCATCGAGGAGCGCGTAGCCTTGCATATCCCGACCGCCAATTTGCCCTATTCGATCATCGATCCTAAGGCCAATCCAGGCGACAAGATGAGATTCGAGGGCGAAGTTGTGCACGTTGACGACGATCTAGGCCGCGTAACGCTACAGGCGCTCGGCCGTGTCACGGTCGACGCTGAGACGGTTCATCTGGTGAGGAAGTTCCGTCGACCGAAAGGCCCGACGCCGCTGTTCGAAAAGCCGATCTAAGAGTTCTCTAGACTCGATGTAGCAAAGGACGCATCCTCTCTCTGGGAGTAGAGGGCGTGAACAAATACCGATACGACAATCGGTCTGACCAATGGCGCAAATGGAGAGGCGCACAGCGGCTGCGCGCACGCCTGCTGGCAAGCGTTCCGAAGCGGCTCGTGTTCGTTACGCTCGCGGCAATGGCCGCCTATGTGACGCAGTTTGTCGTGCAGCGCAGTGAAAGCGCTCCCGACCTCAACCTGTCTCAATGGATTGGGTCGACACCGGCACCGATCGCCGGGGTGGCGTCAGTCATCGACGGCGACACGATCGAGATCCATGGACAGCGCATCCGCTTCAATGGCATCGACGCGCCCGAGTCAGCTCAGCAATGCGACGACGCCAGGGGCTTTCGCTACCAGTGCGGCGCGAAGGCCGCAGCAGCACTCGACGGGTTCTTGGCCGTATCGAGGCCGGTCCGATGCACCTTTGTTGCCTGGGATCACTACGGCCGCTTTGTTGGAGACTGCCGGCGCACGGATGGCGCTAGCGTCGGCTCATGGATGGTGGAGAACGGACAGGCGCTCGACTGGCCCCGCTACAGCCATGGCGCCTACGCGTCGCAGCAGATGAAGGCTGAAGCCGCGAAGGTCGGGTTGTGGGCCGGAACGTTTCAGGCGCCGTGGGATTGGCGAGCCGAGCATCGCGACAGTGGACGGTCGACCAGCGCGCCTCTCTTCGCGGCAGGCAACGGTGGGTGCACCATCAAGGGCAACATTTCGGCCGACGGCGAGCGAATCTATCATATGCCCGGGCAGAAATTTTATGGCGTGACGAAGATCTCTGAGGCGAAGGGCGAACGGTGGTTTTGCTCCGAAGACGAAGCCCTGGCCGCAGGTTGGCGACGATCGAAACGATGACGATCCTGGAGCGGTGCTGGTGCAGGGAGTGCAGGACTGCTACCTCGCGGAGCGGCCGGTGCTCGCTTGCCTTCGAAATAAGCCGGCATCCGCACCCCGGCAGAAACGCGATAAGTGGCGTGAAGGATCACAAGACCCTACAGACGATGACCGAAAGGCTCTAGTCGATAGCCTCGACCTCGACACCAAGGCTGTTATCGAGCACGTCGCGCAAGCCGCTGCTGCAGCAATATCCGGCATGTGGGCCAGAGGTGTGCTCCCGCATATGTGGGAACCTTGCAGGACGATCTTTGTCATGGGCCAAAAACCGACGAAGCGGCGGTTGGGCGGTCGTGGAATCCAGTAGGCTCACAGCTGGCGCTAGCCTTAAAGGGGTTTGAGCCCGTGACTTGGACGTGGCCCCGGTCGGAACATCGGAAGTTCTGGCGCATTGCTAGTGGACGCCATTGCCACTCACTGCCTACGGACTCGAAGTGCGACCCTCGATCACAAATGTATGGGACTTGGCGCGAGAAAGCGCAGTTGGCTTTGTCAACGACAATGCTCTTAGTCATGGCGCTGCGATGGCTTTTTATGCCGCCACTTCGCTGGCGCCAATTTTGCTGATCGTGGTCGCGATCGCAGGCCTCGTTTTCGGTCATGATGCTGCACAACTGGCCTTGTCTGCCCAGATCTCGGGGCTGATGGGCTCAGAAAGCGCAAGTCTCCTTCAGACCGCGCTCGAAAGCGCATCCGGCCAATCATCCGGGACTTGGGCGGCGGTCATTGGCATCGTCACCTTGTTCGTGACCGCGTCTGGCGTCTTTGGTGAAATGCAGCAGTCGCTGAACACAATTTGGAAGGTCGAACCGCAAGGCAGTTCCTTATCGCGTCTGGTGCGCGCACGTGCAGCAAGTCTGGGTTTGGTCGCAGCACTCGGGTTCATGTTGCTCGTATCTCTCGTAGCGAGTGCCGCCATCTCGGTGCTGGGCAATTTCATCAACGCTCAGATCCCGTTCGGCACAATCGTCCTCGGCGTGCTCAACRCGGTCGTYTCGTTTGYMCTGATCTCKGTAATGTTCGCTGCMATYTACAAAGTYTTGCCSGATCGRACYCTCSAATGGCGCGACGTAGGGATTGGTGCTGTKGTGACCGCKGCCCTGTTCACSCTCGGAAAATCACTTATYGGCTGGTATATCGGCACCAGTGCGATCGCGTCCTCATATGGTGCCGCCGGTGGACTGCTCGTCATACTCCTCTGGGTTTACTACTCATCGGAAATCTTTCTTCTCGGCGCCGAATTCACTCGCGCCTATTCCGTTCGACACGGCAGCAGGTCCGATCTGGACGCGCTGGTTCACAGTTCGTTGCCCGCAAGACAGGTCGTCCCATTTCGCCGAGGGCAAAAGGCCAACTCTGCTGGCGTCGTTGTGCTGTTAGCGGTGGCGTGCGCGAGCGCAACGATGACCGCGCTTATGCTGGGTCTTCGCCGCCCGTAAACCTCGCGTCAGGCGTTTGGCAGGCATGCGAAGACAAGGGATGGCGAGGCAATGGATTCTGATGATCTCAACACGAAACGGATCGTCACTGTGTTCGGCGGAACAGGCTTTCTCGGGCGCAGGATTGTGAAGCGGCTCCTAGAAGGGGGGTTCACGGTCCGCGCCGCATCCCGGCACTCGGCTCGCGTGGGCCCCTTCTTTTCATCGACTGGAAGGATGCCCGAAGCAGTCGAGGCGGATATATTGGATGCGTCCTCAATCGGCTCGGCCATTGCCGGATCAGAGGCGATCGTGAATGCTGTCAGTCTTTATGTCGAGCAGGGAGTCCAGACATTCGAACGCGTGCACGTGAAGGCCGCAGCCGATCTCGCCGCCGCGGCGCGCGATGGCAAGGTCGACCAGTTCATCCATGTTTCGGGGATCGGCTCCGATCCTAAATCGGATTCGAATTACATCGGGGCACGTGGGCGCGGAGAAGTAGCGGTGAAGAGCGCATTTCCCGGCGCTTTCATTGTGCGTCCCGCCGTCATGACAGGACCTGACGACGCTTTCCTCACGACTATTGTGAGACTGATCCGCCTCCTGCCGGTCTATCCGGTGTTCGGCGATGGTGGCACACGGCTTCAACCGGTCTACGTGGAAGACGTCGCAGAAGCAGTGAGCGTGCTGATCGACGGGCGAAACCACAGGAGTTCCTCCATATTCGAATTCGGTGGCCCGCGCATCTATACCTATAACGAACTGCTTAGGGAGATCGCCCGACAGCTCCATACGAATATCAAGCTGATGCCGGTGCCGTTTGCGGTGTGGAAGGCCTTGGCTGGCGTCGCGGAACTCCTTCCGGTCGCGCCCTTAACGCGCAACCAGGTCGATCTTATGCGTCACGACAATGTGGCAGCAATCGACGTGCCGGGCCTGAAGGAACTCGACATCGAGCCACGGGATATCGACGAACTGATCCGCTTGATCGAACAGCGCGCGTAATGCAGCTTCGCGCTCGGCCGGCGTCAGCCCGGCGGCCTGCCAAAGGAGCCGAAGCCGCGCACCGTCGTGGACCCTTATCGTCACATCCATCAGATCAAGGTGAAGACTCGGGATTTCCGAAAGGATCCCTCGACAATTGGTCCGTTTGGACTTCTTCCGTGACAACCTCGAAGCTAGCAAGTCTCGATGCGCCGAAACTTGTTGAGAAAGCAACGTCGGTCGCGTCGCAACCCGTCGCCATTAGGATCCTACCTATGCGAGGACGGTTATGCCGAGCATCAAATGTGAACCAGTGACCGCTTAGATATGCTTGGAACCATGCGCTGAAATCCATGGGATCCGGCACGGGAGGCACGCCGATGTCGCCGAGATAACCGGTGCAATAGCGCGCGGGAATATTCATGCAGCGGCACAGCGAGATTGCCAGATGTGCAAAATCGCGACAGACGCCGGTTCTATCGGTGAGAGCGCCATGGGCGGTCCGCAGCGGGTCTGCGGCCTGGTAGCTGAAAGCGATGTAATCGTGCACGAAATTGCAGATCGCCTGAACCCGCGCCCATCCGGGCGTGGTATCACTGAACTGCTCCCAGGCGAAGTCGCCAAGCCGATCGGTATCGCAATACCGGCTGCCGAGCAGAAACCTGAGCACGTCGTCCGGGAGTTCCTTGATGTCGTGCTGAACGGCCTCTGGCACGACAACATCGGACTTGCCGGTGTCGTAAATTTCGAAGCTCGTCGATACCGTCGTCAGCCCTGCCGGCGCTTCTATTCTCGTGCACGCGTTGCCGAAAGCATCCATGTAGCCGCGAGCCTCGATCGGGCGATCAAAGCCTATGATCTGCTCTGTGAGCAGATCGACGCGTCGTGACGGATGGACGTCAAGGACCAGCAGCATTGGTGTCGGCTGCGGACAGTCGTAGATAAGGTTGAAACCTGCGCGGATCCGCATCGACGCTCCAATGCGCTGATTCAGGAACCGGGCAAACTCCGGATTGCCCAAACAGTTCCGGCGAACATCAGAGGGAGCTAACTTTTGTTGGCGACGGTTTCCTCGTCACCTTCACCTCGACGCTCATGCCCAGAAAACTCGATGCACTCCCGGAGTAGCTTCCGGAAAGTGGGATAGCTTGCCGAGGATGGCGAGCCACAGCCACCCTGATCAAATCCCGGTTGCCGACAATGCCATTGGTTGGATCAAACTCGATCCAACCGGCCCCAGGCAAATAGACCTGGCACCAGGCATGAGTTGAGCCCCCGCCGCGGACCGCATCACTGTCGCGGCTCGGCACATACACATAACCTGTCACGAAGCGGGCGGCAAAGCCGAGCGAGCGGACCGCTTCCATCATGAAAAGCGCAAAGTCCCGGCACGTGCCTTTGCGCAGATGCAAGGTCATGAGAGGCGGTTGCGTTCCAGTTTCGAACCGACGCGAATACACGAAGCTCTCGTGGATGGCGTAGCAGAGCGTCATCAACAGTTTTCCGGTCTCGGTGTGTCGTGCGGCACTGACGAACTGTCGTGCCCATTTGCCGACCTCGTCGCCGTCGTCGAGATGATGGCGCTCCATTGTTTGCGCGAGGTCTGCTGCCTCGTCGGGATCGTAAGAGAATGGATAATTCAGCGCGGCCTCATCGATACGGAAATCAGGCGCATGCTGCGGTGTGTGATCGAGCCGAATGTCTGTCGCGAAATGAAGTTCATTGGCCGAACCCCTGAATTCGATCACGGCAACGCAGTTGCCAAAAACGTCATGGATCCAGCGAACCTCCACCGGCTCGGGGTCCACGGACAGAGCGTGGTCCAGAAGCCGCTGATCGAAACTGTCGCGCGGCCTGAACATCAGCCGGTGCTCGCCAAAGCTTACCTTCTGGGTATAGCGATAGACGGTCGTGTGCTTGACTGAAAAGATCGGCATGAGCGTCCGTCGGCAAATTCACCTGCGCGCAATCATACAATCTTTTCGACGTGCATCCGAAGGGACATGTTTGGAGGCGCTGCGCGGAACTGATTCCCATGCAGCCCGCCCTTTATGAGCAAATAACTCGCTTCGCACATGTTGCCGAGGTAGCAGCGAGCAACGCGATGCCGGTCAGGTCTTTTGTCCGAACTTTCCGTCTTATGGCTTTCTCTATTTGATCCCAGCACCAAAGAAGACCCAACCGGGCGACGAGTTGGAGCTTAGAGGTGAGGTCAGCCACATCGAGGAGGACTATCAAAAGGTGACGGTAAAGGCTGGTGGGCTGATTACAGTCGATGCCGATACGATCACTGACTGGACGCCTGTGTCGCCCAACAAGACGGCACTTCGAGATGAGGCGGAGTAGCGACGGCGATCAAAGGGAAAGCATGGAAGCCCGAGAGACGATTTGCAACGAACGGGCCTGGCTCAAATTGGTTCGCATGGCCATAGAACAGATCTGCCCGGCTGGCGTGCTGCCGAGCGAGCAAGGGGTGTTGCTGCTCTACGAGGGCGAAGCCTTTGCCAAAGCCATCATCGCGATGATTGAAAAACTTACCGCCTGCGGATAGCGCGCGGGACCCAGAAAATCCCGGACGCCTCCGACGGCTGGCACCATCCGTCAGGTATGGTAGTCTGCCGAGGCGCGGCAGTATCTGCCTGTCGGAGGTCGGCATCCCCGAATGATAGCGATCTTGGTCGGGAGGAGGCGCCTGTGCAAGACTTGCAGATCACCCTGAGCGACGGACGCGCGCTTGCCTACACCGATATCGGCGAGCCGGGCTGGCCGACTGTTCTGTTTTTCCACGGCGCGCCGATGAGCCGACTGCACCTCGCCTACCTCGAAGAGCAGTTCATTGCGAGAAAGGTTCGGGCCGTCTCGCCCGACCGCCCCGGCTATGGCAGATCGTCATCGTTCCCAGGCCGTTCGCTGACCGACTGGCCCGCCGACGTCGCGGCGCTGGCCGATGCGCTGTCCATCGACCGCTTCATGGTTGCCGGCCATTCCTCGGGTGGCCCCTATGCCGTCGTCTGCACGGCTCTTCTTCCGCAGCGTGTTTCGGCTTTGGCGGTCTTCGGCGGCGTTACCGACATGGGCTGGAGCGATGCCTGGGTCGGATTCAGCCAAGTCGAGGGCGAAGCGATGCGCCAAGCCGACGAGGCTGCGGCGATCGCCTGGTGCACGGAGAAATTTGGCGCGGACGGAAGCCGGTTCGAAGCGGTGTCTGATTTTGTCTTCGCTGAGCCCGATGCCGACCTCCTCGCAGACGAACGCGCCGGCCCGGCGATAGGGGCGGCCGCGCGCGAGGCGTTCCGGCAGGGAGTGATTGGCTATGCGCAGGACACTCTGGTGCAGGGACGGCCCTGGGCCTTCGACCCCGGCGCCATCGTTGCGCCGGCCCGAATCATCCATGGCGCGTTGGATGCGGCGTTGCCGATCGCCCACAGCGAGCACACCGCTCAGCTGATCCCCGGATCGATGCTCGCGGTGCTGCCAGGGCAGGGGCACATGACGACGATCGCCGATCTCCCGACGATGATTGCGGCGCTTGGCGCCTGACCCGCGACCCACCTACTCAGGGGCTCGACAGCCGCCCGCCCAAACCCAAGGTCGCTAGGACCCTAGCCGTTAGGCACCAATATCGATTTCAGCGCCTGCCCGTTCGGCTTGGACGCTCGATCGGCACTTCCCCAAAAGCCTGCGATCCTAAGAACGCAAGGCATCGGTGTAATCAGCGTGCTGTTCGCGGTGCTGGCCGACAGGGCGCAAGGCCTGTTTCGTATGATGATAGGCAATGACGGCGGCTGGCGCAGTTTCCCGCCGCTTGCGATCACGCCCCTGGGCTTCGTGCTGTGCGCGTGGCTGGCCCACGTCTTCTTTCCCGGCTCGCAAAGCAGCGGCATTCCGCAGGCTATCCGGTCATTTCGACGGTCGTCACAATGTTACAAAACATCTCATAAGTCATTGATATTATTAATACAACTCAGAGTTAAGTCCTTTCTTGCATCGCCCCTTTTTCGCAGGTCAATGTCGCAAAAGCCTGCCTCTCCAAGCACTTTCTTACGAAAGCCGGTTGACAAATTATGAAACTGCATTCAGTTTCATAATTGGAACAGACAAGCGCAGCCTGTGAGGCGGCGGAACATGGGGAACTGACATGAAGGCACTGATCGCACTGTCGACGGTTGCAGGTTTGACTCTCGCCTGCTCGGGAGGCGCCAAAGCGGAAGATGCGGCGCTTTCTGGCAAAACAGTCTGTGTGAACAGATATGCATCGGCGCCTGTCATTGATGACATCCTGAAAGGGATGCACGATGGGCTGAAGGCTTCGGGCGGCGAAAATATCGTCCAAAATATCCAGAATCCCGAGGCTGACGCCGCAACACAACAGACGATCGCGCAGCAATTTGCCAACGGTGGCTGCGATCTCATCGTGGTCATTGGCACCGCCGCGGCTCAATCCATACAGCAGGCGACCAAGACTGTGCCTGTAGTGTTCGTCGGCGTGTCGACACCCGTCGAGGCGGGCATCGTCCAGTCCCTCGAAAAGCCCGGCGGCAACATGACCGGCGTTTCGGATCCGCTTCCCGTTGAATCGGAAATCGACGGCATGCTGAGCATACTGCCAACGATCGAGACTATCGGCCTGATCTACAAGGTTGGTGATCCTGCGGGCGATCCGCTGGCGGCACGCGCTGTTGCGCACATCGAAAGCAAGGGTTTGAAGCACGTCACCGCGGGTATCGCCAACGCCGGCGAAACCACCCAGGCAGCGCAATCGCTTGTCGGGCGCGTTCAGGCGATCGAGTTCCCCTGTGACACGACAACGATCTCGGGCATGGCCGGAGCTCTAAAGGTTGCCAAGGACGCCAAGCTTCCAGTGTTCGGCTGCACGTCCGATGCGGTCAAGGGTGGCGCGATCCTGGCTGGCAGCTACAGTTATGTGACTGTTGGAATGAGGGCGGCCGACCTTGTGGTGGCAGTGCTAAAGGGCGCCAACCCCGCCACGACACCGGTCATCATTCCCAAGATTGCTGGCTTCGAGATCAACAAGACCGAAGCGGGCGCCTTGGGGCTCAAGATTCCCGAGGCTATGATGACCTCGGCAGTCAAAACCTACTGAGGCGGATTTCGATGCTGATCGATGTGCTCGTGATCGGGGCCCAGATTGGGCTCCTCTATGGACCGTTGGCGCTGGGTATTTACCTCGCGATCAACGTGCTCAGCCTGCCGGATCTCACACTTGAAGGCTCGTTCGGCCTTGGTGGTGCGGCTGCAGCGAGCAGCCTTCTCATGGGGGTCGATCCGGTCAGCTCGCTGTTGCTTGGCATGTGTGCCGGTGCGCTCGCCGGACTTGTGACGGCGCTGCTGCACGTAATCCTTCAGATGAACGTTCTGCTCGCCGGCATTTTGATGACCACAGCAGCGTGGTCCGTCAGCATCGCCGTGATGGGCACAGGCAATGTCTCACTGGTCCGGGTGGATACGTTGTTCACTTGGGCCGAGAATCTCGGCCTGCGTAACCAGGCGGCCTCCATAATTGTGGCGGGCGCCGTCACCCTGATCTTCGCGACGTTCCTGGTCTGGCTTCTGCACACCGGCTACGGCCTCGCGACACGCGCAAGTGGGCTGAACATACAGACTGCTCGAAGTCTCGGCATCCGCACGGAGATGCATCAGGTTCTTGGCCTTATGCTGGCCAATTCACTGGCGGCTGCATCGGGGGCGCTGGTGGCGCAAAGCCAGGGTTTCATGGATGTCTCTATCCAGGGCGGCGTGATCGTGGTCGGCCTGGCAGCATTGACGATCGGAACCAGCGTCATCCGTTCCGACAAAGTCGCTGTCGGGGTGACCTCCGTTATCATCGGCGTGATCATCTATCGCTGTATCGTGGCGCTCAGCCTCAGAATGGGCATTCCGCCAAACTCCGTTCGATTGATCACCGCGCTGCTGGTGTTCGCCTTCATCGCAGCCCGCATCCACGGAAAGGGCACGCTAGCGATTTCCGGGTTCGAAGGCTGGCGCGCCCGTCGGCGCAAACATGTGCAATTCTTGGAGAACGATCGTGTCACCAGCCTTCTCTGAGCGACGCATTGGTGGCGCACCACCAGCGATACGTCTTCGCCACGCGACGAAGCGCTTTGCCGGCCTTGGCAAAAAGGAGGTCTTCACCGCACTGGATGATTTGACCCTTGATATCGCACGGGGCTCCTACGTTGCGCTGATCGGCTCCAACGGCGCTGGTAAGTCCACCCTGCTTTCAATCCTCATGGGGACATTGCTCCTCGATGAGGGATCCCTGCACATCGACGACGAGGACATGAGCGAGAAGCCCTCGTGGCAGAGGGCATCCAAGATTGCGCTCGTTCGCCAGAACCCCATAGACAACGTGCTTTCGTCGCTCAGTATCGAGGAGAATTTTGCACTGGCCGTGATGGGAAGGGAGCGGGCCTTCCGCCTTCGCCGCTATGACCGCGATAGCGTGAGGCTGGCGGCGAAAAGCGCGCTTCAGCGATTTGGCATGGGACTGGAAGATCGGCTCGGGGAATCGACGGGCACTCTTTCCGGAGGGCAGCGCCAGGCGGTGGCGATGGCGATGGCCGCGGTCCGCAATCCGCGCGTTCTGCTGCTGGATGAGCACGTGTCGGCGCTCGACCCCAAGCGTGCGAAAATCGTGGCTGACGTGACCGAGGAGATTGTGCGTGCGCAAGACATCACCACGGTCATGGTCACGCACGATCTTGGTCATGCACTCAGCCACACGGATCGAGTGCTGATGATGCATCGCGGCAAGGTTGTGATGGATCTGTCGGGCGAGAAGAAAGCTGCACTCGACCTGGCCGAGCTTGCCCGCCAATTCGAGAGGCTGGTCGGGGAGGCACTGCCTGACCGCACGCTGCTTGCGGCGGCGTCCTGATGGGGAAAGAGATGACGGATCACAACGCGCCAAACACCTACCCGGCTGGAACCCCGTCAGGCCGGAACGAAGCCTCCTCCGCCGGACCGCATCTGGCATTGGGCGATCGCTACGTCGCCGCGCTGAATGCCCAGATCAAGGGCGCGGGTGGCGAAGGGAAAAGCGCGCGGACTCGCGCAAAACTGAAGCGGGCCGCGTTCGATTGCTTGACGGAAAGCGACCTTGCCAGCCTCACAATCAGCTCGATCACCGGCAAGGCAAAGGTCGCCGCAGGGACGTTCTACCTGCATTTCGACGGCATACGTGACCTGGTGCTTGAGATCTTTTCGGAGTTCGCCGCGGTCGACATTGCGCCGGCAATTCCCGAAGGCGACGAATTTGTCGACCTCTTCTCTCAGATGAAGGCGACATTCATCGAAATCGTTGGAGCGTTCCGCCGCCGCCGGATGTTCTTTCGTTCGCTGTTCCAGATGAAACGGCAGGACGCTGAAGCCAACGCCGTCTGGCTGAGGCTGACGGCGCAATGGGCGGAAATACTTTCGACCATTGCCAGGGATCATTCGAAGCAGCCGGTCCCCGCAGCGTTCGATCGGTTTATTGGGCACGCAACTAGTGCGTTCGCTGACGAGATCATGACCCGCATCTATGTCGACGAGATTTTTGGCGCAGCGTTCCCCGACGATCCGCGCAATGACGAGCACGTAGCGGAACTCCTGGCATTTACCCGCCATCGGATGCTGTTTGGTTCTGACCCCGACCCCAAGCTGTTGACGGCGAATTCCCCACTCAATGGTTTCTCTTTTCCTGCCTAGCGGTCCTGAAAAGACCCGCCCCGCAGGCAACGTGCGAGGACTCTCATGACACTACGCTATCAGCATTTCATCACGCCTGAAGGCACGAAGGAATTTCCCAAAGTCGTCCGCGGTGAAGGCGTCTATATCTGGGATAGCACCGGTCGTCGTCTGCTGGATGGATCGTCCGGCGCCATTTCGGTCAATGTCGGCCATGCCCATCCCAGAGTGCTGGACGCGATGCGCGACCAGATGGGGCGCATCATCTACGCGCACAGCATGAGATGGGACAACGACCCCAACGAGCGGCTGGCCGCCAGGCTAGAGCGGTTGAGCGACTGGAATTACGGTGCCGCATTCTTTGTTTCCGGGGGATCGGAGGCCAACGAGGCCGCGATCAAATTCGCCCGTCAGGTAGCGGTGGCGCGAGGTCAGGCATCACGCTTCAAGATCATCAGCCGCATCCCTTCCTATCATGGTTCGACAACGGCGCTTCTGGGCATTACCGGCGACCCTGACTACGCGGCAGCCTACAGGCCGATGTTTGTCGACATGCCGAAGATTGACGCGCCGTTGATGTATCGGCGCCCACCCGGCGAGAGCGAGCAGGATGTCGTCGACCGCTGTGTGCGGCAGCTGGAAAAAACGATCCTCAGGGAAGGCCCCGAAACCATCCTCGCCTTCATGATCGAACCGGTCGGCGGCGTGTCGACCGGAGCCCTGGTTTCCCCGGACAGCTATTCCACCTGCATCCGGGAGATCTGCGACCGCTTTGGCGTCATGCTGATCTACGACGAGATCATGAGCGGCGCCGGGAGGACGGGCAAGTTTCTCGCAGGTCATCATTGGCCGGATTGCCGGCCCGATATCGTCACGCTCGCAAAGGGTGTCAGCGGCTCGTATGCCCCACTTGGTGTAGTCTTGGCGTCAGCCGATATGGTCCACGATGTCCGCCGTTCGGGCGGCTTCAAGCACGGCCATACCTACTCAGCTAATCCCGTCAGTTGCGCTGCATCCGACATGGTTCTTCAGGTTGTCGAGGAAGACGGTCTGATGGAGCGAGCGCGGAACCTGGGCGCGCTGATTAGGTCCCGATTGGAGAAAATCAAAGGCAAGACCGGCATCATAGGCGACATTCGCGGGCTTGGACTGCACATGGCCGTGGAGATCGTCGCAGACCAGGTAACCAAGGAACCGTTCCCGGCAGAGATGCGGGCGAGCGAGCGGATAGGAATGATCTGCCGCGACCATGGACTACTGCTGTTCTCCCGGCGCACTGCCGGCGGGTCGTTTGGAGAATGGCTGATGGTCTGTCCTCCGCTGACGATCAGCGAAGCGGAAATCGAGGAACTGATAGAATCGTTCACGGCCGGCATTCGCGCTTTCGAGAAGGAGATTTCGGCCGTGCCCGAACTGCGCGCGAGCGCCTGACCGACATGGCGGCAGTGCTTGCCGCAATCAGAAGAACTGGCTGATTAGACGGCATCCGTCGAGCGCCAAAAGGAACAGTTATGGCCAAAGCGGAGATGATCGGTTGGGCTCACACCAATTTCGGGAAGTCCGCCGCCCCCGACACCGAAACGTTGATGGCGGGGGTCGTTGGCCCGGCGCTCGACCATGCGGGCATTGGGGCTGCCGACGTCGATGGCATCTTCGTTGGCGTCTACAACAACGGCTTTTCTCGTCAGGATTTCCAGGCCGCGCTGGTCGGCATGAGTCATCACGGACTTGCCGCGACACCTGCTGTGCGCTTTGAAAACGCCTGCGCGACCGGTTCAGCTGCTCTTTTTGGTGCACTCGATTTCATCGAGGCCGGTCGCGGACGGATCGCTCTGGTGATCGGCGCTGAAAAGATGACTGGCCTGCCTTCCAGCGAGGTTGGCGATGTCCTGATGTCTGGCTGCTATCGCAAGGAAGAGGCAGCCGTGGAAGGTGGTTTTGCGGGCGTATTCGGGCGCATCGCGCAGAACTATTTTCAGCGCCATGGCGACAGATCCGAGGAACTCGCGCTGATCGCCGCAAAGAACCATCGCAACGGAGTCGCCAATCCGGTTGCGCATATGCGCAAGGATCTGGGCTTCGACTTCTGTAACACGGTATCGGAGCGCAACCCTTACGTAGCCGCCCCTCTGCGGCGAACTGATTGCTCCCTTGTGTCTGACGGGGCTGTAGCCATCGTCGTGGCGGACGAAGGGACAGCAGCCCGGATGTCACGTGCGATCGCATTTCGCAGCAGAAGCCATGCCAACGACTTCATGGCGCTAAGCAGGCGCGATCCGATCGCCTTTGACGGTGCGAGGCGGGCTTGGGCAACGGCGCTCGGGACCTCCATGTTGACCATAGATGATCTCGATCTTGTCGAGACACACGACTGTTTCACCATTGCCGAACTGATCGAATATGAGGCGATGGGTCTGGCGTTGCCCGGCCAAGGTTTTCGCATAGTGCGCGATGGGGTCGCGAACCGTTCGGGCCGGCTGCCGGTGAACCCATCTGGCGGCCTGAAGGCGAGAGGCCATCCGCTCGGCGCGACCGGCGTCTCCATGCATGTGATGGCGGCACAACAACTGATGAACGAGGCCGGCGGAATGCAGGTTCTCAACGCGAGTCTTGCGGGGGTCTTCAACATGGGAGGTGCGGCGGTCACTAACTACGTCTCAATCCTGGAGCGGGTCCGATGAACGGGGCGACTGAAAGTTCAATCGAACCGGTGTCCAAGCGCGTGATGAACCTGTCGCACTTCGTCACCCAGGCAGCTCGCCGATTTCCCGATAAGATCGCATTCGTCTGGGGGAACAAAAGCTGGACATGGCGGGAGATTGATCGGCGCATCGACGCAATGTCTTGCGCGCTTGCTGAAACTTACGGGGTCAAAAAAGGCGATCGAGTTCTCGTGCAATCGCAAAACTGCAACCAGATGTTCGAGTCCATGTTCGCCTGCTTCCGCATCGGCGCGGTATGGGTGCCGACAAATTTCCGGCAGACGCCGGAAGAAGTAGCCTACCAGGCAGAGGCAAGCGGCGCCGCAGGAATGATCTGTGGCAATATGTTTGCCGACCATCAGGCCGCATGCGCGGGGTCTTCCGCGCCTCTGCGCTTCTTCATATCCATAGGCGAATCCGCATTTGGTCCCGACTACGACACGATCGTTTCGCAGCACGACGGCAAGCGGGTCGAAACGGTGGCAGTTGAACGAGACGACCCCTGCTGGTTCCTATTCACATCAGGCACGACAGGCCGGCCAAAGGCGGCCGTTCTAACGCACGGCCAGATGGCGTTCGTCATCACCAACCATCTTTGCGATCTCATGCCAGGGACGACAGCTGACGACGCATCGCTCGTGGTAGCACCACTGTCTCACGGCGCAGGCGTTCACCAACTGACACAGGTGGCGCGAGGCGCCAAGACAGTGCTGCTGGCGACAGATCGCTTCGACATCGAAGCGGCGTGGGCTCTGATCGAAAAGTGGCGCATCACCAACGTCTTCACCGTCCCAACAATCCTCAAAATGCTCGTCGAGCATCCTGCTGTGGATCGGTATGACCACTCATCGCTTCGCCATGTGATCTATGCCGGAGCCCCGATGTATCGCACGGATCAAGAGCACGCCCTGACCAAGCTCGGGCCTGTTCTGGTCCAATATTTCGGGCTCGGCGAGGTGACAGGCAACATCACGGTTCTCCCGCCCAATCACCATCGACTGGGTGACGGTCCTGATGCGAGGATCGGCACTTGCGGCTTCGAGCGAACAGGAATGCAGGTTGCCATCAGGTCACCTGAGGGCAAAGAGCTCGAGCCCGGCGAAACGGGAGAAATTTGCGTGATTGGCCCGGCCGTCTTTCCTGGATACTTCCACAATCCGGAAGCGAACTGGAAGTCGTTTCGGGACGGCTGGTTCTGCACGGGTGACATTGGTCACCTAGATTCAGAGGGCTTCCTCTACATAACTGGTCGGGCATCGGACATGTATATTTCCGGCGGATCGAACATCTATCCGCGAGAGATCGAGGAGAAAATCCTTGCCCATCCCGGTATCAGCGAAGTGGCCGTCTTGGGGGTTCCCGATCCAATCTGGGGCGAAGTCGGGGTTGCTGTTTGTGTTGCAGCGCCTGGCACCGAGGTCGCAACATTGGACATGGATTCCTGGCTGATGGACAAGATCGCCCGCTACAAGCTGCCAAAGCGGTATCTGTTTTGGAGCGACCTGCCAAAATCCGGTTATGGGAAGGTAGCTAAGACGAAAATCAGAGAGATTCTAGTCGGCCGAGACGGATTGACCCTCTGATGGCGCCGGATTCCGTCTGCGATACGCTCATTTGATTGCCCGTCACAATGTTACAAAACGTCGCATAACTCATTGATTTTATTAATACAACTCAGAGTTCAATCCTCTCTCGCAGCACCAGTCCATCCCGTTGAAGTCGCTGAAGCCATTGGCGCGCTGCGCGTTCCGTCCATTCTGACGTTACAAATGACGTCACAAGACGGAAATCGAGACGGCCGCTGTCCACCAGGCTTGTAATCCCCAAGGACCTTCGGCCCTTTATGGAGTGCAGGACAGGGGCTACGAACACGCCTTGGGCCTGGTTACAGGACGGCTCACAAGGCACTGCCAGGCGCTGTCGCTGCTCATCATCATGAGCGCTTTGTTGCGCAGCTCCGGCGTGGGATCGCTGGACTGCTGAATGATGCTGACCCGGTCAGCGACGGTGAGTTCTCGGCGCTCCGACGGGAGCGACCAAGCGCCTGAGAAAGTCCCGCCCGGCATCTGCTATCAGCACACATGCGCGGATCGTCGCGGTCCGAAGATCGAACGAGCGGACCATTGATTCACGGCCAGCCCGCTGCTTCTCAAGATAGCGCGCGAGTGCAATTTCGTGGCGTTGCGGCGCAACCGCATTCCACAGCCGCGGGTTCTGCCCGGGATCATCATGCCAGATGGGCCACTCATTCGGGTGCAGCATAGCATCCTCCTCCTGAGACAAGGGCTGCCTCGTCCGGGCAATCTCCTCCGCCGCCCGTGAGAAATGCGTTGGAACCAGCGTGATGAATTCGTGAAAAGCGTCACGCCGGCAAAATCGCGATTGAAATAGGGGCAGGTAGGGGAAATGATTGCCGGTGGGAGCTATGGCTGTGGCGGATTCGATGACGCACCCTCATCTCTGTCTGCTCGGTGGTTTCGATTTTGCCAACGATGCAGCGACGGTTCCGCTCCTCGGCCGCAAGGCGCGTGCCATGATAGCTTACCTGGCCCTCCAGTCCGGACGCTCGCAATCGCGCGAGAAACTCGCTTCCCTTTTGTGGGGTTGCAACAGCGAGTCCCAGTCCCGGACGAACCTGCGGCAGGCCTTGTCTGCCGTCAGGAAGGCCACTCACGCATCAGGGGGCGGGAGGTTCCTCACCGAGGGCGACACCATCAGCCTCAATCTCGACGATCTCGATTTCGATGTCGCGCGGTTCGAGGCGCTGGCTGCGGGCTCCGCCCCCGAGCAGCTCGAGCAGGCGCTTGCTGTCTATCGTGGCGACCTCCTCGACGGCTTCGATCTCAAGGAGGAGCCGTTCGAAGACTGGCTGAGGTTCGAGCGCGAGCGATTGAGGGCAATCGCCATTACAGTGCTGGACAAGCTCGTCGCATACCATTCCGCGACAAGCGATTCTGCATCAGGCGTGTGGGCGGCTACGCGCTTGCTGGCTTTTGAACCCCTCCGGGAAGACATTCATCGTGCCTTGATGCGGGCCTATGTAGCCCAGGGCCGCCTCAACCTCGCCCTGCAGCAGTATGAGCGATGCCGCGATGCCTTGCAGCGGCAGCTCGGCTTGCAGCCCGAGCCCGAAACCCGGAAGCTGTATGACGACCTTCGGGCGCGCCGCATGGCACCGGACGCGGCTTTTCCAGCACCCAGAGTTTCACCTTCGCTACAGACGCGATCCCAAGCCGATAAGCGTCCGGATTTCTCAGGTCACCGCATCAGCCCGCCGACGTACTACGTCAAATCGGCGGGGATCAACATCGCTTATCAGGTGACCGGCGACGGGCCGATCGACCTGATCTATGTGCCTGGATGGGTCTCCAACCTCGACCTTTCCTGGTCGTCGCCGCGGCTAGCACACGTGCTCCAGCGCCTCGGCAGCTTCTGCCGCCTTATCCGGATGGACAAACGCGGCACGGGGCTGTCCGACCGCAATGTCGGTCTGCCGACGATGGAAGAGCGGATGGAAGACGTGCGGGCAGTGCTGGATGCGGTCGGCTCGAAGCGCACGGTTCTGTTCGGCAGCTCCGAGGGCGGCCCCATGTGCATGCTGTTCGCGGCGACCTATCCCGAGCGCACGGCGGCGCTCGTGCTCAACGGAGCCTATGCCAGCGGCAGATGGTCGAAAGATTACCCCTGGGCGAGAACAAGCGAGCAGGTGGAACAAGATCTAGCAGTCGTCGAGAGAGAGTGGGGAGAGCCGGCGGACATGAGCAACGCCGCGCCCAGCTTGATGAACGACAGTTTCGAGCGAGAATGGTTCGCCGCCTACCTCAGGAATTCAGCCTCTCCCGCCGACGCGATAGCGCTCTGGCGCTGGGGAACCGAAATCGACGTTCGCGACATTCTGCCGGCCATTCACGTTCCGACGCTCATCGCTCAGACGACGGGCGACCGCTGGGTAAAGCGGGAAGAAGGACGCTACCTGGCAACGCATATCGAAGGTGCCCGATACATCGAGCTTGCCGGCCGGGACCACGTGATCTGGGGGGAGAATTCCGATCGCCTCGTGGACGAGATCCAGGCTTTTGTCACCGGCGCTTTGCCGGCGGTGCCGGGCAAGCGGCTCCTGGTGTCGGTGCTGTCCGTAGAGATAGAAGGCCCTTCCTCTGGTGCCGGCACGGATCTGATTGAGCGACACGCCGAAGAGATCCGTAGCGATCTGCTCGGCGCCGAAGGCAGGCGGATCAGACGCACGGCAAGCGGATTTGTCGCCGTATTCCAAGGCCCGACGCGATCGATCCAGTGCGCGATCGCGATCCGTCAACGCCTGAAGCAATCCGGTCTCGATGTCCGCTCGGCAGTCCATACCGGCGAATGCGAGGAGCGCGGCGATGATTTCACCGGGATGGCGATCGAGCTGTCATCGCGGCTGCTCGATCATGCGCGGCCAGGCGAGATCATTGCCTCGCGGACGGTTCGTGATCTCGTGTTTGGCTCCGGCCTGATGTTTGAAGAGCGCGGCGGTACGGAACTTGCCGGGCTTCCCGGGAGCTTGCAGCTTTTCTCCGTCGGTGGGCCAGCCTGACGGCGATGATCCTTGACCCAAGTGGTTCGCGCACCTGACTCGTGTTATCGTCGTTGCGGGAGACGGCGGACGCGCCGTGAGTGCCCGCCCGCTCCCACAATGGGAGGAAAAAATGGCTTACTACGTATTGCTCTCAAATTTCACAGATCAAGGTATCAAGAGCATAAAGGATACCCAGAAGCGCGCGGAGGCCTTCAGGGCGATGGCCAGCAAGAACGGCATCAAGGTTCACACCTTGTTGTGGACGCTTGGCCAGCATGATGTCGTGGCGATTGCAGAAGCCGACGACGACATTGCTGCGACCGCGCTAGCCTTATCGATCGCATCGCTAGGTAACATCAGAACCCAGACATTGAGGGCGTTCGACGCCGCGGATATGGCCAAGATAATGGCAAAGATGGCCTGACCGCCACTCTGCCGTGAACGGGCGATCGAAGCCCGCTGGCGAGGGGAACGGCGGCCTCGCTCATATCCTTGAAGCGAAAACCCTGGGACGAGGCCAGGGTTTTTTATGAGGGACATTCAACGAGCTATTCCGGTCTGGTCGCAGTCGGAACCATCTGCATGGCGGCTGCCAGAACTGCGGCTTTGGTGGCTTATTGGGCGAGGACTCATCGTGATCGCTTGCCGTCGGACCTCCAACCCGTCGGCTGGCCTTGTATTCAAGTAAATGCTAATAGACATCGGGCCGGCGGATGCCGTTCCAGCTTCGCGCGGCCCATGGCGGCAGCTGACGTCGAGGGGGGGACGCATGCGGATCGCAATGATAGGGGCGGGCGGCATCGGCGGCTATCTCGGCGCGAGGCTCGCCGAAGCGGGGGGCGACGTCAGCTTCATCGCTCGAGGTGCCCACTTGCAGGCAATGCGCCGGGACGGCCTGCGAATTCAAAGCGATATCGGCAACGTCTTTCTCCCCAATGTGTCCGCGAGCGACGCGCCGGCCGACATCGGTCGCGTCGATCTCGCGATTTTTGCGGTCAAGCTCTACGACAGCGAGAAGGCCGCCGCAGCGCTGGGACCGCTCATCCGCAGGGATACGCGTGTCGTGACGTTGCAGAACGGCATCGACAGCGTCGAGATTCTAGGCCGCCATGTTCCCGGCGACCAGGTGATTGGCGGCGCCACCTACTTGTCCGCATTCATCAAACAGCCGGGAGAAGTCGTCCACGCTGGCGGGCTGCGTCACATCCTGGTCGGCGGGCACCGCGAGCCTCTCATCAAGGACCTTCAGGCGCTCTGCGATCGTGCTGTCGGGCTTGAGCTGAAGCCGGTTGCCGACATCGACAACGTGCTGTGGGAGAAGTTCGTGACACTCGCGGCCTTTTCCGGAGGAACGTCGCTCATGCGCTCCGGGATCGGTCCGATCCTCGACGACCCCGAGGCTCGTATCTTCATCGAGCAACTGCGCGACGAGGGGATGGCGGTCGCGGCCGCGGCCGGTCATCCCATGGCCGAGGGGTTCGAAGGGCGCGTTGTGACCAGATGGACCGCATTCCCACCGCACGTAAAATCGTCGATGACCAACGACCTCGAAAGGGGCAAGCCAATCGAGGTCGCCTGGCTGTCCGGGCGCATGCACGAATTGGGCATAAGGTTCGGTGTTGCGACCCCCGGCCACACGGCGGTCTTCCGCGCCCTGCATCTCTACGCAGAGGGTGCAGCTCCGTAGCGGCGCCCCGTCAACGTTCCTTGGGAGGATATCATGGCCAGTTCGTCGAGCGAGAGCATGCCGGTGGCGACCGTTAACGAGGCTACCGGCTCCCAGGACATGTTCAACAAGGAGCTGGAGACGTACCGCAGGATCGTGGCCACAAACCTCATGTTTCACCGCGAGGTCTACGGGCTCCTGCGCGATGTGCTCGTTGAGCATGCACCAGGGTCGTTTCGATTCCTCGACGTGGCGTGCGGCGATGCCGCTGCCTCTGCCGCGATGCTGAAGACGTCCGCGATCGGCGGCTATGTCGGCATCGACCTGTCGGAAGCGTCGCTAGCGCTTGCCGCTCGCGCGCTCGAAGGGCTCCCATGCCCGGTCGAGCTGCGCTGCGGCGATTTCGCGCAAGCGATGGCGAACTGGTCGGAACCCGTCGACGTAATCTGGATCGGCATGTCGCTGCACCATCTGCCGACCGAGGGCAAGGCGAAGCTGATGCGGCACGCCCGCAGGGCCTTGGGCGGCGTGGGCCAGTTCGTCATCTGGGAGCCGGCCCTGTTCGAGGGAGAAGATCGCGCCGCCTGGCTCGCCCGCTTCTCGTTGCTGCGAGACAAATGGTCGACAGTTTCCGACGAGGAATTCGCTTCCATGGAACGGCATATGCTTCTGGCCGATTTCCCTGAAACCGCCGACACTTGGCTCGGCATGGGGCGGGATGCCGGGTTTCGCCGCGCCGAGGAGATCTTCATGATGCCGAACAGAATGGGCAGGGTATTCCGCTACTGGAACTAGAGAGCAGTTCACCGTTTCACGGAAACGGCGAACGGCTCTAACTCTTTGTTTTGACGCAATTCCGGACGGAAAGCCGTTTCACACTTTTCCTGGAATTGCTCTAGCCAGTGCGTCGGGGCGACCATGTCATCAAATCTGAAACCGGGTGAGATCCCGCCGGGCGACGCTCCGGTTCCCGCCGCCGTCGTGCTGGTCGGCCGCTGGGGCCGCCTGCGCCCGCTCGACGCCGGGCGAGACGCATCCTGTCTCTACCCGCTGTCGCATGACGGGCACACGAATGCCACTTGGGTCGACATGAAGGTTGGCCCGTTCGCCAGTGAGCAAGCGTTCGCCGACCACGTCGCCGAACTAGTGGCCGACAAGAAACGCGCCTTCTTCGCCGTCGCCGGCCTCGACGACAAGCCGCTGGGGTGGCTCTGCCTCATGGAGGCAAGACCCGCCCATCATGTCGTCGAGCTCGGCTATGTGCTCTACACGCCGCCGCTGCAACGCACACGTCTCGCCACCGAGGCGCTCTACCTGATCCTGCGCCATGTCTTCGACGATCTTGGCTACCGGCGCCTCGAATGGACCTGCACCTCGAACAACCTGCGCTCGCGCAAGGCGGCCGATCGACTCGGCTTCGTCTATGAGGGCACGCTGCGCCAGGGCCTGTTCCTGAAGGGCAAACCTTGCGACATCTGCGTCTATTCGATGCTTTCCAGCGAATGGCCAGCCCATCGCTCAGCTTTTGAGGCCTGGCTTGATCCCGGAAATTTCGACGCCGAGCGGCAGCTTCGCTCGGTTGCCGAGATCAGGAGCGGCCTTGATTGGCATAATCCAGAGGTCAATCCTCTGTCGCAGCACCAGTCAATCCGTTGAGATCATAGTGCTGCGTCACCGACCAAGCGGCTGCCGTGACAAGGCGAGGAGCTCGGCCTCGTCGGTGATTCCGGCCATATAGTTGGCGATAATGCGGGAGGCCAGCGCTTCTCGGCTGGCATCAGAGTCGCCCTCGCGCTTTGCCTGGTCGAAGACACGCCCAAGAAGTCCCATCTCGGACGGTGTGAAGTTGCCCGCCTCTTTGAGCTTGCGATTGATGGACATGCCGCCTTCCTTCCTTTCGAAAAGTATACGCGCATCTCACGCAAAAAGGACGGACTGAACGAGCGACAGCTTCGATTGCGCCCTTTTTGATTCGCTCACAACCCGCGATCTTACGCCACCGACCAGCCGCCATCGACCAGAATATTGGCGCCGGTGATCATCGAGGCTGCGGGCGAGGCCAGGAACACGACGGTTCCTGCGACATCGATCGGATCGCCGATGCGGCCGAGCGGAATGTGCCCCAAGACATGGGCGTGAAAGTCCGGTTCGGCGAGGGACGGCCGCGTGCCGTCGGTCCAGATGAAGGTCGGCGCCACGCTGTTTACGGCGATCTTGTGCTGCGCCCATTCGGCGGCCAGGCAGCGCGTCAAATGGTTGATCGCCGCCTTGCTCATGCAGTAGATCGCCTCGCCCTTCAGCGTCACCGTGCCGGCCTGCGAGCTGATGTTGATGATGCGCCCGGATTTCTGCGCGATCATCAGCCTTCCGACCGCCTGGGTGGTGAAGAACGTACCCTTGAGGTTGACGTTCACCGTCAGGTCGAAATCCTCCTCGGTGACGTTTTCGGCCAGGTTTTCCGGCCCAAGCCCGACATTGTTGACCAGCACGTCGATGCGGCCGAAGGCAGTGTGCGCCTCGGCGACAGCGGCCCGTACCGTGGCGAGGTCGGTCAAATCCATCTGCACCGGAAGCGCTC
The DNA here is from genome assembly GCF_056405075.1 of Mesorhizobium sp. P2_A12. NCBI lineage: Bacteria > Pseudomonadati > Pseudomonadota > Alphaproteobacteria > Hyphomicrobiales > Phyllobacteriaceae > Mesorhizobium > Mesorhizobium sp. P2_A12. The sequence continues at coordinate 162,522 of NZ_JBFUCU010000015.1, forward strand.
GCCTGCCCAAGCTCTCTATCTCGGCGACAAGCTCCGCGCCGTCGGCCTTGCTGCGCACGCCGACGATCATGTCGGCCCCCGACCCGGCACAGGCCAGCGCACAGGCGCGGCCGATACCGCGCGAGGCGCCGGTGACCAGCACGACCTTGCCGGCCAGATCGAACTTTGGTGTGAACTCTGTCATTGCAACCTCCCCTGAAAGGCTCTGTCTTCTTGAGCATGATCTCTAGCGAATCCGGATTGCGGTTTTCGGGATCGTGCTCCAGGCCGAAACCGTCGCGGATGATGACGGCCCTCTTTGCAGAACACTATCCGGTCGCCGCTTGAAAGCCAGCCGGCATCTGGGCTCACGACAAGAACACCGCTTGCCCCCGGACTTGACAGCCTGTGCGACGTGCTGACCGATCTCGGCGCCGCCCGCAATGAGAAGGCGATGGTTCGGAAAGAAATCTCGCTGAGGCGCAAGCCTTGCTGGCCGCACTGCATTGACGCAGCGAATTCGCTCGGGAACCAGGCGCTTGCAACGACGCGTGACATTGTCGATCGTTTGGCGTATATTGACATAAAGATATCCTTATGTGACACGAATAGGCTTGTCGCCAAAGGGATAAAAAATGTCGCAGAATTCTGCATCGCTGGACGCATTGTTCGGCCCCGTTGCGGCAAGGCCCGACGGTTCGGAAGTGCTTGCGGCGCTAACGGCGGCGGCGCGCGAACGCATCCTCATCCTCGACGGCGCCATGGGCACGCAGATTCAGGGCCTCGGCTTCGACGAGGGCCAGTTTCGCGGTGAGGCCTTCGCCGGCTGCGCCTGCCACCAGCAAGGCAATAACGACCTTTTGATCCTGACCCAGCCCGGGGCGATCGAGGAAATCCATTATCAGTACGCCATATCAGGCACCGACATCCTCGAGACCAACACCTTCTCCTCGACCTCCATCGCCCAGGCTGACTACGGCATGGAGGATGCCGTCTATGCGTTGAACCGCGACGGCGCACGGCTGGTGCGGCGCGCAGCGTTGAGGGCGCAGCAGCAAGACGGCAAACGCCGTTTCGTCGCCGGCGCGCTGGGGCCGACCAACCGCACGGCGTCGATGTCACCTGACGTCAACAACCCCGGCTACCGCGCCGTGACCTTCGACGATCTGCGCCTCGCCTATGGCGAGCAGCTGCGCGGCCTCATTGACGGCGGCGCCGACATTATCCTCATCGAGACCATCTTCGACACGCTGAACGCCAAGGCAGCGATCTTCGCCTGCAACGAGATCTTCATCGAGAAAGGCGTGCACCTGCCGGTGATGATCTCCGGCACGATCACCGACCTGTCCGGCCGCACGCTGTCCGGCCAGACGCCGACCGCCTTCTGGCATTCTGTGCGTCACGCCAGCCCGTTCGCCATCGGCCTCAACTGCGCGCTCGGTGCCAAGGCCATGCGCGCGCATCTGGCCGAGATTTCGGACGTCGCCAACACCTTCACCTGCGCCTATCCGAATGCAGGCCTGCCCAATGAATTCGGCCGATATGACGAGAGCCCGGAATTCATGGCGGCGCAGATCGAGGATTTCGCTCGCGAAGGGCTGGTCAATGTCGTCGGCGGCTGCTGTGGCTCGACGCCGGATCACATCCGGGCGATCGCCGAGGCGGTGCGGAAATATCCGCCGCGCGCCATCCCCGACATCGAGCCGAAGATGCGCCTGTCCGGGCTGGAGCCGTTCACGCTGACCGACGAGATTGCGTTCGTCAATGTCGGCGAGCGGACCAATGTCACGGGGTCGGCCAAGTTCCGCAAGCTGATCACGGCGGGCGACTATGCCGCCGCGCTGGACGTGGCGCGCGACCAGGTCGCCAACGGCGCCCAGATCATCGACATCAACATGGACGAGGGGCTGATCGATTCGAAGAAGGCGATGGTCAGTTACCTCAACCTGATCGCCGCCGAGCCGGACATCGCCCGCGTCCCGGTGATGGTCGACAGTTCGAAATGGGAGATCATCGAGGCTGGCCTGAAATGCGTTCAGGGCAAGCCGCTGGTCAACTCCATCTCGATGAAGGAAGGCGAGGAGGCGTTCCTGCATCATGCCAGGCTGGTGCGCGCCTATGGCGCGGCGGTGGTCGTCATGGCCTTCGATGAGGAAGGCCAGGCCGACACCAAAGCGCGCAAGGTCGAGATCTGCACCCGCGCCTACAAGCTCCTGACCGAACAGGCCGGCTTTCCGCCTGAAGACATCGTCTTCGACCCCAACGTCTTCGCCATCGCCACCGGCATCGAGGAGCACGACAATTACGGCGTCGACTTCATCGAGGCCACCGGCGAGATCACCGCGACGCTGCCGCACGTCCATATTTCCGGCGGCGTGTCGAACCTCTCCTTCTCGTTCCGCGGCAACGAGCCGGTGCGCGAGGCGATGCACGCCGTGTTCCTCTACCACGCCATCCAGCGTGGCATGGACATGGGCATCGTCAATGCCGGGCAGCTTGCGGTCTTCGACACGATCGAACCGGAACTGCGCGAGGCTTGCGAGGATGTCGTGCTCAACCGCGCCCCCAGGGCCGGCGGCACCGCCACCGAACGCATGCTGGAGATCGCCGAACGCTTCAAGGGCACGGCGGGCCAGGAAGCCAGGGAGCGCGATCTCGCCTGGCGCGAATTGCCGGTCGAGCAGCGGATCAGCCATGCGCTGGTCAACGGCATCACAGAGTTCATCGATGCCGATACCGAGGAAGCACGGCTGGCGGCCGAGCGCCCGTTGCATGTCATCGAAGGCCCGCTGATGGCCGGCATGAATGTCGTCGGCGACCTGTTCGGCGCGGGAAAGATGTTCCTGCCGCAAGTGGTGAAGTCCGCGCGGGTGATGAAACAAGCCGTCGCAGGACTATTGCCGCACATGGAGGCCGAGAAGCTGGCCAACGCCGCCAACGGCATCGACAATGGCGAGCGCCAGACGGCCGGCAAGATCCTGATGGCGACGGTGAAGGGCGATGTCCATGACATCGGCAAGAACATCGTCGGCGTCGTTCTCGCTTGCAACAATTACGAGATCATCGATCTCGGCGTCATGGTGCCGGCGGCCAAGATCTTGCAGACGGCGCGCGAGCAGCACGTCGATATCATCGGCTTGTCCGGCCTGATCACTCCGTCGCTCGACGAGATGGTGCACATGGCCGCCGAGATGGAGCGCGAAGGCCTCGACATCCCTCTGTTGATCGGTGGCGCGACGACCAGCCGCGTGCACACGGCGGTGAAGATCCATCCGCGCTATGCCAGGGGCCAGACAGTCTACGTCACCGACGCCAGCCGGGCGGTCGGCGTGGTCTCGTCCTTGCTGTCGAACGAGACCAAGGGCGGCTATGTCGAAGCGGTGCGCGCCGAATACCAGAAGGTCGCCGATGCGCATGCCCGCTCCGAAGCCGACAAGCTGCGGCTGCCGCTCGCCAAGGCGAGAGCCAACGCGCACCGGATCGACTGGTCGAGCTGCGAGCCGCCAAAGCCGTCCTTCACAGGCGTGAAGGTTTTTGAAAACTGGGACCTCGCCGAACTCGCGCGTTACATCGACTGGACGCCATTCTTCCAGACCTGGGAGTTGAAGGGGCGTTATCCCAAGATACTCGAGGACGAGGCGCAGGGTCCCGCTGCTCGCCAGCTGTTCGAGGATGCGCAGGCAATGCTGAAGAAGATCATTGCCGAAAAATGGTTCGCGCCACGCGGCGTCATCGGCTTCTGGCCGGCCAACGCTGTCGGCGACGACATCAAACTGTTCACGGACGAAGCACGCTCGCAGGAACTGGCGACCTTCTTCACCTTGCGCCAGCAGCTGACCAAGCGCGACGGCAAGGCCAATGTCGCGCTGTCGGATTTCGTTGCCCCGTCGGACAGCGGGAAGCCCGATTATGTCGGCGGCTTCATCGTCACCGCCGGCATCGAGGAGGTGGCGATCGCCGAGCGTTTCGAGCGGGCGAACGACGACTATTCCTCGATCATGGTCAAGGCGCTGGCCGACCGCTTCGCCGAGGCCTACGCTGAGCGCATGCATGAGAAGGTGCGCCAGGAGTTCTGGGGCTACGCGGCAGACGAGAATCTGGCGCCAGACGAACTGATCGGCGAGCCCTATCGCGGCATCCGTCCGGCGCCCGGCTATCCGGCGCAACCGGACCACACCGAGAAGGCGACGCTGTTCCGGCTGCTCGACGGCGAAGGCAATGCCGGGGTGAGCCTGACCGAAAGCTATGCGATGTGGCCGGGCTCGTCTGTGTCGGGGATCTATCTGTCGCATCCCGAAAGCTATTATTTCGGCGTCGCCAAGGTCGAACGCGACCAGGTCGAGGACTATGCACGCCGCAAGGCCATGCCGTTGGCCGAGGTCGAGCGCTGGCTCGGACCCATCCTCAACTATGTTCCGGCGCACCATGCCGAGGCGGCTGAATAGCGCGGCAAGCTCTGTCGCCTTTTCGCTCTGACAGTCCGTGTGAACGGGACTCAGGCGCAGGTGTTTTGACCCTGGTTCACGCTGTGCCGTCAACAGAATTTGCTCTGGTTGCCGGCTTGTGATCCATGGCGTGGCGGTTACACCATCGGGGTAGCCGTCTTTGCAGTTGGAGCGCCAAATGACTGTACTCACACGCCGCAGGCTTTTGAAAACGGCAACGATTGCCGGCGCCGGCGGGGTAGGGCTCTCGGCCATGGGCAGGTTTGCTGGCTGGGCCGCTACCGGGCCTAAGCCGGTGGTGCTGCAGACGGCCAAAATCCAGGCGAAGCTGATGGATGTCGGCCAGACCAGGGATGTGCTGACCTATGGCAATGCCGGAATGCCGCCGGTACTCAGGATGAAAAAGGGCGAGCCCTTCGCCGCGCGGCTTGTCAATGCGATCGACGATCCGACGACGATCCACTGGCACGGCATCCGCGTGCCGAACAAGATGGATGGCGTGCCGTTCCTGGTCCAGCCCTATGTCTATACTGGCGATCATTTCGACTACGCCTTCACGCCGCCCGACGCCGGCACCTTCTGGTACCACCCGCACTGCAACACGCTGACCCAGATGGGCCACGGCCTGACGGGCGTGATCGTTGTCGAAAACCCTGGCGATCCGAAGTTCGACGCCGAGATGGTCCTCAATCTGCGCGACTGGCGGCTTGGCGACGACGGCCAGTTCATCGACCAGTTCCGGCCGCGCGATGCTGCAAGAACCGGCACCTACGGCACCGTGCGTACCGCCAACTGGCTAGATCAGCCCCAATATGACGCGCCGGCCGGCGGGCTGGTGCGGCTCAGGGTCGCCATCACGGACGTCACGCGGATCTATGCTTTTCTTGTCGACGGGGCGGAGGCCACAGTCATGGCGCTCGACGGCAATCCGGTGCCGCAGCGTTTTTCACCCGATGCTCTGCTGCTTGGACCCGGCCAGCGCATGGAGTTGGCCATCCGCATGCCCGACGACGAGGGCGCGATCGTCAGCCTGCGAGACGTCAGGGGCACCAAGCCCAAGGTGCTCGCGACCCTGCGCGCCACTGGAAGCTCGCTCAAGCGCGACATTCGCGATGTTCCCCCGCTCGAGGTCAATCCGGTGGCAGAGGTCGATTTCACCGCCGCCCAGCATATTTCGCTGGCGCTCAGCGCCACGGCGGAAAACGTCCCGAGCGATGGCATTTGCGGTTCGCTTGGCTACAGTTTCTGGGCAATCAACAAGGTTCCGTGGCCAGGCGATACGCCCGATCCAACCGCGCCATTGGCCGAACTGAAGCTCGGCCGAAGCTATGTGATCGAGATGGAAAACCTGACGCCGCAATCCCATCCGATGCATCTGCACGGCATGAGTTTCAAGGTGTTGTCGTCCTCGACGCGCCAGGTTCACCCGCTGATTTCGGACACCTATCTCATCCAACCCAACGAGAAGGTCAGCCTGGGCTTCGTCGCCGACAATCTCGGCGACTGGCTGCTGCACTGCCACATCATCGAGCACCAGAAATCGGGCATGACGAGCTATGTCAGGGTGGTCTGAACCGGTTTCAATGGCTCGGAGACGGGTGGAAGGGGTGCTCTAACACTGCATTGACGAGCGAGAAATTGCCGCCGGCTTGCGGTTTTGTTGGCAAAAGGGGGTGTTTCCCTGCTATTGCCGCCTCAAATCGAGAAGCATGGACGTCCCAGCATGACCAATGTCGCCTTGACCGGGCTTGCCCGCGATCTTGCCAGGCGTGCCGCCGAGGGCCGCCCGGTGCGCATCGGCGTTATCGGCTCGGGCGAGATGGGCACCGATCTGGTGACGCAAGGCATGCTGATGAAGGGCATTTCGGTCTGCGCCGTCTCGACCCGCCGTCCGCACACCGCGCGCGAGGCCATCCGTATTGCCTATGGCGATGAAGCGATGGCGGTCGAAGCCGACACCGCGTCGAAAGTCACCGGCGCCATCGAAAGCGGCAAGATCGCCATCACCTCCAACGAGATGCTGGTCACCAATCCGCTGATCGACGTCGTCATCGATGCCACCGGCAAGCCGGGTGTCGCCGCCGATTTCGACCTGATGGCGATGGAACACGGCAAGCATCTGGTGATGATGAACGTCGAGGCCGACGTCACCATCGGCTGTTATCTCAAGCAGCAGGCCGACCGGCTCGGTGTCGTCTACTCCGTCGGTGCCGGCGACGAGCCGTCGAGCTGCATGGAATTGATCGAGTTTGCGTCCGCGCTCGGCTACACCATCGTGTCCGCCGGCAAGGGCAAGAACAACCCGCTCAACCACGATGCGGTGCCGGACGACTATCGCGAGGAAGCGATACGCCGCAACATGAACCCGCGCATGCTGGTCGAGTTCGTCGACGGCTCGAAGACCATGGTCGAAATGTGCGCCATCGCCAACGCCACCGGGCTGGTGCCCGATGTCCCCGGCATGCACGGCCCGAAGGCCGATCGCGACGACCTCGCCAAAGTGCTCATTCCGCGCGAGGATGGCGGGCTGTTGTTGAAGAAAGGCGTCGTCGACTACACGGTCGGCAAGGGCGTTGCGCCCGGCGTGTTCGTCATCGTCGAGGCGACGCATCCGCGCATCATCGAGCGCATGGACGATCTGCATATCGGCCACGGCCCCTACTACAGCCTGTTCCGGCCGTATCATTTGACCTCGCTGGAAGTGCCGTTGACCGCCGCCCGCATCGTGCTTTTCGGCAAGCCCGACATGGTGCCGCTGCCAAGGCCAGTGGCCGAAGTGTGCGCCGTCGCCAAGCGCGATCTCGCCGCCGGCGAAACCTTCGATGCGATCGGCGAGACCTGCTACCGCTCCTGGACCATGACAGTCGGCGACGCTCGCGCCCAGCGCGCCGTGCCGGTCGGCCTGCTCGAGGGCGGCAAGGTGCTGAAGCCGGTCAGGAAAGGCGAATTGCTGAGCGCCGACAATGCCGCGCCCGACCAGACGACGCGGCTGTTCGCCCTGCGCCGGCTGCAGGACGAGATGCTGTACGGAACGAACTGAGTCTTACTTCCCCAGTTCGATCGACCGCAGCCGCGCAGCCTCGACTGCCTGGGTAAGCAGATTGGTCAGCCTGTCCTCGCCCATCAGCACGCCAAGCGCGGCTGCGGTCGTGCCATTGGGGCTGGTGACCTGCTGGCGCAGCACGCCCGGCTCCTCGCCGCTTTCGGCGGCGAGCGAGGCAGCGCCGTAGACTGTCTGCATGGCGAGCAGCTTGGCGGTCGCCGTCGGCAGGCCAGCCTTCTCGGCGGCGACAGTCAGCGCCTCGATGAAATGGAAAATGTAAGCCGGCCCCGATCCGGACACGGCGGTCACCGCATCCATCAGGCTCTCGTCTTCGATGGTTGCCACTTCGCCGCTCGCCGACAAAAGGTCGGCAACGAAACGCTTGGTGTCGTCGGAGACCAGGCTGTTGGAAAACACCACCATCATGCCCTTGCCGATCGAAGCGGGCGTGTTGGGCATGCAGCGCACGATCGGCGCGCGGCTGCCCAGGATCTCCTCGAAGGTGGCTGCCGGTGTCCCGGCTGCGATGCTGACGAAGGTGGTGCGGCCGTCGCCGAAGCGCTTGAAGGCGGCCGTCACATCACGGATCACCTGCGGCTTCACCGCGATGACGACGAGATCGGGCACGGCATCGGTCGGAATGCCGCCGGCATCGGCTGATGTGCCGCAACCCAGCACTGCTGCGCGATTGCGCAGGTCGGCATTGGGCTCGACCACGAACACCGCCGATGGTTGAAGCTTGCCGGATTTCAGCCAGCCCGAGAGCATGGCGTAACCCATATTGCCGCAGCCGGCGAGAACAAGCCTGATCGTCATGGAAACCCTCCGAAGGAAGGCCTTCACATAGACGCAAGCGGTTCGGTGGGGAAGCCCCGTCAGGACGGGCGGGAAGGCCGCTAGCCGCGATCGGGGTCGCGCACTGCCATCGGCCGCAGCGATACGTGCCTCAGGCCGAGCACGCCGAGCACGAAGAAAAGCCAGACCGGGTCGCCGCGGTGGAAGAAGAAGCTTTCGAGGAAGGCGTTGAGCGCCGTGAACAGCACCACCATCATGAAGAAGTCGCCGAGATAGATGTTTTCCTTGCGCAGCGGGATGCGCATGTAGTCGCGCATCGGTGCGATGAGGAAGGTGTAGACCGCGACGCAAAGTGCCGGAATGCCCATCAGCACGGCGATGTCGAGATAGCCGTCATGGCCGTGCACGATGGTTCTGATGTCCCAGGGCCGGTCGAAGGGCTGGTCCTGGTTGAGCAGCAGCGGCGTGCCCCAGAAGCTTTCATAGCCGTAGCCGGTCCATGGTCTCTTCGCCAGCATACTGCCGGCGAACTCCCACAGCGTCGTGCGCCCGGTATAGGTGAGGTCGGGGAAGTAGATCGCCGCCAGATGCTTCACCGGCGGCAGGAAGACGATGCCGAGCGTGCCGACCGCCGTGCCGATCATCGCCAGCGCAAACAGAACCGGTGTGCCGAGCCGCATCCCCATCAGGCTCGGAAACATGACGATCAGGATCGAGAACGGCACCAGGCCCGCCGTCGTTTTGGAGCCGGTGTGCAGCATGAAGATCATTGCCGCGCAGAAGATCGCCGCCCCCCAACGCCGCTGCCGGCGCCGACAGAGGTACAGGCCGGCGAAACTGAAACAGGCCATGATCGGGCCGGCGATGTTCTTGTGGGTGAACACGCCGCGCCACAGGCCGGCATGTTCGGGCTCCTGCGAGTCCGCGGTGTGCATGGCTTCGTGCGGAAAGACGATGAGGCCGAAATAGGACAGGCCCATGACCACGACGGCGGTGAAGATGATGACCTTTGAGAAAGCCTCAGCGTCGCGCGGCAAGACCAGTATCGTCGCCATCGTCAAAATGCCGATCAGCGTGAACGAGGCGGCACGCATCGCCGTGGGCGGGTCGGTTGCCAGCACCACCGACAGGAAAAAGAAGCCCAACATCAGCACCCAGGACGGGCTGAGCAGCGAGCGCACCACGCGCGGATCGGCGAAAGCCATCAGCGAGAAGATCGACATGGCGCCGAGCGAGCCGAAGCCAAGTTGGTTGACGATGTCGCCGCCTTCGCCGGTCAGTTCGGCGCCGGCCGGCTGGAACGGGCGGAAGGACACCATGATGACGGTGAACAGCAGTGCTGCGATCGCGGTCGCCACGCCTTCGCGCGTGAACGCGGCGCTGAGCGGCGCGCGCTCAGTTTTTCTCAGGCTGGCGGTATTGCTCATTGGCATATCCGAATTCGGCCAGCACGCGGCCCAGCGCCACATGGACGGGGTAGATGGCTATCGCCGGCGATCCTGTCCGCGCCAGCCGGAGCATGCCGCGAAACGGCGAGGCGGCAAGCAGCGCCAGGCTCTTCAGCAACACCATGGCGCCGGCCAGCGGCGTGCCGGCGCGTTTCTTCTTTTCGACCAGTGTCGAGATCACGCCATTGCGCAGGCTGCGGGCACGGACCCAGTCGGCCTCGAGGCGCCGGGCCGGAACGGTTTCATGCACTTGTCCCTCGGCGCACCAGCCCAGCACGAAGCCTCTCTGTGCGGACCGGCTGAGAAAATCGGAATCACCGCCGCCCATGAAGTTGAATTTCAGATCGAGAAAGGGCGGACCCATGGCGATCAGAACGTTGCGTCCGACCAAAAGATTGCCGGACGAATAGAGCGCCGGCACGCGTCCGGTTTCCCGGTAGGGCGGCGCGAACACCGGATGCTCGGCCCATTTCGCATGGGCCGGGTCGGCAAAGTCGGGCACCTGCGGACCGCCGACGATATCGGCGCCGAGCGTTTCGGCTGCTCCGCACATCCGTTCTAGCCATTGCGGATCGGCGATCTCGTCATCATCGATGACCAGCAGATGCCTGAAGTTGGGGAATTGCAGGATCGCTGTCTGCCAGCCGGCATTGTAGGCGCTGCAATTGCCGCGCTGATGGGCGATGATGACCAGACCTGAAATATCGCCGCGCTCGAACAGCGGCACCGCCGCCTTGGCGCCGGCGCGCGCTTCGGTTTCGTTTTCCATCACGATGACGGCAAAGCGCCTGCCGGTTTGCTGCGCGCGCAGCGACGCCAGCGTTTCCAGCACCTGCTCGGGCCGCTTGAAGGTCGGCAAGGTGACGACGACTTCGACAGCCTCGACGTCAAGCCGGGGCGAGCGCCCCGCGATCGATACCGAACCGTCCGATGGCAAAGGGATCATCCGTGTCCAGCCAAATGGTGAGTTGGGTTCTGGTAGCACCACGGTGATAAGGTTTCGTTAATCACCTTGCACGGAGAAGCCTGCCAGGCAGCGGCTTTCGCTCGTTGATTGTGCTCGCTTAATCAAGGGTTCACCGCACTTTGCTACCGGCTACACCACAGGATAGGTGAGATGCATCTGCTGTTCGCCACATCGATCGTGCCCGACGGCGCTCTTGCCTCGGGCTATGAGATCGCCAACGCTGCAATCATCGCCGCTTTGCGGCGCGCTGGCGCGCGCGTCACCGTCATCGGCTTCACCTGGCCGGGAAAACCCGCAGCCGATCCCGAAAACACCGTGGTGCTGGGTGCAATCGACGTGCGCACGGACACAGCCTCTGCACAACAAAAGTTGGCCTGGGTCGGCAAGGCGCTGATCTCGGGCCTCACCTTCGCCTCGGTCAAGCTGCGCGCAGTGCCCGACAGCGACGTCCTCGCCGCGGTCGCACGCGCCGGTCCGTTCGACGGCTACGTGCTGAATTCCGTGCAGTTCGCCGGCGCCTTCGAAAAGTTGTTCGCCGACCAGCCCTCGATCTTCGTCGCCCACAATGTCGAGCATCTTTCGGCGCAGGAGAATGCCGCTGCCGCCGGCAGCCTCTTCCAGCGCCTGCTGTTTCGCCGCGAGGCGAAGTTGCTCGAGACCATGGAAGAGCGTCTCTGCCGCGGCGCGCGCTTCATCTTCACGCTGGCCGAGGAAGACCGCGCTGCACTCGGTGTCGCCTCCGACGACCGCTCGGCGGTGCTGCCTTTGGTGACGGGAGCGCAGGCGCCGACCGAGGAAGCTTTGCGCCGCATCGACTGCGAGGCAGCGCTGATCGGCACCTGGACCTGGCAGCCGAACCGCATCGGCCTGGACTGGTTCCTGGGCAAGGTGGTGCCGCATCTGCGGCCCGGTTTCCGCATCCGCATCGCCGGCAGCATGCCTTCGGGCGTCACGTCGAAGCATCCCGGTGTCGAATTCGTCGGCCGTGTGCCGGATGCGCAGGCTTTCGTGCGCAGTGCTGCCGTCATCCCGCTGATCAGCACCGCTGGCAGCGGCGTCCAGTTGAAGACCATCGAGACCTTCGAACTCGGCCTGCCCTCCGTCGCCACCAGCCGCTCGCTGCGCGGCATCGATCATCGCCCGGCCAATTGCGTCGTCACCGACGATCCGGCGGATTTTGCCCGGGCCCTGGAGGCCGCGGCAGCTGTCATCCACGATGTCGACGGCAGCGCTTTCCGTCGGTCGCAGGTCAGGGCGCTCGATGCCGCCATCCGGCTCGGCCTCGAAAAGCTCGGGCCGGTCAGGCAGGAGGCGTTTGCATGAACATGCATGCCGCCCGCACCCCGTCGGGGCTCGACACCTCGAAGACGATCCTCGGTATCCCGGTGCTCGCCATCCGCTGGAACGATGCGGTCGGCCTGCTGAACCGCCTGATTGCCGAGCGGCGCTTCACCAAGGTCAGTTTCCTCAACGCCCACAACGCCAACCTCGCCTCCACCGACCCGGTCTTTGCCGACGCGCTCGATGATTTCCTCATCCTGCCCGACGGCATCGGTGTCGATCTGGCGGCGAAACTTCTTTATGGGGCGCCGTTTCCGGACAATCTCAACGGCACCGATTTCGTCCCCGCCTTCCTGCAGGCCGCGACGACGCCCCTGACGGTCGGGCTGCTCGGCGCGACGCGCGTCAACGCCGAAGCGGCGTCAGCCAAGCTTGCAGCACTTGCCGTGCAACACAGGTTCGTGGTCATCCATGACGGCTATTTCTCGCCTGCCGAGGAGGCGGGAATCGTCGATCGGATCGAAGAATTGCGGCCGGACGTGTTGCTCGTCGCCATGGGCGTGCCGCGCCAGGAATTGTGGATCGCACGCCATATCGACGCGCGTCACTGCACGCTGCCGATCGCCGTCGGCGCATTGCTCGATTTCCTCAGCGGCGCGGTGCCGCGGGCGCCCTTGTGGATGCGCCGGCTGCGGCTCGAATGGTTGTTTCGGTTGTCCGTCGAACCCGGTCGCTTGTGGCGCCGCTACGTGGTCGGCAATCCCTTGTTCCTACTGCGCGTCGTCAGGCAGAAACTCTCGCGCACACCGGAAGCTGCGGGAGACATCCATTGAACAGCCGGTTCGTCCCAGGCGCCGCGATCGAGCCAAGCTCGCTTCGGCAGGTACCGACGGCGGCAATAGTGACGGCAAGCTATGCGCCGGATTTCGAGCGTTGCCGGCTGTTATGCGAAACGCTTGACCGCCACGTCTCGGGCGCGGCGCACCACTATATCCTTGTCGAACATCGCGATATCAAGCTTTTCCGTCACTTGGAGAACGGCCGTCGCAGCATCGTCGATGAGCGGGAATTGCTGCCGCGTTGGCTGCATGCCTTCGACGATCCGCTCAGCCTGTTTCGCCGGCGTGTCTGGCTCAGCCTGAAGACGCAGCCGTTGCGCGGCTGGCACGTGCAGCAATTGCGCCGTATCGCGATTGCCGCGCACGCCAGCGAAGACGTCCTGATCTTCTGCGATTCCGACGTCGCCTTCCTCAAACCTTTCGACTGCGGCACCTTCTGGCGCGACGGCAAGGCGCGGCTGTTCCGCCGCGACGGGGTGCTGGCGGACGAGGGGCATGAGGAGCATCGCATCTGGTCGCGCAACGCCGGTGCGGCACTCGGTATCGACCCGTCCCGGACATCGGTCCATGACTATATCTCGACGCTGATCGCGTGGCGGCGTGACACCGTGCTGGCCATGTGCGGCGAGATCGAGAAGGTCCATGCGCGTGGATGGGTCGAGGTTGTCGGCTCGGCGCGCAAGTTCTCCGAATGCATGATCTACGGCCGCTATGTCGACGATCTGCTGGAGGGTGCCGGCCACTTCCACGCTTCGGAGGAGTTCTGCCGCGTCCACTGGACCGGGCAAGCGCTGTCGGACGACGAGTTCCGCCGCTTCGTCGCCGCCATGGCGCCTGAGCAGGTGGCGATCGGCATGCAGTCTTTCATCGGCACCGATATCGGCCGCATCCGCCGTCTGATCGGGCTTGACTAGAGCATGATCCCGAAAAGTGGGAACCGGTTTTTGGAAAAGATCATGCTTGAACGAAGTAGGTCCTAGACCGGCTTTGCCGGCTTGCGCATCGCCGAATAGGTAAGCAGCGTCGAGGCAAGATACAGAAGCAGGAAGACGACGTTCAGCGACAACACCAGGTTCGGTGTGTCGAGGATGGTTGTCAGCACATAGGTCAGCAGCACCGCCTTCAGCCCGGCAAGCAGGCCGAGATTGAGCGCTCGCACCAGCGTCTGGCCGCGGGCGAACAGCAGCTCGGCCTGGTATTCCACCAGATTGCGCAGTCCCGGGACGCAGATCGCCAGCGCCACCAGGGGAGCGGCTTCGGCGACGTTCTTGCCGAGCGCATTGGGGAAGAAATGCAGAACGATGCCAAGCGTCAACAGCGCCAGTGTCGAGACCGCGAACACCCCGCCTTCGATGCCACTCTTGACCGCCAGCCGCGACAGCAGGTCCGGCGCGCGCATCATGCGCTGCACCAGCATCATCGAGAAGGTGCGGATCGGAATGGCCGTCAGGTCGACCAGCCGCATGATGATGGCGTAGATACCGGCCAGATGCGGTCCGCCGATCGCCAGGACCAGCAGCTTGTCGAACTCCATCTGCAGATAAAACAGCACTTCGGCCCCAGCCACGTAGATGGAGTCGGCCAACCGCCGGAGATAAAGCTCGATGCGCAGCCGCAAGCGCTGGCGCGGGTAGAAGAAACCGAAGGCGATCACCAGCGAGGCGGCATTGGCACCGATGTAGAACCACGACCATATCCAGACGCTGTGTTGCGCCCAGAACATGAACAGCACCGCGCCGAGCGCCCGCAGCGCCGTCGCCAGGATTGCCAGCAGCGCGGCGCGGCCGAACTTGCCCAGGCCATTGTTGACGATCAGCGCCACCTCCACCGGCCGCCACAACAGCGCTTCGGCAAAGACGATCGCAGCAAACACCGACAGCGGCACGGTGTCGGCGAAGAAGATCAGGTAGACGCCGAACGAGGCCGCGGCCAGCAGCGGCAGCGACAGCAGGCCGAGCAGCAGGAAGCCCGCGGTGAAGGTGCCGATCAGATTGGGGCGGATGGTGGCCGTGCGATAGAGCGCCGAGATGAAACCGAAGGCGAGGATGCGCGACAGCATGACGCCGGCCGCCGATGCGGTGGCAAACATGCCGAACTCGGAAATCGACAGCGTGTTGGCCAGCGCGATGAAATAGGCGAGTGAGAACACCAGTCGCCCGCCGGCGCCGCTGATCGCCGAGAAATAGTCGCGCAGCAGCCCCCGTCGTTCGGCCAAAAAAGTGCCGATCCGGGCGAGGGTTGGCCGCCTTTGCGGTATGTCACTGGCTTGCGTCATATCTCCAGGGAGAGCTTAGGTCGGAAAACTTAACGTGCCGTTCTGGAGCCCAGGGGCGTGTTGAAAAATAGGTGCTGGCGGAGGGAGAAACGGCGGCTTCGGCGGGCGAAAATTAACCTTTTGTTTTCCATGCCTGTTTAGCGTGGTTTAACGAATGGCGAAGCGCCGTTTGCAGGCCGCCAAGGGTAAAGCTCCAGACGATGGTCGACAGGGAAAACCGTGAAGACTGGAAGCGCGAGCGTTCGCTGCTGGCGCTTGGCAAGGCTGTGCGCGGCGACGACGAACCCGACGCCTCCCTGGTCTCGATCGGGGACCGGGCGAACCCGTCATGGCGCGAGGATGCCGCCACGCGCCATCGTCTCGCCCGGTCACAGCGCGAAGCGCGGACGAACCCTTCGCAGCGCGAGGCGCTGTCGAACCCGAAGCTGTCGGATGCCGTTGCAACAGATGGATATCAGGCTGGCTATGAGCCAGCTTCGTCTGCGCAGGTGCCGCCTGAAGGCGGTAGATCCGCCGACGATTATTCAGCAACCAGGTCGGCATCATCGCGCTACGCGCAAACCACGTCACGGACTGCTGAAACCGCAGGCACCACCTATCGCCCCGATCGCACATCCGAACCTTACCATTCAGGCGACGCGCGGGCGTCCCACAACGACGGCGCGGACAGCCAGCAATGGAAGCCGCTGATCGATCCGATGCAGGTCGTCCGCGGCGTTGGCAAGTCGAAGCTGCTGATCGTGGCGACGACGATACTGGGTGCCGGGCTCGGCATCGCCATCGCGCTGTCGACGCCGAAGAAATACGAAGCCACCACGGAACTGATCGTCGATCCGCGCGACCTGAAGCTCACCGACCGCGACCTCACCCAGTCGGTCGTCGCCTCCGACGCCACGCTGGCCATCGTCGAAAACCAGGTCCGGGTGCTGACGTCCGGCACCGTTTTGAACAAGGTCGTCGACAAGCTCAATCTCGTCAACGACCCGGAATTCAATGGGCAGGGCAGTGGCGGCCTCAACGTCATGTCGCTCATCCGCTCCATCCTGTCACGTCACGACGGGCCGGGCGGTGTCGACGAGACCCGCCGCCGGGCGCTTACTGTCGGCAATCTGGGCGAAAGCCTTTCGGTCGAGCGTGGCGGCAAGACCTTCGTCATCACCGTCAGCGCCACCACGCAGAATGGCGAGAAATCGGCTCTCATCGCCAACACGATGACGGATGTCTTCCTGCAGACTTTCGGTCAGATCCAGTCCGATACCGCCGGCCGCGCCACCGACGAACTGACGGCCAGACTTGATGAATTGCGCAAGGGCGTCGAGGCGGCGGAACGCAAGGTCGAGGATTTCAGGGCCACGCACGACCTCGTCGACGCGCAGGGCCACCTCATCAGCGACGACGAGATGCTGAAGCTCAACGAGCAGCTGTCGGTTGCACGCGCCCGCACGCTGGAACTCAATGCCCGGGCCGCTTCGGCGCGTTCGGTCGACGTCAACTCGGTTCTCACCGGCACCTTGCCGGAGGAGATCAACTCCAACACGATGAGCGATCTGCGTTCGCAGTATGCGTCGCTCAAGCAGGAGGCTGATCGCGCCGCGATCCGGTTTGGTCCGCGGCATCCCGAACTCCAGGCGCTCAATGCCCAGCTTGCCGGCGCACGCGACCGCATCGCCGCGGAACTACGTCGCATCGGCTCGTCGCTGCAGGTCGACCTCAAGCGCGCGGTCCAGCTCGAACAGGATCTCGCCTCTCGGCTGGCGCAGCTGAAGGTCCGCAGCGGCGACGTCAACAGCGACCTGGTCTCGATGCGCGAACTGGAGCGCGAGGCCACCGCCAAGCGTTCCGTCTATGAACAGTATCTGCTGCGCGCCAAGGAGACCGGCGAGCAGAAGGACATCAACACCGCCAACATCAATGTGATCTCGAAGGCCTTCGCGCCGCTCGAGCCGAACGGGCCGTCGCGGGTCGTGGTGGCGCTTGCCGGCCTGTTGCTGGGCTTTGCCTCCGGCGTTGGCCTTGGCGCCATGCGTGGCGCCTATGAGAGCTTGCGTGACACCGCGACATCGCGCTCGCGCCGCGACCGCAGCATGGACGAACGCCGGACGCCTTACGAAGACAAGACATATCAGGCAGCACCGCCACCAAAGCCGCCAGCACCGCAGCCAGCGGCACCGCCACCAGCACCGCCCCCGCCACCGCCTGCACCACCCCCGCCTGTTCAGCAGGTTGACATCACGCCGACCGAAGGTCCCGGTCGCATCAATGCGTTGCTGTCGAAGCTGCGCAAGGCGATGTCCCGCAAGCAGTCCCCGCAGGACACCATCGATACCGATGAATGGGTCTCACCCTTTGCCGATGGGAAGCCAACAGAAGATTTGACGCACCCCGCCTATTCCCAGTCGGCAGCGGCCTTTGCGCCTCTGCAGCCGGCTGCCGCAACAGCCTATCCGCCGCCACCTTTCCGGCCCGGCGGCCACGTTCCCTATCCGCAACAGGCGGCGCAGCCGCCATTGCCTCCCCGCATGGTGCCGCAGCGACCGTATTCGGGTCCGCAGGCGTATCCCTATGGGCAGCCGATAGGCCTTCCGCAGGCGCAGCACTGGCAGGTGCCACAGCAGCCGGGCTATCCCTATCCGCAGCCCATGCCCCATGGCGGGCAGATGTCTTATCCGCCCCAGCCCGCTTCCGCGCCTCATCCGCAACAGCCCACCGCGCCGCAGCAGGCAGCTCAGCCTGACGAGCCATCGGTGGAGGCGCCCCAGGCGGCGGAGGATGTCGAACGGCAAGCCCCGATCGACGAAATCCGCGCCAGCCTGCGCGAATTCCGCGAAGCCGTCCGCGAACTTACCGAGACCCGCGCGCGCCGCCGCTACTTCTGAGCCACAAAATAAGTCGCGCTGCCGAACAAAAACATGCCGGTTTCGCGTAAACGGCATGGGACGGCGCTTTGACGGGATTGCGTGTTGGAATTTTCGTGAAAATGCCGCGCTGCATAGTGCCGAGGGCACGCTTCCGAGTTTGATCGGGGCGCGTGGTTTCGCGGCATGCGTCAGACAAGGATCCAGGGTGCCGCATTCATGTTTTCGATGCGGCCGTTTGGGCGGAACGGTGTTGAGGGTGGACCATGGCCGAAGTGATTGATGGGAAGAGCGTCGCCGAAGACGTGGTGCGGACGGTCAAGACCCTGACGGCCGAACTTGTCGCGAAAGGCAAGGCCAAGCCCGGTCTTGCCGTGGTCATCGTCGGTGAAGATCCGGCCAGCCAGGTCTATGTCGCTTCCAAGTCGCGCACCGCCAAGGAATGCGGCTTTCATTCCGTCCAGCACACGCTGCCGGCCGAAACCTCCGAGCCGGCATTGCTGAAGATCATCGGCGATCTCAACGCCGATCCGGCCATCAACGGCATCCTGGTGCAGCTTCCGCTGCCCGCCCATATCGACGCCGGCAAGATCATCCAGACCATCGCGCCGGAAAAGGATGTCGATGGCTTCCATTTCATCAATGTCGGCAAGCTCGGCACCGGCGAACTCGAGACCGCCTTCGTGCCTTGCACGCCGGCCGGCTCGATGCTTTTGATCGAGCGTGTGCGCGGCAAGGACCTGTCCGGCCTCAACGCGGTCGTCGTCGGCCGCTCCAACATCGTCGGCAAGCCGATGGCCAACCTCCTGCTTGCCGCCAACTGCACCGTCACCATCGCCCACAGCCGCACCAGGGACCTGCCGGCGCTTGCCCGCACCGCCGACATTCTCGTCGCGGCGGTCGGTCGGCCGGAGATGATCAAGGGTGATTGGGTGAAGCCTGGCGCCACGGTCATCGATGTCGGCATCAACCGCATTCCGGCGCCGGAAAAGGGCGAGGGCAAGTCGCGCCTCGTCGGCGATGTCGCTTATGCCGAAGCGGCGAAGGCCGCCGGCGCCATTACGCCGGTGCCCGGTGGTGTCGGCCCGATGACCATTGCCATGCTGATGGCCAATACGTTAGCCTCAGCCTACCTTGCGGCCGGATTGAAACGGCCGTCCTTCTGACCCGCCAGAAAGCCGCAGCTTTGCCGAACCCAACTGTTCCTGTAGAACGGCCGGTCATGACGGATCCCGTTCAAGGCGGCCGGCAGTTCGCTTTCCTGCTGGTCGACAAGTTCTCGATGTTCTCGCTGGCCGCGGCGATCGATACGTTCCGGTCGGCGAACCGGTTGCTTGGCCGCGACTTCTATGGCTGGACGACCGTCTCCGCGGATGGCGATCCGGTGATGGCCTCCAATGGCCTGCCGCTGAAGATCGACTATGCCGTTGCCGACCTGCCTCCGGTCGACATCCTCTTCGTCTCGGTCGGACTGACGACGGAATTTCCCGGCAAGAGCAAGGTGCTGGCGGCTCTGCGCAGCTGGGGCCGGCGCGGCAACGCGCTCGGTGCGCTGTCGGTCGGCTCCTACCTGCTTGCCGAGGCCGGCCAGCTCGAAGGCTATCGCTGCACCATCCATTGGGAAAACCGCGCCGGCTTCGTCGAACGGTTCCCCGACATCAACTGCACGGGCAACGTCTTCGAGATCGACCGCAAGCGCTACACATGCGCCGGCGGCACCACATCGATCGACCTGATGCTGGAGATCGTGCGCGGCGATTTCGGCTCCAACCTTGCCAATGGAGTCGCCAACCAGTTCCAGCACGAGCGCATCCGCTCGGCCGGCGACCGCCAGCGTGTCGGGCCGGAACGCGACCTCACCGGCAAGTCGGAGAAGCTCAGGCGCATCGTCGAACTGATGGCCGACCACCTCGATGAGCCGCTGTCGGCGGTGCAGTTGGCCAAATCCGCCGGCCTTTCGGTGCGCCAGGTCGAGCGCCTGTTCCTGCGCCATCTCAGCGTCACGCCGGGCCGTTATTATATGCGACTGCGGCTCGAGCGGGCGCGCGAATTGCTGCGCCAGACCAACATGCCGATCCTCGATGTGGCGATCGCCACGGGCTTCACCTCGCATTCCTATTTTGCCCAGAGCTACCGGCTGCAATTCGGTAGGCCGCCCTCGGAAGAGCGCCGCACGACCTACTGAGCGGAGATTTTCGCTTCCGCTCAAAAGTTTGACATTCCGTCCCCTCCTAGCCGCGCCCGGCCTTGTGTCCTGACGCCGCGTCAAATAGCTTCCCGCCCGGATCGGGGCGGATTTGAGGAGATTTCGATGGCGGGATTTGCACGGAGCGTCGCTGCGGCGATCCTCCTTTTGTCGATGACGACGTTCGGCTTTGCCGCAAACAAGGTCATCATCATTCTCGATGCCTCCGGTTCCATGTGGGCGCAGATCGACGGCAAGCCCAAGCTCGAAATCGCCCGTGAATCGCTGAGAACCGTGCTTCAGTCGGTTCCCGCTGACGATGAAATCGGCTTCATGGCCTATGGCCATCGCGAAAAAGGCAGTTGCGACGACATCCAGCTGATCGTGCCACCACAGGCAGGCTCGGCAAGCGCCATCTCGGCCGCCGCCGACAGCCTGAAATTCCTCGGCAAGACACCGCTGACCGCCGCGGTCAAGCAGGCGGCCGAAGCGTTGAAATACACCGAGGACAAGGCGACCGTCGTCCTCATCACCGACGGGCTGGAAACATGCGGCGGCGACCCCTGCGCGCTTGGCAAGGAACTCGAGGCGTCCGGCGTCGATTTCACCGCTGACGTCGTCGGCTTCGGCCTCACCGCCGACGAAGGCAAGCAGATCGCCTGCCTCGCCGACAACACCGGCGGCAAGTACATCCAGGCTTCCGATGAGAAGGCGTTGCAGGAGGCGCTGGTCGAGACGGTGGCGGCACCAACGCCAGCACCCGCTCCTGAGCCCGCTCCCGCGCCCGCCCCGGCGCCTGCGCCGGAGCCTGCGAAACCGGAATTCAACTTCCAGCCGACGGTGGTGATGGCCGAAGGTGGCCAGCCGATCACCGACGGCAACGCCTGGGAGATCTACAAGGCGAACTCCGACGGCTCGCGCGGCGATTCCGTGACCACCGAGTATGGCGCCTACAACGGCAATCTCGAGCCCGGCGACTATATCGTCGTCGCACGCGACGACGAGGCCAAGGTGGAGCAGAAGTTCAAGATCGAGGCCGGCCAGGTCTACAAGCCGCTTTTCACACTGAACGCCGGCACCATGCTCATTCATCCGCGGCCGAGCCAGGGCGCCGACATCAGTGACGAGGCCCATGTCGACTTCACCTATCCCGGCGGCAACACCACCCACTATGGCGACACCAAGATCATCGTGCCGGCGGGTGAGCAGAAGGTCACGGTCCAGATCGGCAGCGGCTCGGTGGTTGAGACCATCCAGCTGACCGCCGGGCAGACGATCGAAAAGGACGTCATCGTCGGCGTCGGGCACGTCGTGTTCAACGCTTATTATGTCACCGGCGGCGACAAGGCCGACAGTTCAGGCCTCGGCTTCCAGATCGTCAAGGCGAAGAAGAAGATCGACGGTTCACGCGACGATGTCGAGCATTCATATGGACCGGACAGCAAGTTCTGGCTGCCGCCGGACGACTATGTCGCGCTCACCACGCTTGATCTCGCGACCGTCGAGCAGCCGTTCAGCGTCAAGGTCGGCGACAATCAGGACATCAAGGTGCCGCTCGGTGCCGGCGTTCTGGCCATGTCGGCTCCCGGCGCCTACTCGATCGAGGTCCTGTCGCCGAAAAAGGACATCCAGGGCAATCGCAAGGCGCTTGGCCTGAGCTATGGCGACGCCTGGCAGCAGACCATTCCGGCCGGCGATTACGTGGTCGTCCGGCACATGTCCGATGGAGGCCATGACAAGGAAATGCCGGTGACGGTCAAGGCTGGCGAGCGTACCGAGATCACCGTTACGCCATGACTGCTGTCTGACCGGTAGCAAAAAAGGGCGGCTATCAGCCGCCCTTTTTCATCGACAGGACGATGATTTCGTCACGCCGTGCCGAAGGCGCTGGCGCCGTGGTCGGCACGGCCGACCAGTTGGCGGAAGCCGGCAAACAGCTCGCGGCCGAAACCGAATTCATTGCCGATGAGGTCGGCATCCGCCGTACGGCGCAGTGCAAACTCGCCGGCCGGCACCAGCACTTCCAGCGTTCCCGCGTCGGCGTCGAGCCGGATGATGTCGCCATCATGGATCCTGGCGATCGGTCCATCCTCGACTGCTTCCGGCGTGACATGGATGGCGGCCGGCACCTTGCCGGAGGCGCCCGACATGCGCCCGTCGGTGACCAGCGCCACGCGCTGGCCGCGGTCCTGCAGGATGCCGAGCACCGTGGTCAGCTTGTGCAGTTCCGGCATGCCGTTGGCCTTCGGCCCCTGGAAGCGGATGACGGCGATGAAATCACCGGTCAGCGTGCCTGCCTTGAACGCCTCGTTCAGCCCTTGCTGGCTGTCGAAGACCTTGGCCGGCGCCTCGATGATGCGCCGCTCCGGCTTTACCGCCGAGGTCTTGATGACGGCATGGCCGAGATTGCCAGACAGCACCTTCAGACCGCCGGTTGCCTGGAACGCCTTTTTGAACGGCGCCAGCACCTTCTCGTCACCGCTTTCGCGCGGCGAGGCTTCGCGCACCACGCCGCCGTCGGCGCCGAGCTTGGCCTCGACCGCATAGGGCCGCAGGCCTTCGCCCCACACCGTCTGCACATCCTCGTGGAGGATGCCTTCGTCGAGCAGTTCGCGGATCAGGAAGCCGAGCCCACCCGCCGCGTGGAAGTGGTTCACATCGGCGAGACCATTCGGGTAAACCCGCGCCAGCAGCGGCACGGCCTCCGACAGGTCGGAAATGTCCTGCCAGGTGATGGTGATGCCGGCCGCCGCCGCCATGGCGATCAGGTGGATGGTGTGATTGGTCGAGCCGCCTGTAGCATGCAGGCCGACGACGCCGTTGACGATCGAACGCTCGTCGATCATCCGGCCGACCGGCGTATAGGCATTGCCGAGCGCGGTGATCGCCAGCGCCCGCTTCGTCGCCTCGCGGGTCAAGGCCTCACGCAGCGGCGTGCCGGGATTGACGAAGGAGGCGCCCGGCGTGTGCAGGCCCATGATCTCCATCAGCATCTGGTTGGAATTGGCCGTGCCGTAGAAGGTGCAAGTTCCCGGGCCGTGATAGGACTTGGACTCGGCCTCCAGCAGTTCGGCACGTCCCGCCTTGCCCTCGGCATAGAGCTGGCGGACCTTGGCCTTTTCGTCGTTCGGCAGGCCGGTGGTCATCGGCCCGGCCGGAATGAACACCGCCGGCAGATGGCCGAAGGTGAGTGCGGCGATCACCAACCCTGGCACGATCTTGTCGCAGACGCCGAGATAGACGGCGGCGTCGAACATGTTGTGCGACAGGCCGATCGCCGCGGCCATGGCGATCACATCGCGCGAAAACAGCGACAGCTCCATGCCGGGCTGGCCCTGCGTGACGCCATCGCACATTGCCGGCACGCCGCCGGCCACCTGGGCGATGCCGCCGGCCTCGCGCGCCGCGTCCTTGATCAGCGCCGGAAAGGTCTCGAACGGCTGATGCGCCGACAGCATGTCGTTGTAGGAGGTGATGATACCGAGGTTCGGCACCGTGTCCGCACCCAGCGCCAGCTTTTCCGAGGGGCTGCACACCGCAAAGCCGTGGGCGAGGTTGCCGCAGGATAGAACGGCCCGGTTGGCGGTGCGGTTCGACGCTTCGGCGATGCGGCCGAGGTAGCGCTCGCGGCCTGGTCTGGAACGCTGGCGGATGCGTTCGGTGATGGCTTCGATGTCGCGTCTGGCGGTCATGGTGTCGGTCCTTTCAGGCGAGGTCCCGGAACACAATCCGGCTGTCTGCCGGGACCCTCAGCACGTTCAAATCAGGGCGCCCAGAAAACCTCTACAGGCTTGGGTGCGGCATCGAGCACGGCGCGGATGGGCTTTCGCGGTCCAGGCGCGACCGCGCTGGCGAAAGCGGTGCGCTTGTCCTCGCCTTCGATGTGCAGCGCGATGAAGCCGGCATCGACAATGCGCGCCAGCGACAAGGTCAGCCGCGGCTCGACGGCGCTCGCCGCACGAACCGGCAGCACGATCCTGTCGGAGGACGGGTCGAGCAGCTTTGCCAGATCATCGGCATCAGGAAAGAAAGAGGCGGTGTGGCCGTCCGGTCCCATGCCGAGCACGACGACATCGAGCGGCCAGGGCAATGACTGCAGCGCTGCGTTGTCGGACGCCGCCGCATCCTCGATGCCGACGGCTTCGTGATAGAGCGGTACGAACCGTGCCGCTTTTGCCGCGTTCTGCAAGAGATTGGCGGCCACCAGCCCGGCATTGGAGCGCGGCGAGGAGGCCGGCACGAAACGCTCGTCGACCAGCGTCACAATCACCTTGTCCCAGGCGATGGGTATCACCGAAAGGGCGGCGAAGAATTTGGCCGGTGTGGTGCCGCCGGAGACGGCGAGCAACCCTGTGCCGCGCTCGGCGATTGCCTTGGTCAGGCGCCCGGCGACATGTCCGGCAAGGGCGGCCGCCAGCTCCTGGCGCCCGGCGAAGCCGTTCCAGCTATAGGCGACGCTGTTCAATTGCTCTCGTGCCATGTCCGCCCGTCACGTTCGATCAGTGCAATGGAGGCTGACGGTCCCCAGGTGCCCGCTGTGTAGCCCTGCGCTTCCTGTCTGGCGCTTTCCCAGGCGTTCTGGATCGGGTCGATCCATTTCCACGCCGCCTCGACTTCGTCGCGACGCATGAACAGGGTCTGGTTGCCACGGATGACGTCCATGATCAGCCGTTCATAGGCGTCCGGCGCGCGGCCGTCGAAGGATTGCGCGAAGCTCATGTCGAGCGAGATCTGGCGCAGCCGCATGCCGCCCGGACCCGGATCCTTGATCATGATGAACTGCTTGACGCCTTCGTCCGGCTGCAGTCGGATGACCAGTTGGTTGGCGAAGATCGGCCCGGCGCTGTCGCCGAAGATCGAATGCGGGATCGGCTTGAACTCGATGACGATTTCCGAAACCCGCGTCGCCAGCCGCTTGCCAGTCCGCAGGTAAAACGGAACGCCCGCCCAGCGCCAGGTGCCGATCTCGGCCTTGATGGCGACGAAGGTCTCGGTGTTGCTGTCGTGGGCAAGCTCCTCGACATAGCCCTTCACAGCTCCGCTGGCCGAGGCGCCGGCGCGATACTGGCCACGCACAGTGTGCTTCGGCGCCTCGTTGCCGTTGATGCGCTTAAGTGCCCTAAGCACCTTCAGCTTTTCGTCGCGCACCGCGTCGGCGTCCATCGACGATGGCGCTTCCATGGCAACAAGACACAGCAGCTGCAGCATATGGTTCTGCACCATGTCGCGCAGCGCGCCGGCCTTGTCGTAATAGGTGACGCGGTCTTCCAGACCCACGGTCTCGGCCACGGTGATCTGCACGTGGTCGATATGGGCGGAATTCCACAGCGGCTCGTAGAGCGCGTTGGCAAAGCGTAGCGCCATCAGGTTCTGCACCGTCTCCTTGCCGAGATAGTGGTCGATGCGGAAGATCTGGCTTTCGTGGAAATCGTCGCCGACCAGGTCGTTGAGTGCTCGCGCCGAGGCGAGGTCGCGGCCGATCGGCTTCTCCAGCACGATGCGCGAGTTCGGCGTGATCAGCTTGTGCTCTTTCAGCTTGTGCGAGATATCGCCGAACAGCGCCGGCGCCACCGCCAGGTAGAAAGCACGGATGCGGTCGCTATCGCCGATCGCCTTCTTCAGCTTGTCGAAGCCGGCGCCGGTCGTTGCATCGGCCGAGACGTAGGAAAGGCGGGCGAGGAATGTCTTCAGTTCCTTGGCGTCGATGTCGGCAGCCTTGACGTGGTCCGAGATCGCCTGTTTGGCGAAGGCCTGGAATTCCTCGTCGGTCATCTTCGAACGCGACGTGCCGATGATGCGCGTCGGCTCGGAGAACTGATGGTCGCGCTGGCGATAGTAGAGCGACGGCAGAAGCTTGCGTTCCGACAGGTCGCCGGTGCCGCCGAAAATGATAAAGTCGAAAGGATCGACGGGGATGATCTGGCTGGTCATGGTCTGTCCGCTCTGACGCCGGTCGCTGTGACGCGGCTGATATAATCTAATCGATTTAAATTTTCCAGTGCCATGGTGTCACATCTGAGTGTTGCGCCTGCCTCTTGACAGCCCGATACCTCGGAGGCTTGTCGACAGGCGCGGCCCCGGAAGCCTTCGCAGTTGCAGCATAGAGCGGGATCGAAGCGAAAGCCAAAGGAGAAATCGGCGATGACCGCACATCTTTCGACCAACACGGCTAGAAGTCGTGGCCCGGTCAGAAGCCGCGGCTTTGCATGTGCCGCGGGCACTCCGGTCGAACGTCACCAATCATGAGCGGGAAAAGCATGCGTCTGGAAAACAAGGTTGCCGTCATCACCGGTGCTGCGGCGGGCTTTGGCGAGGGCATCGCCAGGCGCTTTGCCGGGGAAGGCGCCAGGGTCGTCGTCGCCGACCTCAACGCCAAGGGCGCGGAGCGTGTCGCCAGCGAGATCGGTGAGGCGGCGATCTGGACCCAGACCGATGTTTCGCTGCGGTCCGAGTTCGACGAGATGGTCTATGCCGCCAAGAGCGCCTTCGGCCGTATCGACATCATGGTCAACAATGCCGGCTACACCCATCGCAACGGCGACATGCTCAACGTCGACGAGGAAACCTTCGACCTGATCACCGCCGTCAACATGAAGGCGATCTATCACGCCGCACGTGCCGTGGTGCCGATCATGGATCGGCAAGGCGGCGGCGTTATCCTGACCACGGCTTCGACCGCCGGTCTGCGGCCGCGGCCCGGCCTCACCTGGTACAATGCCTCGAAGGGCTGGGCGATTACCGCCACCAAGTCGATGGCGGTGGAACTGGCGCCGAAGAACATCCGTGTCAACTGCCTCTGCCCGGTTGCCGGCGAGACCGGCATGCTGGAGAAGTTCATGGGCGCCGACACGCCTGAAATCCGCGAGAAGTTCCGCGCGTCGATCCCGCTCGGCCGGCTTTCGACACCACTCGATATCGCCAACGCCGCACTTTGGCTGGCGTCGGATGAAGCCGCCTTCATCACCGGTGTGGCGCTGGAGGTCGACGGCGGACGCTGCATCTGAGAGCGCCGACGCAAATCAAAATGCTGCACGGCGTTTCGGCGGCGGATCGAGACAGGCGTCAGGCGCCGGTCTTGATGTAGGTCTTGTAAATCCAGCCGGTCTTGCCGTTGTAGGTGATCTGACACCACTTCTTGCAACTCATCACTTGCACCGAGCTTTTGGCTGGCACGGTGAGGATAGCAGCGGCATTTTTCTTCGGGCCGCTGCGCATGGTCACGGCCCTTAGGATCTGTCCTGTTCCGGCGGCCTCGACCTTGCGTGGCTTCGCCTTGGCCTGGCTGTCGTCGCCTTCCGCCGCCGCGAGCTGCTCTGACGGCACTTGCGGCTGCACCGCCGGGATGGCTGCGGTTTTCGCGCCATCGGGACGGCTAGCTGCCGGCGGAGTGGGTGCGGCAACCTTGGCAAGTTCGCTGGCAGCATCGCTATCTGCTACCGGTTGCGCGAATGCCACCGCGGCTTTGCCCGGTGCTTGTTCAGCCTGGTTCGCCACCTTGCCGGGAGCAGGCGTACTGGCAGCAGATGCGGCCTTCGACTGCGAACCGGTCCAACGCGGATCATTGGCTGGCAGTGCCGGAATGGTGGCTTGCGCGGCCGCCACGGCTGGTAAAATCTTGTCCGATTTGGGCGCCGCCTGCGGCACGGCTGATGCAGCCACTGCTGCTCCCCCCGGAGCGATTTTCGTCGTTTTCACCGGAATGGTTGGAATGGTTTGCTCGGGGCTCGCCGCCGCTTGCCTGTCATTGGCCGGCAGCGCCAGCCATAGCGCCACCGCGGCGACTCCAAGCAGTGCGGCTGTGCCGATCGCGGCGATCACCAGATGCGAATTCGAGCGGACCTCCTGCCAGAAGGACGGCCGCATGTCATATCCGAACTGCATGGCAAAGCGCCGACGTTCCGGCGTACCGAAACTGAAGGGCTCTCTCACTCTTGCCACCTCCATAAGCGGGCCGATGTTCTTCCGATCAAATGCCAAGAACCTGGCGCCAGATCTGCATCAGTCCCAAGAATCAAAGCGGGCAAGCCCGCAGAATTCCCCGTCAGTAACCCACAACCGGCATCTTTATATCGCTGATTGTGGCATCACTACGCCCTCATTAGGGATTCTGCTCCTTTGGAGGGGATTCTGCAATGTGCCGTTACGGCAACAAATATTACAACAATATTACATAGATGAGAGCGGTCCGGTCCGTCTGGAGCACGATCCCGAAAAGTGGCATCCGGTTTTTCGCTGGAGATCACGCTCTAAAAAACCGACAGCGTCCCAATTGCACCGGAACACAACAGCTTCTAGATCCTGTCGCGCAACGCGAACCAGTTGAGCGCCAGGAACAGCAGCGGCGCGCGGAAGCGCCGGCCACCGGGGAATGGCGGGATCTTCAGATCCTCGATCAGCTTCAGCCGGTCGCGGTTGCCGGCGACGGTTTCGGCATAGAGCTTGCCGAAGAAGTTCGACAACATGACGCCGTGGCCGGAATAGCCGCCGGCCGAGATCACATTGGGCATCACTTCGCGCACGAACGGCTTGCGCGGCACCGTGATGCCGACATAGCCGCCCCAGCCATGCGTGATCTCGACATCCCTGAGTGCCGGATAGAGTTCGACGATCTGACGCCGGATGTGGATGTGGATATCCTTCGGATCGTTGACGCCATAGACTTCGCGTCCGCCGAACAGTAGCCGCCCGTCCTTCGATCTGCGGAAATAGCGCACGACGAAGCGGGAATCGTCGACCGCCTCGCCGCCCGGCAGCACTGTCGAGTCCGCGCCCAGCGGCACCGTCGCGCCGATGAACGAACCGATCGGCATGATGTGCGCGGCACTCACCGGTTCGAGCGCGCCGCCATAGGCGTTGACCGCGATCAGGCATTTCTGCGCTGTCAGCGTGCCTCTCGGTGTCGAAACCTTGACCTGGCCGCCACTGGAAATGATTGCGGTCGATGGCGTCTCCTCGAACAGCTGCGCGCCGGCCTGTGCCGCCACCCGCGCGGTGCCGATCACCAGCTTCATCGGGTGGATGTGGCCGGTGCCGGTGTCGCGCGTGCCGCCGAAATAGGCGGTCGAGCCCAGCCGCTCCGCCGTCTCCTTGGCATCCATGAACGAGATATGCGGGTAGGAAAAACGGCTCGCCATGATATCGGCATGCGCCTTGTAGTCGTCGACATAGCGCGGCTTGTGCGCCACGGAGAGCTGGCCCGGCATGTAGTCGATATCGATCTGGTTGGCGGCGGCGAACTCGAGGAGATGCGCCTTCGCCTCTTCGGCAAGGTCGAACAGCGCCTTGGCGCGGGAGAAACCGTATTCGGCTTCCAGGTCCTCAACCCAGGCGCGCTGGCCGGTGCCGAGCTGCCCGCCATTGCGCCCAGAGGCACCATCGCCGAAGCGGCAGGCTTCAATCAGCACGACATTCGTGCCCGCCTTGGCAAGGTGAGCAGCCGCCGACAAGCCGGTGAAACCGCCGCCGATGATGACGATGTCACATGTCTTGTCGCCATCCAGCGCCGGATATTCCGGCCGTGGGCCGGCGCTGTCCTCATACCAGGAACGGCCGGGAGAAATCGGGGATTGGTAGGGCATGATGGAGGAAAGACTCGGTGATTCAGAAGGAGGAGGTGAAAAGCAAATAGCGAATAGCGAATAGAAAAATATCGGGCACCTTCGCTACTCCCTACACATTCAGCAACAGATACTCCCGCTCCCACGGACTGATCACTTCCATGAAGGTCTCGAATTCCGCTCGCTTGATCGCGGCATAGGTCGCGGCAAAGGACTTGCCCAGCAGTGCGCAAAGTTCCTCATCGCCCTCGAACAGGTCGACGGCTTCGAGCAGGCTGCGCGGCAGGTCGATCTCCGCCGCGTTGGCGGTGGTCAGCACGGGAGGCTCGGCCTTGATCTTGTTGGTGATTCCGATCAGCCCGCAGGCAAGCGATGCCGCCAGCGCCAAATAGGGATTGGCATCGGAGGAGGGGATGCGGTTTTCGACGCGCCGCGCCGCCGGATCCGAGCGCGGCACGCGGAACGCCGTGGTGCGGTTGTCGTAGCCCCATTTGTTGTTGACCGGGGCCGACGCCGCCTGTGTCAGCCGGCGGTAGGAATTGACATAGGGCGCGAACATCACCAGCGCGTTCGGCACATGCTTCTGCATGCCGCCGATGAAATGGAAGAAGTCTTCGGTTTCCGAGCCGTCCTCCGCCGAAAAGATGTTCTTTCCGGTCTTCTTGTCGATGATCGACTGGTGGATATGCATGGCCGAGCCGGGCTGCCCCTGAATGGGCTTGGCCATGAAGGTGGCATAGATCTCATGTTTGAGCGCGGCCTCGCGAATGGTGCGCTTGAACATGAACACCTGGTCGGCCAGTTCGATCGGGTCGCCGTGGCGCAGGTTGATTTCGAGCTGACCGGCGCCCTCTTCATGGATCAGTGTGTCGATCTCCAGGCCTTGACCCTCGGAGAAATGGTAGATGTCGTCGATCAGTTCATCGAACTCGTTGACGCCGGCGATCGAATAGCCGGCGCCGCCGCCGATCGCGCGCCCCGAACGGCCGACCGGTGGCGTCAGCGGATAGTCCGGATCGGGGTTCTTGCGCACCAGATAGAACTCGATCTCGGGCGCCACCACCGGCTTCAGCCCGAGTTTGTCGTAGGCGGCAAGCACGCGCTTGAGCACATTGCGCGGGGTGAATTCGACCGAGCGTCCGTCCTGGTGGACGAGGTCGCAGATGACAGCGGCCGTCGGGTCTTCTTCCCAGGGCACCACCGTCAGCGTCGACAGATCCGGCATCAGCTTGAGGTCGCCATCGTCTTCCGGATAGTGGAAGCCGTTGCCATCCTCGGGGTAGCCGCCGGAAATCGTCGTCATGAAGACAGCCGATGGCAGTGCCAGCGAGGTGTTGGAGGTGAATTTCTTCGACGGCATCATCTTGCCGCGTGCGACGCCGGCCTGATCAGGGGTGATGCACTCGATGTCCTCGATGCCGCGCCATTCCAGCCAGGCGCTGGCTTCCTTCCAGTTCTTGACGCCACGTTGGTTTTTCACGAAGGCAGGCGTACGCGCCCGTCCTCCGCGGCTCGACGGACGGACTTCCTTTTTTGCAGGCGGCATCATTCACCAGATTGGGTTGCGGATTGCGGAGTATAGCCGTGCGCCCCTGTGGAAGGGAAGGGGAGCCACGCCGGGCGTTGGTCGACACGGTTGAAAATCACGCCAATCGGCCTAGTTTCGGCCGCTTCAATTCCCAATCGAGACCCCAATCCCAATCGAGACTTTGCATGTCACACGACAACAAACTGACGACGATCGGCTTCGATGCCGACGACACGCTCTGGCAAAACGAGCAGTTCTTCCGCATGACGGAAAAGCGCTTTGCCGCCATGCTTGCCGACCATGGCGAAGCCGGGCACATCTCGGCGCGATTGCTGGAGGCCGAAAGACGCAACCTTGCCGTCTATGGCTTCGGCATCAAGGGATTCACGCTGTCGATGATCGAAACGGCGATCGAGGTCACGCAAGGCCGTGTGCCGGCTTCGGTGATTTCAGAAATTCTCGATGCCGGCCGCGAGATGCTGAGCCATCCGATCGAGGCTCTGCCGCATGCGCGCGAAGCTGTCGAGAAGCTTGCCGGCGCGTTCCGCCTGGTGCTGATCACCAAGGGCGACCTCTTCGACCAGGAGCGAAAGCTGGCTGGCTCGGGCCTCGGAGACCTGTTCGACGCGGTCGAGATCGTCAGCGACAAGAGTGCCGCTACCTATGCCCGCCTGTTCAACCGCCACGGCGATGGTCCGGCAAGAAGCATGATGGTCGGCAATTCGCTGAAGTCGGATGTGGTGCCGGCCATCGAGGCGGGCGGTTGGGGTGTCCATGTCCCGCATGAACTGACCTGGGTGCTGGAGCATGTCGAGGCCCCGGTGGCCGAGCCACGCTTCCGCGAGATATCCGATCTCGGACAACTGCCCGGACTGGTCGAAAGCATTGTCAATTCGGGCTGATCTCAAGCAATTCCAGGAAAAGTGTGAAGCGGTTTTCCGTCCGGAATTGCGTCAAGCAAAGAAATACAGTGGTTCTGCGATTCCATGAAACGATGAATCGCTTTAGCGGTTGATCAGGCGATCGATCACCGGCTGCAGCCGTTCGGGTGTGATCGGCTTGGCGACCACAACGTCGATGACGCTCGACAGGCCCAGGCTCTCCGGCGTGCCATTCTTGGTTGAAAGCAGGATCACTGCCGGGAGCGACTTGCCGGAGGCCCGCCGCAACGCGTCGATGCTGGACATCAGATTGTCGCAGTCCTTGTTGTCGGTGCCACCGTCAAGGACAACCGCACCGGGAATGAGGGAGCGCAAGATCTTAGCCGCCATGTCGGGAGATTCCGAG
Source organism: Mesorhizobium sp. P2_A12 (assembly GCF_056405075.1). NCBI lineage: Bacteria > Pseudomonadati > Pseudomonadota > Alphaproteobacteria > Hyphomicrobiales > Phyllobacteriaceae > Mesorhizobium > Mesorhizobium sp. P2_A12. The sequence continues at coordinate 195,006 of NZ_JBFUCU010000015.1, forward strand.
ATTGGCTTGAGCCCGGATCGCTCGACGATCTTCGAAATCACCACGCGATTGATTGGCGATCTGCAGACGACGAGCACTTGCGATGGATCGCGGACCGTCTCTGTGTTCGAGTCGCGGGCAACAAAATTCAGGTGTCTTGGAGTCTCGCCTTCACGATTCACTGGGCACACAAGTCGGCCAAGAAGCTCGCCCCTATTTCAATGCAGAGTTGAATCTGGAGCGCAATTGGCGTGAGATCGCCGCCTATGTCAAGTTGAAATAAAAGGCCCCGAAATCATCCCTGGGAACAGTGAATTTCAAGCAACGCTACTGTACTCAACTGTCCACAGGTGGGCTTCATAAAAAGAATTTCACCTGCGCAGAGACTGCGCAGGTGAAGGGTCGGTTGCGCGAGTTCGATCAGCTGTGGCTCTGCTGCGTGACGATCACCGGGATCAAGAGATCGCCCCAGTTTCCGTCGCCGCCATGATGCCGTGCCGAGCGCACGAGCTCCACCGAGACGCCGGCCTCGACTGCCTTCATCACCGACTGGTTGAGGCGGTGCAGATCATTGGCGAGCATGCGGATCGTCGCTTGCTGGTCGACGGTCATCGTCGTGGCCTGTTCTTCGGCGCGTTCCTTGACACGGCTTATCGATGCCATTGGTCTTCTCCTTGTGTTCCAAGCCCTGTTGGGCGTTTCCTCTGTGTTGTTCTGTTTGCTATTCGGCGGCCGGCTTGAATTGCGCGTGCTCGGTCGATTCATGCATGGCGGTGGTCGACGACTGGCCGCCGGTGATCGCCATCGACACGGCGTCGAAATAGCCGGTGCCGACCTCGCGCTGATGCTTGGTCGCCGTGTAGCCATTGGCCTCCGCCGCGAACTCAGCCTCCTGCAACTCGGAATAGGCCGCCATCTGCCGTGTCTTGTAGCCGCGCGCCAGTTCGAACATGCCGTAGTTGAGCTGGTGGAAGCCGGCGAGCGTGATGAACTGGAACTTGTAGCCCATCGCGCCAAGCTCCTTCTGGAACCTGGCGATTGTCGCGTCGTCGAGGTTCTTCTTCCAGTTGAACGATGGCGAGCAATTGTAGGCGAGCAGCTTGTCGGGGTGATGCTTGCGCACCCCCTCGGCGAACTTCCTGGCCTGCGCCAGGTCCGGCTTGGAAGTCTCGCACCAGATCAGGTCCGCGTGAGGCGCATAGGCGACGGCGCGGGCAATGCAGGGCTCGATGCCGTTCCTGACGTTGTAGAAGCCTTCCACGGTGCGCCCGGCGCCGTAGTCGACGAAAGGCTGGTCGCGTTCGTCGATGTCGGACGTCAGCAGCTTGGCGGCTTCCGCATCGGTGCGCGCGACGACCAGGGTCGGTGTGCCCATCACGTCCGCCGCCAGGCGCGCGGCGTTGAGGTTGCGGATGTGCGCCGCAGTCGGGATCAGCACCTTGCCACCGAGATGGCCGCACTTCTTTTCCGACGCCAGCTGATCCTCGTAGTGAACGCCGGCCGCGCCCGCCTCGATGAAGGCCTTCATGATCTCGAAGGCGTTGAGCGGCCCGCCGAAACCGGCTTCCGCATCAGCGACGATCGGCGCGAACCAGGTCTCGACCGAAAGCCCGTTGCCTTCCGAGGTTTCGATCTGGTCGGCGCGCTGCAGCGTACGGTTGATGCGCTTGACCAGTTCGGGCGCTGCGTTGGCCGGATAAAGCGACTGATCCGGATACATCGCGCCAGCGGTGTTGGCGTCGGCGGCAACCTGCCAGCCCGACAGGTAGATCGCCTTCAGCCCGGCGCGCACCTGCTGCATCGCCTGGTTGCCGGACATGGCGCCGAGTGCGTTGACGAAGTCCTCCTCGTGGATGAGCTTCCACAGCCGGTTGGCGCCCATTTCCGCAAGGCTCTGGCGGATCTGAACCGAACCACGCAGCCGCTTCACATCCTCCGGAGAATAGGGCCGTTCGATGCCGTCGAAACGACCTTCCGGCGCCGAGGGGACGAGATTGTAAAAGTCAGTCATTGGTCACTCCGAAGGATTGCTGCATCGTGTCCGGGCACCGATCATCTGCGCACCGGAATATGACTGAATTTACATTGCAGCGCGAAATGGGCCAGTAAAATCAGCGAATTTGGACGAACATAAGGGAAAATCTGTGTTGTGTTTGACAGAGAGCCCTTGTAAATTTGTCATGATTGTAAAAGGCTGGATGCATGACGGTCCCTGCGAAGTTATGTAAATTCTTGTCAAGGATAGTCGATGGCTGACCAGAAAATCTTTGCCGGACCGCGCATCCGACGCATCCGCAACGCCAAGGGCCTGACGCAGACGGCAATGGCCGAGGGGCTCGGCATCTCGCCGTCCTATCTCAACCTGATCGAGCGCAACCAGCGGCCGCTGACGGTGCAATTGATCCTCAAGCTGGCGTCCGTCTACAAGGTCGATCCGCACGAACTGCAGGGCGAGGCAAGGGGGTCCATCGCCGCCTTGAAGGAAGTGTTCACGGATCCTCTGCTGGTCGGCGAGCTACCGGGAGATCAGGAACTGATCGAGCTTGCCGAGGCGGCGCCCAACGCGTCCGCAGCGGTGGTAAAACTGTTCCGCGCCTATCGCGAGCAGGCCGAGCGCCTGTCCGACCTCAACGAGCTCCTGGCGCGCGAAGGTCGCGCGACGGCACTTTCCGGCGCCCGCCTGCCGATCGACGAGGTGCACGAGATTTTCGAGCGCCGGCCGAACCATTTCGAGGCACTCGAGGAAGAGGCTGCGGCGTTCACCTCGGTGCTCGATCCCGGCGACGATCTGTTCGGCGCGTTGAAGGCCTGGCTGAAGCGCGAATACGGCATCGTGGTCAAGGTGCTGCCGGTTGCCACCATGCCGAACTGGCGCCGCCGTTATGATCGCCACTCTCAGCGCCTGTTCCTGTCCGAACGGCTGTCGCCGTTCGACCAACTGCGCGAAGTAGCGATGGAGGCCTGCCTGATCCGCATGACGGTCGCGGTCGCCGGCGAGATCCAGGCGCTCAAATTGACCACCGACGAGGCCCGCCGTCTCGCCCGTTTCGAACTCGGCCGCTATGCGGCGCATGCGCTGATGATGCCCTACCAGGCCTTTCACGCGGCTGCCGTGCGCGCCCGCTATGATATCGACGTTCTGCGTTCGCGTTTCGGCGTCTCGTTCGAACAGGCGGCGAACCGGCTGACCATGCTGCAGCGGCAGGGCGTTCAGGGCGTGCCGTTCTTCATGCTGGAGGTCGACAATGCCGGCAACCGCTTCCGCAAGGCCGGCAGCCAGGGCTTTCCGCAAAGCCGCTTCGGCGGCGGCTGTCCCAAGCTGCCCGTGCATGTCGCTTTCACCCAGCCCGGCCAGATCTTCGTCGAGGCGGTGGAAATGCCCGACGGCGCCGAGTTCCTGTGCATCGCCCGCACACTGGAAGGTCCGCAAGGCGCCTTCTCCGAGCGTCCGCGCCGCACGGCGCTGCTGCTTGGGTGCGACATCGGCTTTCGCGATGACATCGTCTATGGCGCGGCACTTCCCGGCGCGGCAGCTACCACGAAGGCGGGCAGCGTCACGGCGACGCCGGTCGGGCCCGCCTGCCGGCTTTGCGAACGCGTCGGCTGTCTGGCGCGCGCCGAGCCGCCGGTGACGCGTCCGCTCGGCCTCGACGAGATGGTGACCGGCCTGAGCGCCTTCGACTTTCAGTAACGCCGGGCGCCAGTGACGCCGGACTGGGTGCCACAATTGTCGTCGGTCACTGGCTCACCCCCGGCCTTCGCCTTTGCGTTACGCGAACGGAGTATCTTTTTGTCGTCCCTTGCGCATCGTCCCGTCCACAAAAGCCCGACAGTCGCGCCCATGACCGACACAGCACCATCACCGAGCGTTGTTTTGTCGACCGTCTCGCCGCGCGAGGAACGCGTCGGCATGCTTTTGGTGTTTCTGTCGGCGCTGATATGGAGTTTCGGCGGCACCATTGCCCGCTTCATCACCGTCGGCGACAGCTGGACGGTTATTTTCTGGCGCTCCGTCTGGGCAGCGGCCTCCCTGATCTGCTTCATGGTCTGGCGCGACGGTTGGCGCGGCACGCTGAAATTGTTCCGCGACATGGGTCTGCCCGGCCTGGCCGTCGGGGTCTGCTTCGCCACTGCATCGGCCGCGTTCGTCGTCGCACTTGCCTACACCACCGTCGCCAACATCCTGCTGATGCAGGCCGGCGTGCCGCTTCTGGCTGCGCTGTTTGCCTGGGCGTTGTTTCGCGAAAGGGTGACAGTCGCGACCTGGCTGGCGATTGCCGCCGTCATCACCGGTGTCGCCATCATGGTGTCGGAATCGCTTGATGGCGCCGTCTCGCCGATAGGCGACGGGCTGGCGCTCTTGATTGCTGTCATGTTCTCGATCGCCACCGTCATCACCCGGCGGTTCTCCGGCGTGCGCATGACGCCGGCGACCTGCGTCGGCACCATGCTTGCGGCGGGCTTTGCCGCCTCGCAGGCATCGACATTCGCCGTGTCGGCCAGTGACATGGGCTTTCTCTTTGCCTTCGGCGTTATCAATCTCGGTCTTGGCCTTGCCTTCTTCGCCACCGGAGCGCGGCTGATTCCGGCGGCCGTCGCCGCACTGATCGGCACGTTCGAGCCGATCCTCGGCCCGATATGGGTCTGGTTGGTCCATTCCGAGGTGCCGTCGGGGCGCACCATCATCGGCGGCGCGGTGGTGGTGACGGCGCTGCTCGTCCATATCGGGCTTGAATTCAAGCGCCAGGCACGACCCGAGCGTGCGGGGGTCACAGGGGTGCCATCGCCTAATTGATGCGGCGTGCAAGCTTTGCCATTGACAAATTCGCTGCCGCGCGGGCAGGCTGAGACTACGCAACAACAAGACAGGCGTATCTTGCCAAGTCTCCCTGCCGGTCAGATCGAGACCGGACCACATCGTCGTATCTCTGCCCCCGCCACGGCGAAAGCCTTTGACGGTATCCGCACGCCTCCCAGGCAGCGACAGGGACACAAACCCACCACCCGCCGCTCATCGAACCGCCCGCATGCTGTCCGCAGTTGGCGCTTGTTGCTTCCTGGAAAGCTCAATAGTCTGAAACAAATGCCCGGCCGCGCGGGGTCCGCGACGAGCCGGCGAAGGAACACTCATCAAAGGAGAATAGCATGATCCGCAAAGCGCTGTGGCTTTCGGCGACATCGGTATTTCTGACGCTCTTCACTGTTGGCGGCCATGCCGAAGACCGTGTCATCAATGTCTTCAACTGGTCGGATTATATCGATAGCTCCGTCATCGAGGACTTCACCAAGCAGACCGGCATCAAGGTCGTCTACGACACATTCGATTCCAACGAGATCCTCGAAACCAAGCTGCTTGCGGGCGGCAGCGGCTATGACGTCGTCGTGCCCAGCGGCAATTTCCTTGCCCGCCAGATCCAGGCCGGCGTCTTCCAGAAACTCGACAAGTCGAAGCTGCCGAACATCTCCAACATGTGGGACGTCATTTCGGAGCGCACCGCCAAGTACGATCCCGGCAACGAATATTCGGTCAACTACATGTGGGGCACCGTCGGCATCGGCTATAACGTCAAGAAAGTGCAGACCGCGCTCGGCACCGACAAGATCGACAGCTGGGATGTGTTCTTCAATCCCGACAGTCTCGCCAAGCTGAAGGATTGCGGCGTCTATGTGCTGGATTCGCCGGCCGACATCATTCCGGCGGCGCTGAAATATGTCGGCCTCGACCCCAACAGCACCTCGCCCGACGACATTGCTAAGGCCGAGGAAGCCCTGATGAAGGTCCGCCCCTTCATCAGGAAATTCCACTCGTCCGAATATATTAACGCCTTGGCCAACGGCGACATCTGCCTGGCTATCGGCTTCTCCGGGGACGTCTTCCAGGCCCGCAACCGCGCCCAGGAGGCCAAGCAGGGTGTCGAGATCGGCTATTCCGTGCCGAAGGAAGGCGCCCAGATATGGTTCGACCAGATGGCGATCCCCGCTGATGCGCCGCATGTCGCCGAGGCGCATGAATTCATCAACTACATGATGAAGCCGGAAGTCATCGCCAAGTCTTCAAACTTCGTGCTCTACGCCAACGGCAACAAGGCTTCGCAGCAGTTCGTCGACAAGGCGATCCTGGACGATCCGTCAATCTACCCGGACGAAGCGACGGTGCAGAAGCTCTATACGGTCCAGCCGTACGATCCCAAGGCCCAGCGCGTCATCACGCGCACCTGGACCAAGATCGTCACCGGCCAATAAGCAATCTGATTGGTCCCGGCAGTCACCTGCCGGGACCAATTCTTTCCGGGGCAAGAAGCAAAAATCAGGACGGAGTGGGACATGAAATCGCTTGGCAGCATCCGCAGGGATTTTGCGCCGTGGAACGACCCGAACGCCAAGCCATACATCCAGTTCGACAATGTCACCAAGAAGTTCGGTGACTTCACCGCCGTCAACAATCTGTCGCTGACCATCTTCGAGCGCGAGTTCTTCGCCCTGCTCGGCGCGTCGGGCTGCGGAAAGTCGACGCTGCTCAGGATGCTCGCAGGCTTCGAGGAGCCGACAGCCGGCCGCATCCTGCTCGACGGCCAGGATCTGCGCGGCATTCCGCCTTATCGGAGGCCGGTCAACATGATGTTCCAGTCCTATGCGCTGTTCCCGCATATGACGGTCGAGAATAACATCGCCTTTGGCCTCAAGCAGGACGGCATGCCGAAGCCCGAGATCGCGTCTCGCGTCGCCGAGATGCTGAAGCTGGTCAAGCTCGAGCAGTTCGCCAAGCGCAAGCCGCATCAATTGTCCGGTGGCCAGCGCCAGCGCGTCGCGCTCGCCCGCTCGGTTGCCAAGCGGCCCAAGGTGCTGTTGCTCGACGAGCCGCTCGGCGCGCTGGACAAGAAGCTGCGCGAGGAAACACAGTTCGAATTGATGGACCTGCAGCAGAATCTCGGCCTGACCTTCGTCGTCGTCACCCACGACCAGGAAGAAGCGATGACCATGGCCGACCGCATCGCCATCATCGACAAGGGCGAGGTGATGCAGGTGGCGACGCCCGCCGAAGTCTATGAAGCCCCGACATCGCGCTTTGTCGCCCATTTCGTCGGCAACGTGAACATGTTCGAGGGCAAGGTCGCCGAGCAGACCGCAAACACGACACGCATCGCGGGTTCGAGCGGAGCCCAGATCGTCGTCGACAACGCCGCCAAGACGGCTGCAGGCGCCGATATCGTGTTCGCCATCAGGCCGGAGAAGATCAAGATTTCGTCTAAAAAGCCGGCCGATGCAGTGAATGCACTTGAAGGTAAAGTCTATGACATCGCCTATCTCGGCGACATGACCGTTTTTCACGTCAGGCTGGATGACGGGCAGATGGTGCGGGCCAGCACCATGAACGCGGCCCGCATCACAGAGGATCCGCTGAGCTGGAACGACCGCGCCTGGGTTTCTTTCCGGCCCGACGCCGGCGTCGTGCTGACGCGGTAGGGGGCGGTCATGTCGAACGCCGCCGCCACCGCCGCATCAGCCCCGGCAACCAATGCCGACAAGTCCATCCTGGCCAGGCTGGGAGCGGCTTTCGTCGGCCGCCTGGTCATCATCATCCCTTATGTCTGGCTGCTTTTTTTCTTCCTCATTCCCTTCATCATCGTCTTCAAGATTTCGTTGTCGCAGACGGCGATCGCCATGCCCCCCTACACGCCGGTGCTCGACTTCAAGGACGGCATCTCCGGGTTCTTCGCCGGCTTTGGCGCGCTCAGCTTCGACAACTACGCCTGGCTGACGCAGGATGCCCTCTATTTCAACGCCTATGTAACAAGCGTCATCATCGCCGCGATCTCGACGGTCCTGACGCTGATCGTCGGCTACCCGATCGCCTATGGCATGGCGCGCGCGCCGGCAACGATCCGTCCGACATTGCTGATGCTGGTGATCCTGCCGTTCTGGACCTCGTTCCTGATCCGCGTCTATGCCTGGATCGGCATCCTCAAGCCCGAGGGGCTGCTCAACCAGCTGCTGCTTGCCACAGGCATCATCAGCCAGCCCCTGATCATCCTCAACACCTACACGGCAATCTTCATCGGTATCGTCTATTCCTACCTGCCGTTCATGGTGCTGCCGCTCTATTCGTCGCTTGAAAAGATGGACTATTCGCTGATCGAGGCCGCCAAGGATCTTGGCTGCCCGCCGACCAGCGCGTTCTGGAAGATCACCTTTCCGCTGTCGCTGCCGGGCGTCATCGCCGGCTGTCTGCTGGTGTTCATCCCCGCCGTTGGCGAGTTCGTCATTCCCGATTTGCTTGGTGGATCGCAGACGCTGATGATCGGCAAGACGCTGTGGAACGAGTTCTTCGCCAATCGTGACTGGCCGGTGTCGTCGGCCGTGGCCGTCATCCTTCTGCTGCTTTTGACCGTGCCGATCATGTTCTTCCAGCAGGCCCAGGCGCGCGCCCAGGAGCAGGACAAATGAACACCACCTGGAGCCGCTTCAACGTCACCTCGATCGTGCTGGGCTTTGCCTTCTTGTACCTGCCGATCGTCCTGCTCATTGTCTTCTCCTTCAACGAGTCGAAACTGGTTACCGTCTGGGGCGGTTTCTCGACCAAATGGTACGTTTCGCTGTTCCACAATCAGGGCCTGATGGACGCCACCTGGGTCACGGCCCGCGTCGGCGTCATTTCGGCCACGGTTGCGACCGTGCTCGGCACGCTGGCGGCGCTCACCTTGACCCGCTACACGCGGTTCAGGGGCAGGTTGCTGTTTTCAGGCATGGTCTTTGCGCCGCTTGTCATGCCTGAAGTCATCACCGGCCTGTCGCTGCTGCTGCTGTTTGTCGCCGTCGGTCTCGACCGCGGCTTCTTGACCGTCACGCTCGCCCACATCACGCTCACCATGTGCTTCGTCGCCGTCGTCGTGCAGTCGCGCCTGGTCAGCTTCGACCGCTCCCTGGAAGAAGCTGCGATGGATCTGGGCGCAACGCCGGTGAAGACCTTCTTCCAGATCACGCTGCCGGTCATCATGCCGGCGATCGTGTCCGGCTGGATGCTGGCCTTCACGCTTTCGCTCGACGATCTGGTCATCGCCAGCTTCACCTCAGGGCCTGGCGCAACAACCCTGCCAATGAAGATCTACAGCCAGGTGCGTCTCGGCGTGACACCGGAGATCAACGCCGCTTGCACCATCCTGATCGCCGTTGTCGCGGTCGGCGTCATCATCGCCTCGGTCGCCAACAAGCGGCGTGAGGTGCAGCGCCAACTCGACGAGCGGGCGGCACAACGCGGCTGAAGCAATTCCAGGAAAAAGTGTGGCTGCGGTTTTCCCCGGAAAAACGCGTAGCGCTTTCCCTGGGGAATTGCGTCAGGACAAAGCGGGGCTAACGTCTATTCCCCTGAAACGCCGCGGCTGATCGGGGAGATGAACGGCGTGGTCCACGTCCCGCCGACGAAGAACGATGCTTGGTTGGGGCCTTGCTGGCCGTTGGCCTGCGTTCCCGCCTGGTCCGGCTGGATGATTCCGCCGGACAGGGCCAGTCCTCGTCCGGCGTAGGACGCGATCCCGGACAGCCAGAGCTTGTATTTCGCCGAATTGGCTTCGGCCTTGTCGATCCGCGCCACGCCCTTCGTAATGCTGGCCTTGATCTCGGCACCGTCGATCGGCAGTGTTCCGTCGGAGACGTCGTCGAGCGCGAAGAAGCCGCCTTGTTCGGTATGCTTGAGGAAGGCGGGCAGGTTGAGCTTGTTCAACGCACCCGGTCCGAAGGTTGCAGTGACCGAGCCGTCGGCATTGTCGAAGATGGAATCCCAGGTTCTGCCCGGGCCCTTGAGGATAACCGAGACCGTTCCAGTGCCGACCGGAACCAGCCGCGTCATTCCCGCCGCCGTACCGAAGGCACCGCCGTCGATGTCGGACGCCAGCAACCGGATCTCGACCTGCGAGCCTTCCGGCTTGCGGTCGAAGCGAAGGCTGCTCTGGATGTTGCCGCCAAAGGCCGAGGCATCCGAAATATCGAAGACGGAAAGACCATCCTTGACCTGTGCGGTGGCGGCGACGTCGGCGAGTTGGATCGGCCCCGCCGTGGCGTGCGCTGCCGACAGCCTGAGATCGAGATTGATCTTGTCGGCGAAACTTGTGTCGATGTCGCCGGGTTCCGCCCCTCCGGTCGGCGCCAGTGGCGTGAAGGCCGACAGAAACGATCTGAGGTCGAGCGTGTCGAAGGCGAGCGTGCCGGAGATCACCGGCTGCGCCTCGCCCAGCGAGAGATCCAGCGCACCCATTCCTGGATTGTTGTCCAGCGCGATCGCGGTGTTGTCGAATTTGACGCGCCCTGCCGTCGCTGTGATCTTGCTCGAAATGCTGACCGAGCCGATCGCAGCACTCGGCGCGATACCGGCCTGCGACCATTCCAGGACACGCCGCAGCGAAGGTGCCGAGAATTTCGCCTGGCCGTCGAAATAGGCGTTTTCGGACATGCTGGCCGTGCCGTCGAACGAGAAGGTCGCGGGTGCCGCCTTGAAGGACAGCGTGAGCGGTGCCGTACCGCCGGCAAACAGCACAAGCGGTTTCGGCGAGGCGACGTCCAGCGCGACGCTTTCGCCACGCCAGATCCCTGTTGCCGACAGCGTCGCATTGCTGTTCATCGCCGCCCAATTCGCCTGGCCGGACAGGCTGCTTAGGATCTCGACGTCCTTGCCGGCGATGGACGCGACCATGCGGCCGTCGCGGAACTCCACCGTGCCGAACGTGTCGGCCGGCAGCTTGTCGAGGTTGGGCTTGGCGGGATCGGCATTGACCACGCCGCGCGCCGTGTCGATGGAACGCGTGATGCGCCCGCCGGTCGGGACGGCAGGCAGGAAAAAGCCGGCCGGTGTTCGCTCAACCCGGATCGTCGGCCGCACCAGCCGCGCTGTCGAAAACTCCACGTCGCCGCGCAAGGCCGCCATGGCGGAAAGGTCAACCTCGACCCGCTCGGCCTCGACCACCGGCGGCGCCTCGGTGTCGGTCCATTGCGAAAGCGTCACATCGGTCAGGATCGCGCGGAATTTCGGCCAGACCTCGATGCGCGGCGAGCCGTCGATGGCGACCCGGAAGCCGCTCCACGCACTCATCTCCCAGGCGATGCGGTCGCGCACGATCCGGGTGGAGGCGATCAACGGCAGCGCGGCAACGACCAGCGCGATGACGAGCACGGCAGTGCCGATCGCCCATATTCCGCGCCGGATCAAAGATGATGGCATATCGCCCCGTATGTTTCCATTCCGACAAAAATCGCCTGACGGGTGTAACCCCAGTCGTCACTACGACTTAGGGCTGAGGCATTTCAAGTCTTTATGGCCCGGCGATGGCATTTGCGCACATCTGGTCTCACTGACCGAACAAAATCTTGCTCTGCTGCGCTGCGATATGCATAAGCGGTGGCGACCGCGGAGGAACGATCATGGCTGCCGAAGTACCGCTCTGGACCCCGACGCAAGACCAGATTGATGCAGCACCCTTGACTGCTTTCATGAAGGCCGCGGCAGTGAAAGCCGGCGTAGCGTTTTCTTCGTATTCGGAGCTTCACCGCTGGTCGGTCGAGGACCGCGAAGGGTTCTGGAACCTGGTCTGGGACTTCGGCGGCATCGTCGGCGACAAGGGCAAGACCGTGCTTGTCGACGGCGACCGGATGCCTGGTGCTTCCTTCTTCCCCGACGCGACCCTGAATTTCGCCGAGAATCTGCTGAAGAAGACCGGCGCTGGTGAGGCAATCGTGTTTCGCGGCGAGGACAAGGTCGAGCGCCGGCTGTCATGGAACGAGCTGCAGGCGCTGACGTCGCGGCTGCAGCAGCTTTTCCTGTCGCTCAAGGTGAAGAGGGGCGATCGCATCGCGGCGATGATGCCCAACATGCCGGAGACCGTTGCCGCCATGCTGGCTGCCGCCTCGATCGGCGCTGTCTGGTCGTCCTGCTCTCCCGATTTCGGCGAGCAGGGCGTGCTCGACCGCTTTGGCCAGATCGAGCCGGTCGTCTTCATCGCGCCCGATGGCTACTGGTACAATGGCAAGGCGATCGAGGTCGCCGACAAGATCGCAGCGGTTGCGGCCAAGCTTGGCACGGTGCGCAAGGTTCTGGTCGTCGACTATCTCGGCACCTCGAGCGATGTCGCGGATATCATCGACAAGGCCGTGGCGCTGGAAGAGGCGCTTTCGCCTTTCGCCGTCAAGCCAGTCACCTTCGAGCGGCTGCCGTTCGCGCATCCGCTCTACATCCTGTTCTCGTCGGGAACGACCGGCATTCCCAAATGCATCGTCCATTCGGCCGGCGGCACGCTGATCCAGCATGTCAAGGAACATCGGCTGCATGCGGGTCTCGCCGACGGCAATCGCTTCTTCTACTTCACCACTTGCGGCTGGATGATGTGGAACTGGCTGGTGTCGGGGCTCGCGTCGGGCGCGACGCTGCTGCTTTATGACGGCTCTCCGTTCTACCCAAACGGCAATGTACTGTTCGACTTCGCCGATGCCGAGAAGATGACCTTTTTCGGCACCTCAGCCAAGTTCATCGATTCCGTGCGCAAGGCCGGTCTCAAGCCGATCCGCACGCATGATCTTTCGAGTGTGCGGGCGATTTCTTCCACCGGGTCGCCGCTGTCACCGGAGGATTTCCGCTTCGTCTATGACGGCATCAGCAAGGACGTGCATCTGGCGTCGGTGTCCGGCGGCACCGACATCGTCTCCTGCTTCGTGCTCGGCGTGCCGACGCAACCGGTGTGGACTGGCGAGATCCAGGGACCTGGCCTTGGCCTTGCCGTCGATGTCTGGGACGACGACGGCAAGCCGATCAGCCAGGAGAAGGGCGAGCTTGTCTGCACCAAGGCATTTCCGTCGATGCCGATCGGCTTCTGGAACGATCCCGAGGGCAAGAAATACCAGGCAGCCTATTTCGAGCGTTTCGACAATGTCTGGTGCCATGGCGATTTCGCCGAATGGACCGTGCATGGCGGCATGATCATCCACGGCCGCTCCGACGCGACGCTTAATCCGGGCGGCGTGCGCATCGGCACGGCGGAGATCTACAACCAGGTCGAACAGATGCCGGAGATTCTGGAAGCGCTTTGCATCGGCCAGGATTTCGACAACGACGTGCGCGTCGTGCTGTTCGTGCGGCTCGCAGCCGGCGTCAAACTGGATGACGATCTGGAAAAGCGCATCCGCTCTAAGATCCGCAGCGGGGCGAGCCCGCGTCACGTACCAGCCAAGATCGTCGCCGTCACCGACATCCCGCGCACCAAGTCCGGCAAGATCACCGAGCTTGCGGTCCGCGACGTCGTCCACGGCCGTGCCATCAAGAACAAGGAGGCGCTCGCCAACCCCGAGGCGCTGGAGCTGTTCAGGAACCTGCCGCAGTTGGCCGAGTGATCGGGCAGGCATGGTTAACCAAATATGTCGCGAGAATTTACCTAGATTTCATGAGTGGTACACATTCGTAAACTTTCCGCTGCGCCGGTAAGGAGTTGTTAAGGCCCGGCGTCGATAGTCGGACGTAACTTGAGGGAGAAATCCCGTTCCTCTGCCCCCGGAGGATCTGAATTCGCTCAAGCCCCGTTGTGACAGCAATCCCATCTCTTAAGGCGTCCTCTTGGGCGCCTTTTCTTTTTGCTGATGCATGTCGCCCAAAAGTTGGTCCAGGTTTTGGGAGAACGACATGCATATGCGCATCGCCTGAATCCGATCACGCCATGCGCTTGAGGCCGGACTGCTTTCCGGAATTGCTCTATTCGGCGAGCACGCGGGTCGACGGAAACGCGACCTCGACCAGGGTGCCTTCACCCGGTGTCGAGTTGATGGTGAATCGGGCGCGGTTGGCTTCCACCATCGCCTTGGTCAGCGGGAGTCCAAGCCCCGTGCCGTCGCCACGTCCGCGCTTCAACGCGTTGATCTGCTTGAACGGCTTCAGTGCCTGCTCGATCTCGGCGTGGCTCATGCCGATGCCGGTGTCGCGCACCCGCATGACGACGTCGCCCGATGTCTCATAGGCGGTCGAGACGATCACCTGGCCGCCGGCCTGGGTGTAGCGAATGGCATTCGACAGGATGTTGAGCGCGATCTGGCGCACGCTGCGCAGGTCGGCCACCACTTCCGGCAGCCGCGACGCGAAGCTGGAGCGGATGATGACGCGCTCGCGGTTGGCCTGCGGCTGCATCATCGCCACCGTCTCGGCCAGCGTGTCGTTGAGCGACACTGCCTCGTATGCCATCTCCTGCTGGCCGGCCTCGATCTTCGAGATATCGAGCAGGTCGTTGACGAGGTCGAGCACATGGTTGCCGGAGCGATTGATGTCGCGCAGATAGTCGCGGTAGCGGTCATTGGCGACCGGCCCGAACTTCTCGTCGACCATCAGTTCGGAAAAGCCGATGATGGCGTTGAGCGGCGTGCGGATCTCGTGGCTGATGCGGGCGAGGAAATCGGTCTTTTGCGAGGACGCACGCTCGGCCACCGCGCGTGCCTGGGTCAGGTCCTCTTCGGCCCGTTTCCACTGCGTGATGTCACGCACGACGGCACAGAAGCCGCTGTCGTTGGGCAGCCGGCCGATGGTCATGAACAGCGGGATGAAGCGGCCCTGCGCCTCGCGCCCGATCACCTCGCGGCCGTCATTCATGACGCTCGCCACGCCGGGCTCGGACAGTCCGTTGAGATAATCGCGCGCCGCGCGCTGGCTTTCTATCGCAAACAGCGAGGCGAACGGTTTGCCGGTCACTTCGTCGCTGTCGAAACCGAACAGCGCTTCGGCCGGCCGGCTGATCGAGCGGATGGTGCCGTCACGGCCGATCAGCACGACCCCGTCGGTGGCGGTGTCGATGATGGTGCGCATCTCGGCGATGCGTGCCTTGAGCTCGGGAATGTCGGGCTGCGTCTGCTCGTCGCCAACCACATGCAGGGCCGCCGGCGCGTCGTCTTCGCCGGTGCGGCGCACGACCAGCATCAATGCCTTGCCGTCACGCCAGGGGACGGAGCGCAGGATAGCCTCGATCGGGAATTCCTGCCGATCGCGCGTCTTCAGTCGCAAGGCGCGATCG
The DNA here is from genome assembly GCF_056405075.1 of Mesorhizobium sp. P2_A12. NCBI lineage: Bacteria > Pseudomonadati > Pseudomonadota > Alphaproteobacteria > Hyphomicrobiales > Phyllobacteriaceae > Mesorhizobium > Mesorhizobium sp. P2_A12. The sequence continues at coordinate 210,011 of NZ_JBFUCU010000015.1, forward strand.
GTGCCGTCGGAGGTGCCATCGTGGGCGTAGGGGTCGGCAAACAGCGCGCCGAGGCCGCCGGCATCCGCCAGGTCGTCGAGCGCCTCATAGCCGGTCAGGTTGAGGAATTCCTCGTTCGCATAGTGCAACTGGTCGCCGGAATGGATGAGCAGCGGCACGGGCAGTTTGCTGAGAAGCGAGGTATCGGGAGCCTTGTGTTCATCTCCGGCCGAAAAGGCCGACGGCACGAACCCTTCGACCTTGAGCGGCGGCACATTAAGGCGTGGGCGCGCGATGCGTGCTGCGGCGCCGCTTGCGCCGGCAGTTTCCGCGACGGACGCAACCGCTTGCTGGTCAGACGCCGCGGCTTCCTTGTCGGGCTGCGCCCAATCTTCACTATCCTCGGCATCGCGAAAATCCGCCGATGTCATGCTGTCGTCATCGACGGCGCCATGTGTCGCATCGGCAGAAGCCGGCTTTTCACCGGTGGCGACGGGCTTGTTGATCTCTGGTTGCGCCGCAACAGGTTCGGAAACCGGGGCCTCGTCACTGCTGTCCGCGACAGGGCCGCGTTCGTCGTCACGGTCGGCATAGTCGAGCAGAGAGCCCGGCACGGTGTCGGAGGGTGCCTCATGACCCGCTTCGTCCGGGTGACCGCCGTCAAGCCGCGCCAGATCCGCTTCGTCCTCGGCATCGACATCCGTCTCGGACGGCTCGACCGGCATCGTTTCGGTCTCTGGCTCATCGCCGGCAAGCGTCGGCTCTTCGTGCGAGGCCACATCCGGTGTTGACGGAATCTCGCCGACTGCCGGCGCCTTCGTCTCCGCCGTCGGTACCTCCGTCGCGGCTTCGGCAGGTGTCGCGACCGCCTGTCCCCTGGGATTGTCGAGGCTGGGCTTCTCGGCCTCCGGCGGCTCGACCGGGGAACTGTCCTTCTTCAGCCTTTCGCCGATCTCGCGGAACGCGCTTCGCTCCAGCGTCGACAGGCCCTTGTCGTTGGCTGGCTGGCGATGTTCGGCCAGCCGGATCACCTTGTCGGCAAAGCGCCGCTCCGGTTTCGGCACGATGGTCAGCGCCGGCACCTCGCCCTGGAACGGGTCCGATGCCTTCGGCTCCTCGAACTTGGGCTCCTGGGCTTTCGACGCTTCAGCCTTGGGCTGTTCAGGCACGGGTTCGACGGCTTGCGGCTCCGGCATCTCCGGGGCCTTGCCGTTGGGCACCAGGGCCATGCCGATGGCTTCCGGATCGACGACCGCGTCACTGGCCCGGGCAACACCGAAGCCACGGAAGCCTTCAAAAGCACGGCTGCGGCCATAGACAGGCAGCGCCGCGAGGTCGACAGGGATCTTCAGATCGGATCCGGCGACCGGCCACAGCACGGAGCGGCCGGACCAGGTATCGCGCCGTTCCAGCAAGCCGGCGATCTCGCCGGAGGGATCGAGGCCGAAAGTGGCCGCCACATCCCTGAAGCGTCGGCCGATCACGTCGGCGGCCGGCTTGCCGACGATGTCGGCGAATTCCGGAGACAGTGTGCTGAACTTGCCTTCGGCATCGGTGCGCCAGACGAAGCGCAGTGGCGCCGCCGCCCGGTCGATCGACCGCGCGACCGGGCGTTCGACAGGGGCCTTGGTCTCGCGCTGCGTCGGATTTTCCGCACCCTCCACGACGGCGGCAGGGGGCTCAACCGGCTCGGCTGCAGCGGCCCGGTCGGCCTGTTGCCTGTCTTCCTCACCGGCATTGAAGTACCAGTGATCATGCTGCGCTGGCGTAGTGCCGGCAGTCGCCGGGTCGTTATCCGCCGCCTTCGCAGGCTGCCCCGCTGGATCGGCATTCTCAGACGCTGCCGGCATCGGGATAATCTCGGCGGCTTCCGGAACGCTCGGTTCGTCCACGGCTGGGTGTTCGATGCCGATTGCAGGTCTGTTGTCCTGGTCCGGTTCCGACTGGGCAATCGCGCTTACCGCAGCCGCGCTTTCGACCTGGGCTGGCGGTTGCGTGTCCGCGACGCTGTCGTCGGCAGCGGACGTGTCGTCGAGTTGGTCCTCGTCGATCACCACCAGTAGATGCCGTTCCTCGGTCAATCTTGCCAGCCCTGCCGGATAGGAGGTCGCGCCGCCGGGAACGAGGCGCTTGACGATGCGGTCGCTCTCATCCGCGACGTCGGCAACCAGCGCCGCCAGCGTCTCCGGCAAGATGCCCAGTGCCGAAAATCCTTCCGAGGCGGCCTCGACGTTTCCCTTGGCATCGACAAAGGCGATGAAATGGCCGTCTTCGGTAAGGCCGCCGATGGCGCGAGCGGCGATTTCGCCGGCGCTACGCGAGCCCGTCTGCGCCGCCGGCACGGTCAGCATGATCGCCTTTTCGGCGTCCGGCATGGTCACGGCACTGGCCAGGAAGCCGACGGCACGGCTGGTCAAGCCGGTTGCCAGCCGCACCGTGATGGCGCGGTCGCCGCCAATCTCGGGAAATCCACTGGTCGCCATGATCTGCCGTCTGGCGATCAGCGGCAGTTGCGCGGAAGCGCCGATGATCGCCTCGATGTCGGGATAGCCGAACACTGCGGCCCCTGGCCCATTGGCCCAGATCACCTGCTCCAGATCCGTTGAAAGAATCGCGACCGCGTCGCCGGCGGCAAAGCGCTGGCGGACTGCGTCGAGCACGGCGACGTCGAGGAAGGAATATTCGGACGGCATGCGCTTGGCGAACCCTCACGGAGCGGCAAATTGCGGTTAACGCTTTGTTAATAAAAGCCGGCGGCGCGAAGGTCCACAAGCCAGAACGTGCAAAGGCTGGAATCTGGCCTCTTGGTTAACGGCCCGAAGAAATTTATGGTGCACTGCAACAAAGATATTGCAATGCACAAAATTTGCCTTTATATTGCCATCATACATGAACGAGACGGCTTTCTGTCAAAGCCGCTGACGCTGAAAAGGATGGAAAATGTCCAGGACCAAAACTGCCGACACGATCGAAAACGTTGAATTCCCGAGCTTCGACGCTTCCAAGGCCACCGACCAGATGCGCGCTTTCGCCGAAAAGGGGGTTGAGCAGTCGAAGGAAGCCTATGCCAAGCTGAAGACCGGTGCCGAGGAGACCCAGAAGGCTCTGGAGTCGACCTACGAGACCGCCAAGACCGTTTCCAGCGACCTGTCGCTCAAGACCATCTCCGCTCTCCGCGCCAATGCTGAGGCTGGTTTCTCGCACCTCGAAGCCCTGATCGGCGCCAAGTCGCTGTCGGAAGTCGTCGAGCTGCAGACCGCCTTCCTGCGCAAGCGCGTCGAAATGACCGTCGAGCAGGCCAAGGACTTCCAGACCGTCGCCTCCAAGGCGGCCGAGGATGTCTCCAAGCCGATCAAGACCGCCTTCGAGAAGGCGATGAAGGAAATCAAGGTTGCCTAACATTTGCGCATGATCTGAGGATGCAACAAAAGGTCGCATTTTCTTAAAAACGATCAGGCGTATGATGGTAGCCATCAAGGAATACCCGGCGGGTGGAACCTCCTCCCTCTGCTCCCGGGGTGACCAGCCAGCACCTCCTCCCGCTGGCTCGTAACAGGAAAAGGCCGGCACCTCCTCCCGCCGGCCTTTTTCTTTGTCCGGCGAAAAGTCGATGCTGTTTGTGGGGAAGCGACCTTTGCCTAGCAAAAGTCTTGAATTAAGATCCATTAGCCCGTAAGGACGCATCGCCGAACGACGGAGCGGATCACGGAAAGCGCGCTTTCCACCTGGTCCGGCTCGGTGAACGTGCCGTTGTAGCTCAGATGGTTAGAGCGCCGGATTGTGGATCCGGAGGTCGCTGGTTCGATCCCAGCCAACGGTACCATCGGATTTCTCAATTAAATCAAGACGTTGATGGACAGGGCAGGGCGCCAAATTGGCCCTTTCGCGTCATGTTGCAACCCACTACCGTTGATTTCCAAGGGTTTCCTGCGGCTATCGGCAACTCCGCGCGACATGGATGCGACATGGCCAACATCAAAAAGTTCCCTGTGACCCACGCGCAGCGCGAATTGAACAGACGAGGCAAGATGAGCCTCAACTGCATCGTTAGCGATCGATGGATCCGCGTCGGCGACCCGGCACGCGGCTCTCCGGAGATCGGAACACCGATAGAGATCGACATCATGAGGGCGTACAGCCCCTCAACGGGCGGCGATCATAAGCTGTGCAGCATGATCATTACCGTGGATCAACTGCGCGCACTGCTTGAAGAGATAGACAGGCGATAAGCCCGCCACCGTGAGGCAGCGGGCTTGATCGCTTCGTGTACGGAATGATTAGAGGCCTTGACCTCCCTCGATAAAGCCGGGGAAGTCATAGTCGCTGGCGTCGAGTTCCCGCTCGTCGATGGCCTCCCGCTCGTCGTCGCCTTCACGATCATCCATGAAGCGCTGGTCAGAGCCGGCGTGGTAAGGTTCAAGGTTCTCGTCGCCGTCGATCTCGTCGAGCAGCGCGAGCAGGTTCTCGATCGTCGTTTCTATCCGTAGGCGTAGGGTCGGCGTCATGCCGATGAATACGGTCTGGTGCCTCATGACCGCACCTTATCGACATAAGAGGCAGGTCTCGCGCGGCGGTCCGACCACCCGCCCCAGGACGTTGACCGTTTGCCCAATGTCGGCCTTGGTATAGGTGATGCCTAGATGGACGCGGAACGCTTCATCCGGAGCGCCAGGTCGCACGAACCTTCCGTTTTGGTCCTTGCCGGTTTTGTACCAGCGCGCCAGAAACGGCTCGCCATCGATCAATTGCCAGACGATCAAACAGTCATCTTCGAGTTCGGCAAACGGGTCGACGGTCAGCAGTTCATTGGCATAATGGGTTACCCATGAAGTTGCCGCCGATTACGTCGGTATAGGCCATGATCTCGAAACAGAGCTTGCCGGCCTTCGTGGGGTCAAGCACCTTCGCCAATGTGACGGGCGCGGTCATGAGGCACCGCCTTTCCCGACGATACGGGCGATGTCGGCCATGATGTATTCGAAGTTGTCGTGGCCATCGAACTCCCACACCCGATGCACCCGCGTCTTGGCGGCAAGGTCATCGAGCGTTTCGGCAGCGCTGAACATGACGCGGTCTGCGGCCTTGTTGGTGCGGCCCAACTGGCGCTCATAGCCGCGGTCGATCTTGGTGAAGCCGGTACGGCGTCGGATCGTCCAGTCGGCTTTGTTGTAAACGCGCGAGGCCTCGTCGTATTCACCCGCGTCTGGCGATTTCCAGTCGCGCAGTTCCGCGATAGTCAGATTGCTGAACGCCTCGATTTCCTCCTGAGTACGTTCCCGCCTAACCGGCTTCACCAGCTTGGCGCACTCATCGAAATACCGCCGTTCGGCGGCGCCATGCTCCGGCTCCATGGCGCGGAGCTTGCTCCATTCGGCTTGGAAGGCGGCTTCCAGCTCGGCCATCTTGCTGACTAGGGCAGCCGGCGCAGGTTTGACCGTAGAGGCCATGGCGGCGGCTGCGAAAGCCAGGCCTGCCCCGGTCAGGTTGAGCAGGCGCCGGCGGGAAAATCTTCCAATCTGCATTACCTCGGTAGCAGGCGAAGCTTCGCCGGCCGCCGGAACATGGGTGTTCGGCATTGGTATCTCCTAATGGTGATATTTACACCATTAACGGTAATGCCATACCCTATTTGCTGTCAATGACATTTGGTGATAAAAACACCATATGAAGCCAGTTCAATGCCGCATGGGGCGTGCAGCCCTCAATTGGAGCACTCTCGACCTTGCCAAAGCGGCCGGTGTTGGAGGGAACACCGTCAACCGTTTTGAAGCCGGCCAGGACGCTCGGGTAAGCAGCGTCGACAAGATGCGCGTTGCACTCGAATCTGCAGGCGTCGAGTTCATCCCCGAGAATGGCGGCGGCGCTGGAGTGAGGTTGAGGAAATGAAACGGCCTTCCCTCACAAGGCTGTCAAAGCACCCTTCTGTATTGCTTGCCACCGCGTGCCGGGTCTGATTACCTTTGATTGTTTTCAAACCGGGAGGGTCACTTTCATGTTTCTAAAACTCACTCAAAGTGGGGGGACTAATATCCTCTTGAACTCAGACAAAATAATCGGGATACAACCGACAACAAATGCAGCTGTTACCGTGGTCTATCTGACCGGAATAGGCGCAGCCTCGAAAGAGACCGCCGTCAAGGTCACCGAAACAATACAGCAAATATCCGATCTGCTGCAGGCCGCCCATGTCTAAGGGCCGCGGCTAGAAGGGTCGCCAAAACCAAGTATCGTGTGTTTCTCACTAGGCCCGTGCCTTCCAAGCCGGCCATCCTTTCATGGCTGAAATCTTCAAGCGCTACTCCCTTTGGGGAGCCGACTTGCGTTTACGCTCAACTGGCGCAAAACTTTCAAGTCTTGGTCCGGGGGAAAACGCCAAATGACTCTTCCAACTCAAGAGCAACTTAATGAGCTGCGCATCCTGAATGATGCGAAAGAAGTTGAGCGTAGCAGCCCGCCCCCCGACGCAACGCAACAAACGGAAGCGGAGTTGAAGGTTGTCCGGTTGGCAAGGGAATTGACGGACGCCCTACAAGCGGCAAGAGAATTGGGCGTGCCTATGGTCATTCAGGTTGATGACATACATCTCGGCAAACGGCTGCTTACGCAGGTTCTAGCCAGGGTGCTGGTCGATTGAGGCTTTTTGCACCGCTACAGCTTCGGCTTCGGCGTGATCTCCTCGATCCTCACTTTGTCGCCGATCTCTTTCGCTAGGGCGAACGCCTTTTCCTTGTCCTTGGTGGTCAGCACGGTGCGCTAATGCGGCTTGTCGAACACGCTTACGATGCAGGTCCTTACAGGCTTGTCGCGTAGGCGTTCGGCCTTGTGATGCCGCGCCGGCGCGTGTTTTGATTTAGCGCAAGGACGGTGGGGGTCAGCCGGGAGCAGGGATAGTGGCTGGGATGTTGGAGCGCTCCTGCTGCCGTCCTGAGGAGATTGTCATGAAATCCATATCGAGGAGAGCAGTGCTCGGGCTTGCTGCCGCAATGCTCATGGCCGGCAGTGCCGGCGCCGTCAAGGCTGCTGCGATTGTCCAGGTCTCCCTGTGGGACAAGGGCGCGAGTA
>NZ_JBFUCU010000016.1:0-119767 GCF_056405075.1 Mesorhizobium sp. P2_A12
TATGCCGAGGTCACCACTATGCCGAGGTCACCACCGCAACCGGCTCCGACGCTGCGCTGATCGAAGGCTCCGCGCCTCCGCCGGTTGCTCAACCCGCGCCAAGAGGCGTAACAGAAACGGCCAAGGCTCTAATCGCCGCTGGATGAATGTTCAGTGGCAGGTCAGACGGGCGTCGGGCGATTGGCTCCGCCACATAACTCTTATGACCGTGGTCAAGAATGATGGATGACATTTTTTCGCCCCATGTCTTTTGCCACAGATTTTGTTTGCCATTGATGAGGCAGCACGGAGACGGGATGGGGCCTTGAGACGACGGTTGATCCAGCTCTTATCCGCGGGTTGGTTACCGCACTTCCGTAATCCATCCTGGGCTATCCCTGTCTAGTGTCGGGCGTTGGGCTGATGCCGGCCACATAGTTAGGACGGGAGTTCCCCACCGTGGCCACATCCCGTCACCGTGCTGCCCGGTTTTTCCGCCGGGAGATCCGGCGCGGGCAGAGCCTTCAATCCGGCGGCGCCCGCGCCGGGGCGCGCTTGTCGGGATCCTGATCTTCGATGAAGAAGCGTACTGCATCTCAACGCACCGGTTCGACCTGGTGGCCGATGGCCCACAGGAACGCCGCCATCTCGCGCGCGATCGTTGCAACGACGATGAGTTTGTTCTTGCCCGCAGCCAGCAGGCGCCGGTAGCGGGCGCAAAGCCGAGTTTGCGCCCTCCAGGCGATCTCGCGCACCGCCTTCGGCAGACCCTCGCGCCTGACGCGAATGGGCTCCCTCACCCTGGCGGGATAGCGCTAGGCCTAGGCGCCTTCGATTAGGACGCGGCGGGCGCGGCGATTGCCGGCCAACGTCAGGCCGCCGCGCTTTACCGTGTCATCGGTCGAGCGCTCCGAGGGCACCAGGCCGAGAAAGGCCATCAGCTGCCGCGGAGTGTCGAACCGGCGGATATCGCCGACTTCGCTGACGAAAGTGACGGCGACGATGAAGGACACACCACGCAGCGCCTGATAGGCCGCCACCACCGGCGGCATCGACCAGCTCCAGTTGCGCATCCAGCCGCTCCAGCCGGTCCTGCGCGTCGGTGATCACGTCCGCCAGCCAGCGGGCATGGGTCCGGGTCCAGTTCTTGCGTCCGGTAAAGACCCGGCCATGACGCAGCAGGAACTACAGAAGCTGCTGGCACTTCTTGCGCAGATCCTCGCTCGCCGCGGAGGCACCCGCACCAGATCGCGCCACTTCATGCACCGCGTCTGGAACTCAGAGTCCCTTCAATTCTCCGGCCCGCAGCAGCCGCGCCAGACTGACCGCATCGCGCCGGTTCGTCTTGACGCGCTCGCCCGGGCGCTTGGGGATCAGCGAGGGCGCACGACATCGCAGCGCTGGCCGAACTCGACGACCTGCCGGTAGAGCCCGTAGCCGGTCGGGCCGGCTTCGTAACAGAAATGCAGGCGAGGATGCCTTTTTTCTCCAGCTTGCGCACGAAGCGCTCGACCGCCGCTGGCCTAGCCTCCATCTTTCCGAAATACCCGACCTCCTCATGCGGCCACCCTCGGCAACCGCATTGGCGTGCTTCGCCTGCGACACATCGATACCGACGTACAAAACGCTATCTTGCTTCATGGCCAGTCCTTTCTTCGCTTGGGGCTCGGCTCAGGCACTCCCCGAGCAATCCCCGTTTGCTTAACAGCTGCAAAGACTATGGGCGGGCCGCCGCTCAGACCTGGTCATAACGTCTATGGACGGCAGTTCAACCACCGGGGTCCCACCCCCCGGCCCTGTGCAGCGGGTGGGGTCTAGACTCGTCTATGACGGCGTGACCTCCCGGCCGATGCCCCACCGAATGGGGCACGGTCTTGGCGACCCTGTTGTCGCAACCGCACTCCTCGATCGCCTGCTTCATCACGCGGTCGACGTCCAGATCGAAGGATCGAGCTACCGGCTTCCGGGGCCAGAATCGTTCGCCGATCGCCCGGAGTTAGCAGCGCAACTGGGAACACATCGTGGCAACCAGTCCTTCAATATTTCAGGAAACTGTCGGCAGGACGATTTTCCGATAGCTATTGACGGAGGGCTTACCGGAGGCCAGATGCATTTCCCCTTGAGCGCAGTCCATAATAATTGAAAACGCTGTCTCGGTTGGTTCGTCCGCCGACGCAGTCTTGCAGATTGCATTGGGCGCTCCCGATTTGTCGCAGAGCACCCGCTTCAGCCCTCCCACACTCAACTCCTCACGAGCGAGGGCACGGTTGAGCGCCTCAAGTCGTGCAGCCGACGATGGATAGATGTGGTTCAGGGCGTTCTGATTTTCCTGACTCCGCACTTTGGGTAGCAACGAATTGTTGGTGTGCAGATAGGTATCTGCCGACGGGAGGAAGGTTGCACCGCTCTTCGCCGACACTTCCGCGGCGACGATCTTCCCCCTGCGGTCGCCGATCACGTAGGAGCGGCCACCCATATGCGGGAGAGCCGTGAGCACATCAGCGGCGGATTTGACGTCGGGCGTCGCCAACACTATTCGGCGGACCATTTGGCTTGGAATGCCGTCCCCGTACCCGTTGAGCACGAGGTCACTGTTGACCAGCGCAAGACCATGCCGGTTCATCCCAACCCAGCCAAGGCCACCGAATGAGGCGACAACGGCGAACTCGAAGCCGTTGAGGGAGAAATGCACAAAGAGGCCAAGTTCCGAGTGCTTCTGAACGGGCGAATCCCAGTTCTGAGCAGCAATCGCGCCCGTTTTCGTCTTCAGTGCGACAGTACTACATCCACTGTCACTGTTTCGCTTGAAGATTTCGAACCCACTACGCAGCACAAGATTGGACACAGTCTGACCAGAACCCTTGGCGATGCCTATTATCTCCTCGGCTGTGTTAGGCGATGCGGCCCGAACTGCCTCAAATGCCATGACGGCACCTCTACCCGCCGCGGCTCGCACGGGTGCCGGTAGCGTGCCGACGTCCCGCGCAAGGACACTAGCGATTTCATTTTGGAACCGCGCTCCATGGGCGACGCCTCGCTCATAGGGCGTGCCGACCAGGATCACTATTGGTATCTCCATTTTCTGCATCTCCAAACGTGATCCGCATGGACGACGCACAGGACACACAACAAGGTCCACGGTTGCCAGAGGACGACCAGACTGTCGTACGGCCTGAATTGATACTCAAACGAGTACATCGAGTGCTTAACGTCCGTCCAGTTTGGTCGTCGGTGGGCCCGTTGGTCCAGCGCCCACCACAACGACTGCAGCGTCGCAGCGAACCGCCACCTAAACAAGCATATTGCCATCGAACAATGTCTAACAGGCACGCACCCGCACATCGATTTCCTCCCTACACAGCGGACAGAAGCCGGGATGATAATCGTCGCCACATTCGAATTCACGCGTCCTTGTGGGCTTTGTCAGAGATGCAGTCAGACGAGTATCGCTGGCTAATGACATCGTGGAGTGAGCATCCACGTGCACCGAACAGTTGGCCGTACATCGTCCCTAGACACATTAGCCGTCTCGCATCGTCATCTAACATCTGTTTTGTCCGAATAGTGTACCGGTGTGCTAACGAGATGGACACCGCCGCTGGCGAATGCCGCTTCGAGTGTCGGCACGAGGTCGTCCGGGCACTCGATCCGCCTGCCTTCGATGCCGTAGGCCTTGGCATAGGTAACGAAGTCGGGATTGTCGAAGGTCGTGCCGAAATCATTGTACCCTTGTGCGGCCTGCTTACAACGGATCATCCCATAAGCATTGTCCTGCAGGATGAGCACGACCAGATTGAGACCGAGGCGGACCGCAGTCTCGAGTTCCTGCGAGTTCATCATAAACCCGCCATCGCCGCATACCGCGAGGACGCGGCGCTCCGGATAGAGCATTGCAGCCACAATCGCCGAGGGTAGCCCCGCGCCCATCGTGGCGAGTGCATTGTCGAGCAGCAACGTATTGGCGACGTGGGTGCGGTAGTGGCGGGCGAACCAGATCTTGTACATGCCGTTGTCGAGGCAGACGATGCCATCCTCGGGCATAACCTGACGCACATCATGGACGATCCGCTGTGGTGTGGGCGGGTAACGGCTTTCATCCGCCCGGTCGGCGATCTTGGCCAGAATCCCCTCGCCTAGTCCGAGAAGCGCATCAGCGTTGGGCAGCCTTCCTTCGATACGGTCGGCGATCAATCTCAGGCTCGGTCCGACATCGCCCACCACTTCGGCATGCGGGAAGAATACCTCCTCGACGGTCGCTGGCAGATAGCCCACATGGAGTACGACCGGCCCATTCGGCCCCATTAGGAAGGGCGGCTTTTCCATCGTGTCGTGACCGATCGAGACGATGAGGTCGGCGCGATCGATCGCTCGATGGACGTAATCCCGCTCCGACAGCGCGGCCGTGCCAATAAACAGTCCGGACCCTTCCGATACCGCGCCCTTTCCCATCTGTGTATTGAAGAATGGGATCTGTAGGCGCCTAACGAAATCTGACAGCACGTCGGTCAGGCGCGGCCGGCTCGCAGCCGCACCCAACATGACCAGTGGCCGCTCGGCCTTAAAGATCAGCTCGGCGGCGCGGTCTAGCGCTTCTTGGGGCGCCACCGGCAGATCGATCGGATGAGGCAATACTGTTGATGGAACCGCCGCCACAGGCTCGGCTGCGACATCCTTTGGAAGCTCGAGATAGATCGGGCCCGGCCGTTCCTGCTGCGCCACACGAAACGCTTCGCGCACGATCGTCGGGATTGTCGCGGGGCTGACGATCTGGCGCGCCATCTTGGTCAGCGGCGCCATTGTCGAGACCATGTCCACGATCTGGAATCGTCCCTCCTTCCTGCTTAGGATCGCCTTCTGCCCGGTGACCATGATCATGGGCGTTGCGCCGAGCAGGGCGTAACCTGCCCCCGTAGTGAGATTTAGCGCACCGGGACCGAGCGTAGACAAGCACACGCCGGGCCTGCCGGTAAGCCGTCCCTGCGTTGCCGCCATGAATGCTGCCGCTTGCTCGTGGCGCGTCACCACAAATTTGATTGAGGAACGCCGCAAGGCTTCAACGAAATCGAGAATGTCTTCTCCTGGCACCCCGAAGATCTGCTGTACGTTCTCGTTCTCCAATGAGGACACAAGCAGTTCGGCTCCGTTCATTGGTGTCGTCCTCTTTTGATGCTTACCATGCTCTCGATCAGGACTGCCGGAGTGGTTTGCGATTGTTGATGCGTACCGCTCTCGCATAACGACTTTTGCGTCCGCTACGACTGCTGGCTGTCGGTCAGCCTGCGTTTCAGAAGCCGATTGAAAGTACGCGCGGATCCAATTTGATGGCCGTCTCTTTCTCGAGCCAGAGAGGCCGAAGTGAGAAACGGTGACCGGTTTCTGCCGGCGGGTACGCTGACGTGCGGGAAGGGCCGATTACTGCCTCCGCGTCCTCGAAACGTGGCCCTAGGAGAGCGCCTTTGGCTGCTTCGCGACAAGGGCCAATGGAGCCTACCCGTCCATACTCCTCGCGTTTTTCCAGGCCACTATTGTGCCAACGCCTTTCGTCACCTCACGACAGTGTGCTGACCTCCCGCGGATGGCTCTGGTCGCCTGGAAGCAGACATTGTTCAGAGCAACTCCGGAGGCACAAGCAATCATAGGCATTTGCATTTGATTTCCTTCTGGTAATCGAAAAATTTACGCTGCTCCGCTCAGCTGCTCGTGTTCCATTCACGTTTGATATGACGCACATGATGAAGGACCTGGATTGTCATTCCGCCTTGTCACCGGATCCCAGTGCAAAAGTCCGCCTGCTGGCTACATACGCCTGGGTTGCGAATGCGGCTGCCTCAAAATTGGTCCCGAAGCGGATGAGCTAGTGCACCGAAGCGTGTGGGTGTCGCATCCTCCATCTCGCTAATTGCGGCGATGCTCATTGGTCCGTTTGTGCCGTCGGATAGGTTTCGGCCCGCTTGCCAGATCGCATCTGGACAACAACAACAGCTCCTCGACCGTCGCGTCGAGTTCGTTTGCGTTCGGCAGCATGCCCGCCACTTCCCGCGAATCGTACGAGACTGACGATTCGCTGAAGGCCGTGCCATGGCTTTTTGCTGAAGGCCGTGCCGTGGCTTTTGAAAACCTTCGACCGCTATCGTTCGTGTCATCAGACATTCCTCGTTTTCGCGCATTCGCCGTGGGGCGGGAAGCCCCGTTGCGTTTAGGCAACAAAGTCTGGTCTCGATACCTTCACCGGAGAAGCAAGGAGGAGGCCAAATCGCTAACCGTTGAAAAAAAAGAGGAAAATTCCTGCTGCTACGTGAAGCGTACCCGCTTTGGTGCAAATCAACATCGAGGTGGGTGAAATCGGCCCATCGGTGTCGCGGATGGTACAATGCCTCCCCTGCTTCCGCCCATTCGGCAGCCGATGGGAGAAATGTTCTGAAACGTAACCGATCTTGTCGGCGCCTCCTGAGCCCGCGCCGAGGTGGCTGCCGCAACTCGGGCAACATGCCGAAGTCTCTCCACGTCCCGCAACGGCGTTGTACCAGTGAACGGCTTACACCCGGTGCGGCGGCGTTCGCCAACAGCTCGGCTGCCGCAGCATTTGACATCGATAATGGACATCGGCGTGCGATCGGCCACTTGGCGCTTCCAAACATTCCGGCCATGATTGCTGAAGCGAAGGCCAGCGGTACTACGTAAGTTGGCCGGCTACTTCACCGTCCTGCTTGAAAAAACCGGCGATCCGCTGAAATGACCAGTCGCATGCTCGTGGCCGACGCGTCGCCTTCGCCGAAGAAGCGAACTTCTCCTCCCGACCCCGCAATCGCGTTTCTCCTTCGGAATATCGATTCCGACAAATGCTTCTCTAAAGTCTGCCACAGTTCGTCCTCCTTTGATGAGGATCGGCTCGGTCCATCCGAGCAATCCTCAGACGCGCAGTGGTCAAGCCGCCTCACCGACAGAGGGGGACATGCGGATAGCGACCTGCTCTGTGACAAAGTGAGGCCGCTGAATCAACACCTTGCCCTGAAGGCAAGCATGCCCGTTGCAACTCACCAATCCGAAGCGCCGACCGCTCCGTGCCGATCTTGGCGCAATCTTCGTCTCATTGGAACTGAGGCGAGAAATGGTGGATCACCTCGCTGTCGCGTGGTAGTGGTGAGAAGACGTCGAAGCATTCGGTGGTGGCCGGCGACGGCGCCGGACTGCTGGCGCGATTTGCCGAGCTCAAGAGGAAGGCGCAGGCGCGGACTAGGCAGTGCTTTCCGATCATCGTGATCAAGGAGGCCGGGCTCGATTGCTTCTGGATCCATCGCATGTTGTGTTTGGACTGGGGATATCGCGAACAGCGGTGCGAGGACATCGCGAACAGTTTTGCGCATTGTGCGCGAGGGGGTTCGGGATGCCGTTCAAGGACAGAAGCGCGATGGACCAGAAGTTGGAGTTCGTGAGGCTGGCCTCGGCGGAGGGGTCGAATGTGAGCGCGTTGTGTCGGCGCTTCGGCATCGGACGGACGTGCGGCCACAAGCTGCTTTCGCGCTACCGGAGCGAGGCGAGGCAGGACTGGCCGAGCAGTCGTGGCGGCCGAGATCGAGCCCGGCCTAGTGCGCGCCGGAGGTGGAAACGGCTGCGCTTTCGGTGCGTGCAGCGCATCCGGCTTGGGGTGGACGCAAGATCGCGCGCGTCATCGCCCGCGACGGCATCGGCACGCCCGCGGCCTCGACGGTGACCGGCATCCTGCGCCGCGACCGCACCGACCTTGCCGAGGCAGACTTCGGCTACCATTCGGTCGAATCCGGCACGTGTGACGCCGCCTGCGGCAGAGCGGCCGAGATCGTCATCGACCGTCTCGATGCAAGACCAGCCGAGTGCCACCAGGCGATCGCGCATCGCATACTGCAGGGCGCGGCTCTCACGATTGTGCAGAACCTGATGGGCCGAGGATTGCCGCACATACAGGATCGCCTTGCGCTCCAGATGGTGGGGCCGGATCTTCTCATGCATCATGGCGCGCCTCCTCCCGTGGAACGGCGCGCTCGCCGTCGACGTGGTCGAGGATCAGGCGCACCATCAGCGTTGTCAGCGTCAGGCGCGTCTCTTCCGGCAGCGCCTGCCATGGTGGCATCTGCGCGGTCGGCGCATCGTGCGGGTTGGAGAACAGATCGAACTGATATGTCGTGGGCTGGCGCGGCATGGACCTCTCCCCGATTCGCGTCGTGAGGACCCGATGCTGCACCCGAATCCTCCAATTGCGATGGGGTGTGGGAATTGGCCGTCGCGTCCTGCAGCAGTGTCACCAAGACGCCAAGCGTTCTGGGATCGACATGTGGGGCAGCGGCAATGCGCCACGCGGTGCAGACCGCGCGATCAAACATCCAGGCCGGAACCTCCAGCCACCGATCGGAGGCGTGGCCAGAGAGACTGCAGCGGAAAACCTCCCGGTCAACCTTCTCGATCACCTCATGAACGTGAACACGACGCCTGGCCCAGGGATGCCATGGATAAAGAAGCTCGCGTTCCTCGGTCCCGTGGGCGTTCTCTCGTCGTGTTGTTCAACACCGTGCGTCCGCACGACGCGCTTGGCGGCGCTGTGCCGCTCGACCGCTACCGCGTCTCGCAGCGCCAGTATCGCGAAACCGTCGAGCCGTTCGACTATGCCAAAGACGATCTCGTCCGCCGCGTTCAGCAGCATGGCTTCGTCTCCCTCCTGGCACACTATGCGCCTGTGCAGGGCCTTCGCCGGCAAATCCGGCGCCTTTCGCCCAACCGCTGCCGACGGCGTTTTCGACGCTTGGTTCAACCAGAAAATAGAACCATCGACCTCAATGCCCCTGGCTCGCTCGGATAGCAAACTGTTCGCGATGTCCCCAGTACAAACAATGTTGGAGACCGAAGGGATCGAAAGATAGTGGTCGATCCGGCGTCGATTGCGACTTCGCGCCGACGCCGCCGCGCAAAGACCGACAAGATCGACGGTGCGGCGCTGGTCCGCGCGTTGGCAGCCACGGGTGTGTGCGATGCTCCGGATGCCGGCGCCCGAGGAGGAGGAGGAGGAGGACCGTCGCCGCATCACGCGTGAGCGGATGGCCTTGACTAACGAGCGCGTGCGTCACGTCAACCGCATCAAAGGCCTGCCGTTCGCCTAGGCGTGTTCGGCTATGAGCCGCTGCGCCGCGACCGGCGCAAACGACTGGCGGCGCTCAAGACCGGCGACGGCCGACCCTTGCCGGCACATCTGCAGTCGGCCGGGAACTCGACAGGCTCGAACTGCTGCTGGAGCAGATCAAGGCTGTCGAGCTGCGCGCGATGCCCTGCTTGCTGCCCTGCCGGTCGTCTCGCCGGCACTGGCGATGCTGCTCGATCTGAGAGGGCATCGGGCCGGAGTGTGCCGCCGTCTTGTGAGTCGGAGGGGCTGTCGCGTCACTTCGGCAACGGACGACAGGTAGCCGCCTATGCGGGCCTCGCGCCGAGACCCTGGCAGAGCGGCTCGGTCGATCACGACCAGGGGGTAGCGGAAGCCGGCAATCCAAGGCTGGGAAACGACGCTGATCCGGACGGCCTGGCTGTGGCTGCGCCATCAACCGCGATCGGCGCTCACCTTGTGGTTCCAGGACCGGTCAAACACAACGGCGGCCGTCTGAAGAAGTCGACGATTGTTACGCTCGCCCGCAAGCTGCTCGTAGCGCTGTGGAAATACGTCAGCGCCGGCGTCATCATGGAGGGCGCAATCATGAAGACCGCCTGATGCGTTAGCCGAACTGAATTCTGCAAATCTTCCAGGACCCGATCAATCCTGGCCGATCCAGGTGGGACTAGCCGAGAATATGCATGGTCCTGAAATGGCCGCAAGCTAGAATGGTCTTGTCCTCCTGAGCCTTGCCCGCCGCAAGCGGGATGTTGGTGCCGCTGTCTCGAACAGCGACCGTATATAAGTTGGATCTGGTTTGGCAACGAGCCGCGTCTTGCAATCGGGCTCAGACCGTGGATGCCGCAACAGCCGAGGGAAAGCAAAGATGTCACCCTGACAACAGTTCCGAATTGACGCTCCTCATATAAGCGGATGAGCACCACGATCTGCCTGGCTTGGTAGCGCGAGACTTGGTTCGGTTCGGTGTCAAGGCTACCGGACGGCAAGGCTACCTGCCGACGCGGTCTTACGTTGCGCGCTTCTCTAGCAATACCGCCACTTGAGCTATCAGGATCCATATCGAGGTTCACCGTTATTTCGTGCCTTTGCGCGGTTGCCGTGGTCCTGGAGCCCACAGAAGTCGATGCTGCAAAAGACGATCAGCGCGAACCGGCCCGAGACCTGGGAGCAGATCAATCGGGTGTTGATGTCCGGCGCGCAGCAGGCGAAGCTCGAAGACGGCGCGGTCGTGCGGCTGGACAGCACCGTGACTTCGGCACTCATGCACGAGCCGAGCGACAGCAGCCTGCTTTGGGATCCGGTACGCGTCATGGTGCGCCTGCTGAAGCGAGCCGATGCCTTGGCCGGCGGCGCCGGCTTGGGGAATGGCGCGATCACCGCCGAGCGGCCAAAAAGCGCGCCCGCAAGATCCAGTTCACGGGCGATCGACCCAATCGGGTCCACTCTATCGTGAGTTGATCGCTATCACCCCGCGACCTTGGCCTATCTGAAGCAGGCGACTGAGCGCGTCGCACCGGCAACAGCCGGCTCGTGGGCGTGCGCGGGTTCGCGCCAACAAACACCTTTCCGACGAAACCACCGGCCAACGTCCTGCCCATACCGCTCGAACGCCCATCAACGGCCAACAAGCCATCGCAAACGCTCGCAAAAAGAAGCGGTTGGCGAGTAGCGGAGACGCTTGCGCGCCTCCGCTCTCTCAGAACCGTGCGTGAACCTCTCAGCTCACACGGCTCCCATCAGGCAAACGTGCCGATCAGACCGAGTTGCCAGTGCACGAAGAGATCGGTGCGCTGCTTGACGATCCGTTGTAAGAACCGACTTGCCCGAGCCTTACCCCTGCCAAAGCGTTTGAACTTCCGCCTTGCCCACGCAAGCACCCTGAGGAGCGGACTGATCAGCCGGGCGATGTCGTCCAACGAGAGCTGCGTCTGTCGGCGGATGTGCAAGTCCCTGATCTTTTCCCGCATCGCTTTCAGCGCCGAGGAACTGACCGCTGGTGTGAAGCCGCAAAACAGTCGCCCGCTTTGCGTTCCCCATACCGCGCGCGGTCGGAAACAATATCCGAGGAAGTCGAACGTCACGTTCGGATGTTGCCCTCTGCGTTTGGAGTCTCTGCAGTAGACGATCTTGGTCTTCGTCGGGTGCAGTTCCAGTTGGCATTCCGCCAACCTCGCCTGAAGCGCAGCCTTGACGGCTTCTGCCTCCTGCTCGGTCCGGCAGTGCACCAGCCCGTCATCCGCATACCGACACCATGGGAGGTCGGGATGTGTCCGTTTCATCCACAGATCAAACGCATAGTGCAGAAAAAGATTTGAAAGAATCGGCGAAACTACGCCCCCTTGCGGAGTCCCGCAGTTCCGTTCAATCCTCTGTCCATCCTTTTCCATGGGCGCTGTCAGCCATCTCTCGATGTATAGTAATGCCCATTTGCTCTTTACGTGCCTGCGAACTGCCGTGAGCAAAGCTCGTGCGAGGTGTTGTCAAACAGTCCTTTAATGTCGAATTCTAAAACCCAGTCATATTTCCAGCACCGCTGACGCGTCACCCCCACCGCATCCAGCGCCGATTTTGCCGGTCTGTAGCCGTAGGAATCTGGCAGGAATATCTGATCGAGCTCCGGTTCGATGAGCTGCTTGACCACCATCTGCGCGATCCTGTCGCTCACGGTGGGCATACCCAAAATCCGCTGGCCCCCACCACTCTTTTTCGGAACGGGGACGGCACGCACCCGGTGGCGGAAAGTAGCTTCCCGAGCTCATCCTGTTCCAAATCCTGTAGAGATTCCTCCCCAGGTCGGCTTCGAATGCCTCGATCGTTTGCCCGTCCACGCCAGCCGCACCACCATTGGATTTGACCGCTTTGTAGGCTTCGTACACCAACCGCTTATCGATCATAAACGGCTTGTCTGTCGCATCTGTCGTTGTCATCCTGTTGCCAGTTGCTTCGAAAATACGACCACCTGACCCGCCCCCTTCGCTCCGGCCCCATTACAGGGCTTTCAACGCTACTACGGGGCGATCCGTCCCAGTTCCCTGCATCGGTACTCTCGCCTCACGGTGGTGTGCCGCTTGTGCTTCTCCCTTGGCATCAGAAAGCTGGTTCCTGCAGTTCCGCACAAAAGCCTGCATCCGGCTCATGCCCCCTATACGCCGTCCACTGTCCGCCCAGTCATCAGGCTCCCGACGGACTTGTCCAGAGAGATCCACATGCCCTCGGTTTTAGTGGTATTAAAGAGTTCTAACGACGCGTCATCGAAGGGTTTGCTTGCGCTCATCTTCCGGATGCCTACCTGCCCCGGATCATGTCCGCGGCTTTTGACCCAACGCTAACCACCACGGCTCTTCTACCACAGCAGCTTGGGCTGGTTTGAGACCCGCTCCTGAAAGCCGATCCCGAGGGGCCTACCCTCATCTTTCACGCAGCTTCTCAGCATCTTGTCAGTTCACCATCGAACCTCCTTCTGCTTGCTGCAGCACACTGTGGATGGAAACTAGGCTAGTCGCGCAACACAGGCGCAATTGCCGCGATCACCTACTCGAAACCCACAATACCGGCAAGCCAAGTGTCAGATCGGAACAGAATCGAAACTGAATCAACACATCATCAGTCTCCACAGGCGCCAGCTCGCCACCGCGACCGCCTGGTTGTCTCACCAGTAAGATGCTTCGAAGGGTTCCGGTTACTCGAGGCGACGATGGTATTCGGCATATTTCCCTGCCAGTTCCTCCGCACGGTCCTCGCACTCCTCAAGCGTTACTGCGTCGCAATCGTAGCCCAGCAGCTTGCGCATGATTTCTGCCGATTCCGGCGTGAAGCGCACGGTCCCGTCGCTTTCGACGGCTTCAATTCCGTCGAATTTCTGACATCTCTTGTTGATCGCAACCGCTTCGTCCAATGATAGCCCTTCAGGCAAATCGATCGAAATGCCTGCTGGAGCAATCCTAACGGGATAGCCCCCTACGAGACCCAATGGGCCCGGCGCATGTACGACGCGCTCCACGCGATCGGCGAGCGCGCGCAGAACGGCTGTCGCCGACGATGCCGTAACCAATTGTCCCGTAAGGTCTCCCGTCCGGCGAAATTGTCCAGCAACATGGGCGAAAATCTCATCGTGGCCCAATTCCTCAGGCCTGATTCTCCGGCCTTCCCGATATATGGCCAGATGGTAGGGCGCTCCGTCCGTGGTTCCGGTGCTCGGCATACGATAGCTGACATAGTGTTGGGCAAAGAACCGCACGTCTACCGCTTTCACGTCGCAACCCAGAAGATGTGCGGCCGCCAACCGGATACCCGGCACGGCATTAGCGACGTTTCCGATGCCGATCGCTGGCGCGAGACCCTCGGCCGCAAGGGCTGCGTTTGTTACATCGGAGTAGGATGCGTTTACGACAAGGCTCTCAAGTCCGACCTCTCGCACAGCTTTCATCAGGCGTCTCACGAGAACGAGGTGCATCGGCGTCCATACCCCGCCGCGCGCTTGATCGATCTGCTGATAAGCATCGGGCGGCAATTGCCTTATGATCCACCATGAATGCAATGTCGTCGCATTGAAAATGATATCTGGACGGAGAGCCGCCAGCCGCTCTGCTGTAGCCGCAATATTCATTAGTTCCATAGGCACCACTTCGATGGTCGGATCATGGCCGAGGTTTAAGGCCGCGTATCTCGCCACATTGGCCCTCAAAGAGGCCTGCTGCACATTTCTTGCCCCAATGTGCAGATCGTACGGTCTGCCGCTTTGACTGAGAAGATCAAGGACGGCACCACCAAGCACGCCGTGCCCAATTATGAGAATCTTTACCCGTTCCTTCATCCGACATCTCCAAAACAGGAATAATAAGTTATCAAACAAAACCGTGCTCTCTGAGCAATCATGCCGAAATTACGCGGAAAGTGAAGGCTATAATTGTGAAATTCGACCTGCACATCTTAAGTTTTCATTGCAAAAAACTTACGAAATTTTTCACATTCAATAGTCAATAAGTTAGCTACTGTGTCGAACTTGGAACAATGCTTACAAAAATCTGCGACTCGCAACGGGCTGAGCTTTATCGCATGATGGCTTGCGGGCTGCGTAGCAAAGCTAGAGGACGGGCCTCCAGGCACTGTAGGAGCGCAGAAGATGTCGCCTGCCGACGTGGTTCTGGAAATAAATCTAGGGGCGATTCAGGCGAACTTCCGGACCATATCGGCCCTCGTTGGGCCACACGTAAGGGTAGCCGCTGTCATTAAAAGCGACGCCTACGGCCTTGGTCTTGTAGAGGTTGCAAGGGCGCTCATTGACGCCGGCTGCGATTTGCTTTTCGTCGCCAATCTGAGCGAGGCGCTGCTTCTGAGGTCTTCACATATAGAGGCTGCAGTAGCCGTCTTTTGCGATCAGTTTGCGAGGTATAGCCAATGCTATCGATCCAACAATCTCATTCCTGTTGTGAACAATTGCGCTGAGTTGGATTCCATTAGCGCGGCAGGTGAGCCGCAAACATATTTTCTCAACGTGGAAACGGGATTTTCCCGCCTTGGGCTCGATTTTGCCGATGTGCGGAGCAGGTATCTATATGGCACGTTCGAAAGGCATCCGCCGTCTGTCGTACTCAGCCACCTCGCGTGCAGCGAATGCGTTGCGGACGCGACAAATGTGCTGCAAAGGAACCGGTTTCGGGCAATCTACAATCTGCTTAAGCCCGCCCGCGGTAGCCTCGCGGCTTCCGCCGGTGTATGGCTTGGCAAATCCTACCACTTCGATATGGTGCGGGTGGGCTCAGCGCTGTACGGGCTCAACAACGCTGGCATTCAATCAACTCCGTTACAGCCCGTTACTCGACTCCGAGCGAAAATTCTCGACGTGCGCACTGTGCCGAGGCGGGAGGTTGTTGGATATGGCGCGACATTTCGTACGGTCAGAGCCAGCCGCGTAGCGATAGCCGGGATCGGCTACAGGCATGGTCTTCCCTGGAGCAGCGCGAACAAGATATCTGTTCGGATTGCTGGGCATTCGGCTCCGCTAATTGGAAAAATTTCCATGGAATACATAACGATAGATGTGACAGACCTTCCTAAGGCGCTTTGCGGTCAAGGTGCTTTTGTGGAACTGCTGAGCGAAGATTTCACCGTCGGTGATCTTGCAGCGACCGCTGGCGTTATTCCACAGGAGGTGCTGACGCGCCTTGGTGCTGGTTGCAACAGACAGTATCTGAATTCTCCGTCTCCATCGACCTGACCCGCTCGCTCTAGAGTAAGGATGCGATCAAAAAACTGCCTTTACGACGCCTCGGCTGCGGAGCCAAGGCCGTGTCGAATGTCGCCGCGAACGGCCGGTCCTTCTCTCCGCGTGTTCGCGCGACTAGCGAACGCCACTCGGTCCATGTGTTGATGCCGAGTTTTAGCTTTGACCGTAAGACCGTATGTCCGCCACGGCTGTGATCGGTTAAGGCGATACCGGTGGCATCGTCTACAACCGTGCTCTCGTCGATCTTGCCCGCCACTATGGTTTTCATCCCAAGGCGTGTCGGCCTTACCGCGCCAAAACGAAAGGCAGGGTCGAGCGGCCGTTCCGCTACATTCGCGAGGACTTCTTCCTGGCCCGGTCCTTTCGCAATCTCGAAGACCTGAACGCCTAGTTGCGTCACTGGCTGGACACGGTCGCAAACCCGAGGGTTCACGCCACCATAAGGCATGTCGTCAACGAAGCTTTCGCCGAGGAGCGGGCAGCGCTGCGGCCGCTGCCACTGGCTCCGTTCCGGTCGGTCCTGACGTGTGTACCTCAACGACACGGCGCGTGGTGGCGTCGGGCACGCTGTAGAAATTGCCGCCGACGTTGACCATGCCCTCCCGGCCGATGCGTCGCTCACGCTGGCCGAAGAGGTTCGCATCTTCGAGGACGGCGCGCTCATTGCCCACCCATCCCATCCTCGAAGGCCGACACCAGCGTCATGTCGAGCCGGGTCATCGCAACATCCACGTCCACAAGAGCCGACAAAGACTGAGGAACGATGAGGTCATCCTTCATGGCTCGGGCGACAGGGTCGCTCAGCGCCCGTTGGCCTTCTCCGACGCCGTCGCCCCGCGGGCGCTCGAAGCGCTCGATCATGTCGTACGCCGGCTCGAGCAAGGCGAGATCGCCGCCCTCGAAGCCATGAACATCCTCCTCTCGGAAGAGTTGACCCTGCGCGAGAACAGCCGGATCAAGACGGCACTGCGCATGGGGCGCCTGGCCACGATCAAGACGCTCGCCGGCTTCGACTTCTCCCTCCAGCCCTCGCTCGACCGCGATCGAATCATCACGCTCTCCCAACTCGGCTTCGTCGCCCTCTGCGAGGTCGTCCACTTCCTCGGCCCGCCGGGGCAGGCAAGAGCCATCTGGCCATTGCGCTTGCCGTCGAGGCCGCGAAGACTCGGAAGAGCGTCTATTTCTGCACCATCGCCGAACTCATCGCCGCGCTGGCAAGGGCCGAACGCGAAGGCCGCCTGCAGGAACGCATCCGCTTCTTCTGCCGGCCAGCTCTCCTCGTCGTCGACGAGATCGGCTATCTGCCCGTCATCCACGGTGGTGGCAATCTGTTCTTCCAATTCGTCAACGCCCGCTATGAAAAGGGCGCAATGATTCTCACCTCAAAGAATGGGCGAGGTCTTCGGCGACCCTGTCGTCGCAACCGCACTTCTCGATCGCCTGCTTCACGATGCGGTCGTCGTCCAGATCGAGGGATCGAACTATCGGCTCCGTCAGCACGCCGAAATCATGCCCGAACACCTGCGATTAAAAACCTCCATCACTCCGCCGACACTAAATGCACCATCGCGGCCGCGAGGCCGGCCACCGAAAAATGGTCACCCATCCGCGACAGCCTGAGCGGCGAAACTGGGGAATTTTACTTCGGCACTTTTGAGGAAAATTGACACCCCTGACAACGAACGTTCTGCGGCCATTGCACCCGCAACAGCGCAGGTGACGCCAGATAAGAGGTGATCGTCGCAACGTTGGTGAAACGAGAGCAGGAGAGGGACGCGTTTTTTTGACGGGATCGTCAGCCTGGACAAGCTGAAGCCAGTCGCCCTACTCACCAAATTGCTGAAAAACTAGTCACGTCGAAATCCTTGTTTGAAAAGATCGCCTTGGTCGGCATTTGATCGGCTCTTCGCTGGCGCGCATCAGCGCCGAGACTCTGAAGCGCGCCGAGGAGCTGAAGCTCGGCGACGGCTACACGAACGACGCGAATGAGGCGGTGCGCGGGGCCGACCTCGTCATCGTCTCAGTGCCCGTCGGTACCTCCGGCGCCATGGCCTGAGGAGATCGCACCGGCGCTTAAGAAGCGCGCCACCCTCACCGATGTGGGCTCCACCAAAGCCTTCGTGATCGATGCCCGACAGCCTGGCGGCCGAAATCGGGCACATCGACATCCTGCCCGCCTCGATGATCCAGCGGCGGATGGCGCGCGTGCGGGTGAAGAGATCGAACAGCTTGTCGCCTTCGCCCCAGCGGATCGCCCGCTGCAGCGAGGTGAGATCCTCCGAAAAGCGCGCAAGTATTTCGAGGATGCGTCGCGGTTGTGCTGGCCCATGTGGCACCACGTTGTGGGGCCGGAAGCGGCGAGGCGAATGAAATCGCGGAAGCCGGAGGCCGAATATTTGATAACCTTTGCTTTTGTGACCGCCTCTAGTCGTCCGCCGTCCCAACTATGTTGTAGGCGACGATGGGCGGCTCGTGCGAGACGATCGCCAGCGTCATGTCGTGATGCTGGGGGTCCATCGTGCCGACGTTGGAGCCGTAGCGGCGCCAGAATTGGGAGAGCTCCTCCAGCGCAGCGGGGTCGGTGCGTTCCAGCGGCGTGAAGATGCACCAGCGGTTCTGGAACAGATTGGCAAAACCCGCATCAGGGCCTGAGCTCTCCATGTTGGCCAGCGGATGTCCGGGGAGGAAGTGTACGCCCTCCAGCACGAAGGGCTGCATCTGAGCGGATCTGATAGAGCTTTGCCGGCCTGCCGGGGAAGGCGCGCAGAGCCCGCAGCCTGTAGACCTCAGTTCTGTCCACCAGTGACTGGCGCAGATTGCTGCGGGGCAGAGACTATTGAGCGCTCGCCTATGGCTGTGGTCGCTCAACTTGAAGGATTAGCTATCAGAGTGATCCATCAGTTTTATTTGGTCCCGTCGATGCATTTTCCCGGCGGCTGTGACCGATTTCTCGACCAGACTGATGACGTTGCTCATATTCGAGCGGTTGTTCGACTGATGTCTCCTTTGCCCTGAAACTGGATTGCCCGAATGCCGTGACCTGTCACGGAACTTGTATCCGGCGATTAGGAGCCTCGGCGATATTGGTTTAACCTGCATCTTTGGGCTGCATACGTCGGCCGGATCGAGAAAGATTGAAAGAAAATAGCGGTAAGCGTCCCAATTATCTGCGATCTCCCGAAACTGCTCTTGTTGTCCCACTGTCTTTCTCTTGGCCGAACTGTTTCCGAGAATGAATGTCCGGCACAGGACGAGTAGCGACTCCCTTTAGATTTCGGATTGGGCTGACGTCCCACCGCATGACAACACTCGAGCTGAAGGGTACACGGCGCCGGTCTGCTTTAAACATTCCACAACGCTCTCGTGAAGATCCTTGGCCTCCACAAGCAGTGGCTGGGGTCCCCCGTTACGAAAGTTGTTGACGCCCTTAACTGCCAGCGGAAGCCGGTCAGTCGCTACGACATCCATCTCAGGTCCACCAGAGAACAAGATCCGGCCGCGCAAACCCGAAAAAGCTGTTCAGCAGCACGCGACGCTTTCCGTTGCCTGATTGACCGGTGACCCCATGAACGAAACCGCCATCAAGTAGGGCGATATCCCCAGCCTTGAGCTGGATTTCGCGACTAGGCACGGCCTCGAGATAAGCTGCGGAGTAGGGATATCCCGTGGTCTCCACACCCTGCGACTTTCGATCCGCGACTGTTGGCTTGTGACTCCAGAGCCTCAAGTTTCCACCTTCCTCAGGCATGCTGGGATAAAAGTTGAGTGCTGCGACGGTGTTGTGCGCCACCGCAGAAAGCTCGTAATCGTTCCCAGCACGTAACACTTGAGCGACATCGTCGTGGGGATCCAAGGAAAATGCACCGCTTCCGGTCCAACTGAGAGCGCGACAAACGTTAGCCTGACCGTGTTCTGAGCGCGCCAGCCGCAATTCTATGCCTTGTTTGTGAAGCTCGCGCTTCAACGCGTCGAAGAGGGCTCGGACCGGATCAACTAAATTGCCAAAAAGAGCGTCAACGTGCGGCCGCGCAGTTTCTGCCTCCGCGAAATAGGTGGCTGCATCCTTCCTGTAGTGGGATGCGCCCACATATTGTCCGGGGACGCCGTCTTTACGCTCCCTGAGACCGGGACTGCTAAAAAACTTCGCGGTGATCTCCTCGGCTATTTCGGTGCTGAAAGCTTGGCTGATGTGCAGAGCCGTGATCTCACCTTTTAGGACCGAGATGATCTCCGCAGTGCTGATCGAGCCGGCTCGTTCCTCGATCGTAAGAGGCGAGATGGCCGGCGTTTGAGGTGCTTGGTTAGTCGCCATTTGTTTTCTCCTGTAGTGCCTGATCGAGGATGGCAATGCCGTGATCAAGTTCGTCATCTGAGATTGTTATCGGCGGAAGGACTTTGATGACGTCGCGATTTGGCCCCGAGGATTCGATCAGCAGGCCGTTTTCGAACGCGACATCATGCACACGGCCAACAACGGCCTGTGAACGGCACTTGAGGCCGGCCATCAGACCTCGGCCCCGCTTTTGTTCGATGCACTTGGGGAATTTCGCAACGAGGCGATCAAGGTGTTCTTGCAGTTTGACGGCCGTCCGCTCGACGGCTGTAGTAAACTGCTTATCGGACCACATTGAGCACATGGCCGCGGAAGTCACAAAGGCGAGGTTATTGCCTCTAAAGGTCCCGCTATGTTCTCCCGGTTTCCATATGTCCATGTCGGGGCGAATCAGAACTATAGACAACGGATTACCTGAACCGCTTAGCGATTTCGAAAGACACACGATGTCAGGCTCGATTTTCGCGAACTCGAACGAGAAGAAATTGCCAGTTCGTCCCGAACCTGCCTGAATGTCATCGACGATGAAAACAACGTCGTGCTTACGGGAAATGCGCTGAATTTCTGAGAGCCATGGTGCGGATGCTGTGTTCATGCCGCCTTCTGCCTGGATGGGCTCCAGGATGATTGCGGCCGGCTTTTCTATGCCGCTGCCTGGGTCGCCCAACACGTGATCGATGTAACTCGCGGAATCGAAAGTTTGGTTCGGATAGTTCTCGTAAGGGACACGGATCACATCGTGGCGAGCAACGCCGCCAAGCTGTCTGGTTGACGCTGAACCCGACACCGCCAAAGAGCCGAGCGACATGCCATGGTACGAATTTGTGAAGGCCATGACACTCGAACGGCCGGTATATTTACGCGCCAGCGCCAACGCCGCTTCGTTAGCGTTTGTCCCGGTCGGCCCAGGAAACTGTATCTTGTAGGAAAGGCCCCGGGGCTTCAGGATTGACTCGACAAACACTTCGATGAATTCACGCTTTGCAGCTGTATACATATCAAGCGACAAAACAATATTTTTATCCGCGAGATATTGAATTGCCGGCGAAATAATATCCGGGTTGTTATGGCCGTAATTGAGCGCGCCGGACCCTACAAGGAAATCAATATATGGTTTTCCGGACTCATCCCAGATTGTCGCCCCAAGTGACTTTGTAAAGACTGTTGGAAACGATCGCCCATAGCGACGAACGTTAGACTCATAAGCTTCGAAAATGTCAATATCCATCAAACGGCCTTTCTGTATGCGGCTCGCGATTAACGCTGCAGGTTCCATGTCCAGCGCATTCCAAATCATCGATTTCGACGATTAGCTACGGCCAATCTCTGACTTAAAGCGAACGTATCATGGTCAGCGACTTGCATTCGCAAAGACTCTGTAAATTTGTTTGACGAATCTGTTGCAGCGCTTTGGGTATCGATAGCATGGCACTCATTACTCCGCCTTTGACGGCAACGCTATCGGTTGGGATGTTGGCGACGGCGACTGATACAACCGCACCGGATTTTTTCCACCATGACTGGAACCACGATGCTTTGGTATTTCTCTACGTCGGCCGTGACGGGATCCTTGCCGACGAGTAGCTGCGGCAGATAGCGATTTCTCTCCTTCGATGTGACGGCGAGACCGGTCCTTTATCGAGTTTCGTTTGGAACGCGGACGAGCCAGACCGCGAATTGGCGACAGAACTGAACTGACCGCGGCCTCTAATCGTGGCCATGGCGGCCCTGGCGGTGATTGCGCTGTTCCCTGGGCGGCGCGTTGGCCCACCTCCTGGCTTCACGGCATATAATGCCTCAGTCGGGCCTCGCGAGGTGGCGGCCGCGCTACAGGCCACGGGCCGAGCATGCGAGTGGTGTTCGGCACCCACGACCGACGCAAAATCGACGGCGCCCCCTTCGAGAAGGCGCGATCGATGCGGCTATCGACCACCCGGTGTTCGCCATCGCACTGCGTGGTGACGATGGCGCGGCTTTTGGAGCGCAGCACGACTTAAGAGTTCCCACCCTTACACCGGTCAACATTCATATGATAGAAAACGCTGGCTCAGGCGACGACACTAGCGATGTGTCCAATGCCGATTCTGTACGCAAGGTTTCACTCTGTCCGACATCCGACAATTGTTGGATGTGAACAGGGCGTCAAATTCTTCAACCACTTGTTTTAATTGAATTTTACCTTCTGGCACATTCTCTGCAGTGTGGCTTACGAACGCATCAGCAAGAAAATAGTCCCATGATCACACTCACTGAAAACGCCGTCGCCGCGGTCAAGGCCGCGCTTTCCCGCGCCGACGAACCGGCGGAAGGCTTTCGCATCATGGTCGAGGCGGGCGGCTGCGCCGGTCTCAAATACCTGATGGGTCTGGAAAGCGTCTTGCGCGAGGGGGATGCCGTCATGGAGACGAACGGGGTCAAGGTGTTCGTCGACGCAAGCTCCCAGCCCCATCTCGCCGGCATGACCGTTGACTTCGTCACGGACCTGGAGTCCTCGGGTTTTGTCTTCGACAACCCCAACGCGCGGGACAAATGCGCCTGCGGCAAGTCCTTCGGCTAACCACCATCACAATATGGGTCCGCGCCATGTGGGACTACAGTGAATACTTCTTCAGCCCGAACAATATCGGCGCTTTGGAAACCCCCAACGCGGCCGGCGAGGTCGGCGCCGTCGCCTGCGGCGATGGGCTCAAATTGATGATGGGTTTCGACCGTAAGACGCAGACGATCACCGCCGCAACGTTCCAGACCTTCGGCCGCGGCTCGGCCATAACCGCTTCCTCGACATTTACCGAATTCATCGTCGGCAAGACCATCGATGAAGCTCTTCAGATCACCAATCAGGACATAGCGGATTTTCTCGGCGCCCTGCCGCCGCACACGCCATACTCATTGCTCGACCGCCTCATCCTGGAGCGCGGCTTGCGGCTGATGTGCGAGTTCTTCGGTGCTGTGAGGCAGGCCTTCGAGGAGACGCCAGGATTCTCACGTCTCGTCCTCGTCAAGGCATCATCGCCATGAGTGAGGTGATAGAGGCGGCTCTCGAGGTGATAGGCTTCGATGAGCGAGAGGCCCTTCCCAGCAGCCTTCCCCCGCTGAAACCCAATTCTGCGCGGACTTCGAGCGAGTGGGTTTTCGGCAACGAGCCTCGGCGGTGGAACGAGCTGCAAGACGTGCAGTGGGACATTTCCCACCTTTTGCCGCGTCTCGTAAGCCAGCAGAGATGCTCCCTTGCTCAGTCGAAGGCCGCGTAAGCAATGCCATATGCGGTCAAGGAAATTTTCTACACCCTTCAAGGTGAAGGACGAAATGCCGGGCGGGCCGCCGTATTTTGTCGTTTCGCCGGCTGTAACCTTTGGACGGGACGTGAAGGCGACCGGGCAAGAGCATTCTGCGGATTCTGCGACACTGATTTCGTTGGGGTAGATGGCCCCGGTGGCGGACATTTTGACACCGCACGGGAGCTTGCGTTGGCGGTCGAACAAGCCTGGCGCGGGTCGGGAACTGGGCAGCGTCTTGTCGTGCTCACCGGAGGGGAACCCCTCCTCCAGATCGATGAAGAACTCCTGGAAGCGCTGCATTCCTTGGCGTTTGAAATTGCCGTGGAGACCAACGGCACCATCCCCACACCCGCCGGCATCGACTGGCTGTGCGTCAGTCCGAAATGGAATACACGCCTCGTGGTCATGGCAGGGGACGAGCTAAAGCTTGTATATCCTCAGATTGGCGCGGAGCCCGAACATTTCGAAGTTCTCGCGTTTGAGCACCTTTTGCTTCAGCCAATGGACGGGCCCGAGCGCGAGGCGAATAAGGCCGCCGCAGTAGCCTATTGTCTTGCCAACCCACGTTGGCGCTTGAGCCTGCAAACCCACAAGTTTCTCGGGATCCCATGAAAATTACGCAAGCTTTTACCTTCGAGGCAGCGCACTGTCTTCCGCGCGTGCCAGAAACCCATCGCTGTCACCGAATGCATGGCCACTCATACCGTGTGGAACTGCGTCTGGAAGGGCCCCTCGATCCAGATACGGGCTTCGTCATCGATTTCTTCGATGTCGAGGCTGTGTTCGGACCGCTTCTGCAACGTCTCGACCATCAGCATCTGAATGAGATTGAAGGTCTCGACAATCCGACAGCGGAAAACATTGCGGTCTGGATCTGGAACCAGACCAAGCCGCTTCTTGGCCAAATGTGCTCGGTAACAGTCTATGAGACACCGCTTTGCTGGGCTGAATACGAGGGTTGACCCGGTGCAACGAGATCCGGGAACCGCACTCGTCCTTTTCTCCGGCGGCCAGGATTCGACAACCTGCCTGGCCTGGGCGCTGGAGAACTTCGAGCGCGTCGAGACAATCGGCTTCGACTATGGGCAGCGGCATCGGATCGAGCTCGATGTGCGGCCTTACCTGCTCGAGCGCATTCGAACAGACTTTCCGGCCTGGCGTGGTCGATTAGGCGAGGACCACATGATTGACATCGCCGTGCTCGGTCAAATCAGCGATACCGCGCTCACGCGTGACGTCGAGGTCGCACTGAACGCGAACGGTCTAACAAATACCTTCGTGCCTGGCCGCAACCTTCTGTTCCTCGGCTTTGCGGCCGCGATAGCTTACCGGATGGGCGCGAAACACCTCGTGATCGGCGTGTCCGAGGCGGATTGTTCCGGCTACCCGGACTGTCGGGATGACGCAGTCAAAGCAATGCAACTCGCCCTGAACCTTGGAATGGAGACGCGTTTTGTCATTCACACACCCCTCATACGGCGCGACAAGGCGCAGACCTGGGCGCTGGCGGATTGGCTGGGCGGCGAGGCGCTGGTGAAGCTCATCTGCGAGGGAAGCCACACCTGCTATAGCGGAGACCGCGAGCATAGACATAGCTGGGGTTTCGGTTGCGGGACCTGCATAGAGTGTAATCTTCGCGCAACGGGATGGGAGCAATTCCGATCCTGCAAAGAGGCACCGGTGGCCGCCAATGAAATGACCTGAGCGCCCAGATCCAGGCCGACGGTGGCAATCTGTTCCAAAGATCGTTTCCTTCTTGTGGTGTTCAGCACGACCAGGGTAGGCGCTTTCGATGCCGTTTCGAAGGGCTGTTCCATACATCGACCTTGATGATCTTTGCCGTTCGCGTGGTGCTGTTTGGTAGGGGGGGTTCAGCACCATGGACGAGCAGGCTGCGGTTGTTATCCTTGATCCAGGTCGGATTGATCGTGGAGCGTACTGCCAAGAAAAAGGAGAGGTTGTGGTTTCGACGAGAGGCGGTTGATGGCCAAGCCTGCCCTTATGTGGAGGATCGTCCATGCACGTCCATAACCAGCATGGCCGCACCATCGGCATCATTGAAGCGACGAATGACGACCTCATCGGCAATCGATGCCGGCGCCTGCGTAAGCCGGCACGGGCGCAGGCGCCTGCGGCGACGCGATGTTGCGGATATCCCTCCCCTGGCCTACCTCGGCCCAGTCAAAGGATTCCTGATAAGCGCCTTCGATCTGGCAATGCTCGTGTGTCCAGTGAATGCGCGTGCCCCCTTGATGGCGATCGTCACAGCCTCAGTTTCGATGTTTGACGAAATGGATCTGCTCAAGCGCCGGAAGACAATCGAGCAGGTAATTCAGCAAGGTTGATCTCATGTGCTGTCGGATTGAAAAGGCGGTTGCCGTCATGAAGGATACACGCGACCGCATCAAGCGCCGGGGGAAGGCTATCCCTATGAATCAGAAATGGCGAAAGTGTTGTCGAGGTCCAGAAAGCACTGTCCGTTGACGTCAGCCAGATTGGCGCCTTCGCATTGCAGCGCGCCGCGCGGCTTCGGATCGCACAGCCGCAGCGCGCGTGGTGCCATCGGACGGGCGGCCGCGGGCGAACAATCTTGCCGATTGGCGTCAGGCGACGCGGAGATTTCGTGCAACATGTCAGGCCTCCTCGAAGTATCCGGAGAGCTACGCGTCTTTCGCCGCTGACATGGCCTTTGCACTTGGTAGACGTCATTCACGAAATGGGAGGCGGCTCATGAACAGGCCAACGATCGCCGATCTGGCGAAAGCCGCGGGCGTAAGTGTTTCCACCGTCAATAGGCTCTTGCACGGAACTGGCGCACTGCGATCGCAGACGGCCGACCTCATCTTGAGCGCAGCGCAGCAGATCGGCTTCCGCAGTCCGGGGCCGCTGCACGAACGCAGGCGGGACAATCTCCCGCATCGGCACTTGAGCTTTCTCATGCAGCAATCGCATCGGCCGCTCTGCCGGATCTGGGTCGAGGCGCTTCTCAGTGCCTGCGCGCGAAGCACAGATGCGGTTATTGAGCCAGACGTGCTCTTCGAGGACGACCCTTCCCCCGAAGCGGTTGCTGCCAATCTGCTCAAGATAGGCGGAAGCGCCGATGCAATCGCGGTGATCTCGGCCGATCACCCATTCGTCGGCCAGGCGATTGATGAGTTGCGCGTCAAAGGCGTTCCAGTGATCGCCTACGTCACTGACCTGTCCGCCGCCAGCCGGGCCGGCTTTGTGGGAACCGACAACTGGAAGGCCGGCCGCACCGCAGCATGGTTTATCAGCCAGACGTCCGGTCGGCCCGGCAAGGTCTTTCCTCTCATCGGCAGCAACCGTTATCAGTTCCAAGACATCTCGGATGCGAGCTTTCGCTCCTACATGCGCGAGCACGCGCCCGAGTTCCATGTCAGCGAAACCCTCCTGACCCATGAGGCGCCGAATAACGCCTATGCAATCGTTCGCAGGCTGATAGTGGAGGAGCCGGAGCTCAGGGGCATCTTCGTTAATGGCGGCGGCATTTCCGGCGTCCTGCGTGCTATGCGCGAGCTCGCTGCGGAGCAGCAGTGCAAAATCCGGGTCGTCTGCCGCGACATCGGGCCCGAGGCACGCAAGGGATTGAGCGAAGGCTTGATTACTGCTTCCTTGTGCCATCCCGTCGACAGGATGCCTGAAGAACTCATCGACGTGATGCTGCGAATGATCGAACACACGGACACACGGCTAATCGAACAGCGGATTGTTCCGTTCGAGATCCTCACACCAGAGAGCATTTGGACTTAAGAATCGGAAGAGCCATCGTCGTCCGGAAAAGGTCATCCGTGCCGCTGCGAAGCGAACCGCTTCGTGGAGTAAAACTGGCCGCAAAGGGCAGCTCGGCACTCATGATCCTCGTAACAACCGAAATAGGCCAGGAGGACGAGGAGATGGAAATCTCCGAGGAAGCCTATCTTGTCGAGAGCTGGACCCCACGCTTCCGCCAATGATTAGGCTGCATCGGCCGTCGGCGCCGATTTGCGCGGCTTGTGGCGCACCACAACGTCCATCTCATAAGCGCCTCGATCGAGGCAGCGCATCGGGCGATCTATAGAGAACTTGCCCTGTTCGCCCATGACTACGGCGGATATGTCGGGCTATTTCATAGCAAGCAATTGCGCTGATTTGGCTTGAGCGAGGCGCCGACGCATAATGATGGCACGGATCTCACGGGC
This sequence comes from Mesorhizobium sp. P2_A12, assembly GCF_056405075.1. Lineage (NCBI taxonomy): Bacteria > Pseudomonadati > Pseudomonadota > Alphaproteobacteria > Hyphomicrobiales > Phyllobacteriaceae > Mesorhizobium > Mesorhizobium sp. P2_A12. The sequence goes on from NZ_JBFUCU010000016.1 coordinate 27,146, forward strand.
GAGCTTGGCTTTCCGCAATTCCTCTTCGGAATTGTCAAAGCCCAAATCCGCAAATACGTTGCCGCTGGTCATTTCGCCGGTGATTCTTCAGTCATGACTTTGTTCCTTTCCCTAGTTTTCGCGATACCGCGTCTCGGCCGCCTTCAATCGCGCCTTAACGAGATCGATTTCGCACTTGGGCATCCCTGCCTTTCTTCTGGAAGCAAGGATGTAGATCACGCCAGCGAAGCGACGGCATGGACAGCGCGATAAGTATCCCCGTCTAAGTCGTCGACCACCGCAAGGATTCGGCCGCCAAATCCCTTGAGGGCATTGACCGCCAGATGCTGCTCGCCATTTGGGCACCGTTGATTGCAACACCCATGACGATGCAGACATCGACCAATCTGACTCCGCTCAGCCACTGCAAGAAAGCTTCGGGTCAAACAGCCGTTTTCGCCAAGTGATCCTATTTTCCTATGAACGCATTTTGGACTGCACGGACCGTTCCAGCTCGGCGCAAAACCCTCTCAGATACCCGTCAATCCGCTCTGCAAATGCACACAGTAGAGCACTTTGGCGGTGCTACATCGATAATGAGCCCAGTTTTGCTTTTTTTGAGAAGATGTCCCTCTTGCTTGGCCGCAGCGAATATCCCGGTAAAAATTGGCGGCAGCGCATCGCGTTTAGCGCTCGCCGAGCGGAGCTGGTTCGGGTTGCGAAGCCCGGCGAGCGCGGATCGTCTTGGGCGATGTGTTGATCAGGCGCGGTTCTTGGAGCGCCAGGATTCATGTCCGATTTCGATGATCTCGCAAGATGCGTGAGAGGATCGAGCATTGCAGTCGTTGTTCCGTCGAAGTAGCCGCGCCCGCTGTCGCGGATGAGCGCCCGGGCGATGGCAATGGCCAGATGCGACTTCCCGTTCCGGGCCACCAATCAACACGCCATTGGACAATGCCATCAAGGGCATCTCACCGCCGGGCGGCGGCGAACAACAAGGAGAGGAAGACATGGAACGCAGACTTGATGACGTGATCGCAGCCCTCCCTGAGGAGCGTCGGGAGCGTATCGACGCACGTTTCGAAGAGTTAAAGGGCGGAGGTCGAACGGCGAGCTGCGCCGTGCGGCTGGGAAGGCCCAGGCGGAGATTGCTTTGTCCCTCAAGATCAACCAGCCCTCTGTCTCGAAGATCGAGCAACAAGCCGATATGTCTCTGTCGACACCTAGAGCTACCAAGAGGCGACCGGGGCACAACTCGACCTCATCGTCGCCTCGCCTCGCGCGCGCCCCCCCGTATAGAGCGGCTAAGCGACGTCGTAGCTCCCAACCCCCTTCCGCCCGTGGTGCTAAAAGAGCGCAAGGTGGACGAACCCGCCCAAAGGCAACGCGCCGGCTGAATGCGCCGTTTCGGTCAAAATTGCCGAAGGGACGACAGTCTCGTCGACGCTCGCAATAGGTATGAGCAAGCCCTCGTTAAGCCGGATACCGACTGCCCGCTGTCACGTTGCGGGGGACGCCTCTTCCCTCCCCCCATGCTGGCCCAGTTCACCGCCGCGCTGGGGGTGTCCTGCGATGTGCTCGCCGACGACGACCCGCTCGAGCACGATTGGTCACAGCTTCCATACCTGCTCAAGTAGATACCACGCGTTGGCGGATATCTTCGGTGGCTTACAATTTATGAAATTTGCGGCGATTATCGCCGCACCGCAAAATGACAAAAAAGTCAAACGGCCATGTCTTCTCCCTTCTTATGCGGCTTCAGGACACATTGAGCACAGGCAAATGCTGCCAAGCATGCCAGCGCCACGACCCCACGTCGTGGCGGCAGTTAACAGTTGCCCGCTGAGGTTTGCCAACGGGCCTTCGGTCAAACTTGGCGCAGCGCTGTTACGGCAGGTACAGCACGTGGAGATCTGTCGAGCATCAGCCATTGCGAAAGGTGTAGCCATAACCGTTGATGGCCGGCGCGCCGCCGAGATGCGCGTAGAGTATCCTCGAGCCCTCTGGAAAAAAGCCTTTTTGAACGAGGTCAATCATCCCTTGCATCGATTTGCCCTCATAGACGGGATCGGTAATCATACCCTCAAGCCGCGCACACAGACGGATCGCCTCCTTGGTTTGCTCGGATGGAATGCCGTACCGCGGGTGCGCGTAGTCCTCGAGCAAAACCACGTCATCCTCGACAACTTCCGATCCGAGCTCGACGAGGGTCGCTGTATGTCGGGCAATGCTTAGCACCTGCGCCTTGGTCTTGGCCGGGGTAGCAGAGGCATCGATACCGATCACGTTGCGCTGCCGACCATCCTTGGCGAATCCGACGAGCATGCCGGCATGCGTTGAACCGGTGACCGTGCAAACGACCATGTAGTCGAAGGCAAACCCAAGCTGTTCCTCCTGGGCGCGCACTTCCTCCGCGAACCCCACATAGCCGAGGCCTCCATTCGGGTGAACAGACGCCCCGGCCGGTATCGCATAGGGCCGGCCGCCCCTTGCCTTGACCTCATAGAGCGCTTTTTCCCAGCTGCGGCGGATACCGATGTCAAAGCCATCGTCGACCAGACGCACCTCTGCGCCCAAGATGCGGCTCAAGAGAATGTTGCCGACCCGGTCGTAGACGACATCCTCATGTGGAACCCAGCTCTCCTGGACCAGGAGACATTTCATGCCGATCTTGGCGGCAACGGCGGCGACCATGCGCGTGTGGTTGGACTGCACGCCGCCGACGGTGACAAGGGTATCGGCATCTGACGCGATCGCGTCGGGGATGATGTATTCGAGCTTGCGGAGCTTGTTGCCGCCGAACGCCAGACCGGAGTTGCAGTCCTCGCGTTTGGCGTAGATTTCGACCTTGCCACCCAGATGCTTGCCGAGCCGGTCGAGCTTCTCGATGGGTGTGGGTCCAAAGGTGAGCGGGTAACGCTCGAATTTTTCCAGCATATTCTCTCCGGCGATGATCATTCAGCTGAAATAGCCACGCAAAACTCGTTCCATAAGCGCTGCTTGGATTGGTCGGCCGCGCTCTTCGACCTCCCATCAGAGCTTTGGGGATTTCCACGCTCTCCTTGCGATTGAGACGAAGCGATCTACATGTCGGCATGCTGCGATGAGGCCACCATGCCAGCCAGACCGCCAAACCAACAGACTTCGACAAAAACGCAGTGGCTCTTGTTTGCGATTGGACCGGCAGGAACTGCACGGTTGCCGAGCCGAATTCCGCGAGACGATTTTTGTGGCGCTCAACGCCTCACAGAGGTTTCAGCTGCTCGATCGAAGTGCTCGTCTACCTGATCGAAACGGGTGCCAATGCCCTCCAAAGGCTGGCCTCGCCGCGGCCGTAAGTCGTCGGATTGTAGTTGACGAGCGTGTCGGTCCTAGCGGTATCCAGCAACTGATTAGTAATCTGTGTCGGTGTTGCTGACGTGAACTTGCTGCTGTTCTGAACGCGAGTCGTCTGAAAAGGCATGCCCGGCAGAGACGGAGTTCCCTGCCGGGCCGGGTTCGCCTTGGGAGGTGGCGTGAGCTAGCGACTTTCGTGGCGGCGGGACCACTCAATCCGTGCGTTTTGCGCAATAACGAGCATGTACCGTGCCAAGCCAAAAAGCATTTAAAAAACACCCAAGAGTCAGCTTCCTCTACGTTGCATAGCCGACATTGTCGGTTATCGGACAATGCCGAACGTGCCTCTCGGCATCGACCTACGCCTGAACCCGAGCGCCCCCGCAAGGTCGTTCGCTCCATTTCGACCTGGCGAACTGGTGGTGACCGGGTTTTAGCTCCGACTGTTCTCCGGCTGACGGACGGGGCGGATGTCGCTTTTAAAAGAGGAAACTGTCTGTACCTTCAATTCAAGAGGGCGCGGCCACGAGAGACGGCGCGGCGAATGCGGTCGCCCAGATGATCGCGAGGATCAACACATCCGGCAGACGGGCAAAACCGCAGCCTGATCAGTGTCCACCCCTAGGGCGCTCTCCAACCGGGGGTCAAAATTGGACGCCGATTCCCCGCCTCAGGTGTCAAAATCGCACGCCGAAACACAGGACCGTCGTCGGCGAATCCGCCCGGAGAACCGAAACTGCATTCCCCTGGCGTTAGAACGATGAGAATGCCGTCGCCTTCGATCATACCAGGGGACAATGACCTCAATAATCAAACTTGAACAAAGCGATGAATCTGAGCTCAGATCTTGTTACGGCGCCTCAAGGGAGGAGCAGCGATATGCCGAGCGTTTGACTGCGCTGGGCCCGATCTTGAGTTTCATTCCTACCCTCATCATCGTCGGGCGACTGGTACCGAACTTCCTGGGACCTATCGACAAGCTCAGTTTCTTGCCCGGCTTTGCCAGCGCGGCTGGATCGCCAAATCAGAAAGAGCACACTTGCGAAATAAACCATCTGGAGCAGCAGCGAGCAGGCCAGCGTGGCGACGACGGTTAGACGGATCGACTGCGAAGCGAAGTAAACGGTAGCAGCGGTGCCGCACAAGAGCAGCGCCAGGAGCCGACAAAAGATCATGAAGTTCAACGCCGTTCTCCTGGTTTGTCTCGTCAAATCATGCAGCTCATGCTGCGATCTGGTCGGCCGCGACATGAGTCTGGCAGTTCTTTGGGCAGACGCGGCCGCAGGCTCCGCAGCCAATGCAGCGGCCCGCATTGTCGACAACCATGATCATACGATTGAGCTCACCGTCGAAATCGTCGTCATCGGCGTCGCAGGCGCCGAGGATTTCACCCGCGTCATCGACGCCGTAAAGATGCATGACCTCGCGCGAGCAGACTTTGAAGCAGCGGCCGCAGCCGATACAGATCTTGCCATCGATAGCGATCAGATATTCCGGCACCCATATGGAGCCGTCGCGGCTGAGGAATTTGCTCCTCATCGCAAAGTCTTCATTTTGGCAAGCTCTCTCCTGGCCCCATCCAACTCGGCATAAACGGCATGCGTTTTCTCGGCGACTTCCTCTATCTCAATCCATTTGACCGGGAGACCCTCGGCAAGGTCGCGCAAGTTCGTCTTGGCAATTGCCGCGCGCAGTTGAAGCTTTCGGACTTTCTTCGCCATCTCATCCAGGTTTGACATGATCCTTCCTCGAAAATGGGTTTCTTCACGCCCGCGCCACTTCGGGATAGGCAATAGCTGCAGTCACATCGCCGACCAGTTTCGCGCCGGTATCCGCGAGTTTCCGGAGAGTCTGGATATTCCGGCGCAGTTCCTCGGTGATAATGAAATCGGCCAGCAGCCCGCTGTCCGATTTCCGTTCGCATGGGCCGTGGAAATCCTGAGCACGGATCAGCCGCAGAAGGCATTTGACGAACGGGCGGGCAAGGGCCTCGCCATCCTTGTTGACGGCAGGGCCAAGCGCTGCGTGAGACATTTCGTTTCCTCAATTTCAGGTCTCGTCCTCAACGGAGGATTTCTGCTTTCGGTTACGCCGACTTCGGGCTCGCTTACGCAGCCGACGTCCGGCCTCGCCAGGCCGATTCCACGTAAATGCTGCCCCTGTGGCCGACCTTGAACAGGTCCTGGACTGTGACGTCTTCAACGACGGGCCAAATTCGCGACGAATATCGCCGCCGCGGCTATTCGGTTGGAAGTCTAAGGTCCGAGCCCTGACCTCGAGCAAACCGTCGACCCTGTGCTCCATGGACACAGTTACTGCGGGCGCGCCGCAGAAAATGGGCGAATTGATCAGGGTTCCATTCCACTTGTCATCCCGACACCTTGCCGGGCTGAAAGTTCGTGAGAGGTTTGCCACGCAGCCAGTCGTCCACTTTGATCAGAGGAGCCGGGGACTCTCTACGCAACATGTTGTTCTCCATTCCCACACCTTTCCTGACGTTTATGCGCGAGCTGGTTCTCTCAGAACGGAACACACCGGTTAGGAGACCATCAAAGTCTTGCGTGTTCTCATGCGATCAGCCCTCACTCAGTATTGCCGATCTCAACCAGCAAACGTCATGCCAGCGCTTTGCCCGCAGTAAATGCATGATTCTGCCTCGAAACCTCACAAGCCCAAGACGGCCGGTTGTTTTGAACCCGACATGTCTTCTGCCGCGTCAGCTTTTGGACACGCATCATGCGTCAGACGCTTGAGGGCGAGAGCGGCTTGGCTGTCTGCCCTGCGGTAATGTTGGCGTCGGCTCATCTAGCATCATTCGACGCCAGCGATGCGCGGGCGCGCTAGGCCGACCCAGCGCCCCGAACCGCATGACCTTCTTGATCGGCTGGCTACAGGTCGGCAATTCCGCGATTCCGAAAAAGTTGGTCAGCGCAGTGCAGCCCGCTCGGCATTTGCCGCACGAATGGCAAGCGCCCGAAAGCTGTCAACCGAGCGATCCTCCAAGGCGCGGGCCCGCGTCTCGACGATATGTTGGTTAAGGCCGGCCAGTGTTTGTACCTATGGTCTGGGAGTGGCCTTCGGGCAGCCAGTGGTAGCGAGTAAAGCTTCGGCATCCTCGACTTTGATTGCCGCCCAAATCTGGTCGAAATCACGATAGGCTATTATGCCTCCTCCTCATTGAGAACAGGAAGCTCTGCTCTGGCGTAGAAGCCTAGCACGGGTCCGAGATCAAAGGTCGTTCCTGGCGCAAGGCGCCGGACGGACGTGGGCCATGTTTCGGTCGAGACGCCATCGATACCTCGCGCCAGCGTGCTGGCGAATCGGGGGATCAGCGGTGCGAGTGTCTGCGCCAGGATCGCAGCGGCCGTCGTCTGAAGGGCGAGCGAAGTGCGGGTGCGGGCGGGATAGAGACGTCGCGCCGCTTCATAGTCTTGCGCCTGTCGGTAGACTACACAATCGCTCACGAAATCGCAGGCCTGCGTGGCCGCCCGCCGGACCGAGAAGCCATCGTCCGAATAGGCGCGTTCCATCGCCGCGCGATGGATCTCTATCCGAGCAAAGAAAGCGCGATCGGTGGGAGCCCAGTCGCCTGCATCGGGCACACAGCCGCCAAAGTTCAGCTTGATTTCCCGGTGCAGCGCATCAAGCCAATTCAGCCAGATCCCGTGGAACACCTCGTTCTCGGTGCGGCGTAGCGCGTCCAGCGTGAAGTTCGTTCGCTCACCTTCCGGGCGTGTCAGGCCCAAATGAAGACGGACGACATCGACTGTCTTTGGGCCCAGAACCTCTTTGCCCCAGACCGCATGACCGCGGCTGGTCGAGAACTTCTGGCCGTCGAGCAGGTAGAACTCGTTCACATGATACCGGATGCGCGGGGTCCAGTGGGAGAAGACCTCAGCATAAAGCGCCGGATAAAGCAGGGCGTGATAGAAGGAATTATCGAAGCCGAAGAAATGGACAATCTGCCAGTCATTGCTGGGCAGGGCCGCGTTCCAGTCTCGACCGAGCGATGTAGCTAGCGCCTGGATGTTGTAAAGAAAACCAAACGCCATCTCTGGCCAGACCCAGATCACCTGCCCCGGGAGCCCCTCGGCCGGCAGGCCCCAGTCCGAGGGGTGGGTGATGGGCACGGAAAAGTCGCCACGTTGGCGTAGACGCGCGAAGAGGTCCATGATCCGAACGGGGGCGCCCGACCCCCTTAAATGCCGGTCGATATTGTCGTAGCAACGTTCCAGCGCAAGTTCGGGACGGCGCACGGAGCCGACCACCGGCGCCTCGGCCGAGTGCCGCGACCGGACTGCATCTAGGTCGTGGCATAGGTTCGGTGCGCCGCATTCCTCGCAGATGTTGCCACCAGCGGAGCTGCCGCAATCGGGGCAGAGGCCGCTTACATCCGGCTCGTAAAGGTAGTCGCCTGTCACAGCATCGAAGAGCGCAGGGCTCTGGCGCAGATCTACCGCCGTGCTGCTCAGAAGACTACGGAAACACGCGGCTTGAAACTCTGCATAAGCGCTATCGCCCAAAGTCGGGAGGAAGCTGTGGACCTCACAGTCGAGAAGCGCAAGCGTGGCTCGAATCTCATGGGCGTAGTGGCGCGCCACCTTTGCAGGCGTCGATTGCTCGGCATCGGCTCGCGTGGCCACGTAGCTCTGGCAATCGTCGCTTCCAGTCAGGTGATAGGCTTCGACCCCTTTCATGCGCAGGAAACGCGTGTAGACATCGGCGCCAAGATAAGGGCCAGAAAGATGCCCCAGATGCAGATCGCCATTAGGCGTCGGCGGCGTGGAGAAGACGAAGATCGGCCCGCGGGGAATCGCGACCTGTGCAGCAGCTTCGAGGGCGGCCTTGCCGTCGCGCCAGTAGACATCGACGAAGTTTAGGTTTTCGACCCCATCGTTGTGCAGCACATGCGCTTCAAAAGGATGGAACAGAACGACATCGCCGGCTGCGACCGAGATTTCCCCAAGGTCGGTCCTGACCTTGCCCACTCCAGACAGGACCACGAAGGCCTCGATTTCGTCGTGCCGATGGGGCTCGGATGTGACGCCCGGTGCCACCTTGCCAAATGAAAACCCGGTGCCCGCGCTTCCCGTCCCAAGCGCAGCCATGTCGATACCGAACGCCCGCGACAGCTGCGTTCGAGAAAACGTGGATTTCCGCATGACGAACCTCAGCTGTCGAAACAGTGGTCTCTTCGGCTGCCGACGCAACAGCCTCTGCTGCAAGTTGCGAAGAGAGGGGCAGCCCGACACGTTGGCCCCCGTCCGAATAATCCGGCTCTGGGCCCCAGGCGGGCGAAACTACGGGCGCCAAGAGGGCTTTAGGCGTCACAGCAGAGCGCCTGGCGACACCTCCACATCGACATACCGAAGGGTCGTGACGGACTGCAGGCGATGCTCCAGTAGCCGGCAATCAAAACCATGCTCTCCGCGCATTCTTTTGGCGGCCTGCGTTCCCGCCTGGTTCCGTGAGCTCAATCGCGATAGAAAATGCCGTTTGGGAGCTTGAGGTTGTCGAGATCAGCCACTTTGCCCTCTGGCGGATTAAGGGCGCGCTTAAGCACGTTATATTCAGCGCGGGTCGGTCCACCGGTTGAAGCACGCTGGAACACCAAGTAGAGCGTCCGCCGCGAACGATTGCTTTTATTCGGCTTCGAGTAATGCGGTGCATAATCGTCGAAGATGAAGATGTCGCCAGCCTTCCATACTACGGGTTCCCAAGAGAATGTTTCGGCAACCTCAGGATCAATCACCCCGCCGGCATCCATGGGAAATACCCCCTTCTTGTGGTTGCCGGGGCTGAAGAAAAGGCCACCATTGTCCGGGTCGGAATCGTCAATGCCTATGGCAACGATCGCATGGACCATCCGGTCGGGCAGCCTGTGTGGAATGTGATAAATGTCCTGATGCGGGCGATAACCGCCGCTATCGGGATAGTGGAAGATCAGCAACTCCTTGAGTCTGCGCGAATCTTCGCCAAGCAAATCCTCGACCGCAGAGTTTATGCGCTGATCTTCTAAGAGGAGAAGACGCAATGGGTCATGGAAGTCCAGAAAATTCTCGGCCTTAGAGGTGATCTTTCGATCATCAGTCGTCTTCTCGAACCACATGAGCCATTTATCATCGCTAACATCCCAGCGTGATACGTCTTCAACAAAGCTTGAAATCCGTTCCACGGCCGCGGGATCGAAGAACCTTTCGAGCCTGATGTATCCGTCTTTCTCCCACTTTTCTCTTTGTGCATCAGTCAACATGCGAAAGGCCTCCTGTTGGAAAGAGTGGTGGTCAAACATTCCGGTTAGGGCAGTAGGGCGCTGTCAGGGTGCGGGCCCACGAGACGATACTCCACGGCATGCAGACGGCGACGCAAAGTGCGTTCCGCTCCGGGTGGATTGCGAGGCTTTGTTGTCCCTCCTCAATGGAGAGATCGCCCAGGCCCGTAAAGATCTGTCGATCCGGTACGTCTGCATAGTAGTCACGGCCGAGCATGCTGTTGATGGTGCGACTGCCCGATAAGACGACCTTTCGTGCAGCCTGACGCAACGCAAGTCGTGCGCCGCGCAAATCTTTGCGACAAGTTCCCGTTCGGGTCGGGCGATCAGGGAGGCACGTCGCTGGCATCGGGTCCATCGATGCTCCAAAAACCGAGTATTGTCCGCACAAGTTCGGCGCTAGACTGCCCATCCGAGGCCAAGCCGGGTCCTCGGGTTCCCTAAGCTGGTCCCGATCACTTACCTCACCCGGTCCAGCCACCACACGCATCGCTACGGGCGGGAGGCCTCCGCTGACCGCCGACGCAGCCATGGCCGTTAGGGCCACTGGGCACTTTCGAGTGAGCGACCTTGTACGGTTTCGACGACCGTGGGGCAAATTCTCGCCCGCAGAATTAAGCGATGTGCCCATAGGTCCAAGGGCATGTTCAGTCACGATGAGTTCGGAGCGGGCTCCGAACTGCGCCGCAGCGGAGGCGGACATCATTCCTTGGATGCCACCGCCGATCATCAGTAGTCGCTGAGTCATATCCCGCTGCCCATTTCTTCGGCTACCGGGTCGGGCCAGCTCTCGACGGTGGTACGGCTGATAAAGCCAGGATGCTCAGGGTTCGCGCACGGCGCGCGCTGTAGAAGGCTGTCAAGAATGCGGCGAGCTCGCCAGGCCAGCAGGCTTAGGTTCGGATCGGCCAGCCCGCGCTGCCCGGGATTGGCGTTCTGTACGAAGATGCGTCTGTCACGCGGTCCGTCCCAGCACACCGAAAAATCCTCGTTGATGACCAACTCATTGTCGGTCTGTTGCAGCCGATCCGCCATCGGTTCCAAAAAGCTTGGCACGGCGTTCTCGTAACCGGTGGCCAGGATGACGATGTCGGCCGTGACTTCTTCGACGTCGCCCAAGCCGCGCTGCAGCGTCAAGTTATGACCCGCGCCGGCGTTGATGCAGCGCGAAACGTTGCAACCCGGCCGCAGTGCGATGTCACATAGGTCTGGCTCAAGAAATTCGTGGCGATACAGCGCCTGGTAGACGGCGCGCAAAGTGCGATCCGAAATACCATCCGAGGCGAGCACGAAACGCCGCAGGAACAGCTTGCGCTGCGGCTCGCTCATTGCCGCGAAACGATCCGAAAAACAGGGCATGAACAACTCGTTTGTGAACGGGCTGTTGTCGAGGGGCAGGTAGTTTTCGCGCTGCGAGACCCAGGTGATCGAGGCAGGCCGCCGTTCTCTTGGCCCACCGACCAAATGCAACAGCACCTCGGCTCCCGACTGGCCTCCACCAACGATGCAAACATGTTTATGGCGCACCTCAGGATGGATGTGTAGCAAATCGGATGAATGGAACAGGTTGCGTCCGATCCAGCCCTGAAATTGAGGTGGAATCCGCGCTTGCTTACCGATGCCGACCACTAGGTCTCTGGCACTGAGAACTGTATCGTCCGTCCGCACCCGAAACTCGCCGTCATAGCGTATTTCGCGGACGGTCTCGCCGCCGCGGACAAGTGGGTTCCTGCGGAACGCCCAGTTCAGGTATTGTTCGAACTCAGCCCTGAACACAGAATCGAACTGTGCATTCAGAAAGTGGTATAGACGCCCATTCTCGTGCAGAAAATTTATGAAAGTGTAGGCTGACTGCGGATCCACCAGCGTGACCAGATCCTTGATGTGGCTGACCTGGAGTTCTGAGGACTCGAATGCGCTGCCTGGATGCCAGCGGAAGTCGACTTGCCGATCCAAGAACAGTGCCCCGTGCCCAACCTGCTCATGGATCTGACACGCGAGGCTCAAATTGGACGGGCCAGCACCGATCCCAATGCAAGAGAGCTCCAGGTGCCTTGCTCCTGCTGACGCCTCCCAATCAGGCGCTGTACGCGGCGAATGTCGGCCATAGCCGTTGGGCTTGCCCTCCCCGCACGCATCATCGACACCACAGGACTTGCAACAGCTTGTCCGCCCGTTCGTAGTATCGGGTGTGACGCCCGAGGATGCCGGCTCCGTGATGAAATCGGTACTCATGCCGACGACCTGTTGCGCGTGGCTGGCATCAAGACTCCCGCCTCGATGACCCGGAGTGGTCAGTGATATGCTTTCGCAGCCTATCCCTTATTGCAATTGGGCTCGGTTGCCCGCCTCGACCGTGATGAGCCGACCTTCGGCCTGCTTGGCGACCAGCGAGGGCACGGTCATGAGTGCGGCGACAGCATTTTTCCGTGGGTCTGATCATAGAAGACATCCGCTGCTACGTTCGGGAGGTCCCTGCATCGAACGTGCCAGAGCAAAACATCAGCAAAAGCAACGGAAGGCAGGTTTGCGATCCTGTCGAGTATCCGACATTGAGGCCGAAACCTTGCACTGGCGCCGATTTTGCATGTGCATCTTGCCGTTCCAGGGCCGCCCGCATCAGGCCCGCCGCGGTCAGCCGGAATCAGTCAGGTCCTGTCGTTTGGATCGGCAAATTCACACATCCTGCAAAGCAGAAAACCAGCCGCTCCATTCATGCGATCGACGATTTCGCAAAAAACTTGGCTCTCAAATAGGTCGGAGTAATCAATCTGTAGAAGGTTCCCCAATACGTGACGTCGCTCAAAATCCATGGAGCAGAGGGTGACGTCGCCATTTGGAAGAAGAACATTCCGATACTGTCGTTGGTCCACGCAGGTCAGCGCTCCGACGACGGGCTGCCGTGGCTCAACGATCTTGGGGTCGACGCTTCCACCCCTGCTGCTCACGGGTCGCGCGCGAATGAGTATTTCGGCAGGAATAATGTCGGCTACATCTGGGTGGGGCTCGCCCAAAACCACGAATCGGATCGAGGGGATGTCCGCGTGGACGAGTTGACGAACCAGACCGAGATACTTGTCTCCGACTAGGCGGCTATTCATGTGGGTGCCGTCATCGAAAACATGGACAACGAATACGCCTAAACGCAGTGCTTGCAAGCGTTGCAGATCCTGGCCATTCATTCCCACCAGCGTCGTGAAAATCCTGATGTCATGGCCTTTGGCGAAAGCGTGCTCCACCATTTCGGTGCAGTCCCGATTGAGCCAAGGCTCGGAGTACCCCGCAAAACCAATGTCGACAGAGGTTGGTACGCGCGCCAGACACCGCTTAAGATCTTCAAGACTTAGATGCTTCGCATGAGATACCGCACGTTGGCGGTCCGCGAACTTGTCCTGCGGACAATATGAACATCCCACGATGCATCCCGAGGTGGTCGTTATCTCCAAAACCCTGCCGGCTGGGATTGCTGAGCGAAGTTCCGGCAAAATCACTGGTAATCACTCCCACCTAATGCGGACGCTTTGGCAGCCTCAGCACCCGGCTTCCACGAATTTCTAGCGCATCGGCCAGAGACCGCATCGTATCTGTCCCGCCTTAGCCAACGCGAAACATATTGCCATAACCGTTGATCGCGGGTCTGCCGCAGAGATGCGCAACAGCACCCTCGGAGTAGGGCATTCTCCCGGAGTCTTCAGCACCCGACGCGAATTTGGCAAGGACTCCTGTCGGCGCTCGCGAGCCTCGGCGACTGCCCGGAGATGATCGATGGCTTTGGCAGGTAATGTCGCGAAGTGGACAGTTTCGGCGGGGCGCGCGCATCGCACTTTTGGGCATTGCTCTACGGCTCCTCTGGCACTGAGCAAGCCAAACGCTGAGTTTCCCTGCGCCTGAATCTCGCTTTTCTAGTGAAGCGCGACGTACAAATACACCTGAAAATTACAACATTTTGCAATCTTAGCATATAACGCGGCCGCTATGGATACCATACTTGGTTAATAGTTGTTACGATTGTGACAAGTCGTTCTAATATTTTTAAGCCGTGGTTCACATCATGTGAAAATTTTTGAAACGTCATGAGTTTCGTTATAGCGGAAGCGATCTGAACATGCCGCCGCAAGCCCCACTCCCTGAAAAAACCTTCCGTACGAGACGGCGAATGGCGCCGCACATTCAGCCGCGCGGCAACTCCTGCGAGTAGCCGGCCGAACTGGGTACGGATAACGCTGCAGAGAGGCCTTCTTCAGGGCCTTCCTGCTATATAGACCTTGAGTGTCCAGCCGATAGACGGGTTAGATTGAACCGGATGCTGTGCGTGCGATAAGTCACCATGGGCTTCCATCCTTCGAAAGCCCGGCTTCCAAGTCAATTCTGCTTGTTCAGTCTGTCCGGTCCGAGGGGCGCACTCCACACATAGGTAACAGTTCCCCCGCTTATGATGGGTTCGCCGCAGCGCCAAGCGGTGGGGTTGGCGTTGCGCTGCGGCGAACCAGTTTCATGTGCTTGTGGTCGATGAAGCCAAGCGGGTGGGGCATAGAGACGGGACTTCCGCAACCGTCATCGAGCCAAAAACAGGGGCAATGTCGGCTTTTCAAAGATCCATCTGGTCACACCGCCAAAGAGCCGCTCACGCAGCCGGCGGCTGCCATAGGCGCCCATGACTATCATGTCGGCAGAAATGTCGATTGCGTGCTGCGCAAGCACCGTGGCCGCCGATTTGCCGGCACTTGGCAGGAGGTCAACCGACACCCGAGCGCCGTGCCGAGTGAGATAGGCAGCGATGTCGGCTCCAGGCTCCGCGCCGTTCCCGTTGTAGTTGGCCTTCGGATCGACCAGGGCGACACGAACTTCCTCAGCAACGCATAGGAGGCCCAGCGCTTCTCGAACCGCACGGGACGCCTCGACTCGCGAATCCCAACCGACCAGGACGCGCCGTGGCCACAGCGTCGCCTCAGCCCCCTTCGGCACAACGAGCACCGGCTTTCCCGTATCGAACAAGCAGCCGTTGACCACAGGAGGTCCGAGATTCTCGTCGTTGAGGAGCCCCGGTCCGATGATCGTGAGGTCGGCGCAGAGCGCCCGCTGTCGTGCCACTTCACCGAGGCTGGCCGGATCGTAATAGTCGGTGTCAACGTCATAGGCGAGCGACATAGATTCCAGCAGTTTCTGAATATCTCTGGAGCGTTTTTCCAGTCTGACCGCGTTCTGTGTAAATCGATCGATTTGCCGAAACCGATCGTTCAATCTGGCAATTGCCTGTCCACGTGCTACCGGCCACTCTGGGACACCATCTCCGATCCGCCGATGCGACATAAGGAGCATCGGAGGGGGTATAATCAGTACGGAAAGGTGCGCGCCGATCTCCGCACACAAGCCGGCAGCAGTTCTGACGTCCCGATCGGAATGGTCAGCGCCGGTCGAACAGAGTACCGTTTTAAAGCCCATTTTCCTGCTTCTTCCTGAGTGTTCGATGAGGGCGTTTCAGGCCGCAAGACCGGCTCACAGCGCGAGGAAAAGGGAGTGGCACCAGACCCGGCACTCGATTCAGCCGTCCAGCTTCTCGAGCGAGTAGCCGGCCGACCTGACGGTACGAATGACGATACCGGTCGAGGCCGTCTCCAGTGCCTTTCTGAGCCGACTGATATGGACATCGACTGTGCGTAAACCGACATGGATATTGGCCGGCCAGGCCCCGCCGATCAGCTCGTCCCGGCTGAAGACCTTGCCGGGAGCCTCCAGCAAATGCCGCAGCACGTTGAACTCGATCGGTCCGAGATGGATGTCATGGCCATTGCCGCAAACCCGGTGGGCATCGAGCTTCATCTCAAGGCTGCCAAAGGAAAGCCAGCTGTCGTTTTCAATCCCGTTTGAACCCGGCTTCGGCAGCGCCAGCCTCGTCCGCAGATAATCGAGCAGCTTGGCCGGCGCCATTGGCCGCACAAAGCTCTCGTCAATGCCGGCCTTCAACAGATCAAGGTGCTGGTTCTCGGCGCCGGGCGCGATCAGGGCAATGATGGGCAGGCCGCCGGTCCGGGGTTCCCGCTTGAGCCGGGCGCAGATTGCGGACCCGGTAAGGCTCGTTGGACCGCAGTCCAGCACCACGGCCTGGAATTCCCGTTCGTCGGCCTTTGCAAGTGCTTCCTTGGCGCCGCCTGCCGGCTCACTGACGAAGCCGTCCACCTCCAGTATGTGGCTGAGGAACAGATAGAACTCCGCATCTTGCGAACAGATCAGGACGAGTGGCTTCATCAGCGCTACCCCGAGAACCACATTGGCCTCGACCGCGTCGGCCGCGTGGGCTGGCCATCGCGGCTCCTCAAGGCCTGACATGATCCTCTTGCTCGAAAATTGGTTTCATGCCCGTGCCACCTCGGGATAGGCGTCGATGGCTGCGATGGCATCGTCGACCAGTTTCGTACCGGCGGCGGCGAGTTTGCAGAACGTCTCGAAGCCGAACCGATGGACGTCGCGCACGGTCTTGGACAAAACGACCAGCCGCCCGGCGGTGAAAAGCACGCGCCCGAACCCCTCATAGCTCATTTCGATCATCGGCGATGCCATCAGGCCGGAGCGCTCCTCGATCGCAAGGGCGACGGCAGTGTAAAACTTGTCGAGCCTCCACAGCACGTCCGGATCGGGATCGCCGATGATTGGGATCGTACGACGCCGTTCCTTGCTGACGATGAAGTCGGCCAGCAACTCGGCGTCCGCTTTGCCGTCCCACGACCCGTGGGAATCTTGAGCAAGGATCAGCCGCACGAGGCATTTGACGAACGGGCTGGCAAGGGCCGCCTCGTCATCGTTGACAGCAGGGCTGATCGCGACTTCAAACATTTTGCTCTTTCCTTGTTTCAGTCCTCATCCTCGAAGGAGGGTTTCTTTTCGGCGACACCAGCTTCGGCCAGCACCTTGCGCAGCCAGGGCGGAGGGCACGTTCTCAGCATCATCTGCGTGCGCAACAGCACCTCTTGGATGGTTTGTGGCTGCGGCACCTTGATTGGATGGATTTTTGCCGAAATAACCTTGGCTGCCGAAGGCCCGCCGATGGCCAGACAAAACAGCAGATGGCAGCCCTTCAGCGCCTCCACCTTCGGCGTGACGCGGTCATCGCCCTCGGTCCGACGCTTCCCGCTCTCATCGGAAACGTCATCGAAGGCCACGGCTTCCACGAGATGCCACTCCTCGCGCGTCACGTCGTAGACAGCAAAGCGCTTGGCCGACCCGAAATGGGCATTGAGATTCGTCATGTCTTGCGTGGCGATGGCTACGCGCAATGCGCCTGCCCGTCGGTCCGTCATCAGTGCGTGAACCTCGTCAGTGACGAGTGAGAGGCGACGAACGGAGCTCATCTGGCATTTCTCGTTTCCGGAATGGATCAAGCGCCTCAGGCGTCGGCGCGTGCTGGTTGGCCTGGAAGATGTTGGCAACATCGAAGATCAGGTCGCGGGTCCCCCGATAGAGGATCCTGAGCTTGTGCTGGCTGCCGAGCCGATCGAAGATCGGGAAGCCGACGCGCATGAGCGGAATGCCAAGGCGTCGCGACGCCTGGCGACCGTGGGAATGTGTTACGAGAAGATCCGCGCCCGCTGCAAGAGCTTCCAAATCGCCGAGATCGCCGATCTGAACCCACTCCGCCGGTACTTTTTGCAGAATCTTCGACATATCGGTCGTCGTGACCGCCGCCGCGATGTCACAGCCCATGCCGGTGAAGAAGGTTGCGAGTTGATAGAGTTGGTCTGGTTCAGCAGCGATCGCAATTTTCTTGCCTCCGAAATGGAAATGTCCGTCGAGCAATGCATCCTCCAATTGCGCCCGGTGACGGCGAACGCGGGCCGGTACCGCCGCGCCCGAAACCGCCGACAGCAGCGAGATGAACCGGTCGGCAGCCCTCAATCCGGTCAGCGACTGGAACACCGCGAACGGCACGCCGGTTAACCCGTGCAGTACTTTCGCCGGGCGGCGCATGTGCTCGCCGATGACGATGCATTGCACGGCCGTGCCAAGCTCGCGGATCTCCTCGACGCTGGTGCCGCCATAGGTGGTCGTTACCCAGCGGTCAGGAACCGTGCCGTCGAGCGAGCCGGAGACGTCCGGCAGAATAACCGGCCTGAGACCAAAACTTTCAACCATGTCACGCAAATGTTCGACGTCAGCGACAGTGAGGTTGCATCCGGGCAGGATCGCGATCTTCTTCGGCTGCCGGGTCCGTGCGCCCGACCGTGTAATCCCTTCGATCATCGCCGCGACAGCCTTGGCCCAGCCTTCTTCGATCGCGCCGTCAAAATCCGGCGTGTTGGCCAGCACGACCTCCGTACCCGCGAGCTCTTCCACGTGCTTCAGCTTGACGTTGGCGATATCACTCGCGCAATCTTCGCCACGGGTTTCGACCAGGGCGGTCGTGCACACCCCTATCAGCTTTGGCTTTGTGCGGGTTTTGAGGTTGAGGATCGCCTCTTCCAGATGGTCCGCTCCGCCGAGTATGGTTGCCACCTCATCCATCGCCGTTGTCTGCAAGGGGATCGCTTCCTTGAAATGCCGCACGAAGAGCACGAGCGCGAAGCTGGTGCAGCCTTGGCTGCCATGGAACAGGGGCATCGCACCCTCGACTCCAAGAAAAGCGAAGGC
Organism: Mesorhizobium sp. P2_A12; assembly: GCF_056405075.1. Classification (NCBI taxonomy): domain Bacteria; kingdom Pseudomonadati; phylum Pseudomonadota; class Alphaproteobacteria; order Hyphomicrobiales; family Phyllobacteriaceae; genus Mesorhizobium; species Mesorhizobium sp. P2_A12. Next base: position 45,354 of record NZ_JBFUCU010000016.1, read on the forward strand.
GGCACCCAGCGGCTGCGACGACTTCAGCGGGTTGACCGCCGCTGATTTGATTTTGCGAAGGATGCGGACCATCGGATTTCCTCAACGGTCGCCGAAGTGGTGAGCCGTCGCGCCGGCGAATTCATTGAAAGCGTTCACAGTCGCGGTCCCGTTCTTCGTGCTCGCCGGATCGTCCTCCAAAGCAGGCTGGCAATCCCACGGCGCCGGCTCCCGTACCTGGCCCCAGATCGGGTTATGAATGGCGAGGTCGATCTGCCGGACAAGTTCCACCATGCCGTCATAGCCGGCATAAGGATGTTGGCGCTCCTGGTTGATATCGAGCCAGGGTGTCTTGGCCTTCAGCGCGATGAATTGCGTGCGCCCGCCCGACAGCATGATGTCGGCCTTGTGTTTTGAGAGCATGGCGTAAAGATCGCGCGCTGTCATCTGCTCGAACATGTGGTTCTCGTCCTTGAGGATCCGTTTGATCCGCTCCTTGTCTTCGACGGTGGATTTCTTGACCGAGGTGCCGACGATCTCCATGCCGATCTCCATCAGTGCGTGGACGACTGACCAGGACTTCACACCGCCCGTATTGAGCAGCACGCGCTTGCCTTGAAGCCGCCGGCGGTAGGCCTCGAGCTTCTTCCACGCAATCGCCTCCTGCTCAGCAATCAGCGTGTCTGTGCGATCGAGGATCTCCGCATCGGCGCCCTTTCTCACCAGCAGCTCAGCAATGTTGCGAAGTGCTTCGGAGGTATCTGTTATGCCGTAGAAGGAGCCCTCGAAGAACGGGATGTCCCAGCGCTCCTCCATCTTGCGGGCCAGATTGATGAGTGCGCTCGAGCACACCATCATAGCCGCCCGGGCGCGGTGCGCGGATGCAACGTCGAGGTAACGCGCATCGCCCGGAATGCAGGCGCGCACCCGGATGCCGAGCCGATCAAGCAGCGGCTTCACCAGCCAGAATTCGCCGGAGAGGTTGAATTCGCCAAGGATGTTGATGTCGTAGGGTCCGGCGTCGTCGGGTTCCACCGTGCCGATGACATGATCGAGCAACGCTTCGGCGGCCAGTTTGTTGCCGAGGTTCTTGGAGCCGGCCAAGCCCGGCGCATTGATCGGCACCACGGCCAAGCCGAATTTTTCGGCCGCGCGTTTGCACACGGCCTCGATGTCGTCGCCGATCAGCGCCGTCACGCAGGTCGAATAGACGAAGACTGCCGGCGGCGCATATGTTTCCTTGATCTCGCGGATCGCCCTGAACAGCTTCCGCTCGCCCTGCCCCATCACGACGTCGAGTTCGGTGAGGTCGGTTGTAAAGCTTGTCCGCCACAGCGTTGGCCCGGACGAAGCTGCGCCTCTGTTGTCCCAGGAATTGCCCTCGCAGGCGAGCGGCGCATGGACCAGGTGCGCAACGTCGGTAATCGGCTGCAGGACGATCTTGGCGCCGTCAAAGGCGCAGCCGCCGGCTGCCGCCCCGGGGGTCAGCGGCTTCGAGCAGCCCTCCTTGCGCGCTTTGGCATCCTTGCCGCGGTTGTTATCGCAGGCGGGCTCGTCGAAAACGTCCTGGATCTTGGCACTGAGCGAGGTCATTGCGTCAGTCTCCGAAGTCCATTGGGCAATGGACGGCCTCGACGAAAAGCCGGCACGGGCTTAGCGGGTGAGGTCATAGGAATAGTCCGTCACGCCCGTTTCGCTCGTCTCGCGATCGAGCTTGTCGAATATCTCGTCGAGGATCGTCGTCAGCACGCGTAATCCACCCTGGTAGCCCATGAGGGGAAAGCGATGGTGATGGTGCCGGTCGAAGATTGGAAACATCAGCCGGATCAGCGGCGTGCCGGTGTCGCGCTCCAGATACTTGCCATAGGAATTGCCGATCAGCAGGTCCACCGGCTCTGTAAACAGCAGCGAACGCATCGCCCAGAGATCCTTGCCCGCCCAGATCTGGGCATCCTGGCCGAAGGACGAGGATGCAAGCAATTCCTTCATCTCGGCCTCCCAGGCCGATGTGCCGTTGGTCGCGAGGCAATGTGTCGGCTCGCCGCCGGTCTCCATGACGAAGCGGGCCATGGCGTAGACGAAGTCGGGATCCCCATAGATTGCGTACTTCTTGCCGTGCAGCCATGACTGGCTGTCCGCCATGGCGTCAACCAGTCGGCCGCGCTCCATCCGGATTTTCTCGGGGATCTCCTGGCCGGAAATCGCCGAGATCTTCATCAGGAATTCGTCGGTCGCCTGGACACCCAGCGGATAGTGGAAGGATGCCGTCGCCTGCCCGACCTCGTTGCAATATTCCAGCGTCTTGCGGGTGTTGTAATGCTGCAGCGACAGTGTCGCCTCCGCGTTGAGTGCGCCTTTCACGTCTTCGATCTTGGTGCCACCGTCATACATGCGGTATTCGCCGTCCGACGGCGTGTCGAACTGGTCTGAGGCGTCCTGAATGACGGTATAAGTGACACCCATCAGGTCGAGGAGGCGCTTGAGTTCCCGGTTGTTTCCGACGCAGAATCCGTCGAAGCCTGGAATGATGTTGATGGTCCCAGCGGCTTGCGAGCGCTTGCTGCCCTTCCAGAAATGCTCCAGCACGCCCTTCACCATGCCGTCATAGCCATCGACATGGCTGCCGACGAAGGCAGGCGTATGAGCGAAAGGCACGTCGAAGTCGCTCGGGACCGAGCCTTCGTTCTTGGCGTTCTCTATGAAGCTCCGCAAGTCGTCGCCAATGACCTCGGCCATGCAGGTAGTCGAGACGGCGATCATCTTGGGGTCGTAGAGCTTGTATGTATTAGCGAGCCCGTCGACCATGTTCTTGAGGCCGCCAAACACTGCCGCGTCCTCGGTCATCGAGGAGGAAACCGCTGACGAAGGCTCCTTGAAATGTCGCGACAGATGCGAGCGGTAGTAGGCAACGCAGCCCTGGCTACCGTGGACGAACGACATGGTGCGCTCGAAGCCCGCGGCCGCGAACACCGCACCGAGCGGCTGGCAGGCCTTGGCGGGGTTTATGACAAGCGCCTCGCGAGCGAGGTTCTTTTCGCGGTATTCCCAAGTCTTGGTCAATTCGCGTTGGTCGGTGACGATCTGATCAGGGTGCGGACATTCGAAATTCAGTTTCTTCTCGGCAAGCATTTGTCTGTATTCCGGCTCGCGGAACAGGGGAGCATGGTCGAGAATTTTTTCGGCCGATTGCGGCATGGTAGTCACCTTTTCCATCTGGCCGCGGCAAGCGGCAGCACAGGGACATCGAAACTTTGAAGGGCCTCCGCGGATCGAGTGCCCCCGAGCATTTGTCGGCCTCCCTGACAGGGAGGGAGGCCAGTCCTCATTCGGCGGCGACCGCCCTCAGCGGTGCGTCCTTCATCTTCTTCCACGGCGCGCGGTAGAGACCCCAGACCGGGTTGTTGATGGCCAGATCCATGTCGCGGGCGAAAATGGCGAAGCCGTCATAACCGTGATACGGGCCGGAATAGTCCCAGGAGTGCATCTGGCGGAACGGGATGCCCATCTTCTGTACCGGGTACTTCTCCTTGATACCGGAGCCAACGAGATCCGGGCGGATGCCTTCGATGAACTTCTCCAGCTCATAACCGGTGACGTCGTCATAGAGGAGCGTGCCATTCTTCACGTAGTGGCCGGTGCGCTGATAGTCGTCGTTGTGGGCGAATTCGTAGCCGGTGCCAACGATCACCATAGCGAGGTCCTCGTAGGCAGTGATGACGTGACGAGGACGCAGCCCGCCGACATAGAGCATCACCGTCCTGCCTTCGAGGCGCGGTTGGTACTTGGCGATGACGGCATCGACCAAGGGCCGGTACTTGGCGATGACCTTTTCGGTCTTCTCCTCGATTTTCGGGCCGAAATGCTTGGCGATGTTGCGCAGGGAGGCCTCGATCTGGGAGGGGCCGAAGAAATTGTATTCCATCCAGGCGATGCCGTACTTTTCCTCCATGTGCCGGCAGATGTAGTTCATCGACCGGTAGCAGTGGATCAGGTTGAGCTTGGCCTTGGGCGCGCGCTCTATCTCGGCGAGCGTCGCGTCGCCCGACCAGTTGCCGACCACCCGAAGCCCAATCTCTTCGAGCAGGATTCGCGAGGCCCAGGCATCGCCGCCAATGTTGTAGTCGCCGACGACGTTGACGTCGTATGGGCCGGACTCGAACGCGACATCGTCCTTGTCGAAGACCCAATCGCGGATCGCATCATTGGCAATGTGGTGGCCGAGCGATTGTGAAACGCCGCGGAAACCTTCGCAGCGCACCGGTACAATCGTCTTTTTGTGCTCCTTGGCTTTCTTGCGCGACACGGCCTCGATATCGTCCCCGATCAGGCCGATCGGGCATTCGGACTGCACCGAGATGCCGCCACTGAGCGGAAATAGGTCCTCGATCTCGTCGATGATCTTTTCCAGCTTCTTGTCGCCGCCGAAAACGATGTCCTTCTCCTGGAAGTCGGAGGTGAACTGCATTGTCACGAACGTGTCGATACCCGTCGTGCCGACGTAATAGTTGCGGCGTTGCGACCAGGAATATTGCCCACAGCCGACTGGCCCGTGCGAGATGTGGACCATATCCTTGACCGGACCCCACACCACGCCCTTGGAGCCGGCATAGGCACAGCCGCGGATTGTCATCACGCCCGGAATGGATTTGATGTTCGATTTGACGTCGCATTCGGAAAGGCCCTTGTCCTCACCTCCAGCCTCGTCCTTGCTCGTTGCGACACTGAGGTGCTTCTTGCGACGCTTCGCCGCCTTGTCTGGATATTGGGACAGCACGTCTTCGATAAGCTTCGCATGCAAAGCGCCGTCATTCTCATAGTCGAGGCCCATGGGACCTGCCCCTTTCTAGGTTTGGGTAACGCCTCGCCAACGAGGCCTTGTTTCGTACAAAGGGGCGCCAGGTCAGGTCGGCGCCCCCTGTCGGTAGCGGCGGCTACTGAGCGACGGCCAATTTCGCTTCCTTGGCCTGAAGCTCGGCAAGCATTTGCTCGTCCGTCTTCATGATGCCGAAGTCGAGCAGCATGTCCTCGAGCTCCTCCATGGTGATTGGGGTCGGGATGGTGCCCTGGCCCGAATTGACATGGATCTTCTCGGCCAACGCGCGGTACTCCCCTGCCTGTTTGGAGTCCGGCGCATACTGGATTACCGTCATCTTTCTCAGTTCGGCGTGCTGGACGATGTTGTCGCGCGGCACGAAGTGGATGAGCTTGGAATTGAGTCTGGCGGCCAGCGCCTCGGAGAGGTCGAGCTCGCGGTCGGTCTGTCGCTCGTTGCAGATCAGCCCGCCGAGCCGCACGCCGCCCGAATGGGCGTATTTCAGGATACCCTTGGCGATGTTGTTGGCGGCATAGAGCGCCATCATCTCGCCGGACATGACGATGTAGATTTCCTGGGCCTTGTTTTCGCGGATCGGCATCGCAAAACCGCCGCACACCACGTCGCCCAGCACGTCGTAGGAGACATAGTCGACATTATCATAGGCGCCGTTCTCCTCGAGGAAGTTGATCGAGGTGATGACGCCGCGGCCGGCGCAGCCGACACCCGGCTCGGGGCCGCCGGACTCCACGCACTTGATGTCTTTGTAGCCGATCTTGAGCACGTCCTGGAGTTCAAGGTCTTCCACAGAACCTTCTTGGGCGGCGAGATGCAGAACGGTATCCTGCGCCTTTGCGTTCAGGATCAGCCGGGTGGAGTCGGCTTTGGGGTCGCAGCCGACGATCAGGATTTTCTGTCCGAGGTCGACCAGGGCGGCTAGCGTATTTTGAGAGGTGGTAGACTTGCCGATGCCTCCCTTTCCGTAGAATGCGATCTGACGCAGACCTGACATGTTGCTTTCCTTCCTTCTTCCATCCATAGCGGCTACCCGCTTCAATGCCGGTCGGCAGATCCCGCCGCCTCGCACCTATCGTTTCAAAACTCGTGCCAATTTGGCCGGCTGGATCGAAGAAGAAATTTTATGATTGCTTTTCAGCTGTTTAACATTTGGCAAAAATATTAAATTGGCTAAATAAACTTGTGTCGAGGACTCGACAAAGGCGACAGAAGATGTCGGAAGGCGTTGATTGAGACGTCGGCCTCGGAGACCGGAAAGGAGCTAGTTGCTTAGTAGCCGGCATGAACGGCCGGAGGTGACCGATAGTGTTGAAGAAGTCGGCGATTAAGCCGTGGGTCCATTCGTAGCGACCTCTTGATTAGGCGGGGTCAAGGGGGGCGGCGCAGGCGATATGGGCATGGCTGCTACGCGTGCGATATTGCTGACCTTAAAGTCAGTATTCTGGCTTCTGACTGAGGCGGGGAAGGATGTTCGGAACTGTCAGGAGTCTGATCGCCGTATTGTTGATGGCAGCCCTCTTGCAACCTAACTTGTTGTCAAAAATTTATGGTTATGAGACAACGGTGTGATCGAGGGAGACCGTCGCATGGAACAGCGAATCGCTGAAGCAAGAGATGCATTGCTGCGGCATATCCGCAGGGAAAACCGAGCCGTAGATCCCGAGCGGCTCGTGGGGCTTCTGACGGCGGACGGGTATTCGCGCCGTGAGATCCAAGCTGCGTTGCATCTAGCCATGAGCCGCAATCAGATCCGCATCGACAGAGAGATGCGTTTCTTTAGGCCGGGCAAAACTTTGCAGGCTGCCTAAATCGCGAATGGTATCGCGTGTATGGACGGATGCGGCTCGGAGGAAGCGCCTCCACAGCACACCTGAAAAAGACCAGCGGAAACCTTTTGAGGTTGACCGCGATAGGATTCAGTATTCTTCCGCGTTGCATCGTCTCGCCGGCGTCACCCAGATCGTTAGAGTAGGCGAAGCCGATGTGTTCCATACCCGGCAGCAACACACGTATAAGGTGGCCCAAGTTGGGCGAAGGCTCGCTCAGAATTGCATCGATGCCGATCCTAAGCTCGCGAAGAAACTCGGGGTTGACGTTGAGGTAGTGGAGGCGGCTTGCCTCGCCCACGACCTGGGTCATCCCCCGTTCGGGCATGCTGGAGAAAGCAAACTCAACGAGTTGTTGGAAGCTAGAGAAGACCCTGACGGATTCGAGGGCAATGCTCAAACTTTCCGAATTCTGACCAAGTTGGGCGTTCGATATCCGGACTGTCTCGGACTGGATTTGACCCGCGCTACGCTTGCGGCTTGCTTAAAGTACCCTTGGACTCGAGATCCAACAAAGCCAGAAAGGAGCAGTAAGTGGGGAGCCTACAAGGTCGATCAAGCCGACTTTGATTTTGCCAGGAGGTTCCAGGATCACGCGTTCCAAACTACAGAAGCCGCGCTGATGGACTGGGCAGATGACATTGCCTATTCAGTTCACGATTTGGAGGACTTCCATAGAGTCGGCGCTATTCCCTGGAATCATATTCTCAACGAAGGCTCGCAGGAAATCATCCGCAAGACCCATGAGGTCTGGTTCGGCGCCCCGAGCGATGCACGGGCTCACCTGAATGCCGCATTTGAGCGCTTGGCTTCGGTGCTCAATTCCGCGTTTAGCGTGCTTTTGAATACCTCCTACGAAGGCTCCCGAGAACAGCGGGTGGCGCTTCGGAGCCTGACTTCGTTCCTAATCGGGCGGTTCTTGACGGCTGCGAAGCTAACCGAGGAAGGAAACGGATTGCACATCCCCTTGGATACTCTGGCGGAGGTCAAACTCCTCAAACAGATTGCCAAGCAATATATTATTTCCAATCCTTCTTTGATCGCCCAGCAGCTAGGTCAAAAGAAAGTAATTTCTGAGCTTTTTGGAATATTGTGGGATAACTCTGAAAAAGGACCCCCAAAATTCCTGCCCGTTAGATTGAGGTACATCTGGGACGTTTGCGAACACAAAAGGGCAAGATTCTCAGCCGACTGCATCGCGAGCCTAACTGAGCACGAAGTGGTAGCATTGCATGCGAGATTGTGTGGCCTTTCAGGAGGTTCCGTCTTGGATCCAATCGTGAGGTAGGTTCGGCACCCCGTCCCGTGCAAGAGCGTAGCCGTCGACAAGTGTGGAGATCAGCTCCTTTGCATTGGGAAACCGTTATTTGAGGGTCGGGTCGAGCTTATCGCGCAACCAGTCGCCGAGGACGCTAACGGCAACGGCCGTGATGACAATGACGAGGCTTGGAGCGAGCAGCATCCAGGAGGCGCGGGTGATATACTCGCGGCCGGCCGCGACCATGACACCCAGGCTGGTCATCGGCGGTTGAACGCCGAGGCCGAGGAAGGAGAGTCCGCTTTCCACCAGGACGATTTCCGGAAAGGTCACCGTCGCCGCCACGAGAAGCGTCGCCGCGCTGTTGGGCAGGATATGCCGCAGATAGACACGCAGCGGATGGGCGCCGAGTTGGCGCGTTGCGCTCGCATAGCCCTGCGCGCTGGCGGTGATTGCCAGTCCTCGTGCCAACCGCGCATTCCGCTCCCAGCCATAAAGTCCCATCAGGGCGACGAACAGCGTCAGCGAATTACCGAAACAGGCGAGCATTGCCAGCGCCACGATTAGAAATGGTAGCGAAGCCTGTACGTCGATCATTAGCAGCAGGGCATGCTCGACGAGCCCGCGGAAATACGCGGCGATGAAGCCAATCCCGGTACCGACCAACACGCTGATCGCAGTGGCGCCGAAGGCGACCAGCAAGCTGGTGCGGATCGAGTAGAAAAGACGCGAGGCCACGTCACGGCCCAGATCGTCGGTCCCCAGGACGTGTAGCATCGTTCCGCCAAAGCCGACGGGCGGCGCCAGGCGATGGCGCAGGTCGATGGAAGTGATCTCATAGGGAGCCATCAGCGGCGCGGCGAGCGCCGTGAGGAGCATGAGGAGAACCCAGCCCACAGCAAGGAGTGTCGGCAGGTCCACCGAGCGAGGCGGCGGACGGTTGGTTTCTACAGTTGCCGTTTTCATTGCGATCCTGAGTTTGTTCCACGCAAGCGCGGATCGAACACGCCATAAAGCAGGTCCATCAGCAGGTTGGCCGACGTCATGGTCAGCGCCACGAGAAGGAGGATGACCTGCACCACGGCGAGATCACGGTTCGCAACCGAAACCACCAGCAATTGGCCGATGCCGGGCCAGCCGAAGACGCTTTCCACCAGTACGGCGCCCGCGACCTGGCCGCCGAGCATCAGGCCGAACAGCGTCAGCACAGGAATGATCGCATTCGGAAAGGCATGGTGGCGAACCACCTGCCGCCACGTCACGCCCTTGGCGCTGGCCGCCACGATGTAGAGCTGCGACAGAACTTCGATCATGGCGCTACGCGTGAAGCGCGCGATAATGGCCGCCCCGCCCAAACCAAGCGTGAGCACCGGCAGTACGAAGCTTTCCGGCCGATCCGCGCCGCCGGACGGGAACAGGCCGAGCGTCACGGAAAAGATCAGGATCAGCAATAGCCCGAGCACGAAGCTTGGCACGGTGAAGCCGAACACGGTCAGCATCATCACCGATCGGTCGACCCAGGTGTCGCGATGCATGGCGGCGTAGGCGCCGACCGGAATGCCGATTAGCATCGTGAGCGCCAGTGCCGGCAGCATCAGCGCCAATGTCAGGGGCGCGCGCTCGAACACAAGCTGCAGGGCCGGTTTTCCAGCCAGCATGGAATTCCCGAAATCGCAGTGAAGTGCCGCCAGGACATAGCGGACATATTGCACATACAGAGGCTGATCGAGCCCCCAATGCCGGCGAAACGCCTCAAGATCCGGGGCGCGGGCGCTGGGACCGAGTATCTGCAGCGCCGGGTCTCCAGAGGCCCGCAGCACCACGAATGTAAAGGTCACTACGATCAGGATCGACAGGCCCGCACGCAGGAGCTTGGGGCCGGCGAAACGAAACACCGCACTCATCAATGCCTCACCACATGGCAGGCGACCTGCCGTTCCGGTCCTAGCGGCAGGAGTTCGGGCAGGCTCTGGCGGCAGACATCGCGCGCAAGTGGACAGCGTGGATGAAACGGGCATCCGCAGGGCCGATCGGTGGGGCTCGGCGGCTCGCCTGGCAACGCCACATAATGATCGAAGCCGCCCGGAAGCCTCGGCATGGCCGAGACGAGCGCCTGCGTATAGGGATGGGCGGGTTGATCGATAATGGCGTCGGCGCGCCCCTGCTCGACGACGCGGCCAAGATACATGACGACGATCCGGTCGCTGACATGGCGAACGACCCGCAAGTCATGGCTGATGAACAAGAGGCCGATCCCGAGCTCCTGCTGAAGATCCATGAGCAGATTGACGATTTGCGCCTGGACGGACAGGTCGAGCGCCGAGACCGGCTCATCGCAAACCAGAAGCGAGGGTTTTGGCGCGAGCGCCCGGGCAAGCACGACGCGTTGGCGCTGGCCGCCGGAAAGCTGATGCGGATAGAGCCTGCCATGGTCTTCGCCGAGGCCGACGCCGTGGAGAAGCTCGGCCACACGTTGCTCGCGGCTTGCCGGATCGCCAATCCCGTGAATCGCCAGCGGCTCGGCGATGAGAGCGCTGACAGTCATTCGGCGGTCAAGCGCTGCCAAGGTGTCCTGAAAGACCAGCTGCATCTGGCGCCGCTGCGCGCGCCACTTTTTGCTGTCGATGCGCGGCAGCGGAAAACCCTGAAACAGCACACCTCCGCTGTCCGGCGGCTCCAGACCGAGCGCAATACGGCCGGTGGTGGACTTGCCGCATCCGGATTCGCCGACAATGCCGGTCGTCCGGCCCATCTCGACATCCAGCGACACGCCATCGACTGCGACAAGATATTTCCGCGGTCCGTAGAGTTGCGAGCCGAGGGGAAAGCGACGGGTGATGTTGTTGAGACGCAGCAGGGTCATTGATACGTGCCGGCGTCCAAACGAAGGCAACGCACCGAATGCCGCGCGGCGACCTGCCGCGGTTCCGGTCGGCTCGTGCGACATACCGCGATCGCGTGCCGGCAGCGTGGCGCATAGGCGCATCCCGGCGGCAGATTGCGTTGTGGCGGCGCGCCGGCAATGGCGGTCAACCGCATGCGCGGACCGTGCGAGGGCGGAATGGCACCGATCAGGTCGCGTGTATAGGGGTGCTCCGGCGCGGTCAGAAGCGTGTGTTTCGGCGCCGTTTCGACGATCTGGCCCGCATACATGACGCAGGCCCGGTCACAGACGGCCGCCACCGCGGCGAGATCATGGCTGATCATGACCAGCGCCATGCCTGTGTCGCGTTGAATATCTTTGAGCAGCAGCAGGATCTGCGCCTGCACGGTAGCGTCGAGCGCGGTCGTTGGCTCATCGGCGATCAGCAGTTCGGGCCGGCCGGCGAGCGCGATGGCAATCATCACCCGCTGGTTCTGGCCGCCCGACAGTTCGTGGGGGTACGCGTTGAGCCTGCTTGCCGCAGCGGCTATCCCGACCTGGTCGAGCAGGCGGCAGGCCTGGGCACGGGCGGCGGCACCGCTGAGGCCACGGTGCAGGCGAAGCGCTTCGGTGATCTGCGCGCCGATGCGATGCACCGGGTTCAGCGCGCTGGCCGGATCCTGGAAGATCATGGCAATGCGTCCGCCGCGCACCCGATCCAAAACGGATTGTCGTGCGCCCACAAGATCGAGATCACCAATCCTGGCCTCGCCCCCGATCTCGGCGGATTTCGGCAGCAGGCCAAGAACCGCCCGCCAAGTCACGGACTTGCCGCAGCCGGATTCGCCAACGATACCCAAGGCCTCGCCTTTGTTCACAGCGAGATCGACACCGTGCAGCACAGGCACATCGCCGAACGCCACCCTCAAGCCAGCAATGCTGATGGCAGGTTTGGTGGCGGAAGCCCCGATGCCATGAGCCGGCAACAGCGCGGCGCCCGCGCTGTTCTGGAAAGACTTATGCAGCATGGAACTCAGGCCACCGGCTCAGGCGGCATCTTCGGACCGAGATACATTTGCGGCAACGGGTTGGGCTGCCAGCTGACATCCGCCTGCTGCCCATAGATAAAGGGCATGGAATGCAGCGGCGTGATGCAAGGGTCCTCGATCTCGACAATGTCCTGCATCCGTTTGAAGGCCGCCTGGCGCTTGGCGAGATCGGTCGTCGTTTCAAGCTCGTGACCGCGCGCGTTAAACTCGGCATTGGTCCAGCCACCTGTTGACTGGAGGTCATTGGTCGGACCGATAATCTGCCACAGCATGGAAACGGGATCGGCGTAGAAGGCGCCGCCGGACGTGTCATTGATGCCGCCAATGTCGCCGACCTGCGTCCAGTTTTCACACATGATCAGCTTGACGTTGATTCCGGCAGCCTTCCACATCTCGACAAGCGCCTGGTTCTCGGCGAGCTGCATCGGATAATAGGTGCCGACGGAAGGGTATGGGATTTCCTCACCTCTGTAGGATGACTTGGCGAGCAGTTCCTTGACCTGCGCCGGATCATAGGACACCCCCTTGCGGTTGGGGTCGTTGATCTCGCCGAAGATCGGTAGCTGCCAGCTGGTCAGCGCTTTCGCCCGGCCGTCCCAGAGGCCGTCCGCCAGCGCACCGCGATCGATAGCGAGAGCGAGCGCGCGACGCAGATCGACATCTTTCAGGATGGGAGTCCTGAGCGGAGCAAATGTGAGAAAGCGGAACCACATGGCTTCGCCACCAACGATCGAGAGGCCGTTGACACCCTCAATTTCGGCAATGTGGTCCGGAGTGATGTCTGTGACGATATCGTAATCGCCCGACTTCAGTCCGGCGATGCGCGCGGCGATTTCCGGCAGCCGCTTGAAGCGGATCGAGGCAAATGGCGGCTGGCCTCCCCAATATTCGTCGTGCGCCACCAGTGTGATCTCGTCCCCATTGCGGACCTCGCCGATCTTGTAAGGGCCGGTCCCGATCGGCTTCGCCGCCCAGGCGTCATAGCTGCTGGCGCCAGCCCGTGCTCTGGCGCTGATGATCTGCGTGCCCCACGCGCCGAGCCGCTGGGCAAAGACCGGATCCTCTGTCCTGGTGATCAAACGGACAGTGCGATCATTGATCTTCTGCACATCGGCAAGCGAGGAGAGGAAGTTGGCAAACACGGCCGCGCCCGGCGCATTTTCGCCGCGCAGTCGATCCGGCCCGAGCGAGAAGACAACGTCATCCGCCGTCATTGTGGAACCGTCATGAAACTTCACATTGTCGCGCAACCTGATCTCATGGATCGTGGCGTCAATTTGCTTCAATGATGTCGCGAGCGCGAAATTCAGGCGAAAATTGTCGTTGTAGTCGGTCCGTAAAAGCTGATCGAAAATGCTGTATTGCACCCGCCAGGAAACGTTGGCGATGGAGGAGCCGTCCACCGGTTCCAGAATTGTGCGCAGGTCCTGAACGGCAATATTGAGGTTCGGCCGCCGGCCGGTTGCCGCCATGATCGTGTTCGGCAATGCTATTGCGCCAGCCGCCATGGCGGTCATGCCGAGAAATCTGCGACGTGTCGTTTGCATATCAAAATCCCCTCTCTTTCAGTCGGGATGACAATCGGAGCGAATGAAATCCGCTCCCGAGACGGGCTGAGACATAGCGCGGTTATGTGACGGTTTTTTGCAGGTTTGAGACGGATTGTGTTGGTTATTGAAATCAAAAGGAAAAAAATGTTTCACAATTGGGGCAGCCGTGAGGGCTGAAAGAAGAGGATCAAGTAGAGACCAGTGCGGGGTTGTGACGGTTTTGCGGATATAGAACTTCAACACCGGCGGCTTCGATCTTGTCCAGCATGTCCGATGCAGGCCTCCGGTCGGTGATGATCGCGGTAATCGCCGAATGGGGCAGGATGCGGTAACGCGCCGACAAGCCGAATTTGCTGTGATCGGCGAGAATGACAATTTTCCGTGCTTGCTCGCAGAGCGTCGCAGCAAGCTCCTGTCCGACCTGTTCATGGTCGAAGACGCCATTCGGATGCACCGCATTGACGCCGATAAATGCGACGTCGATCTGCTGTTCGCGGAGTGTACGCAAGGCGGTGAATCCGGTTACGGTCCGGAAATCGACATTGAAATCGCCCCCCAGCATGACAACGCGATGCCGATAGCCTTCGGCCGCGGCGATGGCAGTATCGACCATGTTGGTGACGACGCGCATTTCCGGGAGGGCCGATATGCGGCTGGCCAACGACAGAATGGTGCTGCCGCCCCCGAAGAAGAGATTCTGACCGGGCTTCAGAAGACCCAGGGCGATCTCAGCGATGGTGCTTTTTTCCGCGCGCTCGGAAACAGCTCGCGATGAGATGGCCAGCAGCTTTGGCTGTTGCGTTGCGACCGCGCCACCATGGACCCGTGCGACCAAGCCATCCTGCTCGAGCCGTTTGATATCCCGCCGCGCAGTCTCTTCTGAAATATTGAACCGCTGCATCAAATCTCGGATGCGCACTTCGCCATTCGCCTGGATGATTTCAACGAGCCTTTTATGACGATTGTAACTTAGCGACATGCTTCTCTCTCTCGCGGCATTCGAAAAAAGACTATTCAGTTCGCTGCGCAAATGTCACGTCAGGGCGTCACTCTCAGAGGCCGTTGAGCGGCTTAAGGTGCGCCGCAGAGCTTTTGCCAGCCTTTCGTTTTCCGTCCGACTTCGAACCGTCAGGCGCAGATATCGATCTGCGTCGTTCATGGCTTGATATCCGCATTCTCTTACGAGGACGGATTCGAACAGAACGAGGCGGCGCTTGAGCTCGGCAGCGGATACCGCATTTTCAGGCAGCCGGCACAAGATGAAATTCGTTTGCGAAGGTACGACGTCGAGGCCCGGTACCGTCCGCAGCTCCTCGATGAACAGCTCTCTATCTTCTCGCAACATCTCTAGACTGTGTTTCAGTTCCTCTGCGAATTCGGGAAGCAGGAACAGTGTGTATTCCGCAATACCGTTAATGTTCCACAGCGGCAGTTTCCGGCGCACAGCGGCAACGAGCGCGGGATCGCCAGCCATGAGGTAGGCGAGCCGGATTCCTCCAAGTCCGAAGACCTTTCCAAGGCTCTTCACCACGATCAAATTGGCACAGGACGGCACCAGAGTCTCAACGCTGTTTGATCGGCCATCAGCGGGGAAATCAATGAACGATTCATCCACGATCAGCCGCCGCCCTCGAGATCCTAGGGCCTCCGCCAGCCATGCCACGTCAGCATGATCAACAAGTCGACCGGTCGGATTGTTTGGATTTACAACGATTGCCGTATCCGCGCCTGTCGCCAGTACGAATTCCAGGAAAGCTCGAACGTCGAGATCGAAATAGGGCGGGGTGAGGACGAAGTTGTTCTTTTGTTCGTCATCGAGTGGTGTTTGAAAGCCGGCGAACGTCGGCACGGGAATCGCGATTGTGGGGTTCAGCGTTGAATAGAGCGCCTGGATGAGATCGGTCACCCCGTTTCCGACTGCAATAAAGTCCGGCTGCTGCGAGGTCATCGTGCCAACAACTGAAGCGATATCGATCTGCTGAGAAGGATAGCATGTCAACACGCCTTCGAGCCTCGCCGCCAGCCGATCGTAAAAAGTCTTGGGAGGGAAGCGGGTATTGCAAAGAAGCATGTGCTCGGCGATTGGCTTGCGCCAATAACCTCCGACGCTCGTTTCCAGACGCCGCAGCACGTTCTCCTTGTCACACCGAAATTCCGCGATGGATGCGTCGACACCGTCGCAAATATCGAGCAGCTTGGAGCCAACATTCAGCACATTGTCAGGCAACGCTACGTCCAGCTGGGACAGGCCCGCGACCAACGTGCTCAAGGCCTGATGCAGAGATGCCGCGGCGCGGCTTTCGGCCAGAAGATTGCGTAGAACATCAGCACTCAATCGATAAATCCCGGTCGGCGCGTCGGGCCGCCAAGCGGAGCCGCGCAAACCTTTGTTGACATCGATACCGTCAAGAACCTCACTGTCGAAAAGCGGCGTTCCCCATATCAGGAGGGTATCGCCATCATGTTGGCGGAACTTCTCAATGAGATCGCCGTCATGCGCGTCGTGCCACGAAAGCGTATTTGTACTGTCCTGCAGGCGGAACCCATCGAATGTGCCGCTGCTCAAGTTTTCAACGACGGTGACATCTTCAATGCCGTTTTCGACACAGGCGTTGACGAGACGGTCCAAGAGCGGCTGACCGTTGATAGGAACCAACGGTGCATCGTAGCTGCCACTCCACAGATGTATTTTTGGCCCTGCGAAATCGAGGATAAAAATAGCACGGGTCGTATCGGCCACCTCGGACTCCTTTCTTCTGAAGGAAGCAAAAAGCGCGCGTAGAAGCGCCCATCCCCAAAATCAAAACGACTTACGGGCGCTCGAAGTATCCCGTGATGCGTTCATATCGGCGTCATCCGAAGCCTATAGGGGACTTCGGTTTCGATCGGTCTCTTCGAGGTGCAATATGACCCACACCAATCCATCCAAGCCTACCGCTCGTTTTCAGACGCCTGCCTCGATAAAGCCGCGCGCTCCTACGAAAGCGATTCTGATCCTCATGGACGGCGTAAGCGCGGACTATTTCGAAAAGCACAAACATCGGTTGCCGACGCTTCTTCGTTTGGCAGGAGACGGTCTTTCCATTACTCGCCTGCGCTCAACGGTGCCGGGAACGTCGATGCCGGGGCGCGCAAGCATGCTAACCGGCGCGGCGCCTCAAGCGAACGGGATCTACGGAAACCACATTGTGCGAGATGGCTCGTTTGTCTGCGCCGACGCGTCTGATCTGCGGGTTCCGACCATTGCAAAGCTTGCCAAAAATAGCGGGCTTGATGTCGCGTCCATCGGTGCTGGGTTGATCGACCCAGCCGATTGCGATGTCTTCGTGCCGGCCTGGTGGGAACGAGGGTTTCTCCAGGGAAGCCGGTCATTTAAGAGCCTGCCCGAAAACCGCATCGCTCGCTCGCGCATGATCAAAGATCCAAATGGGCGGTTGCGAGCCGCCGGCGTGTTCGATCTCTTCGGCTTCCCGTCCAGTAGTGACACCGTTGCGAGCACTGCTCTCGTTGCGGGCCTGGCCGCGGATCATCTCATGATGGGGGCTGCAGGAGCGCTGGCTTGCTCGGAGAACCCGCCTGATCTCATTTTGACCGAGATCGACATGACGGATTCGATTCAGCA
Organism: Mesorhizobium sp. P2_A12; assembly: GCF_056405075.1. Taxonomy (NCBI): domain Bacteria; kingdom Pseudomonadati; phylum Pseudomonadota; class Alphaproteobacteria; order Hyphomicrobiales; family Phyllobacteriaceae; genus Mesorhizobium; species Mesorhizobium sp. P2_A12. The sequence goes on from NZ_JBFUCU010000016.1 coordinate 62,332, forward strand.
TCAGTTCGGATACGAAAGCGAGGCGGCACATTGGTCTATCGCCGCGGCCGACATGATGATTGGCGCTCTCATCGAAGGACTGAGGCGAGTCGGGCGGGAAGACGATTACGCGATCGTCGTCGCAAGTGACCATGGACATAGCGCCGTCCACACAACCATTTATCCGGATGCGATCATCCCTGACTTGCTTTGGGAAAGTGAAGGAGCGACGCTCCATGTCCTGGTTGACGGAGCTCATGACCGCAGAATCGCAGACGGACTGTTGGCGCGCTTCCAAGTGGAGCCGTGGTCGAGCGACCATGTTCCGGTAAATGAACGCGATTGCATTGCGACCTATCTCGCACCCCCTGGACACTCCTTCGAGGAGACCGTTGGAGACACGCAAGAAGCTGGCCCGACGGGCAGACCTCGATACTTGTCCACCCACGGTTTTCGACCGGGCAGCGCGGAGGACGATCGGATATGCCTGTTGAGCATCCCTGGAATGCAACCTTGCAATATTGCCTGGGGCTCCGCTGAAGAGTTCACGCCAACCATTGCTCAGATCTTGGGATTGTCCGACGCCCCGTTTTCGGCAAAGGGTCTTCTGTAAGATGCCCGCAAGCGACCGCCTGCGGGCTCGCATATTCGTCATGAGAATACCTCTTTGAAAAATATCCCAAGGTTGGCCAACAGCCAGAACTTCCGACCAAACGAGTCTGAAGGATTTCGTCGTCCGGCCTCGAACCAACGCCACAAAGCAGCAGGATCGAACAAATCTCCCAGTGGAGAGTCCTTATCAAACAGCAGCCTTCGATATTCCGTTGCTCCCTCGCCAACGGCCCACTGACCCAGTGGCAGCGGAAATCCCATCTTTTTGCGAGATAGAACAGATCTGGGCAAGACGCTCCGGTATTCCCTTCTTAAGGGGAATTTTGAGACATCGAGACGTTCGCTGAAGGAAGCAACCGGATGCCACAGTGCCTGGACCGAAGCGATTGGAGACCTCCGCCTCAACCGCTGTGAGCCGGGCATCGCCATTGCGGCGGTAACGAGCTGGTGATCGGTATAAGGAACGCGAGCTTCAAGCCCAGCCGCCATTGTGGTGTTGTCAACCATTTCCAGCAATGCGGGCAAATGCGTAGAGACGAGAACATATGAGATCTTGCTAAAGAAATCTCCGCCGGCCTCTGCAAATTGAGTCGAGAAGTGATCGAACAGAGCCATCTCGTGCTCCCTTCGTATCCGCCCATCGATGGCAAGCGAGCGGATTTCATCGGTCGGGAAGTAGCTGTAACGCGTCAGGAAGAACTGCAATTGAGAGCAATGGACGCCGAGTCCAAGGCGTCGGCGTGCGACCTGGGCAAGAGCACGTGGTAATGTGGCGATGATCTTGCTTCGATTGTAATCATACGGCGTACGGAACAATCGGCTGTAGCCAGCAAAAATCTCATCGGCACCCTCGCCCGTAAGTACGACTTTGTGCTCCTTCGAAATCGCCTTTGCGAGCGTAAACATGGCGGTTTCGTTATGCATTCCAAGCGGATGTCCGCGCAGGCGAACCAGCTCTGCTACAACGTTGATATCGGATGGTTCTCCAATCGGGACGACCCGGTGAGTGAGCCCGAATTCTGCTGCGACCTCCATCGCATAGGCCGTCTCGTCATAATCGGCGGGCTCGACCTTGCCGGTATAGCAGATCGGACGGATTTGTGAGCGAGCTGATGCCTCATAGGCCAGGATGCTCGAGTCAAGTCCACCGGACAACAATGCGGCGACCGGTTCGTCAGACACCAGCTGACGTTCGACGGCGCTTCCAAATAGTCTCCTTATGTCGGAATAGTCCGGCTTCGATCGCGAAATGCGCTCTGACAGATTCCACCAACGTTCGGACGTGTGTCGCCCATTTCTTATTTCGAGGAGATGGCCGGGCTCTAACTTGGAGATCCCGGCGAACAGCGTTCTGGCGCCGACAACCGCGCGATAGGATAGAAAGCTGAGCGCGCCGATCATGTCGGGTCCGCGCATGACGCCCGGCCAGCGAATGAGAGCGTTCGGCTGCGACGCAAACAGAAGCCCAACGTCGCAGATCGTGTAGTAAAGGGGTTTTACCCCCAAACGATCTCGGGCGATGAGAACAAGCGAGTTCCGCGGGTCGAAAAGCGCGAAGGCAAATATCCCGTCAAGACGATTTAAGAATGACTTTCCCCAAGCAATATAGCTAAGAATTAGAACCTCGGTGTCGGACACCGTCGAGAAGGAAAAACCCATATCCCTCAATTCAGCTCTAATTTCCCGATAGTTGAATATCTCGCCGTTGTACGTCACCACCACTCCGGTATTGTCATCGCGATAGGGCTGATTGGCGCGAGAATGAGCGTCGACAATCGATAGCCGTCGATGCGCGAATGCGACCGATTGATCAATGTATAGGCCGCTGGCATCAGGCCCGCGATGAGCGAGAGCCTCAGCGCAACGCTCAACGGCCTCAGCACAAACGGGTGTTCCCTCGTTTTTGAGGACTATCCCAAAGATTCCGCACATTGGGGTCGCTCTCTTGGCACGAAAAACGCCAACTACGTGCTCGGCTTTTCGCCGATCATCTGGATGCAGCCATCGCCGAACCAGAAGCGGGCCAGCGGGTGGTCATAATGACGGTACATCGGAGCGAGAAAGCGTCGAAGATTATGGAAATTTTTTGTATACCTTGAGATCCTGCGGATCTTCTCGAAGCCGCACTCGCCATACCAGCCTCGGATTTGCACCTCTGTGAATGCGAACCCGTGATAGGTCGGCGCCTGGAAACGATCCCGGATCGTCACGAACAAATCATCATCAAAAAGACTCCGAAAGAATTCGTTTTCGCCAGGTATATATTCTTTCCCTTCGCCGTCCTTTATTCGCAACAGCCAGTTGATGGCTTCGCGTGCGGTGGATGCATCCAGATTGTCAATGGAACTGCGGAATTGTTCGTCGCTTTGGTAGAGTTCTCGCAAGTGATTGATGCATCGGTAAATGACGCCGTTGGCGGTACCCATAATCGTCAAAAAGAAGCTGCCGCCGGGGCGGGTTACACGGGCAAGCTCTTCAAAGCCTTTTTTCGGATTGCTGGTGTGCGGCAAAACCCCTGCGCAATGGACAAAATCGAAACTGAAGTCGTCAAAAGGCAGATCGAGCACACTGCCAGCGACCAGTTCCGAGCGCGGCCCAAATCGGCTGAGCCGTTTGCGCGCGCAATCCATCCAATCATTGCTCAATTCAAGCGAAACAACGTTTCGTGCCCCCTTGTCGAGAAACGCATAGGACGCATTCGCGTTGGAGCCGCAGCCCGCGTCCAGGACATCAAGACCGCGGAAGCTACCGGTAGGCAGGCCGAAATATTCCTCCTCGATTAGAGAGACCAACCTGTCGAATATGTGGTCGTCATTCACCTGCTGGCGCTGGTAGCGATCAAAGACGGTGCGAGTTTCGGCCTCGAAGGAGTTTTCCATGTATTCTCTTCTCTATAGCTGCAAACTGATTCACTTTGTGAGTAAGGCGACAGATCCGGCTGCGGCGAGTGTAAGATTACCCAAGCGCAACGCACTGCCCGTACCTGGAAATTTGAAGTTTGAAAGATGCAGGACCGACAGCACAAATCCTGCACCGATCAATAGGTTGCCCAGGCCTTGCACCGGCAAGTGATGGTCGGCGACGAAGAGGAACGCCAACACGAAGAGATTATTGTTCAACGGCAATCCTCTGCCGAATCCGTCAGCGTCCAGTCCGAACGTCGAAAAATAGCTGAGGCGCAGAGCCCCTGACAGGATGAGGCAGTTGGCAGCCAACAATGCGGGAACGGAGAACGCGTTGAAGGACAAAATCAGAACCGCTGGAAAGACGGCTGCGTAGACCAAATCAAGCAGCCCGTCCAACGCGCCACCCAGCTGTGCCATCAAAGCGGACCGGTTCGGGGAACTCTTCGCGACCATGCCGTCGGCATCATCTGCCAAAAGAGCCCACAAGCCGAAACAGATGCCAATCTCGAAGCGCCCGATCAAAGCAAAGTAGATCGCCGTGGTGGCCAAGATCAGCCCAAGGGCCGTAATGGCATTTGCAGCGTCGAACAGATAGCGGATCATCCTCCTACCCCCGCCACGGCGGCCCGCGCGTCGGCACTATGTCTGTGAGGTCGCTCGAAGGCGAAAATCCTTTCCGCTACCCGCAGGTCCTGTTCACTGTCGATCTCGTACCATCGCAAATCGTCACATCGCGCCGCGGCGAGTTGCAGTCCGCGCTGCTCGATGAGATGCGCGAGCAGCTCCTCGGTATAGGCTTTGATTGCGCCCGAGCCGATCAGGTCGTGGAGGACCGGGACGATCACCGTTTGGAGTTCGGCGCCAGAGAACCGGGTGAGGTTCATCATCTTGAAGAGCACCGGGGTGCCTGATGCCAGATTTGCCGCCGTCTGCTTCAACCGGACTTCGGATATGAAGCCGTCGCTGGAAAGGACGGCCGCGGATCCTTCCATGGATGGATCGAAGGGCGCGACCGCAGCGGCATTGGGCGCCTCGACCCTGATCAAGTGGCGCAGTGCATCTTCTTCGAAGAAGACGTCACCTTCGAGGAGATAACAGTCGCCGGAAAGAAGCGTGTCGCGTGCCAGCCAGAGCGAGTACGCGCTCCCTGTCTTGCCGAAGACCGAGGACTCGACATAGTTGATGTCAAGTCTGCCGAAGCGTTCGCCACAGGCATGGCGAATGGCATCCTTGCGATAGCCGACAACAATCGTCACCTCTTCAACTCCCACCGACTGAAGGTTCCACAGTGCATTGTGAAGTATCGGTGTGCCGTTGACTTCGACGAGGGGCTTGGGACACAGATCGGTCAGCGGACGCAGGCGGGAGCCGAAGCCGGCAGCGAGAATGACGGCTTTCCTGGGAGCAGCGGGAGGCATCTCATTCACCTCTTTCGTTTTGTTGCGGTGTCATTTCCAGGCGTTGAGGAATTCGACGAGCCGGGCCAGGCCGGTCGCGAGTTTTTCAGGTGGAATTCCATAGGACAGGCGCAGGCCGGCGGGGTCACCGAACGCGGTGCCCGACACAGCTGCGACGCCAGCTTCGGCAAGCAGAGCCGTCACGATATCGTCGGCTGTCGTTGAGCTGCCGTCTTCCGATCCCGGTCGCAGCAGACGGGAAAGGTCGAGATAGAAATAGAAGCCGCCTTGCGCCCTGGCGACCGGGACACGCGTCAACGAAGCAAGCACGTCAAGACCCACCCGTCTGGCGCTTGTCAGGCGTGAACGCAGCTTGCCTTCATAGTCCGATCCATCCCTTTGCAAATGGGCGAGCACCGCGTGCTGGGCAATTACGTTTGGATTCGAAGTGGTGTGCGATTGCAGGGCCTTGACGGCATTGATCACCTCTTTTGGACCCGCCAGATAACCGATGCGCCAGCCGGTCAATGCCAGCGATTTGCTGAAGGAGCTGACGATCAGCGCGCGTGCTCGAATTTCGGGAGCGACCGAGACGATCGGATGGTGGGTATGATCCTCATGCACGAAGGCGCCATAGCACTCGTCGAAAATGATCCACAGGTTGTGGCTGACCGCTAGTTGAGCGATGGCCATCAGGGTCTCAACATCGTAGACCGCACCGGCCGGATTGCTGGGCGTGTTGACGACGATCGCCCGCGTTCGTTCGGTGACCGCCTCCTTGATGTGCTCGGGGCGCGGGACGTAACCGTTGGATCTGGTGTCGACGAAGACCGGTGTGCCGCCGGCGATTAGCACCTGGGCCGGAAACGTTGTCCAGTAAGGCGCCGGGATGATGATCTCGTCGCCCGGGTTCAGCAGCACCATTGCGGCATTGAACAAGGCCTGCTTCGCTCCGGACGTCACGGCAACTTCCTCGGCCTTCCAGATCTGTCCGGTATCGAGGGAGATCTTCCGCGCCAGTGCCTCGCGCAGCTCCACCATGCCAACCGTATCGGTATAGCGATTGACGCCCTTATTGATGGCGTCGATCGCGCCGTCGCGAATCGTGGGAGCAAGCTCGCTCCAGATCTCGCCGGCGGTCAGATCGATGATCTCCTTGCCAGCATCGGCCGCCGCTTTTGCGGCAGCGCGCGCCGCGGCGGTACCCGATGTGCCAAACAGGTTTGTCCGATGCGCAAGCATGTGCGCTCCCGTTTTCGTTTTGCTTTTCAAAAGACGGGCTGGGCCTGCTACCGGACGCCGGTCGCCGTCTGCGGCAGATATTTCTCTTCCGCCGCTGAGAGTTCCTGGTAATTGAGCAGATCGAAGAGTTCGTCGAGCGTCGCCACCTCGTCCTCGATACCGGCGGTACTTTCTTCGCGGAGGATGCGGTCGCAGACCTGGCGCATGGCCGATATCGCCGCGCGCATGTTGTGGTTCGCCCAGATGACCGTGGAGATTCCGGCCGCCCGATACGCGGAGACCGGTGTGCGGTAATATTTCGTAGGCACGATCACGACCGGAAGGCGGTCCTGCCAGGCGCGCGTGAAGGCGAAAATCTGCTCAGCGTTGGATTTGCGGGAATGAATCAGAATAGCATCGGCGCCGGCCTCAGCGTAGGCTTGTGCTCGCGCCAGCGCCTCATCCTCTCCGCGGCCGGCGATGAGCGCCTCGATCCGGGCGACCAGAACGAACTCCGCATCCGGCACTTGGTCCTTCACCGCCTTAAGCCGGCCGCAGAACTCGGGAATATCGGCCAACGGGTGCCGATCACCGATGAACGAGTTCATTTTCGGGAACGCCGTGTCCTCGAGACATATGCCGCTCGCGCCATGTTGGCTCAGCTTGCGGGCGACCAAACGGGCATTGTTGAAGTTCCCGAACCCGCTGTCCCCGTCGACGAGGACTGGAATGTCCACCGTGTCGGAAATTCGCTCAACGACGTCGACGAGTTGGGACCAGGAAGCTTCGTTAGCATCTCGATATCCGAGGCTGGATGAAATCGAGAGGCCGGACGCCCAGAGCGCCTTGAAGCCAGCGCGCTCGGCAATCGCCGCCGAAAGGCCGTCATGAGCCTCCATTGCGAAGGCGAGTTCACTGGACGCGATCATTCGGCGCAAGCTCTCGCGCGTCTGCGCACCAGACTGCCTCTCCACCATGCGGTCTCACCTCCACCAACGCTATCCAGCCGACAAGCCTGTCATCGCTGCCGCACGAAGTACTTTCAGTGACGCACGCTCTGCCCACCGATTGGCGATCCGCCACTGTCGTGCACCCATACAGAATCAATGAAGCAAGGCGCGTGCCGAATTGGCGAACCACCTGCGCCGCACCAGTTCTCCATACCGGCGGGCCAGGTCCCCTCTCGACCCTTGGTCGGGCTTGCGACATCCTCGTCCAACTTCGGACACAAGAGGGGCCGTGGGAGTGGCTATTCGTCTGCGCAGTGGCGGCCGTCCCGTCAGGCTGCCGATCAACGATCGCAAGCGAGATGGCCCAGAGAGCGGAAGACCGGTGGTCCGTGCAGGCAAGGTGACGGACGGCGTTGGTCTTCGATCCCGGCAATCATCAGGCGGCTTGACTATATATCCATGCCGCATGGACGAAGTGTCGGGCATCGGCATGCGAGATTTCAACACCCCCAGGGGCCCGCCCCGAGCTTCAGGCCTTGACCTAACCAAGCGACTTGTTGATCGCAGGAATGATCTTGTCTCCCCAGAGCTCAATCTGGCGTAGCATCGTCTTTTGGTCGAAATCTCCCAATTGGGTCTGAATTGCGATCTGGTCCGGCTTCAGGATACTTATCTCTTCCAGCAGGCGATCGATGACGCGACTTACGCTGCCGATCGGCAGGTTCTGGCGCATGGTCTCGAACGACAGATCCTGCTGCGTCGGTGTTTCCTGCAGCAGATAGCCGTCCCGGCTCTGCTGGCGGCGCTGATGAAGTGCTTCAGATAGCCGGCGCTGGAAGCGGGCGTTGTCGAGATAGCTGTCGATCTCCGCCTGATCGTCGCTGGCATAGCAGCAGCGCAGAAGCCCTATCTTGGCGGCGGTGACATCCTTACCCCGCGAGGCCGCTGCTGCCTCGATGGTCTCACGCAGCGTTCTCACGTTTTCCAAGCCGTTGTGGAACGCCGTGACGAAAAGATTGTGGCCCTCACGATAGGCCCGGCACATGCTTCGCGCGGACCCGCAGGCGATCCAGATCGGTGGGGCTGGCCTTTGGATGGTGCGCAGCGAAATCGCCGTTAAAGGTATCTTCTCATACTGGCCATTGTGCTCGAAGACCTTCTGGTTAAGGCCCTTGAGAAGGATATCCAGGTATTCCGCAAACACGGCCGGCGCCTGATCGACATCGACGCCGAAGCGCTCGAACTCGAACTGCTGGTATCCCGAGCCGACGCCGAGTTCGAGGCGGCCGTTCGAAACGATATCGGCAAAGCCGATCTCGGAGAGCAGGCGCTGCGGTTGATATAGCGGCAGCACACACACACCGGTGCCAAGGCGAATGGTGCTCGTAAGGCCAGCACAGTGCGCCACCATCATCAAGGGCGAGGGAACCAGGCTGTAATTGTTGAAGTGGTGCTCGGCGAACCAAGCGGTGTTGAAGCCAGCCTGCTCCGAAGCGATTGTCTGTTCTATGGAGTTACCGATGACGCTGTCGCACGATTGATGATAGCCTCGCTGGGCCGCCAAGCTGAACGTCGCGAATTCCATGGCGTGTCCCTCGTTTACACAAAGTGGCCAATCAAGCCTTCGACTTGTGCCGATTGCGGGTGGGCCGCGGTATCGATCCGGCCTGGCGGCGACGTAGTCGACGATCTTGCGCAAAGCCGCTTATCGTTCGGCGGCCGCAGGCAAGCGCCAAAACCTGGCTAGTGATTCGACCCTGATGACGAGTTTTCCGTCACCGATGAAGACGATCACTTGGCAAGCCGCGCTTGGCACGTGCCATGCAGCCGCAGTCTCAATCCTCGAACCTCGTCGGCTTCGACGAACCGCAACCCGTCGCCGGCGAACATCCCGTTGGATTTTCTTGATCGGTTGGCTGGGCGTTTCGCGCGTCAGCCAACGAGGTCAAGCCGCCGTCCACGTAGAGGGTCGAGCCGTTTACGTATGAGGCATCAGGCGAGGCCAGAAAGAACACTGCCTCGGCGACGTCTTCGGGCTCTCCCATCCGCCCCATCGGGATGCGCCGTTTGATCGCTGCGGAATCGATGCAGCCGGACTCGACCAGCTGAGCAATGTCAGGCGTACGGATATAGCCAAGAGCGACGGTGGCCGTTCGGATGCCGACCGACCCGAGTTCGGCCGCCATGCACCGGGTCAGAATGTTCATACCCGCCCTGGACGCCCCGTAGGCATGGCGCGGCACGAAGGGCAGGAAACTATTGATCGATCCAAGATTGAGGATTACGCCGCCGGCGTCCATCGACTTGATCGCCTCGCGCGCGCAGGTGAAGGTGCCGGTGAGATTGACGTCCAGTACTCGCTCGATCTGTCGCGGGATTTCGATCCCTCGCACAAACGTATCGGCAATAGCAGCACAGTTGACGAGGATCTCGATGCGACCGAAGCGCCCCCGTATTTCCTCGAACAGGGCCACCACCTCGCTCTCGACCGCCAAGTCGACGGATTTCGCCACGTGCCTGCCGCCCAGCAAACCAGCGAGTTCTGCCGCCCCAGCACCATCTTTATCAGCAATCACGACTGTGTCGGAGTTCGCGGCAAAGCGGCGAACGACGGCGGCGCCTATACTGTTCGCACCGCCCGTCACGACCACTGTGCGCGCGCCAGTTCGTTCGGCCGGCCGGAAGAGTTCGGCTCGAGGCGTCTCGTCGACCGGCGGGTGCGCGTCGCCCGGCTGGTTGAACGACATCCAACCGCCGTCGACCGTCAGCACCGATCCTGTGATGTAGCCCGTCTGTGCGCTGGCCAAAAAACGCACGGCCCGAGCGATCTCGTCGGGGCGCGCCATTCGCCCTATGGGCACGCGGCGGCGCACGGCCGCGAGGTCCATCTTGCCCGCACGTTCCAGTTCCGCCGCCATCGGCGTGCGCACGTATCCTGGCGCTACCGCCGTTACGCGGATGCCGCGCGAGGCCCACTCGCATGCAAGCGATCTCGTGAGAGCGATCAAGCCTGCCTTCGAGCTGGCATAGGCGTTGCGCTTGGGATTGCCCAGCACGCCCGCCAGCGAAGCGACGTTGACAATGGCAGCGCCGGGCTGCATGCGCCTCGCCGCTTCGCCGGCCATGATGAAAGGCCCGATCAGATTTGTTGCCAGCACGCGTCGGAAGGCCTCGAAACCGGTGTCGATAGTCGCAGCCATGGCGGGTCCTATCGCCGCGTTGTTGACGAGAACATCGATTTTCGCGAACTGCCCTTCGATGCGGCCGTATAGGGCGACAATGTCCTCTTCTCGTGAGACATCGCATTCGAGGCCCAGATGCGGATGGCCGAGACCGCCGGCCAGTTCAAGAACGCCGCTGCCAGGAAGGTCCACCGCAACGACGATGTCTCCATCGGCGGCAACGATCTCGACCAGCGCACGGCCGATTCCGCCTGCCGCTCCCGTTATGATGACGACCCGTCCTGCCTGCTTCATATGAACCTCTCCGCAGCCAGCGTCAGAGATATCGACGCGAGTCAGCCGCAAGACCGGTCGCGGACGTCCTGGTGACGGCGAGTTTCCATACCGGGTAGACGTGTTGCGTTCCGCGACCGCTCCCGCGACGCGGCTCCGCAATTGGGAGCCTTGGAAAGGATTGTGGTGACGTGCATGGCATTTTCATTTTGATGACGAGCTGCGGCGCTTCCTGAGCGCGTAAACCGGGTCATTGGGATGCGCTGCTCCGATCGGTTGCCGCAAGCCGAACCGTTCTGCCTCGGGGACCGCTGGTGGGGTCTGCTCTTCGATCCAATCGTAAACGACGGTCCGTTCGGCAATGCGCCACGCCCCTTCCCTCTTCTGAAAAAGATCGCAGTAACGGCCGCAGAGAAGCACCTGGCGTGCTTCTCCGTCATTGTCTGGTCCGCGTTGCAGCGCGGTGAAATAGCTTTCGACCACGGCCTCCGACGGGTCGATGAATTCGATCAAGACGTTCGTGATCTGGTGGATTAAGCGCGGTCCGGTTTTGAAGAGACCAAGCGCAAACTCAAAGAAGCCCTCGGCTGAGCCGCGATAGGCACCGTGATTGTCATGCGCATCGGGCCAATATGCACTGCGCAGCGCAGCCTCATCCGCGCGGTCTATGCCGCGGCAGTACCGATAAAGGCAGTCGCGGATCGCCTCGCGGTCGCGCAGTTCGGTGATTTTTGCCTGGCCCATCGCTCTGTCGCAAATTTGAGATTGGAAGAGGCGTTTCGTGCCTCTAGGTGCGTGCAAGGTCGAACCGATCGGCAACTGAAGAAGCCAGAACGGAGGCGAACTTCACGTGTCGCGTGCGTGTCATTGAGGTCTCGATGCCGGAGAGGAGGTAGGCAGGGAAGCGGCCGGACATCTTGCTTTGCGGTGTGGGGCCACCTCTCGTCGGTTCCACCTAAGCTTCCCCAGTTCTTGGTTGCATGGCGGCTGGTTCGAACCGCGCTGCCGATGTGCGATCGACTTCCAGCGCACGTTCGGGGCAGGATCGCGCGCCTTGTGACGCAAGCAGTTGCTCCCCCTCCGCAACCTGAATGTCACCGGGCAGGATGTAGCCATCGTCATCAAGCTTGAAGATGTCCGGCGCTTGCGCCCAGCATCGCGCGTGACCCTGGCATTTGGCATTGTGGACGATAATGCGCATAGCGCTGCCTCCATTGTCTTGGCATGGCTCGGCGATGGTCATGACCAGTCCAGGATCAGATTTTCGATCCCGAACACATGGCCGCCACAGGTGATGGGCGCTGTACCCTCCTTGATCCGGAAGGTCGGTATGCGCGCCAGCCACTCCTCCAGGCCAATGACAATCTCGCGCCGGGCAAGGTGTGAGCCAAGGCAACGGTGGGGACCATAGCCAAAGGCGGCGTGGCGGTTGTGCTCTCGCGCCAGATCGACCGTGTTGGGGGATTCGAATTCCTCCGGGTCGCGATTTGCAATCATCGTGGCGCACGAAACATAGTCCCCCTTTCGGATCGGCGCGCCTTCGAAGTCGATATCTTTCGTAGCCACGCGGATCAACTGAATGGGCGGATAGGCCCGCAGCAACTCTTCGGTTGCGAGCAGGATGCGATCCGGTTCGCTGCGCAGCAGTTCCTGATCCTTGAGGTTGCGCGCTAGATAAGCCAGGTCAAAGCCAATGGCTGCTGCGACAGTGTCAAGTCCCGCGACGAACACAAGCACGCCGATGCCACGAATCTCCCCGTCGGTTAGCCGGCGGCCCTCGATCTGTGCCTGCACGATGAAGGTCATCAGATCGTCGACCGGATCCTTGCGGCGATTGGTTGCAAGTTCATCGATGAAAGCCACAATCTTGCGGGCAGCCACAGGTCGTTCCACATCGTCGCCGTGGAGCAGATCTTTCGCCCAGCCGACAAATGTATCGAGTCCCTGATCCGGCAACCCCAGAAAGCGAAGGAAGATGCTGACAGTGAACGGAAAGGCAAAATCCTTCATGACGTCGCAGCTCGTGGCCGATGCGGTGATCCGGTCGATCAGGGCGATCGCTCGCTCACGGACAGCCGGTTCCAGTGCCGTCACCCGCTTGGGCGAAAGCAGCGGACTGAGCAGTGAGCGAAATGCGCCATGGGCCGGTGGATCGAGCTCAAGCGGGATCGTCGGCCAGGTTTCGCCCAGTATGGAGGAGAAGATGCTGCGATGGCTGGAAAAAGTTTCAGTGTCCTGCAGCACCTTACGCTGGTCTGCGGCGCGGGTGATGACCCAGGTGCCCCGGCCATCTTGCGTGTTGTAGGGGGAATAGAAGATCGGAGGCCCGTCATGGGCGCAAGCGACGGCTGCGTGTGGATCCCCGTTGGGCGTTGGTGGCATGCCTGGCGATGTGAACAGGCTGAAGTCTCTCACCATTTCGGGCGGGACATGATCTGGAACCGGGTTGATCGCCATTGCATTTCTCCTGCCGTCTAACCACTAACCAGGCCGCGCACCATGGCATCTTGGCCATCCAGCAAGCTTGTTGCCCTCTTGGCCAGACCGCTGCCTGCCCGCCAAAGAGCCGACGAGCGAAATCGTCGGAGACCCCGCATTTTCCAGCTTCGAACGGCGAACCGGAATGAAGCTCTTGCTCCACAGCGGTTCGGGGTCGATCATCTCTTCGAGGATATCCGCAGCGCGGCACGCGAAAGACCGGTTGGCCGCCGAAGTGCTCGCCGGTCTCCTCAAGCGCCGGCGAGAGGACAGGAGCAAGCACATTCTGGTCGAACCGTATCTGCAGGTCGATCGGTGGCCATTGGCCGGTGCCGGGCGGTTGTGACGGTGACGCCAGTCACGCCGGTCGATATTGCATTCCGCGGGCAATGCCCGTTTCGGATAGAATCTGAACTGACGCTGACCTGACATGTCGTCTTCCTTCATTGCATTGAGCACGATATCACTCACGAATGGACGCCAGTCGGTATCTCCTGCCGTCTCACATGAGAGCTTCAAAAGTCGTGCCAACGGCGCGGAAAGAGCCCTGCAGGAGATTTTCTACATATCATTCAACAGCTTGAACGAATGCGCAGCCGCAAGCCTGGCGGAGCAAAGCCGTGTCCCGGAAATGACAAACCCGACAGCAAAGTCGCGGCAGCTTCAAAATGCTCCGAGAGCACCAGGCGGCTTTTTTCCGTCACCTCGGGACCGTGCCCGGCTCACGCAAGCGCGGTTCAGAAAGATCACATGGCCAGCTTGCTGATGGACGTGCTGGCTTCTTGTACCCATTTCCGATTTCGAAGCTGTCTCGCGAGCGTCCGTAGGGCGAAGCGCGTAGGCCCTTCAGCCGTCTCAATCCTGAGAACGGAGGCCATAGGGACCTCGTCAGGTTAACCCCGATCGACTCCTGTGCCTCGTTCCGAGTTTGAGCCCAGATTTTCGCTTCGAATACGAGCCATCTGTTCTCCGCGCCGGCGACCTGGCGACCCTACGGTCCGACTTCCGACATTTTTGTCCAGCTTCGGACAAAGAGGGTCGCGGCTTGATACCCATAAAGGGGGATCCCCTCCTCCCAGAGCCCACGATCAGGTGATTATGGGCGCGCTCGCTCTCGGCGAAGGCATGGTTCTGGCCGCTCAAGGCAAAGAGTGTCGCTGCAAAAAACAGTGTGAACCCCAGCCTGAAAATCAAATGGCATGGCGCTTGCGTTGTACCCGGCAGAACCCATCACAAGGTGGCCAGGAGTAAGACCATTGCTGACATCGCGACGCCCCGTACAAGCGCGTACCGTTCTCGTTGCCGCCGCAAATCGAGACCTCGTTTCTTCAGACGCTCGTGCTTGCGAGCGGTTTTGCCATGGCTGATCCAAGGCCGACACAAAACGCGCGGCGCTCGGCCGAATTGCCGGCCGAGGTCGATGCCGTGTCAGTTTCAACCGAAAAAGCAGCGCACCAGTTTTCCTCAAGGAGCACATTGATGACGGTCAAAAAAAAGGTTCCTTTAGTCACCTTTCGCACGCGTGTTCGCGATGAGTCCATCGAGGGGCCAAACCCGTACCGCTGGGAAGACAAGACATCCGACGACTGTTTCAGCGGCAAGCGCATCATCCTGTTCTCGCTGCCCGGTGCCTTCACCCCGACCTGCTCGACCTTGCAGTTGCCCGATTTCGAAATGCTCTACGACGAGTTCGAGAAGGTGGGAATTGACGCGATCTACTGCGTTTCCGTCAACGATGCCTTCGTCATGAATGCCTGGGGCAAGGCCCTGGGGCTGCAGAAAGTCCAGCTCATCCCAGACGGCTCGGGCGAGTTCACCCGCAAGATGGGCATGCTGGTTGCCAAGGACAATCTCGGCTTCGGCATGCGCTCCTGGCGCTACGCTGCCGTGATCAACAATGGCGTAGTGGAGCAGTGCTTCGAGGAGAACGGTTTCTGCGACAACTGCGAGGCCGACCCCTATGGCGTATCGTCGCCGCAGAACGTCCTTGAAACGCTGAGAGCCGCCAAAGCCGTGACGGCTGCATGATCTAGACGAGTCAACGTCTCGAAAATCCCCTTGCACAAGGCGAAGGGTCGCTCGGTAGGAGTTTCACGCTAACGATGGAGTCCTCAGCAAGCCTGCTTCAGCGTCAGAAGCAATCGTTGGTTTTGACGCCGCAAATGATGGAATCCATTCGCCTGTTGCAACTGGCGCATCCCGAACTGCATCAGTTCGTCGAGCAGGAAATCGAGAAGAACCCCTTTCTGGAACGGGCCTCAAACCGGGCGCCGAAGGACACGATTTCGGCCGGGAGCCCGCGCATCGGGCCGACCACGGGCGGAATATCGGATCGGGCCTCGCAGTGGAAATCAATCCGCGGCAAAAACAATGTCCAACCGGGGGGAAACCATGCGTTCGAAGATTCCTGGACGTCCATCGAAACATTGCACGACCATGTCGCTCGTCAGATCGCTCTCAGCGCATTCGCGCCGCTGGAGCGGCGAATAGCTGGCGAGCTTGCCGGTCATCTGGAAGACACCGGATACCTTCCGGTGAACCTCTCGGAACTGGCCCGCAGCCTGAATGTCCGGGAGGCTGTTGTGGAACGGGTTCTCGGAACCTTGCAGCAGTTCGATCCACCGGGTATTTTTGCGCGAACTCTCAGCGAATGCCTTGAGATACAATTGCGGCAGCTAGACAGGTTCGACCCGGCAATGGCAGCGCTGGTCGCCAATCTTGAAGCGCTGGCGCGACGCGATTTTCAAACATTGAAGCGCCATTGCGGTGTCGATGAAGACGACCTTCTCGACATGTTGCACGAAATCCGCGCGCTCGATCCCAAGCCCGGAAACCGATTCCAATCCGGAGGGCCTGAATCGATCATTCCCGACGTCTTGGTCCAGCCCTCTCCCGGAGGTGGGTGGCAAATCGAACTCAATCCAGACACGCTGCCCAGGCTGCTGATGAACCAAAACTATTTTGCCCAGGTCTCCCGCCTAAGCGCTCAAAATTCGAAAGATCAGTCATTTCTCAACGAATGCCTCCAAAACGCGAACTGGCTAATCCGCAGCCTTGATCAGCGCGCCAAGACGATCCTCAAGGTAGCGGCTGAAATCATCCGCCAGCAGGACGCCTTTTTTGAACATGGGGTCGCCCACCTGCGGCCTCTCAATCTCAGGACTGTCGCGGATGCGATCAACGTGCACCAGTCGACGGTAAGCCGGGTAACGTCGAACAAGTACATGCTGACCCCGCGCGGCGTGTTCGAACTGAAGTATTTTTTCACTGTCGCGATCGGCTCCTCCGAAGGCGGCGACGCGTACTCCGCCGAAGCTGTCCGCCATCAAATCAAGGCGATGGTTGCCGTGGAATCGCCCAACGAAGTGCTTTCCGACGACGACATCGCCACCCGGCTCAAGGAAACCGGGATCGACATTGCTCGCCGCACCGTTGCGAAATATCGTGAGGCGCTGAACATCCCGTCCTCCGCGCGACGTCGCCGGGAAAAGCGCGTGCGTCTTCGATGCCAATCAAGCCCGGGCGGCGGCGACGAAAGCGGCTCTTAATCCAAAGCGAACCCGTTCTTGATCCGTGCCAAGTGGCTTTCGCCTTCCTCCGGGCCAAAACAGCTTTCGAAATGGCCGCATTCCTGACAACTGGGCGCGGTGCATAGCGAAAAGCCTTCAGCCTCGCAGAGCTTACGATAGAAATACTTCTTCCATTTCATGTTTTTGGTGTTGCCGGCCGCCAGCGCCGGGAAATGCCTGGCGATCAAGCGGCTGAGCTCGGCCCGATTAAAAAGGCCAAGGTCCTGCCACAGATGGTCATTGCGCAAACTACGCCTGGCGATGATCTTGGCGAAGAGGGTGCTGGCCGGATCGCCTGGCCTGGCATGCCCAATGAGCAGGCCGCGCAGAAGCCCTTCCTCCATATCCGGCTCGGGATCGGTCAGCTTTTCCAGCGCGAAGGCATTGACCGGCACAGCCGGGAAATAGCGTGTCATGACATCTCGCAGGTCGGCACGCGAAAGGCCGGTTGCTTCGGTCGCGGTCGCTTTGCCGGCCTCGACCTCCTCGAACGCGAGGTAGACAACACAGGCAAGCACATGCCGGTCGAACGCCGTCGCCAGATCGGTCGGCGACCATTGGCTGGTGCTGAAACAGCCATCGTGATGGGCGAATGTGGCGCCGTTCTCCTGGTCTTGTCCCAAGCTCATGCAGCAAGCTTGTCGGCCGCAAGGTGGGTCTGGCAGTTCTTCGGGCAGACGCGGCCGCAGGCGCCGCAGCCGATGCAGCGGCCGGCCTGGTCGACGATCATGACCATGCGGTTGAGCTCGCCGTCGAAGTCGTCATCCTCGCCCGCGCAGATGCCGAGGATTTCGCCTGCGTCATCGACGCCATGAAGGTGCATGACCTCGCGCGAGCAGACCTTGAAGCAGCGGCCGCAGCCAATGCAGGTCGCGCCATCGATCGCCGTCAGATAGTGCGGCGTCCAGGGAGAGCCGTCGCGGGTGACAAAAGCGCCCGTCATTGTGAATTCTCCAACGCCGCGAGTTCTTCCTTTGCCGCATCCAACTCGGCAAAAACCTCGAAGGCTTTCCAGGCGACCGCCTCGATCTCGGTCCAGTTGACCGGAAGGTCCTCGGCAAGGTCGTGCAATTCCATCTTGGCGGCTCCCGCGCGCGACTGCAGCTTGCGGACCTTCTTCTGCAACAGCGCAAGGTCTGACATGATCAGGTCCGTATCCTGCACCATCGAGTTCGGCATAAGAGCGGTTTGGAGCACCCGACAATCAAGATCTTGTTCCCGACGTCGACGCGGGCGGTGAGCGCATATTGTGAGGGTGTCGATTTGGCGACATCTCTATGCCAGAGAAGGCGGATCTCGCGTGGACCCGGCGTGTTGCTTTCCTTCGCTCCATTGATCGCATCAACCAGGATCTAAATGATCGCGCGGCGGCCGCCGCCTCAGGATGAAGCCTCAAGCGCCGTCCCGCAAACGCAGGACGCAGCTCATAAAAAGTTGTCTGCATCCCATTCATCGGTTTACCGGCGAGCGCGACAGGAAGACAGGCCGGCACCAGGCGTGTCGTGGATTGGACAAGCCCGACGACAGGTTGCGGCCGCCTTTTCAGGAACGGCCCGACAGGATTGCTGGGGAGGCAAGCTGAATTCAAGCCGCGTTCAACCGTGTTGCACATTGGTCTCATCCCATCCCTTTGTCAGTTCCAAGGCCTGCCGCTCGAACAGGCGGCGGTACATGCCGTCGCGACGGATCAGCGCGGCATGGTCGCCCTGCTCGGTGATGCAACCACGGTCGAAGACAAGCAGCCGGTCGAGTGCCCGCACCGTCGAGAGCCGGTGCGCAATGACGAGCGTGGTGCGCCCGACCATGAGCCGCTCCATCGCCTTCTGGATCAGCACCTCCGATTCCGAATCGAGGCTCGATGTCGCCTCGTCCAGAATGAGGATCGGGGCATCGGCGAGGAAGGCGCGCGCAATCGCCACACGCTGGCGCTCGCCGCCTGAAAGCTTCACGCCGCGTTCGCCGACCAGCGTACCATAGCCGTTCGGCAGGCGCGCAATGAAGTCATGCGCGCTGGCGAGCCGCGCCGCCTGCTCAATGTCGGACCGAGAAGCACCCGGCCGCCCATAGGCTATGTTCTCGGCCAGCGAGCGGTGGAACAGGAGGGGCTCCTGCTGTACGATCGCGATCTGCGAGCGCAGCGAGCCCTGCGTCACCCGCGAAATGTCCTGCCCATCGATCAAGATTCGTCCAGCATCCAGGTCGTAAAGCCGCTGGATGAGCTTGACGAAGGTGGTCTTGCCGGAGCCAGAGGGGCCGACCAGACCGACCCGTGCGCCGGCCTCAATCGAAATCGACAAGTCGCTGTAAAAGGGCGACCAATGATTGCCGTAGTGGAAATGGACGCTCTCAAAATCGATGTGACCCTTCGTGATCCGGATCGGCTTGGCGCCCGGAACATCCGCCACGTCGGGCGGCTGGCTGTAGGTTTTGACCAGTTCCTCCATCTCATTTACAGAGCGCTGGATGTCGCGCACGTGCATGGAAACATCACGCAAGTAGCCATACAGGACGGTGAAAGACGCGAGCACCAAGGCGATGTCGCCTGGGGTAGCCTGGCCGCGCGACCACGAAAATAAAGCATAGCCGATCAAAGCCGCTCTCATCGCAAGAAGCATGATCCCCTGGAATGCAGCACTGACCGTCCCGCGCACCCAGGTCCGACGGGTGCGGTGCCGCCACTTGGAGATGACTTTCGCGAGGCGATAATCTTCCCGCGCCTCGGCGCCGAAGCCTTTGACAACCGCGTTACAGCTGATCGCGTCCGCAAGCGAGCCGCCAAGCCTCGTATCCCAGTTGTTGGCAAGGCTTGCCGCTGGCGCCACATAGCCGAGCGACAGGATAATGATCAGCGCCACATAGCCAACCGAGCCGCAGGCGATGATCAGCCCCATCATCGGCCAATACCAGCCGAGCAGAACGCTCGACCCGACGAGCATGATGAGCGACGGGAACAACGCGAAAAGGATCGTGTCGTTGAGGAGGCAGAGCGCCCACATGCCGCGCGTGATCTTGCGCACCGTCGAGCCGGCGAAGGTTTTCGCATGCCAATCGGTCGAAAAGCGCTGGACGCGATGGAACGCGTCGCTGGCGATGTCCGACATCATCTTCAGAATGAAGTCATTGTAGGCAACGAAGGCGATGTTGCGCAGGACGACGGCGCCGAGTGCGAGCGCAATCAACATTGAAAAGGCCGCAAGTGCTGCATCCCACACGACGGCGTCGGCTGTCGCTGCCTGGGCGACCGCGTCCACGAGCCGTCCGGAATAAAACGGAGTCAGGACGTCAAGGAGCGTGGCGACAAGCATCGCGATCATGATGATCGCGAGCCGGACCGGCTGCCTGCTCCAGTGGCGTGTGGTGAAGTTGAAAACGTCGCGAAAGGCGGCGCCGCGCAGATCGATGTGAAAACGATGCCTGGCTTTGTACGAGCGCAGCAGGCCGCTCGGTCTCAAGAAACCCGAAATGGAAGGTCTGCGTGAGGACGAAAACATCGCTCGGAATGCGGGTGGCTGATCTGGACCTGACATGCTCTTTCCTTCGTTCCATCGATCGCGATGTCACCCGCGAGATGAATATCGGCTGCGGGCACGCGCTGCCCTACGAGGAGAGAACCGCAAAAGCCGCGCCAAAGGCTCAGAAAGAAGCTCAGAAGAATTTTCTGCATATTCTACAATGACAAACGAGATCTCAGCAGGGCAAACGGGGGCGTAACAGTGCCGTGTCGCGCACTCGACAAACCCGACAGGACGCCTCGGTCGCGCGGGCATCCTTGGCGAACGGCCCGACAGGATTGCTCCTCACGCGAAGCGGAATTCACGCCGATTTAACGGCGTTCCGCGTTGAACAATTCCCTCCGATGTCGGACATGCTTCATAGCCGTGTTGGAGCCATCATGTTGTTTTGAAATGATCCCCTCCTTTGGCACGGTCCATGCGTAGCTGTTCGAGAACGCGTCCCGGCCTGAAGGAGAAACAGTCCATGATCCAGCACACCGAAACGCCCTGGCCTAAAGACGGCGCTTTCCCGAGCCGGCGCAAGGCTGGCGCATCAAGTCGAGGCGAGCGGCCGCGCCGGCTCCAAGAAGCGCGCGGCAACTCCTTCGGCTAGCCATCATCATGACAGACCGGAAGTGCGCTTTGCGTGATTGCGCTCAGGAGAAGGATCACATCCATGAGACCTGTTTATCTGGACAACAACGCAACGACACGGGTCGATCCTGAAGTCGTTCAAGCGATGCTGCCGTTTTTTACCGACCAATTCGGCAACCCTTCGTCGAGCCACGATTTTGGCACTTTCGCCGGGGCGGCGGTGAGAAAGACGCGCCTGCAGGTGCAAACGCTCATCGGGGCGGAGTTCGACGACGAGATTACCTTCAACTCGGGCGGGACGGAAAGCGACAACGCCGCGATCCTTTCTGCGCTCGAGGTGATGCCTGAGCGCACAGAGATCGTGACTTCCGCAGTCGAGCATTCGGCCGTGCTGACGCTTTGCGCCCACCTGGAGAAGACGCGCGCCATCAAGGTGCATAGGATCCCGGTGGATCGCCACGGCCGGCTCGACCTCGACACTTATAAGGCCGCCCTCACCCCGCGCGTGGCGATCGTCTCGATCATGTCGGCGAACAACGAGACCGGAACGATCTTCCCGGTGGTCGAGCTTGCTGAGTTGGCCAAGGAAGTCGGCGCCCTTTTTCATACCGACGCGGTGCAAGCGGTCGGCAAGCTTGCGATCGACTTGAAATCGACGGCAATCGATATGCTGTCTCTCTCTGGTCACAAATTACACGGACCGAAAGGGGTCGGCGCACTTTATGTAAAGCGCGGCGTGCGCTTCTGTCCGCTGATCAAGGGGGGAGGCCAGGAGGGCAACCGCCGCGCCGGCACGGAAAATACGCCAGGCATCGTCGGTCTCGGCGTGGCAGCCGATCTTGCCTTGAAATTCATGGACGACGCGAACATACGGGTAAAGGCGTTGCGCGACCGCCTGGAGAAGGAACTTCTCCAGCGCATCCCACACGCCTTCGTCGCCGGCGATTTGCTAAAGCGGTTGCCGAACACCGCAAACATCGCCTTTGGAGATATCGAAGGTGAGGGCATACTGCATTTCCTCAATCGCGAGGGCATTGCCTGCTCCTCCGGCTCTGCTTGCGCCTGCGGCTCGCTGGAGCCGAGCCACGTCTTGGTGGCGATGAATATCCCCAATAACGCGGCACACGGCGCAATCCGTTTCTCCTTTTCGCGCAACAACGGCGAGGAGGACGTCGACCGGGTGCTCGAGGTCATGCCCGGGATCGTTAAGAAGCTGCGTGAGCTTTCCCCATCTGCCAGCCAGGCGAGAGGACTTCAATCGACTCCAGGCCTGGGCGACAAGGCGAACCCGACAACCGTTTCCGGCCCAGGAGAATGCAATGCGCAGTTGTTTCGCTGAAAGCCGCGCCATCAATGTCACCGACATCCTCGCCCGGCTGAAGAGCCTGTCGGCTGCGGAGGAGTTCTTCGCAGTCCTTGGCATCTCTTATGATCCGAAGGTGCTCAATGTCTCACGGCTGCATATCCTGAAGCGCATGGGCCAATATCTCGCTGAAGAGGATTTCGCCGGTCTTCCCGACGGGGTGATCGCCGCGCGGGCGCGTGCGACGTTGGAACGCGCCTATGAGGATTTCGCGACATCCTCGCCACTCACCCACCGGGTCTTCAAGGTGCTCAAAGAGCACGATCCGGACAAACCGGCCACTCGGGACCACACCTTTGTCCCGTTCGAGTCGATCCTGAGGCGGTTCGGGACAGAATGAACGCGACACTAGGTGCGACGCGACAATGTCGAAAAGCCGACAAACCCGGTCATCACGACGGCACCTTCGGAAGAAAACAACCCCATCTCAAAGGGAACAGAGCAACGCAAAATGGTTGGCACGAATGATGCTGCGAAGGAGATGAACGCCAGGGCCGCTTGCGGATTGGAGCAGAGAAAGACGCAATGCACATTGTAATCTGTATCAAGCAGGTGCCGGACTCCGCGCAGATACGTGTCCACCCGGTAACGAACACGATTATGCGCCAGGGCGTGCCGACCATCATCAACCCTTACGACCTGTTCGCCCTCGAAGAGGCACTGAGATTGCGCGGCGCCCATGGCGGCGAGGTCACCGTGCTTACGATGGGTCCGCCGATGGCAGAAGATGCGCTGCGCAAGGCGCTCACCTATGGCGCCGACCGCGCGGTACTCTTGACCGACCGCTGTTTTGCCGGCTCTGACACGCTGGCGACCTCCTTCGCGCTTTCTCGGGCAATCGTGAGAATTGGCGAGACCTTCGGCGCGCCGGACATCGTCTTCGCCGGCAAGCAGACGATTGACGGCGATACCGCCCAGGTCGGGCCCGGCATCGCCAAGCGCCTCGGCCTCCTGCAGTTCACCTATGTGGCGAAGATCGACTCTATCGATCTCGATGCGCGCGAGATCACCGTCAAGCGCCGTTCGGAAGGCGGTACGCAGATGCTGAAAAGCAGGCTGCCTTGCCTCATCACAATGCTGGAAGGCACCAACGAAATCCGCAGGGGCTCGCTCGACGACGCCATGCGCGCCGCGCGCAGCCAGATCGTGAAATGGAGCGCGGCCGAAGCTGGCATTGAGGACCTCAACAAATGCGGCCTGCGCGGCTCGCCGACGGTCGTCAAGCGCGTTTTCGCCCCAACCACGAGGGCGGAAAAGGCGACGCGGATCGACATGACCGACAAGACGCAGCACGACCTCGCTGACGAACTGATCGGCGCAATCTTTACCCGCCAGCCAGCGCTGGAACACGAACTCGCCTTCGACGGCGGCCAGTGACGGGACGGCAAGGAGAGATGATGTCGAACGCGAACCGCGAAGCCCCTCCTTCCGCCGGCCGTGCCGGCATCAAGAGGGAATTGCCTGAGCACTTTAGGGACTATCGGCACGTCTGGGTTTTCATCGAACTGGAACGCGGCGAGGTCCATCCCGTGTCCTTCGAACTGCTTGGCGAAGGCCGCAAGCTAGCCGACAAGCTAGGCATCCAGCTTGCGGGGATCGTGCTCGGACCGCCAGCTGAGGCCACGCAGCATGCCGTTGCCGAGGCCTTCGCTTACGGCGCCGAGCTTGTCTACCTGGTCGAGGCACCGCTGCTTGCCGACTATCGCAACGAGCCTTTCACCAAGGCGATGACGGATCTGGTCAATACCCACAAACCGGAGATCCTGCTTCTTGGTGCCACCACGCTCGGCAGGGATCTCGCTGGCTCGGTAGCGACGACCTTGCTGACAGGGCTCACTGCCGACTGTACCGAACTCGATGTGGTCGACGGTTCGCTCGCCGCGACCCGTCCGACTTTCGGCGGTTCCTTGCTATGCACGATCTATACGCTCAACTACCGGCCGCAGATGGCCACCGTACGACCGAGGGTTATGGCCATGCCACCGCGGACGGATAAGCCGGTCGGGCGTGTCATCCGGCATAAGCTGTCAATGTCCGAGGAAGAGATCATCACTAAAGTCCTTGGCTTCAACCTCGATCGCCAATCGGCAAAGGCAAATCTCGCCTACGCCGACATCGTGGTTGCCGGAGGCCTCGGTCTCGGCTCAGCGGAGAATTTGCAGCTTGTGAAGAATCTAGCGCGGGCAATCGGCGCCGAATATGGCTGTTCGCGCCCGTTGGTCCAGAAGGGCTGGATGCCGGCCGATCGGCAGGTTGGCCAAACCGGCAAGACCATCCGGCCAAAGCTTTACATAGCGGCCGGGATTTCCGGCGCCATTCAGCATCGGGTTGGCGTGGAGGGGGCTGATTTGATCGTGGCAATCAACACCGACCCGAACGCCCCGATCTTCGACTTTGCCCACCTCGGCATCGTCACCGATGCAATCCGTTTCCTGCCGGCATTGACGGAAGCTTTCACCCGGCGGCTGTCGCCGCACAGCCACGACAAGCTTGCGAGCTAAGGGAGAGGGCCATGATCGAGGAAGAATTCGACGCCATCGTCGTCGGGGCCGGTATGTCCGGAAACGCGGCCGCCTACACCATGGCAAGCCAGGGCCTGACGGTGCTGCAGTTGGAGCGCGGCGAGTATCCGGGCTCCAAGAATGTCCAGGGCGCCATCATGTACGCCGACATGTTGGAGCAAATCATTCCGGATTTCCGGGATGATGCGCCTCTCGAGCGGCATCTGGTCGAGCAGCGATTCTGGGTGATGGACGACACCTCCCACACCGGGATGCAGTATCGATCGGACGATTTCAACGAGGCGAAGCCCAATCGCTACACGATCATCCGCGCCCAATTCGACAAGTGGTTTTCGCGCAAGGTGCGCCAGGCCGGCGCGACGGTGCTGTGCGAGACGACGGTGACCGAACTTGTCCGCAGTGCCAGCGGCAAGGTGATCGGCGTGCGCACCGACCGGGCTGGCGGGCCGATCTACGCGGACGTCGTCGTGCTCGCAGAAGGTGTCAACGGGCTGCTCGGTACACGGGCCGGCCTGCGCAAGATGCCGAAGCCAGAAAGCGTGGCCCTCGCTGTCAAGGAAATGCATTTCCTACCCGATGAGGTCATTGAGCAGCGGTTCGGCCTCCAGGGCGACGAAGGCTGCGTGATCGAAGCGGCGGGCACGATTTCCCGCAGCATGGCCGGACTGGCCTTCCTCTACACCAACAAGGAGTCGATCTCTCTCGGCATCGGCTGCCTCGTCTCCGATTTCGCCCAGACAATGGAGAGCCCTTACGTCCTCCTCGACAACTTCAAAAACCATCCTTCGATCCGGCCGCTGATCGCGGGCTCGGAAGTCAAGGAGTATTCCGCGCATCTCATTCCCGAAGGTGGCTACAAGGCAATTCCGCAACTCTTCGGCGACGGCTGGGTGGCGGTCGGTGATGCCGCCCAACTGAACAACGCTATCCACCGCGAGGGTTCGAACCTCGCCATGACTTCCGGCCGCATCGCGGGCGAGGCAATCATTGAGATCAAGGGCCGCAACCAGCCGATGATCAGGAGGAACCTCGCCCTCTACAAGACCATGCTGGACAAGTCCTTCGTAGTCAAAGACCTGATGAAATATAAGGACATGCCGGCCCTGATACACACCAATTCCCGCAATTTCTTCATGACTTACCCGCAGTTGATGTCGCAGGCCGCGCAGAACTTCATGCGGGTCGACGGCACCCCAAAAATCGAGAAGGAAAAGGCGACCACTGCTGCCTTCATCAGGGCGCGTTCGCGCTGGGGGCTGATCAGCGATGTGGTCCGCCTGGCACTCGCGTGGCGCTGAAGGAGAAACAGGATGACGATGGCCGTGACGAAGTTACGTGTCGAGGAGAAGCTTTATCAGAACCGCTATCTGGTCGATCCGGGCCGCCCGCATATCAAAGTGCGACCGCACGAGAGGCCGAGCGCGAACCTGCTCGCGCTGACACACATCTGCCCGGCTAAGTGCTATGAGTTGAACGACAAGGGACAGGTGGAGACCACTTCCGACGGCTGCATGGAATGCGGCACCTGTCGCGTGCTGTGCGAGGCCAGCGGTGAGATCGTGTGGAATTATCCGCGCGGCGGCTTCGGCGTTCTCTTCAAGTTCGGATGACTGGCGCAAAGAGCGGGAAACGAGAGGCGCGCAATGCGGTCAAGACCGCCAATATTGTTCACAATTGCCGAAAGGCTGAAAATACTATGTTTCTGGAACTCAAAATACAAAAAAGGGCCTGGGAGGAGCACCTTGGACAACCCTTGAGGTGTTTGCATGGCTCACATGCTTCCAGATCAGGTCGGTGAAATTGTATCTCGGAACACCCCGCCTGAACCTGCGGTCGGAGCGGCGCGCAATGCGGACAGCTTGCTCGGGGGAATCTACGAGATATCGAAGATTCTGACTGCCCCGACCCGGCTGGAGATTACGCTTGCCAATGTCGCGAATATCCTCTCCTCGTTTGTGCAAATGCGTCATGGCGCAATTGTCGTCCTGGACGCTGAAGGAGAGCCGCAGATTAGCGCAACTACCGCCGGCGCTGTGCCTCAGTCAGCCATCGGCAGTGTCATACCCCAGGCCGTAATAGACAAAATCGTCGCTACTGGAGTGCCGATCGTCATACAAGACACAAGCACGTCGGAGCTGTTTCAGGCTGATCCTCAATCGACCAGCGGCACGATCGCAACTGCGTTTATCGGTGTCCCGCTAAAGGCTGAGGAAAAGATCTTCGGGACGCTGTCGATCGACCGGGTCAGGAACGGTACCACCAGGTTCCGTTACGAGGAGGACTTACGTTTCCTGGCCATGGTCGCCAATCTGGTCGGCCGGACCATCCGCCTGCATCGCACTTTGAGCACGGCTGGTCAGCGACTTATCGAGAAGCAACCGAGACCAGAGCAATCGCTCGACGAGGACAGGACCCATCCGGCCCGACATCCGCATGTCAAGATCGACGGAATCATCGGAGAAAGTCCCGCACTCAAGCAAGTGCTGGAGATCGTCTCGGTCGTGGCCAGGACCAATTCCACCGTGCTTCTGCGAGGCGAAAGCGGTACCGGCAAGGAGTTCTTTGCACAGGCCATCCATAAGCTTTCGCATCGGAGGGAGAAATCCTTCGTCAAATTGAACTGCGCCGCATTGCCCGAAAGCGTCTTGGAATCGGAGCTCTTTGGCCACGAGAAGGGCGCCTTCACCGGGGCTATCCTGCAGCGCGCCGGCCGGTTCGAATTGGCGAATGGCGGAACCCTGCTGCTTGATGAAATCGGCGAGATTTCGCCTGCCTTTCAAGCCAAGCTGTTGCGCGTCTTGCAGGAAGGAGAACTGGAGCGAGTGGGCGGCACCAG
This sequence comes from Mesorhizobium sp. P2_A12, assembly GCF_056405075.1. NCBI lineage: Bacteria > Pseudomonadati > Pseudomonadota > Alphaproteobacteria > Hyphomicrobiales > Phyllobacteriaceae > Mesorhizobium > Mesorhizobium sp. P2_A12. Next base: position 89,708 of record NZ_JBFUCU010000016.1, read on the forward strand.
GACCCTAAAAGTTGACGTGCGGCTCATATGCGCCACCAACAAGGACCTCGAGACGGCTGTCCGGAATGGAGAGTTCAGGGCCGACCTTTATTACCGCATCAATGTGGTGCCAATAGTCCTGCCTCCCCTGAGAGAACGACCGGGCGATATTCCACGCCTTGCGAACGCTCTCCTCGACCGATTCAACAAGGAGAACCATCGCGATCTTGGCTTCACGCCGTCGGCGCTTGACCTGATGTCGCAATGCTATTTCCCTGGCAACGTGCGTGAGTTGGAGAATTGTGTGAGACGGACGGCCACACTTGCGCGTTCAACGACAATAACTGCGTCGGATTTCGCCTGCAAGAACAGCCAGTGCCTGTCTTCGCTTCTGTGGAAAGGAGTCGGCCGTTCGCACGGCGCCTATGCCGTCGACGAGTTCGCGCGTGGCAATATGATGCCGGTTGGATCGCCGCTGCCTGCCATGCGAGTCGGCCCCTCACAGAATGAGGCATCGCCCGGCGAGACCTGCGACCCCCACCATCCCGTTTGCCCTGCAATGAACCCGCGTCTGACGGAACGCGACCGGCTGATTGATGCGATGGAGAAAGCCGGCTGGGTTCAGGCCAAGGCGGCTCGTGTTCTTGGTCTCACGCCGCGGCAGGTCGGCTATGCTTTGCGCCGGCATCGTATCGGAGTGAAGAAGTTCTAAACGTCCCTGATGACATCAAACGTGGGGGCGCGGTTGCTGCCCGCACCGGGCGTAACTGAGACAAGACGTCACTTTTCGCGTTGCTTTTGACCGTTGTCGGCGACCTGACAAAACCGTGTCGCAGGAAACGGACACAATTGGACACAAAAGGCCGACGTAAAAGCCAACATGACGGATAAGACCGCTTTTGGGGTTGGCATATCTCTTGCGCTCTGAAGTGCGATGTTCACACCACGCACGGAGCCGCTCCATGTCCGCACCGATGATTTCGCTACAGGGCCTTTCCGGCACGACAGTCTTCTCTCAGTCGCCGGCGAGAGCGAAACCCGGTGGCTGCGCATCTTCATCCTGCGGCTCCTCCGCGAAGCCGCACGAGATGGACCCGGCCGTCTGGGAGAAGATCAAGGATCATCCCTGCTTTTCAGAGGAAGCGCACCACTATTTCGCGCGCATGCATGTGGCGGTCGCCCCAGCCTGCAATATTCAATGCAACTACTGCAATCGCAAATATGACTGCGCCAACGAAAGCCGGCCTGGGGTCGTTTCGGAAAGGCTGACGCCCGACCAGGCGCTGCGCAAGGTGATCGGGGTTGCCAACGAAGTGCCGCAGCTTTCCGTGCTTGGCATCGCCGGACCGGGCGATGCCTGTTACGACTGGAAGAACACAAAGGCGACATTCCAACGGGTCGCCAAGGAAATCGCCGACATCAAGCTGTGCATCTCAACCAACGGGCTCGCGCTGCCAGACCGCGTCGCCGAGCTTGCTGAAATGAATGTCGATCACGTGACGATCACCATCAACATGGTCGACCCGCGGATCGGTGCCAAGATCTATCCGTGGATCTTCTATGACAACCGCCGTTATACCGGCGTTGAGGCAGCCACGATCCTGCACGAACGACAGATGTCGGGGCTGGAGATGCTGACGGCGCGCGGCATCCTCACCAAGATCAATTCGGTAATGATCCCCGGCGTAAACGATGAGCACCTGATCGAGGTGAATAAATGGGTCAAGGAGCGCGGCGCGTTCCTGCACAATGTCATGCCGCTGATTTCCGACCCGGCGCACGGTACGCATTACGGCCTGAGTGGGCAGCGCGGCCCCAAGGCAATGGAGCTGAAGGCCCTTCAGGATCGTCTCGAAGGCGGCGCCAAGTTGATGCGCCACTGCCGGCAGTGCCGGGCCGATGCTGTCGGCCTGCTCGGCGAGGATCGTGGCCAGGAATTCACGCTCGACCGGCTTCCCGACAAGGTCACGTACGACGCCAGCAAGCGCGAGACATATCGGGCAGTGGTCGCGCGCGAGCGGGGCGATCGCCTGGCGGCCAAGAGCGAGGCGCTCGGGATGGTCAAGACCGCAGGCTCCGGCAAATCGCTTCTGGTAGCGGTGGCGACCAAGGGTGGCGGCCGCATCAACGAGCATTTCGGCCATGCGAAGGAATTCCAGGTTTATGAGGCCTCTCCGAAAGGGATCAGTTTCGTCGGTCATCGCAAGGTCGAACAGTATTGCCTCGGCGGCCGGGCCGAGGACAAGAGCCTCGACGGCGTCATCTCTACGCTCGAAGGCGTAGACATCGTGCTGTGCGCGAGAATTGGAAATTGCCCCGAGGATCGTCTCAAGGAAGGTGGGATCCGAGCAACGGAGGCTTACGGGTATGACTACATCGAGACCGCGATCGGCGCGCTTTACGCCGCCGAGTTTGGGAGTGAGCCACTGGCTGCGACGGCCTGAGCCGCCTCATTCTAACCGAACCGGAGTTGAAAATGGCCTTTAAGATCATCGCTTCCCAATGCACCCAGTGCGGTGCCTGTGAGTTTGAATGCCCTTCGGGCGCGATTAAGTTCAAGGGCGAGACCTACGTGATCGATCCGAAAAAGTGCACCGAATGCGAGGGGACCTTCGAAACGCAGCAATGCGCCTCGGTATGTCCGGTGTCGAAGACTTGCGTCCCCGCCTGAGCTCCATTTCGGCTACCGACACGGTCGAGGCGCCTCCGCAGGACCATTGACCTCCTGTTGGAAAGCTGCAGCCGAGAGAAAGGAACGGCCATGAGCCTCGGACGCGAACAGGACATCGAAATCCGTACACCCCCGCGATTCATGCCGGGTGAGCGGGTCCGCGCCACACGCCACATAAAAAATGACGGCACCTATCCGGGCAAGGAGATCGGTGAAAATCTGGTGCGCAAAGGCGACGAGGGCTATGTGCGCGACATCGGCACCTTTCTCCAGCAGTTCTACATCTATGCGGTCGAATGGGTCGATCGCGGCACCGTCGTCGGCATGCGTGCGCGTGAACTCATGAGCCTTGAGACGGCCCGGACTCCTTCCAGTGCCGAAATCGGTGCTGGCTTTAGCAAAGGAACGGCCCGATGAGGGTGATGATCCGCAGGACCGGTGCTGGCTTGTCGGCATATATTCCCAAAAAGGATCTCGAAGAGCCGATCATCAAGGTCGACAACGAACACTTATGGGGCGGGGCTGTGACGCTGAAGAACGGCTGGCGGTTAGTTCTGCCCGACCTTCCGTGGGACACGCCTTTGCCGATTACCGTCGAGGCAAGGAAGATTTCCGGCGAGGACTGACCTTCGGGTTGACACAAAGAGAGCGGCAAAGGGATACGAGCATGAACACAATGACCTCGGGCCATCTCGTCGTCATTCGGGACAGTTTTGCCGAAAGGCAGCTTGACCTTTTGAAGAAAGCGCTCGCGGCCGATCAGGTCATTCCCTATCTCGGCCCGGGCTTGCTTGAGATCCGCTCCGCGGGACCGCCCGTACCGCATACCCCCGAAGCCGTTGCCGCAGCGCAAGCGCACGCCAGCCCCTTCGAAGATCCGCACCAACATGTGGTCGGTAGCGCAGTATATCGAACAGCGCCGGCACCGCCGGACGCTTCAAGTTTGGATGGCCGAAATATTCGCGGCCCCGGTGGTGCCGACCATCTTGCATGCCTGGCTTGCAACGCTGCCGCTCTCCGTGATCGTCGACAGCTGGTACGACGGTGCCATGCGCGCGGCTCTAATACAGACCCGGCGAACGGACGTCGTCGAAATACAGGGCGTAACACGGGCGCACGAGATCGGTGACATTTGGACGAAAGCCTACGATCTGTCCGGGATATTACTCGAATCCGCACCAGCGGCGAAGACGGTTCTCTACGCCCCTCACGGCGGTGCCAGGCCGGCCGCAAACTTCCTCGTCGCAGATTCCGACTACGTTGAAGTGCTGAGCGAAATCGACATCCAGACGCCGATCCCTGACCTGGTGAAGGAACGGCGAGCTAGCCGTGGTCTTTTCTTCATCGGCTGCCGCTTCAACGATCAGATGCTGCGCACCTATGCCCGGCAGATCATGAAGCGCTCCAATGGCCCACATTTTGCGGCAATCGATACAGCGACGCTGACCAAGAACGAGCGTCGTTTCCTTGCGGCAAGCGCAATCACGGTCATTGACATGCCGACGGGTCAGGCTGCAGCCCGTCTCGTCGGACTGGGCGAGACATTGCATGAAGCCAAACGGGGTATCGTTTGAGCCATTCTCAGACGCCTCAACATTGCCGAAAAGGTAAAACGGGCAATTGACTTCCGGGTTTTTCAACAACTCCGAGAGGCGCTCTGAAAAGCTACGACGGTTATTGCATTCGAGGCTGCAGCGGATATGGCATTCGATGCTGCGGATGAACACAGCCGCGACGGGCTCGAACCAGCCGAGCAGAGCATAGTCTGGCGCCAGGGTTGTCGCGGCGAGCGGTCGCAGCTGATCGGCTTCACTTGGCGGTAAAAGCTGTGGCACGGCGCGATGACCAGGGCCGGTTGGGGTCGAGGCCAATCGAGCTAAGGCCAAGCGTGCTCACCGCATAGGCGGTCACCTGCCACTGCCATCCCAGAGCGTCAGGATGATCGCGTTGCGCGGCAGCTTGGCGCGCCGCAGACGCGAGCGATTGGTTCAGGGCAGCCCGCTTCGCCATCAACGAGACCCGCTGCTGCATGAGTTGTAAACGCCCGCACCACGGCGCCGCGAATCCGCGCTTGTGGCGCCATGACCTTGAGGCGGAGTCCGGCGCTAACAACGCAGACTGAACCAATCCGATCAGCCCGGCCCATGCCGGAGAGCACGGCGACCAATGCCGCCAGCTCCACCACGCAGGGGGACACGATCCCGCCTGCGGCTAAGCGCGAGTTGAAAAGCAAACGTCGACGCCCGCCATTTCCGCATGCACCGCCTTGGATAAGGCCTGCCTCGAGGCATGATGCGGGCCTGGTTGGCTTTCCTGTCGATGCCAGCTTCGTAAGCAGCGGCTCCCGCGAGGTCGAGCAGTTCTAACTGGCGGCTTGAGTTGACGGCGCTCACGCACAGCCGTTCCAGGTGCGGCCCGTTATGCGGCCTTCCCCTTCCCATTTGGCTTGGGCAAGCTTTAGGGTGATCCTCTGCATCGCCGGTCGCAGAGAGGTCCGGTCTGCAACGTCAGCACAGGCCACTATTGCGGCCGCCTCGGGATGTATGCGTCCCTCTCATCTGTTTGGCCGGTCTGGGCGAGCTTGCACCCGGTCGGACATGCAGTCCAACCTGGATGCGCGCTTCCACATCAAGCCGCATGAAGGCGAAGAAAATCGTCATACGTCGCTTGCAACCCGGCACCAAGAGACGTTTTGGCTTTCCAGCCAAGGTTACGCAAGCGCGTTACGTCCAGTAGCTTGCGCGGAGTACCGTCTGGCTTCGTCGTGTCGAACACCAAATTGCCCTCCCAGCAGACCGCCGCCTTGACGAGTTCCGCCACCTCGCGAATTGTGACGTCCTCACCAACGCCAACATTAATCAGGGGCGCAGTGTCGGGGGCTGTCAAGGCGTCAAAATCCGAATCTGGCAGGCCAAGCAGGAACGCAATGGCATCGCCTACATCCGACGAATACATAAACTCTCGCCGAGGATTTCCGGATCCCCAGACCCCCACCGAGGAGTCGCCGTTCATTTTAGCTTGATGAAAGCGGCGTATCAGAGCAGGCAGAACGTGACAATTTTCGGGGTGATAATTATCGCCGGGACCATATAAATTGGTCGGCATCAACGCGAGATAGCGCGCCTTGTACTGCCGGTTGAAAGACCAGCACGATTCGACACCTGCGATTTTTGCCAAAGCGTAGGGACGATTCGTCGCTTCAAGCGGACCGGTGAGAAGGTATTCCTCCCGTATCGGCTGCGGACAGTCGCGTGGATAGATACACGAGGAGCCAAGAAAAATCATCCGTTCGACGCCGGAAGCGTAAGCGGCATCAAAAACACTGACTTGAATCGCGAGGTTGTTATGAAGGAAATCGACAGGGGAGCTAGCGTTCGCCAGTATACCACCAACCTTTGCGGCGCACATAACGACGTAATCTGGCCGCTGCGACATGAAGAACCTGCGCGTCTCGCTCCGGTCAAATAGATCCAGTTCGTCGTGAGTACGTGTTATTATCTCATAGGATCCTAACGCCTCGAGGGCTCTCATTGTGGCGGATCCAACAAGGCCGCGATGGCCTGCCACATAGACTTTCTTCATCTTTTTGTTTTCCATTGTTAACGCTCTGGGCGCTCCTTAAGAAGGCCACCATAGCACTGACAACAACCCAGCATGGCGCCGCCGTTGTCAGCATAACTCTCGTGGACTGTGTGAATAAAAACCCTGCTTCATCAGCACTGCCTCACGCTCTGCCATGCGCAAATCTTCCAGAACCATCTCCCTAACCAATTCGATGAAGGAGATTTTGGGCTCCCACCCAAGTTTTTCTTTCGCCTTGCGGGCATCGCCGAGAAGTGTCTCGACTTCTGCAGGACGAAAATAACGGGGATCTACCTTTACGATCAGAGCTCCCGTCTTTGCATCGTATCCCTCTTCGTCGACCCCTTCCCCCACCCAACGAACATCGATGCCGAGTTCAGCGGCCGCGACGGTGACGAATTCGCGCACCGAATGTTGCTCACCGCTAGCGATCACAAAGTCTTCAGGTTGCTCCTGCTGCAGCATCAACCACTGCATCTGGACGTAGTCTCGAGCGTGCCCCCAATCGCGACGCGCATTAAGGTTGCCCAGGAATAGAGTCCGCTGCATTCCAAGCTTAATCCGAGTCAAGGCGCGCGTGATTTTGCGAGTTACAAATGTTTCTCCGCGCGCAGGTGACTCATGATTAAATAAAATGCCGTTACATGCATACAAATTGTAAGATTCTCGATAATTTACGGTGATCCAGTGAGCATACAATTTGGCAACAGCGTAGGGGGACCGGGGGTAGAACGGTGTCGTCTCGGTCTGTGGCGTTTCCCGCACCAGCCCGTAGAGCTCAGACGTCGAGGCTTGGTAGTAGCGCGTATGCTTGACGAGCCCCAGGATCCGAATTGCCTCGAGGATACGCAGCGCACCCAAGGCATCGGAGTTCGCGGTGTATTCTGGTTCTTCAAAGGAGACTGCAACGTGGCTCTGAGCTGCCAAATTGTAAATTTCGTCCGGCTGAACCAGTTGGATGACGCGCGTAAGGCTCGACGAGTCTGTCAAGTCCCCGTGGTGAAGTGTAAGATCAACGCCACTTTCATGAGGGTCATGATAGAGATGGTCTATTCGGCCCGTATTAAAAAGAGACGATCGTCTCTTTATCCCATGCACAGAATAGCCCTTTTCTAAAAGCAATTCTGCGAGGTAGGAACCGTCTTGCCCCGTAACCCCGGTGATTAAAGCTACTTTTCTCTTTGACAAGCTTGAATCCTTTTGATTTTGACGCGCCCATGAAAACGCTCGCCTGCGGCGGGATTGCGTGGCGAGAAAGGGGCGTATTGGGCAGGGCGAACGGGGGCCTCTGCGCGAAGGCAAGGGAGAGTTCGAGCGGGATGCCAGCCTTTCATGGAGCCGGGGAACGTTCGAAAGAGTTGTCGATCAAGATCAAACGACGCGGGTCATTCAAATCGAATTCGACAATTCGTGGCACGAAGAGGCGGGCATAGCGGGTGAAGGCGCTAGTCGGAGGAAAGCGAATAACAGTGTCGCATCGACCGAGGAGATACATCTCAACGAGCGCGGAAAACCCCCCGTCGGTGCCCAGTGCTGCACTGTGTAAGGGGCCGGCCTGATCCGCCTGGAAGCGTTTTGGAACGGTGAAAAGTTCGGGAAATACGCCCGACAGGTGATCAACAACCTTGGCGCTGTCTGTACACAAGAACACCCTTACAGGTCTTGAATGCGGTTGCGCCTTGGCCATACGAATGGCAGTGCATACCTGCTCTAAGGCAACCTTCGGATCAGCCCAGTAAGGTGCGTGATCCATAATATCTTCGCCGTTGCCGTGGCGGACATGGACTCCAATTATGCTGTGCCCGTCAAAATATTCCTGGTAGAGCGCTTCAATGCGATCCTCAATTTCGACCCTCGGTGTGATGCTCCTAAATATGGTTCGCTCGGCCTTTTCATCGCAGCGCCACATCAAGCAAGCATCACACACTACCGTGTTGGCTTCACAATCATCTTGGGCCTGGAAAAGATCGTTAAGCTCGTCACGTTCATGGAAAATCTGTTCATCCGGACGGTACACGCAGTCGATGGATGGCTTGTTCCACCACGACGGGAAGAACGGACCAGGGAATGAGACGTGGTTGATCTGGTCATCGCAAATGACCCGTACACCACCGATATCCTCAATTGGCTTGAAGAAAGCTGGAAAGGCATTCGCAAACGGGTTGTCAAGGTAACAAGAGCCGCGCCAATCTATTGCTAAAGCTCGTCCCGTCCGATGTGCGTAGTCCCAAGCCGACGCGAGAGACCACAGGCAATCACCGAGACCCGTGCGCCGTCGAGAAACAACGAACCGATCGTTCCTTGAGCGATCAACAAGCATCTAAATTGCCTCTCTCCAGAACACCACAAGCCTCAGCTTTGCTGCTGCCTTTGAGGCAAGCGCTTGCGCAATTCGGGATGTAGCTCGCGTCTATCGCGGAAGTGCCTGGCCGCGATGGACTCGCGCCTGGGCTGGTCTTCCGCGCAGACCAGAAAATGCTCTTCGGAGCCAACGCAAACATCAACCACTTTCCTTAAGGCTGCTACATTCTTGAATTCTTTCTATGCCTCGTGCCGTAACATCGGTAAAATCGTCTGTTTCGATGAAACGCATCCACGCCATGGATGGCTAGCGACATGGGTTCCAGAGCGTTGGCTGTGAACCCGCTCGCTGTGCTCGACGCACCGCTAACCCCAGCGGAACCTCACGGTGACAGCACGCAGCATCGACCTAAGTGAGCCGGCCATGAGCGCGGGCCGCTGCCACGAAGCTTCGACTGGGCCAGGTTCTGCATGGGAGCGCCACAAAGAAAGAGGCGATGCGTCGAGCTGTAAGCGAGCCTGAGCTCGCTTTCGAAGCGCTATGCCATCAACCCCAAGACGGTCGCGAAGTGGAGGAGCGGAGTTCGACCGCCGATCTGCCCACCGGCCCCAGGGAGCCGAGATCGAAGGTTCTGTCTGCCGTAGAAGAGGACCGTGTGTTGTGGCCTTCCGCCGCAACACACTGCTGCCGCTGGACGATTGCCTCTACGGCCTTGCAGCCGACGATCCCGCATCTGACGCGCTCTTCATTGCACCGATGTCTGCAGCGCAAGCATCGGCTTCTTCCACATTGATATTGCGGAGATCCCAACCGAACAGGGCAAGCTAAACATCAAGGCCTTTGTACCGCGGCACCGCCTGTCGCGAACCTTCGCGCCCCTCTGTCCCGCCGGCACCAAAGGAGACCGTCGCGGCGCCGTTGTTGCTAGATCACATTCAATTCCCTAAACGCCCGCCCTTCGGCGACACGGATGTACCCAAACGCGGAGCAATCGACCGTGCGGTAGCCGCCATGCACGAGAAGCTCGGCCAGCGCCTTGCCGACCGCCGGGGCCTGCTGCAGACCGTGGCCTGAAAATCCGTTGGCGAAGAGGAAATTTTTCACCTTGGGGTGCGGCCCGATCACCGCGTTCTGGTCGAGCGTGTTGTAGTCGTAATGGCCGGCCCAGGCGCGGGTCGCCTTGATCGCCTCGAAGGCCGGAATGCGGGTTGCCAGCAACGGCCAAATCACCTCTTCGAACAGCGGCCAGTCGACCTCGAAATCCTGGGGATCGGCCGGGCCGTCGCCCTCTTCCGGCTCGGCGCCGCCGGTGAGATAGACCGAGCCTTCCGGCCTGACATAGATGCCGGAGGGATCGACCAGCAGCGGCATGTCGGCATATTTTTCGCGCGCCTCGAAGACGAAGACATTGCGCTTGCGCGGCTCGACCGGCAGCGCCAGCCCGGCGAGAGCGGCGACCTTGCCGGCATTCGGCCCGGCGGCATTGAGGACGGTGCCGGCTTCGATCGTCTCGCCATTGTCGAGCCTGACGCTGGTGACACGGTGGCCCTGCCGCTCGATGCCGATGACCGAGGCGGTCATAAAGTCCACGTTCTTGCCGCGCAGCGCCTTGCGGAACAGCGTCAGCATCGCATGCGCGTCGAACCAGCCTTCGCCGCTGCGGCCATAGGCGCCGGCGGATATACCTTCGGTCGACAGCCAAGGGAAGCGGCGCGTCAGCTGATCCGCGTCCTCGAGCACGATGTCGGCCCCCTCGGCGACCTGCGCTTCGTGATTGGCATTCAGGATCGGCAGCCCGTTCTCGCTAGCGAGAATGAGAAAGCCGCCCTCGCGAAAACCGATGTCGGCGTCCGCGCCGAATTCTTCCTTCAGCCGCCGGAACAGTTTCATGGTGAACTGCGACAGGCGGATGTTCTGCGGGATCGAGAATTGCTGGCGAATGGAGGCGCAGGACAACGTCGTTGCCGCGTGCGCGAACTGCGGATCGCGCTCGATCAGCGCGATCGAGCCGGAAAACCCTTCCTCGCGCAGATAGTAGGCGATCGAGGAGCCGACGATGGCTCCTCCGATGATAACGATGTCGTAACGCACTTTTTTGTCGCCTTTCCGGTAACCGCCCGTGTCGATCACACAGCCGTCAGCATGATGTCGAAGCGCGTGCCGCGGCGGGCGCGGGCTAGCGAGTTGAAAAGGGTTGCCGCATGCGCTTGATCCAGCGGCGCTCACGCAGCTGCCGGTCCTGCCTCACGCAGCAAGTCGTCGGCTCTGTCCGTCTTCTCCCAGGTGAACTCAGGCTCTTCACGGCCGAAGTGTCCGTATTGCGGTATATCGGGCGTACGAGATCAAGCATCTTGATGATGCCTTTCGGTCGGAGATCGAAAACATGCGAATCCAAACATGAGGCCCTGATCCCGCCCTTGCTCGAGATCCTGCCATCGTCCTTCATCAACGCCCTGGCTGATGTCGGGCGACTGCCCGGTGAGAGCCAGAACGACGGCGCAATTTCGACCATCAAAGCCGATGGCATCGTCGTAGCCAATATCGAGTATCGTATCGCGGGCGACTTGGGTGTAATCGATGTGCGCATGGCTGGTACCCTCGTCCTGCTGGCTTTGTCATTTCGCGCTCTTCGCAAATGCTGTTTGGCGGCGGAACATAAAACGACACCAGATTTCTGCCGCCACTGATCTCGAAAGTTGTGATGAGCGTACCATTGACAGCGATTTGCGCTCGCAACGATTCCATGAATTTCTTTGAAGGATCTGTTGCAACGCTAAACAACAACGCAACGAGATTGGCGGGGGCCTGGGTAAGACGGCAAGCTGGAACTGGTTGGCCAAGAGAGAGGCGATCGGCGCACCTTTCCCCAGGCGACGTGCTAACTTGCATCGTGCACCTCATCCGCCATTTGCTAAATGTTTAGTCCCGGCATTTGCTGGAGCGGATTGAAAGTGAACGCTCGGGCTGGGAAGCCCATGCCTTCCAGATGAACTCGCAGGGCGTGAGGCCCTTGAGGGTCTTCAGCTTGCGGCCGAAATTGTAGGCCGCGACGAAGTCGGCAAGATGCCGACGCAGTTGGTCGCGATCGTCGTAGTGGAAGCGCTTGACGGTTGCGTCTTGATGGTCCGGTTCATTCTCTCGACTCTTCTCGCCGGCCTGTCGCCGTCGACATCTGGCAATCGGCCGATGCTTGCCTGCAGACAGCGGTGGGAGTGCGTCAGATGCGGGACGTCGGCTGCAACGCGTAGAGGCAATCGTCGAGCGGCAGCAGCCTGTTGCGGCGGAAGGCCACAACAACGGTTTTCCTCGACAGACAGAACTGTCGACTCCCTGGAGCCGGTGGACAGATCGGCGGTCGAATTCCGCTTCTCCACTTCGCGACCGTCTTGGGGTTGATGCCATAGCGCTCCGAAAGCGACCTCAGGCTCGCTTCACCTAGCCCATAGTGCATCCTTTGAGTCGGACGAGAATGGCGAAATTTCTTTTCCGCGACATGCAAGCAAGAAGGCTTCAGCCAATGGCGGTTTTTCGATAATCGGCCGTGTCTATCCCATGTCGTTTCAGCTTGTCGTAGAAGGTCTTGCGGGGAACTCCCAGGACTTCGATCGTGCGCCTCACGTCGCCGCCGCATTCCTGCAAGGCATCGCGGATGACAGTCGCCTCATAAAGGCTGACCTTCTCGGACAAGGGGAGGCTTGATACCGCTTGTTCCTTTCGACCTGATGCAATGGGCGTGCCTATCCTTTCAAGTCCCAATGCAACGCGATCGGCGAAATGCACGAGTTCACGGACATTGCCGGGCCAATTGTGGCTCACGAGGCGATCGCGCACGCCAGCGCTTATGTCCGGAACTGGCCTGCTGAAGCGTTTGGAGGCGCGTTCCAGGAAATGCCCAAAGAGCATCGGGATGTCTTCGCGCCTTTCGCGAAGCGGCGGGATGCGGAGCGTCACCACATTCAGCCGGAAATAAAGGTCTTCCCGGAAATCTCCGCGGGCGGCCGGATCGCCGAGATCGGCCTTGGTAGCCGACACGACACGAAGGTCGATGCTGCGGGTTTCGTTCGTGCCAAGCGGCGTGATCTGCCGGGTCTCAAGCACCCTCAGAAGCTTCACCTGGAGTGCTGGCGGCATCGATTCGATTTCGTCGAGGAAGAGCGTCCCTCCGTTCGAATGCTCGATGCGACCGGTCCTGCGCCTCTGCGCGCCAGTAAAGGCGCCCGCCTCGTGCCCGAAAAGTTCGCTATCGATGACGCTTTCGGGCAGCGCTCCACAATTCAGGGCAACGAAGGGCTTCGTGCGTCGTCTGCTCCAGCGGTGAAGCAGATCCGCGACCACCTCCTTGCCCGTGCCCGTCTCGCCTTCCACAAGGACATCCACATCGGTATCGGCGATCTGGCGGAGAGTTTCGCGCAATCGAATCATGGTCGGGGCCTCCCCGATCAGCGGGATATCGCCCGCAGATCGGACAACCGCATCCCTAAGACGTCTGTTTTCCAGGACCAGGCGCCGTTTTTCCGAAGCGCGATGCAGCGTCACGAGAAGCCGGTCGTTCGCATATGGCTTCGAGATGAAATCGTAGGCGCCATCCTTGATGGCGGCAACGGCCAGCTCGACGTCGGCATGCCCGGTGATCAGGACAACCGGAATTTCCGGGTCGATCGCCTTCACTCGCTCGAAGAGCTGAAGTCCGTTCAGCCCGGGCATACGGATGTCACTCACGACAGGGCCATCGAAGTTCCCGTCGATTCTGGCGAGTGCGGCCTCGGCCGAACCGAACACGCTCGGTGAGAACGAGGCAAGCTTCAGCATCTGCGTGGCTGCGCGAAGCACATCCTCGTCATCGTCGATAAAAATGACCGGTCCTGATTCAGCACTCATGCCGCTCGCCTCAGCTCGACCGTGAAGGAAGTCCCTCTCCCGTGGCCGGCATCATCATGCCGCAACGAGCCGCCGAGCTCACGTGCGATCTCTTGCGAAATGACCAGGCCAAGACCGAGACCCTTTTCCTTGTTAGTAACGAACGGCATGAAGAGGCTCCTGCGAATGTCGGGGGCAAGGCCGGGGCCGTTGTCCCGAAGGGAAATAGCGACCATTTCCCCGTTTTCGGCGAGCGCTATCTCGACGCGGGGCTCCGGTTGATCCTTCAGAGCGTCAAGCGCGTTCTGGAGAAGGTTGACGAGTATCTGCTCCAGTCGCATGCGGCTTGCCATGACAATTGGAGACGGATCGATCCGCTTCCGTCCAATCGTCACCCCGGAATCGCGAATTCGGCCTGAAAGAAGCGACAGAGCGCCGTCGATCGCGTCGTCCGCCAGTATCGGTCCCATCGATCCGCTGGCGCGGCGGGAAAAGGACCTTAGCGTTTCAGTGATCGTGCCGATCCTGCCGGTCATGGCGACGATCGAGGTCAGATTCTCGGCGGTGTCTTGCGACCGGCCGATCCCTAGAAGACGCGCGGCATTTTCAGCATAGGTGCGGATTGCGGCGACCGGCTGGTTGATCTCGTGGGCGACCCCGGCAGTTATCTGTCCCAGGATTGACAAGCGGTTCGCCTGGGCGAGTTCGTCGCGCAGGCGACGCACTCTTGCTTCAGCGTTCTCTCGCTCGGCGATCTCACCGGCGAGCGCTGCGTTCGAGCTCTGGAGCTCCGCCGTCCGCAGTTCGACGCGATGCTCCAGTTCCGCATTCAGCAACACAAGCACTTCTTGCCGCTGCCGGGCCGCCCGCCGCCGTCGAACAATGATGAAAATGACGAATCCAACGAGAACGAGGGCAAGCAGCGTTGTCACGCGGGCTGTCATGACCGCCGAGGAGATCTCGGTGTCGGCGGGGATGAGCAACGACATGCGCCAGCCCGGAACTGCTTTGCCGAGATCCTGCGAAACCGCGACGAAACCGGCTGATCGACTCTCAGGAGTTGCGGTGACCAGGTTGCCGCCGCGGCGGGAAAGCGGCACCGGCTCGAAAGTCACGCCCGGTAGCTGCAGACGATCGCGAGCGGTTTGCTTCTCCTTTACGGAAAGCGGTGAGAGAGCGCCAAAACGCCATTGGGGCACGCTCGTGGCAAGAACCACGCCTCGCTCATCGGTCGTGAAGACCACGAAGCCGCTCTCCAGCCAACGCGACTCGACGCGGTCGAGCTCCACCTTCACCACAACCACACCGAGCGGTCCCTCCGGCCCATCGACCCGGCTCGACAGATAGAGACCAGGGCGCGCGCTAACCGTGCCGAGCGCATATTGCATAGCCGCGCCATCCGCCATCGCCTCGGTGAAGTAGTGGCGAAAGCGGTAATCGCTGCCGACGAAACTGGTCGGCTCGCCGGCGTTGCTCGCAGCGACCGCAACGCCCTCAGGATTAATGATGTAGAGTATAGAAGAGCCGGCGTCGCGCGCGATGGCGCGAAGCTTCTCATCAAGCGCGGCTTCGTTGGCAGTGCTCGGACTGCGAAGCATCTCCTGAACGGCACCGTCGCGTGCCAGAACCAGCGGAATCATTCGCTGCTTCTCGATCTCTCCTTTCAAACTGTCGGCTGCAAGCGGGAACGCGGCAAGAGCACGGTCGCGTAGGGCATACTCTGCTCTGGTGCCGGCGATGCGTCCCGTTGCAAAGACGACGAAACAGAGCGCCGCACCAAGAATTGCAAGCAAAACCACAAGCCAGAGAGATCGACCGCCGGATCTACCAGGGAAGACCAATGGGGCGCGCTGGAAGGCGCCATTACCCATGTCTTCTTCTTCTGCCATCGTATTCTTAAAACCGATCATTGACGAACCATAGTGCGGGGTTCCGCCAAAAGGGAAGGCGATCCGTGCGGAAAACCGCACAATCTTGCTGCGCGATTTGTTGAAGATACCTGAGGCTCCGGCGATTTCCGCGCTCTCTTGGCTTGGCACGGCTATTGCGGTCAACAACGCAGCAGCGTTCGACCGGGGCGCCGCGATGGGAGAAGCCGCGGGGAGGAACAGCCCGCCCCAAACCGGTCAGGGAGAGAAAACTTACATGTTGACCCCACTGGCTCCAAGCGTAAAGCGCGCACCCCGCAAGACCCTTTTTGCCAAGCCTTACGTGCAGGTGCTTGTCGCAATCCTGCTCGGAGTCGCGGTTGGCCATTTTTATCCGCAAATCGGAGAAAACCTGAAGCCGCTCGGCGATGCCTTCATCAAGCTCGTCAAGATGATTATCGCGCCCGTTATCTTTCTGACCGTGTCGACTGGAATTGCCGGCATGAGCGATCTTCAGAAGGTCGGCCGTGTTGCCGGCAAGGCGATGGTCTATTTCTTCACCTTCTCGACGCTCGCGCTTATCGTCGGCCTCATCGTCGGCAATGTCATTCAGCCTGGCGCCGGCCTCAACATCGATCTGACCTCGCTCGACGTCCAAGCCGTCAATGGCTATGCCTCAAAGGCCCATGAGCAGTCCGTGACCGGCTTCCTCATGAACATGATCCCGACCACGATTGTCGGCGCCTTTGTGGAAGGCGACATTCTACAGGTGTTGTTCTTCTCCGTCCTCTTCGGCATCGCGCTGGCGATGGTCGGAGAATCGGGCAAATCGGTTCTTTCCTTCCTTCAGGACCTCACTGCACCCGTTTTCAAATTGGTCGGCATCCTGATGAAAGCCGCGCCGATCGGTGCTTTCGGAGCAATGGCCTTCACGATTGGCAAATATGGCATCGGTTCGGTAGCCAACCTTGCCATGCTGGTCGGGACCTTCTATCTCACGGCCTTCCTCTTCGTATTCGGGGTTCTCGGTGCAGTCTGTCGCTACAATGGCTTCTCGATCTTTTCTCTTATCCGCTACATAAAGGAAGAGCTGCTGCTGGTCCTCGGAACGTCCTCCTCCGAGGCTGCGCTGCCCTCTCTCATGGAGAAAATGGAAAAGGCCGGCGCCAAGCGCTCGGTCGTGGGCCTGGTTATCCCGACCGGATATTCCTTCAATCTGGATGGCACCAATATCTACATGACCCTCGCGGCCCTTTTCATCGCGCAGGCGACGAATACGGATTTGTCAGTTGGCGATCAGGTCCTGCTGCTGCTCGTCGCGATGCTTTCCTCCAAGGGTGCAGCAGGTGTCACAGGTGCCGGCTTCGTCACGTTGGCCGCTACGCTCTCCGTAGTGCCGGCAGTTCCTGTTGCTGGAATGGCGCTGATCCTTGGCGTCGATCGCTTCATGTCGGAATGCAGGGCACTGACGAATTTGGTCGGTAACGCGGTGGCATCGCTCGTCGTCGCCCGCTGGGAAGGCGAACTGGATCAGGCGCAATTGAAAGCTGCATTCTGCGGCCACCAGCCTGCCGAGACATCAACCGGCCAGCCACTGAGAACGCCCGCGCCGAGCAACTCGGCAGCATCGCTGCCAGTTGAATCGCCTGGCTGGTCCCAAACGCCGGACGATCGGGCCGCGGGTTCCAAACAAACTCTCGCGGGCCGATGAAATCAAGAATCCCGAAATGCAGTGGGTGCAAAATCATCTGCGCCTTGCGAAGGTCTTGCACCGGTCACGACACACAAGCCATCGATGATGCGCTTAATGCCTCCGAAGTTTGCGACGGTTCGTGGAACCGGGCGTGGAGCTCGATCGGAGCCGTCGGCACGGCTGAACAATTCGCCCACGCTCTACGTCTCGGCTTCTACCTCGCACCATGCCACGACAAGAATTCGGTAGCGAACAGGATCAATGCACGAATGACAGATTTTACTGAATCGACCTTTGCCGGGACCCTTGATGTCGTTTAATCAGACTCGAACAATGGCGAAGCGACCCATAATTGCTGATATCGCCCGGGAAGCCGGGGTTAGTGTTGCCACCGTTGACCGAGTTCTGAATGCCCGTCATCCGGTGCGGAAGGAGACTGCGCAGCGGGTCTTAGCGGCGGCACAGGCCATCGGATATCACGCCGCAGGTCTTATCAAGCAGCGCCTGCAGCCGGACTTGCCGCAATATCGGCTTGGCTTCATCTTGAGAAAACCGACTCACCACTTCTACCAGGGCTTCGCGCGTGAGGTCGAAGCGGCGGTCAACGCGGCGAAGTGCTTCCATGGCACTTCGCTCATCGAATTCGCGCCGTCGCACATGCCATGCGACCTTATCCCATTGCTCAAGGAATTCGGAGCGCGCTGCCACGCGATCGCCATGGTGGCGCCGGACCATCCGGCGATCACGGCAGCCGTCCAAGAACTCAAGGCAAAAGGCATCCCCGTTTTCTCGCTGCTTTCCGATTTCGCCGAAGGTGTTCGTGAGGGTTATATCGGCCTCGACAACCGCAAAGTCGGGAGGACGACAGCGTGGATGCTTTCAAAGGTCGCAAGACGGCCGGGCAAGGTGGCGGTTTTTGTCGGCAGCCACCGTTTTCAGGGGCAGGAGCTGCGGGAGGTCGGCTTTCGCTCCTATTTCCGTGAGAATGCACCGGCATTCGAGCTGCTCGATCCGCTCGTGAACCTTGAGGCACGGCAGATTACCTACGAGGCCACGCTGGATCTCATGCAACGGGAACCCGAACTCACCGGCTTCTATGTGGCCGGCGGAGGTATGGAGGGAGCGATCTCCGCGCTCCGTGAAGAAGGCGAAAGCCGGGGTCTCGTCGCGATCGTTAACGAGATCACGCCGGAGTCACGGGCTGCACTCGCAGATGGCATGATCACGATGTCGGTCGCCACGCCCCAGCGCCTGCTTTGCCAGGAACTGATGACGCTGATGGCCCAGGCCATCAAGGTCGGCACTTCGGAGACGCTTGGGCAGACTTTTCTGCCGTTTGAGATCTATCTGCCGGAAAACATCTGAAAAACTGATAAAATACTATCATGAGAGCCTAATTTCCTTTCATTCATGAAAGAAAAACAGCGGGAGTTTGATTGACTCACCTGCCTCATTCCGGTCTCGTTTAACAACGAATGATTGCTGCGCGGCGGAAGCCAGTCAGCCGAGAACGACGACCCGCACTTCATGAAGAGAGAGGAAAGCTATGCGTCAAGCATCGCTCCGCTTTGCGATCGACCGCATGACGCCGCCCCATCTTGCCAGGGCCGCACTTGCTCGCGGCCCGGGCCTGACTGGCATCGACATTAGCTATCATCTCAATGGCAATTTCATTGCGCGCGAAAAGCCGGCTGCAGACGCCCGTCTTGCTGACGGATCAATCGTCACGACTATCTTCATCAACGCCTTTTCGTGTTTCAATGAATCCCCGCGTGCAAGGGCGAGGCGAGCAAACTCGTCGATTGTGCAGCGGCCTGTTGAGCGAAGACGCCGACGAATGCGATTCGCCAAGGACATCCACGCGCTGGACAATAGGCGCACTTGCCTCGGGCAGCGATTTCATGGCGCGAGATGGATGATCACATGCAAGATACTCGCAACTCCGAGCAAAGTGCCAGGCAGATCTCGTCACGCTGCATATCGCTTCCAAAAATGAAAAGCCCTAATTCAAAGTCCGAGATGAATAACGTGGTCCCTATTGTGCCGTTGCACGAGAGGGCGCCGGACATCTTTGAAACGTCGACAGCGCTCACCGCTCCCTCTGGGCTGGAAGCCACGTTGGCCAACGTCGTCGACCTCCTGCCATCGTTGGTGCAGGTGCGGCACGGCATCATCTCGCTCTGCGACGGTGCCGGCATACCGGACATGACCGTCGGCGCCGGCTGGAGCGAAGGCAGCGATGAGCGCTACCGCAAGCATCTGCCACGGGCGGCGATCGACCAGATCATAACGACGGGCATGGCGCTCGTCGCCGAGAACATAGCGCTGGATCCGGCTTTCAACGCCGCCGACAAGGAGGTGCTCGGGGCGTCCGACAACATGAAAGTGTCGTTCATCGGCGTACCCATTCGCGTCGATGCGAACGTCGTGGGCACGCTGACCATCGACCGCATCCTGGACAACAAATCAGGCTCCCTCCTCGATTACGACCTGCGCCTCCTTACCACAATCGCTAATCTGGTTGGACAGACAGTGAAGCTGCATCGCCTGTTCGCGTCCGACCGCGAGCGACTGATGGCCGAAAAAATCCGGATGCAAAAGCAATTCGGCGAACTCAAGCAGCCTGGGCATGAGGGCAAAAGGGCTCATGTCAAGGGGATCATTGGCGACAGCCCGGCGCTGCGCGGGCTGCTTGAGAAGGTCGCGTTAGTAGCCAGGTCCAACAGCACCGTGTTGCTGCGCGGGGAATCGGGGACCGGCAAGGAGCTGGTCGCCAAGGCCGTTCACGAGATGTCGGGACGCGCCAAGCGGCCGTTCATCAAGCTCAATTGCGCAGCGCTCCCTGAGACAGTCCTGGAATCCGAACTGTTCGGTCACGAAAAGGGTGCCTTTACCAGTGCATTCAACTCGCGCAAGGGGCGCTTTGAGCTCGCCGACAAGGGAACGTTGTTTCTGGACGAGATCGGTGAGATTTCGGCCTCGTTCCAGGCAAAGCTGCTGCGCGTGCTGCAGGAGCAGGAGTTCGAGCGCGTCGGCAGCAACCAGACGATTAAGGTCGACGTTCGCGTGATTGCCGCCACGAACAGGAACCTGGAAGACGCGGTTGCAAGGAATGAGTTTCGCGCCGACCTTTATTATCGCATCAGCGTTGTTCCCTTGCTGGTGCCGCCATTGCGCGAAAGGCGCGGTGATATTCCGCTCCTTGCCGCTGAGTTTCTCAAGAATTTCAACAGCGAGAACGGCCGTACGATGGTCTTCGATGCGAGTGCGACTGAAGTGCTGATGAACTGTGCTTTTCCCGGAAATGTCCGCGAGCTTGAAAATTGCGTGCAGCGCACAGCGACCCTGGCAGCGGGAGCGTCAATCGGCAGAAACGACTTTGACTGCTGCCACGGCCGATGCCTTTCCGCGATGCTATGGAAGCACGCATCGAAGGAGACTGCGCCGAAATCGGAGCCGATCGCACCATCGTCACTGAACCCGGCCATGCAATCGTCTGGTGCTTTTGCTTCGGCCGCCTTTGGGGGCCCGCCCGCTGACAGCGAGCGGGCACTGCCAGCGCCTGTTCGGCTAGGCCTCGTAAGCGACGCGAAGATGACCGATCGCGAGCGTCTCATCGCGGCCATGGAAAGATCCGGCTGGGTACAGGCAAAGGCAGCGCGCCTGCTTGGACTGACGCCGCGCCAGATTGGCTACGCGCTGAGGAAATACGGTATCGAGATCAAGAATCTCTGAACCGGCTCGCGGACTTCAAGCAGGGCCGCGAGATAGCGCGCGAGGAGAATAGCTGGACAATCAGCGTTGATTGGTACGGCTCGGACCTCCGTCGGTGAGACGTTGCAGCCGTCCTGTTGGCGCCGGCCGCAATCCACGGCCCGCTCGACCGCACGGCGCTTGGTATCCCAATCAAGTTGGCGAGAACGCAGCGCCGTCATGGTCGGTCCGATGGCCATGTCGCTCCGCCGGCCCCGTGCCGGATGTCTCGCGATTGAAACGGAGAACAGTACGCCGTCAACCAGCCTAACCGGAGTGGTGTAGGTCGTCAGGCAGATAAGCGCCGTACTGCCTTTCGCGCACGGATATCCGGCGGCGTGATCGCCTTTCACGAACCAGCGACGCTCAATCGACGTCTCTCCTCACCCAGCGTCACCCACGGCGAGTGTCGCGTTTGGCATATTTTTGTGCAGGCGCGAAGAGGTAAAGTCGCCACAGCGCGTGGTGTTGACGCGACGATTGGTATGATACAGAACAGAACTAAATCGGTTTAGACAGTTCGCGCGGAGGCCTACCCAAGTGGGTCAGGAACCATGGATCAGGCCAAAGGACCAAGGAAAGGCAGAACCATAGGCAAAACCAACGATGTCAACGCCGACCTGATCGCAGTCGTGGTCGCCGTGAACGACGCTGGACCATGTGTTCTGACCATCGAACAGGGGGCCGCTCTTCCCTCGGGCCCGTTTGAGCTCGCTCATCGTTCGCTCCAGTCGGGGCTCAGGGCATGGGTAGAACTGCAGACCGGTCAGCCTCTCGGTTATATCGAGCAGCTCTACACCTTTGCCGATCGCGATCGGGTCGGCGCCAACCAGCGCGTGATCTCGATCAGCTATCTCGCACTCACCCGCGAAGAAAATGCGGGCGCCTCGGGCAGGCGCAGTTGGGCCAGCTGGTACGACTATTTTCCGTGGGAGGATCATCGCTCCGGCAGGCCCCCGATAGTGCTGGAAGAATTGCGGCCGCGCCTTATCGAATGGGCGGACGGCGCGGACGACGGCGCGACGCGCTTCGATCGCCGACGGCGAGCGGCGGTTGCCTTTGCCTTGGACGGCCGGGCATGGAACGAAGAGCTTGCGCTGCAGCGCTACGAGCTGCTCTACGAAGCCGCCCTGGTGGAGGAAGCAAAGCGCGGCGGAGTTTTGGCCATCCTCGCTTCGGTGCCGGGCAGATCGATGATCGCCGATCACCGCCGCATTCTGGCAACGGCTATTGCGCGACTGCGCTCCAAAATCAAATACCGGCCTGTTGTGTTCGAACTGATGCCGCCGCTCTTCACGCTTTTGCAGCTACAGCGAACTGTGGAGGCGCTCTCCGGCAGGCTCATCAACAAGCCGAACTTTCGCCGGCTCATAGAGCAGCAGGAACTGGTTGAGAAGACCGGGGCGACGACCGCCGAGACCGGCGGCCGGCCGGCGCAGCTCTACCGCTTCCACCATACTATTCTCGACGAGAGGCCTGTGGCCGGCACAAAATTGCCGATCGCACGGGCTTGACACCGCTTATAGTCACAACGATTATATACGCCTTATAATCAGGTAGACTATAACTGGAGGCTCGATGAGCGCCGTCCTGCCTTCGAGCGCCTCACTGTACGACCGCGTTCGGCGCGTTATCCCACCGATCGAGTGGCCGGTCTTCGTCGAGGATATCGATGCAATCCTGAAACTGAAGCGACAGCGCAATGCCGTCATCCTGGCGCATAACTACCAGACGCCGGAGATTTTTCACTGCGTGGCTGACATCGTTGGCGACAGCCTGGCGCTGGCCCGCAAGGCCATGACGGTCGATGCGGACGTCATCGTGCTCGCGGGCGTGCATTTTATGGCCGAGACCGTCAAGCTGCTCAATCCGGACAAGACCGTGCTCATCCCGGATCTCGGCGCCGGCTGCTCGCTGGCGGACTCGATCACTGCCGAAGACGTGCGCATGATGCGGCAGCGCTATCCGTCCGTTCCGGTCGTCACCTACGTCAACACCTCCGCCGCGGTGAAAGCCGAGTCAGACATTTGCTGTACCTCAGGCAACGCGCTTGCAGTCGTAAAGTCGCTCGGCGCGCCGCGTGTGATCATGCTGCCCGATGAATATCTGGCGAAGAACATCGCGGCGCAGACCAAGGTCGAGATCATTGCCTGGAAGGGGCGCTGCGAAGTGCATGAGCGTTTCTCGGCGGCCGACATCCGCGAGCTGCGTGAGGCCCATCCCGGCATCAGTGTACTTGCCCATCCCGAATGTCCGCCGGAAGTGGTCGCGGAAGCCGATTTCGCCGGCTCGACGGCGGCGATGTCCGACTATGTCGCGCGGCACAAGCCGGCGCGTGTGGCGCTGATGACGGAATGTTCAATGAGCGACAATGTCGCGGTCGAGCATCCGGACGTGGATTTCGTGCGTCCCTGCAATCTGTGCCCACATATGAAGCGCATCACACTTCGTAACATCCGCACCGCGATCGAGGAGAACCGCCACGTCGTCACGATCGATCCTCATGTCGCTGAACGGGCCCGCTGGGCTGTGGAACGCATGCTCTTTGTATGACGGCGGACATTCATCACATTGGCGGAGCGCCGGTCATCATCGGGGCTGGTATCGCCGGGCTCATGACGGCGCTTCACCTGGCGCCGCAACCAGTCGTTCTGCTCTCCAGAAGCCCACTCGGGACGGAGGCCTCGAGCACCCTCGCGCAGGGCGGCCTCGCAGCGAGTCTTGGGGAGGACGACAGCCCCGACCTGCACCTCGCCGATACGCTTGCTGCCGGCGATGGGCTTTGCGACGAACAAATGGCCAGGCGGGTGGTAGAGGCCGCACCTCAAGCCGTCGAGAACCTTATTCGTCTTGGTGCTCCTTTCGACCGGTCGCTGGACGGGAGGCTGCAGCTGGGCCTGGAAGCGGCGCATTCGCGTCGCCGCATCGTGCACGCCGCCGGCGACGCAACCGGCCGCGAGTTGTTTCGGGCGCTACTCGGCGTGGCGCGGCGAACCCGTTCGATCACGATCATGGAAGGCATGACAGCGCTTCGCTTGGTTGTCGCGGAAGGGAGCATTGTAGGGGTGGTGGCTGCCCTGCACGGCGGCGTGTTCGCATTGCCCACACGCCGCGTGGTGCTGGCCACCGGTGGGATGGGCGGCCTGTTTTGCGACACAACCAATCCGCTCTCCACATTCGGGCATGGCCTGGCGCTGGCCGCCTGCGCGGGCGCGGAACTAGCCGATCTCGAATTCGTGCAATTCCACCCAACGGCCCTCGACATTGCGCGCCGGCCAATGCCGCTTGTCAGCGAAGCAGTGCGTGGCGAAGGCGCGGTGCTGATCGATGAGCACGGCCATCGCTTCCTGGCAGATACGCCCGGGACAGAACTCGCATCGCGCGATGTGGTCGCGCGCGCGATCTCGGATCAGCTCGCAGCCGGGCATGGCGTCTATCTCGATGCCCGACATTGTCTCGGGCAGAAATTCGCAAGACGCTTTCCGGCAATCGACGCTATTTGCAAGCATGCCGGCATCGATCCGGCGGTGGAACCCATTCCCGTGCGGCCCGCTGCTCACTATCACATGGGCGGCGTGGCCGTTGACGCCGATGGGCGAACTTCCGTTAGCGGCCTGTGGGCCTGCGGCGAAGTCGCATGCACGGGACTGCATGGCGCCAACCGGCTTGCCAGCAACTCGCTGACCGAAGCGGTTGCAACCGCCGCCTGGGTGGCTGAAAGCGTCGCGGCTACCGCTGCGGGTTGGCAGTGGCCTAGGCTTCCCGCAACTGTTCCCATTCGGCCCGACCCTTCACCTATTCGCCCGATTGTGTCCAATGCGCTTGGCATTGTTCGGAATGGGAAATCACTGCGCGACACGGTCGCGACACTGCTGCCGATATCTGTTTGCGAGACGGCCGCGGCCGATCCGGCCCTGGTGGCATTGTTGATGGCGATCGCCGCGCTTCGGCGCGAGGAGAGCCGCGGCTCCCACTATCGATCCGATTTCCCTGGCCGCGATGCCGCCGCCCTCCCCTCACGACTGACGCTCTGCACAGCTTTTGAGAATGCCGTCACGCTCAGATGGCAAGCATCCGAACGGAGCCGTTGACATGACTTCACTTGCACCACTTCCCCAGATCATCATGGAGCCCATCGTGCGTTGTGCCCTACTTGAAGACCTGGGCAGAGCCGGCGACATCACGAGCGATGCGATCATTCCCGCCGATTGCAAAGCGACGCTGGCGTTGAATGCCCGGCAGGGAGGCGTTGTTGCCGGGCTCGACTTGGTCATGTTTGCCTTCCTGCTGGTCGATCCCGGGATCAGCATCCAGCTGCGTTGTCCTGAGGGCGGCAAGGTTTCGGCCGGCCAGACCATCGCGATCGTAAACGGGCCGGCGCGCAGCCTGCTGACGGCGGAGCGGACGGCGCTCAATTTCTTATGCAAACTCAGCGGCATCGCGACGGCAACGGCTACGCTCGTAAACGCGGTGAGGGGCCATCACGCAAAAATCGTGTGCACGCGAAAGACGACGCCGGGCCTGCGCGTTCTGGAAAAATATGCGGTACGAGCGGGCGGCGGTGCCAATCACCGGTTCGCGCTCGACGACGCCGTGCTCATCAAGGACAACCACATCGCCATTGCCGGCGACATTCGCACTGCAATCGAGCGCGCGCGCAGCGCCATAGGTCACATGGTCAAGATCGAGGTCGAGGTGGACAGGCTGGACCAGTTGGAGATCGCGCTTACAGCGGGCGTCGACGCCGTGCTCCTCGACAACATGTCGGTCGAGGACCTTGCGCAGGCTGTGGCTATGGTCGGGGGCCGTGCGATCACCGAGGCTTCAGGCCGGGTGACGCGGGCGAGTGCCGCGGCAATTGCGGCGACCGGCGTCGACCTCATATCGGTCGGCTGGCTTACCCACAGCGCGCCCATTCTAGACATCGGTCTCGACATGCCGGCCGACCGAAATTGCAACAGGCATTTGAACTGATGGAGAGGACATGAGCCGGGATCGCAGGAACTCCTTTGGTCGCAGGCTAACCTGCGTCGGCACGTCCCCGGTTCCACCAACAGCCGACGCAAGCCTGCTCGGCGACAAGCGCCACGCTTCAACAACGGAGGCGGGAACGACGGACCAGCAAGGCACAGAAAGCCGCGTCGCAGCCCTTGGCGTCATCATCTGCCGACTCGACGAGATGCGCCAGTTGGCGGCCTCTCACGGCCTGGAACTTCTGGTTTATCTGCTGGACGTCGCCTTCACCGAATCCTGCGACGCGATCAGAAAGGAGCATTCCTGCGCTCAAAGTAAAACAACGGAAACCGAAATCCCCACGGATGACGTGAGTTGAGCCTGCGGGCAGCAGTTGGAGAATCCGCTTCAAGCGCGCCACCACTCGCGTTTCGATAGAAGACTTCCCGCTGGCATGCGCCTTGTCTTCAACATCCACTGCAACGCTCCAGGTCAAGGACGGAAGATTAGGAGAACAAGACCGTTATGAACGAACTCAGCCCAGACCTGACCTCGGATCCAATCGGTTGGGCGCTTCCCCCCTGGACGCGAGCGGAAGCCCAGGCGGTCTACGACCTGCCTTTCAACGACCTTTTGTTTCAGGCGCAGACCCTTCACCGGCAGAATTTCGATCCCAACAAGGTCCAGCTCAGCCGGCTTCTCAGCATCAAAACAGGCGGATGCCCGGAGGATTGCGGCTATTGCAGCCAATCGGCACATCACGAAGGCGGGTTGAAGGCGTCAAAGCTGATGGAGGTCAGGCGCGTCATCGCCGAGGCGACCAAGGCCCGTGACGCCGGCGCCACCCGCTATTGCATGGGCGCTGCCTGGCGAAACCCGAAGGCGCGCGACATGGACGCGGTGGTGGCGATGGTCGAGGGTGTCAAGGCACTCGGTATGGAGACCTGCATGACGCTCGGCATGCTCGATCTTGAGCAGGCCGCTCGTCTGAAACAGGCCGGTCTCGACTACTACAACCACAACATCGACACCTCCGAGCGCTATTACTCAGAGATCATCTCGACGCGCACGTTTGCCGACCGGCTGGATACGCTCGAACAGGTTCGCCAATCCGGCATCAAGGTCTGCTGCGGCGGCATTGTCGGCATGGGCGAAGAGCCGGTGGACCGGATCGACATGCTGGTGACGCTGGCCAACCTGCCGGAGCATCCGGAAAGCGTTCCGATCAACATGCTGATCCCGATCGAAGGCACCCCGCTTGCCGACGCAAGGCCGATCGAGCCGATCGAATTCGTGCGCGTGATCGCGCTGGCGCGCATCATGATGCCGGAATCGCATGTCCGACTTTCGGCCGGCCGCACCGCCATGACCGACGAGATGCAGGCGCTATGCTTCTTTGCCGGCGCCAACTCGATCTTCGTCGGCGACACGCTGCTGACGGCGGACAATCCCGGCGAGGACAAGGATACCCTTCTGTTCCGCCGTCTCGGCATCGAGCCGATGGAACTCGAGGCGCAATGAACGAGGCACTTCTTGCCCGCTATGACGCGTCCTTGCGCGGACTGGCGCGCAAGGACCGGCTGCGCACACTTGCACCGCGCACCGGGCTCGACTTCTCGTCGAACGACTATCTCGGGCTTGCCGCCTCCAAAAGACTTGGCGAAGCGGTGGCGGCGGCGATTGCGCGGGGGACGCCGGTCGGCGCGACCGGATCGCGGTTGTTAAGGGGCAACTCACCGGAGCACGAGGCCCTGGAGGCAGACGCCGCGGCGTTCTTCGGCGCCGAACGCGCGCTGTTCTTCGGCAGCGGCTACATCGCCAACTTCGCTTTGCTGACCGCCCTGCCGCAGAAGGGCGACCTTTTGGTCCTCGACGAACTCGCCCATGCCAGCATGCATGAGGGGGCCTGTGCTGGCCGCGCCGAGTTCAAGCTCGCAGCGCACAACGACGTCGATGCTGTCGAGGATGCGATCACCCGCTGGCGCGCCGAAGGCGGCATGGGCCGCATTTGGATCGCGGTCGAAAGCCTCTACAGCATGGACGGCGACCGCGCGCCGCTGGAAAGCCTGGTAGCGCTTGCCGATCGGCACGAGGCATTCATCGTCGTCGATGAAGCGCATGCCACCGGCATCTGGGGACCGGACGGCCGGGGGCTGGCCGCCGCATTCGAGGGCCGCGACAACATCGTCGCACTTCACACATGCGGCAAGGCGCTCGGCGCGTCCGGCGCACTCGTCACCGGGCCGGGAACGCTATGCGACTATCTCGTCAACCGCTGCCGGCCATTCATCTACGCCACCGCGCCATCGCCGCTGATGGCAGTGGCAGTGCGCGAGGCGATTGCCATGCTGTCCGATGAGCCCCAACGCCGTGTCCAGCTGCAGGAGCGCGTTGCCTTCGCGGGCCGCCAATTGGCCGAGCGCTGCGGCGTGGCACCCAGCGGCTCGCAGATCCAGCCCTTCGTCATCGGCGACAACAGGCGCACCATGGCGGTGGCGGCGGCGCTGCAGGCGCGCGGTTTCGACATTCGCGGCATTCGTCCGCCGACGGTTCCCGAGGGCACGTCGCGGCTGCGCATTTCGCTGACGCTCAACGTCGACGAAGCCGACATTTCGGCCATGGTCGAGGCGCTCGTCGAGGTGTTGGCCTCGTCATGACCAAGCGCATCGTCATCACCGGAACGGATACCGGCATCGGCAAGACGGTGTTTTCGGCGGGATTGGCCGGCCTGCTCGACGGATTCTACTGGAAGCCGGTGCAATCGGGCCTCAACGGCGAAACCGACAGCGAGGTTGTGGAACGGCTCGCCGGCCTGCCGAAAGGACGCGTGCTGCCCGAAGTGTATCGCCTGAAGGAGCCGCTGTCGCCGCATCGTTCAGCCGAACTCGACGGCGTCGCAATAGACGTCGCAGAGCTCTCGCTTCCGAACTTGCCGGGTCCGGTCGTCATCGAAGGGGCCGGGGGACTGATGGTGCCGCTCAACCGGCGCACCAAGTTCATCGACATATTCGCTCAGTGGCGGATGCCGGTCATCCTGTGCGCCCGTACCACGCTCGGCACGATCAACCACACCCTGCTGTCGATCGAGGCGCTCAGGGCCCGTTCCATCCCGCTCATCGGCATTGCCTTCATCGGTGATGAGGTGGCCGATACGCAAAGGACAATCGTGGAGTTCAGCGGCGTGCGCCAGCTTGGCAGACTGCCGCACATCGATCCTCTGACGAGTGAAACGCTGAGAGATGCCATGGTTGCCGGCTTCGACCTCACAGCGATCGCAGGGGGCGAATGATGTCGCAGTCCCGTGTGTGGCATCCGTTCACTCAGCACGCGCTCGAACCGGCGATCCCTGAAATTGTCCGGACGGACGGCGCCTACCTTCACAAGGCCGACGGCACACGCATCCTGGATGCCATTTCCTCCTGGTGGGTCGTCACCCACGGCCACCGCCATCCTCACATCATGAAGGCCATCGAAACGACCGCGGCGAGCCTCGACCAGATCATCTTCGCCGGCTTCACCCACGAGCCGGCCGAACGCCTCGCCAGGGCGCTTGTCGGCCTCGCGCCAGCCGGCCTTGACTGGGTGTTCTACTCCGACAGCGGCTCGACCTCAGTCGAAGTCGCGTTGAAGATGGCGCTCGGCTATTTCCGCAACATCGGCGCGCCGCGCTCGCGCATCGTCGTCATGGAGCACAGCTATCATGGCGACACGATCGGCACGATGAGCGTCGGCGCCCGCGGTGTGTTCAACGCTGCCTACGAGCCCTTGCTGTTCGAGGTCGATACCATCCCCTTCCCGGCCGCCGGGCGAGAGCAGGAGACGCTGGATCGGTTCGAGGCCGTCAGCCGCGACCGGCACGCCGCCGCGCTGATCGTCGAGCCGCTCGTGCTTGGCGCCGGCGGTATGCTGATGTATCCGGCCTCGGTTCTGACCGAACTGAAGAAGATCGCCGAAGCTTCGGGCACGCTGCTGATCGCCGACGAGGTGATGACCGGCTGGGGCCGCACCGGAACCATGTTCGCCTGCGAGCAGGCATCCATCTCTCCGGACATCCTGTGCACCTCGAAGGGCTTGACCGGCGGCGTGATCCCGCTAGCCGCCACGCTCGCCACCGATGCCATCTTCCAGGCCCATTATTCCGAAGACCGTAAGAAAACCTTCTTTCATTCGAGCTCATACACTGCCAATCCGATTGCCTGCGCGGCAGCGCTCGCCAATGTCGAGATCTGGCGCGACGAACCAGTGGCCGAGCGGATCGCGGCCTTGAGCGGGATGCAGGCCGCCGGGCTTCAGCGCTTTCGCGACAATGCCAACTTCACCGACAGTCGGGTGACCGGCACGATCGCGGCCCTCGATCTGCACGCCGGCTCAGCCGGCTATCTGGCCGAGATCGGGCCAAAAC
>NZ_JBFUCU010000017.1:0-115304 GCF_056405075.1 Mesorhizobium sp. P2_A12
CAAACACTGGATGCGCCAGGCTCAGAAACGCACCGTCGAGGAAACTTGGCGCCACATCGGCCACCTCGTCGAAACGATCGAGGCAGCCGAATGCAAGAACTACTTCGTAAATGCCGGATACGCTTCCGTCAAAACGTGAAGGACTCTAGTTGGTCGCGGACTTTGGCTTGTCCTGATCCTTGAGTTGGCTCCAGGCATTCTGCTGGGCCAGCATCTGGCGCAGATAGGCTGCGTTTGCCTTTGCCTGTTCGGGCGAGAGTTCCTGCGAGGCGATCTTCTCGGCTTCGTCGAAACGGCCCTGCAGGCCGACGACCAGCGCCAGGTTCTGGCGCACCCGGCTGTCTGCGTTCGGCTGTTGCGCGGCGGAACGCATATAGGTTTCGGCGGTGCGCAGGTCACCTTCCAGCACATAGGACATGCCGAGATTGGAGAGCACCGAAGGCTCGTTCGGCTTCAGTTCGAGAGCCTTGCGATAAAGCTGGCGCGCGTCGTCCTTCTGGCCGATCTGGTCGAGAATGGCCGCTTCGGCCGACACCAGCCTCCAGTCGGGATATTCCGGTGTCTGGGCGCGGCGCACGGCGTCCAGGGCGGCCTCGAACTGGCCATTGGCAGCCAGAGCCTTGCCATAGGAGGCGAGCACGTCGCGATCCTTCGGCAGGGCGATCGCCAGCTTGCGCATCACGGCGAGCGACTGGTCGGCGTCGCCATCCATCTGCAGCGCCGCCGCATAATTGGTGGCGATACGCTTGTCGGTGGGGTTCCTGGCGTAGGATTGGCCAAGTGCCGCCGTTGCAGTGTGCAGTTCCCCGCCCGACATGGCCTCCAGCGGTTTGCCGCTGTTGCGTCCGATCGAACCGGTGGTGAACTTGTCGGTTGCGCAACCGGCGACACCGGCCGCGAGCGCCAGCACGAGGGCCGTGGTGATGAACCGTTTTCCCGTGGCATTGATCGTGCGGTTGGTCGGCATCGGCACCGGGCCTCCATTCATACGCGGCCATTGCGTGGCCATCTTCCCTCCCGAAGAAATATTCTGTTAACCCTAACGGACGGTTAAGAATGGCGACTCAAAGGCGCCGCACGGAGAACATCGAATGCCTGTCGAACTCGTCGAAAAGAAACTGCCGCGCGCGCTGCCGGTCCATCTGGTCGGCAGGGATGGGCTGGACGCAGCCGGTCTTGCGCCTGCCGCGGTCGCCTGGGCCAGGGCAAACGGCTTTTCCGGCGAGGCAGGCAGGACGCTAGTTTTGCCGGGCGAAAACGGAGCCCTCGGCGGCGCCTTGTTCGGTATCGGCGATGGCGAGGGCGCACTTGCTCTTGGTGCGTTGTCGAAAGCCTTGCCGGAAGGCGACTGGCATTTCGCCTCCGCGCCGGCCGAGCCGGAGCTGGTGGCAACCGCGCTGGTGCTCGGCGGCTATGTCTTTACCCGTTATGGCAAGAAATCCGGCAAGGCGCTGCGCTTCGACTTGCCGGCCGGCGTCGACGCCGCGCATGTTCGCCGCATTGCCGATGGGGTCTTCCTGACACGCGATCTGGTCAACACGCCGACCAGCGACATGGGTCCGGAAGAATTGGAGAAGGCGGTGCGGAGCCTGGCCGCGGCGCACAATGCCGAAATCTCGGTGGTAAAGGGCGACGATCTCCTCGACTGGAATTTCCCGATGATCCATGCCGTCGGTCGCGCGTCGACCGGCGCGCCGCGCCTGATCGACATGACATGGGGGCAGCAAGGCGCGCCGAAGGTGACGCTGGTCGGCAAGGGCGTCTGTTTCGACACGGGCGGTCTCGACATCAAGCCGTCGTCCGGCATGCTTTTGATGAAGAAGGACATGGGCGGCGCGGCCAATGTGCTTGGTCTCGCCTCGATGATCATGGCCGCCGGGCTGAACGTGCGTTTGCGCGTGCTCATTCCCGCGGTCGAGAATTCGATCGCCGGCAATGCCTTCCGGCCCGGCGACGTGCTGACGAGCCGCAAGGGCATCACCGTCGAGATCGGCAACACGGACGCCGAGGGGCGGCTGGTGCTGGCCGATGCGCTGGCCTTGGCCGACGAGGAGGAACCGCAGCTTCTGGTCGATATGGCGACGCTGACCGGGGCAGCCCGTGTCGCGCTCGGTCCCGACCTGCCGCCCTTCTATGCCGGCGACGAAGCGCTGGCGTCCGACCTGGCGGCGGCTTCCGTCGCGGCCGAGGATCCGCTGTGGCGCATGCCGTTGTGGCGGCCTTACGACGCAAAACTGTCATCGAAGATCGCCGACATCAACAACGTCACCACGGACGGTTTCGCCGGCTCGATCACAGCGGCACTGTTCCTCAAGCGCTTTGTCGAAAAGACCGCGGGCTGGGCCCATTTCGACATCTTCGCCTGGAACCCCGCCGACCGTCCGCATGGCCCCGCGGGCGGCGAGGCGCAAGGCATTCGCGCGCTGGAGCGGATCATCTCGAAACGCTTTGGTTGATAGCGACAAGCAAAGCCAGCAAATTGCAGAAACTGAAACGGAACCGAAACAATTTGCCGTCATGCTGCTCGGATGTCGATTGCCATGCGCCCGAGCCAGGCCTTGCGACTGTGGCAGCAAGTGATGCTGTCGCAGGTGCGCGACGACGCGCCCGACCTGACCATGCGCCAGACGGCGATCCTGTTCACCATCTATCTCGATCCGCCGCCCCACACGGTGCGCGGGCTCGCCGCCCGCCTCAATGTCACCAAGCCGGTGATCACCCGTGCGCTCGACACGATGGGCGCGTTGAAGCTGGTGTCGCGCCATCGCGACGAACTCGACAAGCGCAACGTTCTGATCAGGCGCACGGTCGAGGGCGCGCTCTTTGTCGAGCGCTTCGGCGATGGTATCATTGCCAAGGCCCACGAATTGCCCATCTAAAGCACGATCCCGAACCGCAGGTCAGCGCAGCAAAAAGCGGGAACCGGTTTTTCGGACAAGATTATGCGTCAACAAGATAAAACAGAGTTGCTGATTTGACCGCCAGGGATGCCCGCCTTCACGCTTTCCGTTCCGACCTAGCCGATGCACGGCTGAAGGGCGAGGTCGCCGCCGACAGCTTCGTCGCCGGCCGGCCGGCGCGGATCACCGCCTCGGTGGCCGATGTGCGCAAGGCGCCGCGGCCGGATGCCGGCGTCAACACGCAAGCCCTGTTCGGCGATGATGTCCTCGTCTTCGAGGTCGCCGAAGGCTGGGCCTGGATCCAGGCCGAGCGCGATGGTTATGTAGGTTATGTCGCCGACACCATGCTTGGCGGGCGGGACCATGCGGCGACCCATATCGTGTCGGTGCCGCGCACCTTCCTCTACCCCGGGGCGGATCTGCGGTTTCCGATCACAGGACAATTGTCGATGGGATCGACAGTTACGGTGACGGGTGCAGCCGAAACGCGCGGCACGCATTATGCCGTCCTGCCCTCCGGCGAGGCGATCATCGCCGGCCATCTGCGGCCTGTCGGTGAGACGGCCGCCGACTATGTTGCGGTGGCCGAGATGTTTCTCGGCACACCGTATCTGTGGGGCGGCGCTTCGGGTTTCGGCATCGACTGTTCGGGCCTTGTGCAACTGGCGATGCGCATGGCCGGCAGCGACGTACTTCGCGATTCCGACATGCAAGCGGCGAGCCTTGGCGAACCGCTCGATCCGGATCCGGATTATGGCGGCCTGAGACGCGGCGACCTCGTCTTCTGGAAAGGCCATGTCGCCATCATGACCGACGCCGATACTATGATCCATGCCAATGGCCACACCATGCTGGTGTCGCGCGAAGGGCTGAAGGAGGCGATCGCCCGCATCGGCTATCTCTATGGCGGCCCGACCGGTTTTCGGCGGCCTTAGGGGCTTCGATCCCCTTTTGTTCCGATTCTTCTTGGCGATTGCCCGCCTTCGCGCTACCTCTGGCGCGTGACAGAGCAGCCGCGCCTTGCCGAGCAGAATGCCACCGTGGCCCTGCCCGAACCATTCGTCAGGTGGTTCGGCGAGAAAGGCTGGTCGCCGCGAGCGCACCAGATCGAACTGCTGGCAAGGGCCCAAGGCGGGCAATCGGTGCTGCTGATTGCCCCGACCGGGGCAGGCAAGACGTTGGCCGGGTTTATGCCATCGCTGACCGAACTGGCCAACCGGCCAAGGCGAAAACCGGGGCAGGCGCATCGTGGCATCCATACCCTCTACATCTCGCCGCTGAAGGCGCTGGCGGTCGACATCGAGCGTAATCTCGGCAAGCCGGTTGAAGAGATCGGCCTGCCTGTAACCATCGAGACGCGCACCGGTGACACGCCGTCGCACAAGCGTCAGCGCCAGAAACTGGTGCCGCCCGACATTTTGCTCACCACGCCCGAGCAACTGGCGCTGCTGATCGCGGCGCCCGATGCCCGACGCTTCTTCGAGGATCTGCGCTATGTCGTGCTCGACGAGCTGCACTCGCTGGTGACGTCGAAGCGCGGGCATCTGCTGGCGCTTGGCCTGGCGCGGCTGCGCAGCTACGTGCCTGGCCTGCAGACGATAGGCTTGTCGGCGACGGTCGCCGAGCCCGACGAATTGCGGCGTTGGCTGGTCGCCCAGAATCCGCCAGGCGACATGGCCGGCCTGATCACCGTGGCGGGCGGAGCCAAGCCCGACATCTCCATTCTCGACTCCGAGCAGCATGTGCCGTGGTCCGGCCATTCGGCCCGGTATGCCATTCCTGAAATCTATGAGGCGATCAAGCGGCACCGGACGACGCTGCTGTTCGTCAACACCCGCAGCCAGGCCGAATTGCTGTTCCAGGAACTGTGGCGGGCCAATGAGGACTCGCTGCCGATTGCCTTGCATCACGGTTCGCTCGATGTCGGCCAGCGTCGGCGGGTCGAGAAGGCGATGGGCGAGAATGCGTTGCGCGCCATCGTCGCGACGTCGACGCTCGATCTCGGCATCGATTGGGGCGATGTCGATCTGGTCGTGCATGTCGGCGCGCCGAAGGGCGCGAGCCGCCTGGCGCAGCGCATCGGCCGCGCCAACCACCGCATGGACGAGCCGTCCAAGGCGATCCTCATTCCGGCCAACCGTTTCGAGGTGCTGGAATGCCGGGCCGCACTCGACGCCAACTATCTCGGCGCGCAGGACACGCCGCCGCTGATCACCGGCGCCCTCGACGTGCTGTCGCAGCACGTTCTGGGCGTCGCCTGCGGCGCGCCCTTCGATGCCGACCATTTGTTCGAAGAAGTGCGCGGCGCCGCGCCCTATGCCGGGCTCTCGCGCGAGACCTTCGACCGTGTCGTCGATTTCGTCGCCACCGGCGGCTACGCACTGAAGAACTACGAGCGCTACGCCCGCATTAGAAAGACGGTCGGCGGGCTGTGGCGCGTCTCGCATCCGCGTGTCGCCCAGCAATACCGGCTGAATGTCGGCACCATCGTCGAAATGCCTGAACTCAATGTCCGCTATGTCCGGCAGGGCCGTGGCATGGCTGGGCGCGGCGGGCCTGTGCTGGGCAAGATCGAGGAATATTTCGCCGAGACGTTGCGGCCCGGCGACAATTTCCTGTTTGCGGGCAAGGTGCTGCGTTTCGAGGGCATTCGCGAGAACGAATGCGTCGTCTCCAACGGCGCCGGCGCAAACATCATCGTCCCGTCCTATGCCGGCGGCAAGTTTCCGCTATCGACCTATCTCGCCGATCAGGTGCGCGGCATGCTGGCCGACAGCAACCGCTGGCAGGCGCTGCCCGAGCAAGTCGCCGACTGGCTGCGGCTGCAGAAGGAAAAGTCGGTGCTGCCGAAACGCGGCGACCTTCTGGTCGAGACCTTTCCGCGCGGCAACCGCCACTACATGGTCGCCTATCCCTTCGAGGGCAGGCTAGCGCACCAGACGCTCGGCATGCTGCTCACGCGGCGGCTGGAGCGCGCCAACGCTCGTCCGCTCGGCTTCGTCGCCACCGACTATTCGCTGGCCGTCTGGGCGCTGGACGACATGGCGGCGCTGTTCAAGGCCAAGAAGCCTTCCTTGGCCGCCTTGTTCGACGAGGACATGCTCGGCGACGACCTCGAGGCCTGGCTGAACGACAGCTGGATGCTGAAGCGGACGTTTCGCACCTGCGCGGTTATCGCCGGGCTGATTGAAAAGCGCTTTCCCGGCCAGGAGAAGAGCGGCCGGCAGGTGACCGTCTCGGCCGACCTGATCTACGACGTGTTGCGCAGCCACGAACCGGACCACATCCTGCTACAGGCAACGCGCACCGATGCATCGGCGGGACTGCTCGATGTCAGCAGACTTGCCGAGATGCTCTCGCGCGTTCGCGGTCGAATCATGCATAAGCATCTTGAGCAGATATCGCCGCTGGCCGTGCCGATCATGCTGGAGATCGGCAAGGAATCGGTGAATGGCGGCGCCAACGAGTCCTTGCTCATGGAAGCCGCCGACCTGGTCGAGGAGGCCATGGGCCAAAGATGAAACTGATTTCGAGATGAATTTTTCGCTGGCGCGCACATCGCTGATCACCGAGGCTGACCTTGTCGGCATCGCCGGCGAGCGTGCCGTCTGTGATCCGCGCGGCGTGCTTTATTTTCCGGATCTGCGGCTTCTGACCGTTTCCGACCTGCATCTCGAGAAGGGTTCGTCGCTGGCGCGGCGCGGCGCGCTGATCCCGCCTTACGACACCGGCGCGACCTTGCTGAGACTGCAGGCCGTGATCGCCGACTACCAGCCATCCATCGTCATCAGCCTGGGCGACAGCTTCCACGATGGCGGCGGCGCCGAGCGCATGCATGCGAGCTTCCGCGAACGGCTGGAAGCGCTGATATCAGGCCGCGACTGGTTCTGGGTTGCCGGCAATCACGATCCGGAAGCGCCTGCCGACCTGCCCGGCGAGACGGTGCGTGAGCTTGCCATAGGCTCGCTGCTGTTCCGGCATGAGCCGTCGAAGGAGCGTGTCGAAGGCGAAATAGCGGGCCATCTGCACCCGTGCGCGCGCATCGTGCAGCGCGGCCGTTCGGTGCGGCGGCGCTGCTTTGCCGGCGATGGCGGCCGCATGATCATGCCGGCCTTCGGCGCCTATACCGGCTCGCTCAACGTGCTCGACCGCGCCTATGCCGGGCTGTTCCGGCTGGACACGCTGATGGCTTACATGCTCGGCACTGACCGCATTTTTGCGATCTCCCGCTCGATGCTGCGGCCCGGCTGAAGCCGCCCTTTCGCCAAGAGTCCCTACCGCCCGTAATAGAGCGTTACCGTGTGCTTCGCCTCGGCGAAAAACAGCCATCTTTCGACAAGCATGCCGGCGAACTGAGCAATGGCGGCGAGGACCGACAGCAGCGCCGCGAAGGGCCACGGCAAGGCAAATGCGGCGGCCAGCAGCAGGACGGGCAGGGCGAAGGCCAGAACCTGCGCGATCTGGCGCAGGCGCGCGCTGTGCTTGCGCGCGATGCGGAACCCCATTTCCTTGAGCAGGTAGTTCTCTTCGGTATGCGGCCATTCCAGCGATCGTACCGTGCCGCCGGCCAGCCCGGTCGCGGTGTTGGCATTGGTCGGGATTTCCAGCCGGTCGTTGTAGCGCCAGGTCGCCAGCTTCCAGCCCCAGCCGAGCAAGGTCAGCAGTGCGGAAGTTGCCAGAAGCTTTTTCGAGCCGAGAGCAAATCCCTGTAGCAGCGCGTTCAACAGCACGCTGCCGGTCATCGCCGAAAAAAAGAGGTAACCGGGCAGCGTGAAGCGGCTGTGCCACTGGGCGATCGGCTTCAGCGAAGCATAGATCATGCCTGTGGTGCAGACGGTGACGACCGCGCCACAGGCTGCCAGCAATCCGGCCACAGTCACCCAGCCGCCGCTGCGGCCGAAAAACACCCAGCCGATGCCGAAAAGGCCTGCCGGAACGAAAGTGATGACAGAGGCAACGCCTTCGCGCGACAGCCATGAACTGCGCCATTGCGAGAACGCCCGCCAGGCGCGTTCGGGTCTGCCGAGATGACCTGTCGAGGACAACAGCCCGGCCACGATCAGGCCAAGCGCAAGGCCAATGCCGATGAGGCCAAGCCAGAAATCGGGTGGGATGATCTGGAGACCTCCGAGCACCCCAAGCAGCGCCAGCAACCCATAGCCGGCGCCGGTGGCGGTGGTGAAGAAGACGACGGAGAAGGCTGGATGCATGGATGTCAGTTCGAAAGCATGCGGTCGACCCAGCCGAGGAAGCCGCCTTCGGCCCGCACCGGTTCGAGTGCCGGCGCGGCCACCGATGCGGCGCGCTTGGTGTGGGCGCGCGGCGGCAGGTATTTGTTGGTCGGGTGATAGCCGAGTTCCGGCATCAGGTCGACGCCTTCACGCTCCGCCACCAACTGCGAGACGGCCGACGCGGGATCGCCGAGATCGCCGAAATGCCGGGCGCTGGTCGGGCAAGCGGCGACGCAGGCCGGCACGCGGTCTTCCTCGGCCAGATTGTCATTGTAGATGCGGTCGACGCACAGCGTGCACTTCTTCATCACGCCGACGTCGGTGTCGAATTCGCGCGCCCCATAAGGGCAGGCCCAACTGCACAATTTGCAGCCGATGCACTTGTCCTCGTCGATCAGCACGATGCCGTCCGAGGCCCGCTTATAGGAGGCGCCGGTCGGGCAGACCGTGACGCAGGCCGGCGTCTCGCAATGCAGGCAGGAGCGTGGGAAGTTCACGGTCCGCCCACCCATCTCGGTGGTGTGTTCGTAGCTGTGGACGCGGTTGAACCAGACGCCGTCGACATGGCCGCCATAGGGGTCGATGTCGGTCAGCGGCGCCATGTGGCCACCGGTGTTCCATTCTTTGCAGGCAGTGACGCAGGCCTGGCAGCCGACGCAGGTGTCGAGATCGATGACGAGGCCGAGCTTCTTGCCGCCTTGACTTGGCAGACAGGTCATTTTGCCGCCTCTCTTGCCCGGCGGAATTCAGCGCCGAAGGTCAGTTTGTCTGGCGAGGGTTCGAAATGCGGCGGTTGCTGGAAACGCTCGAATTGCGGCTCGGTGAAGCCGGCTTCTTCGGTCGCGCATTTGACAATGCGCACGCGCAGGTCGAACCATGCCGCCTGGCCGGTCACCGGGTCGGAATTCGAATAGCGCTTGCCGCTGCCGTCAGCCGAGGTCTGGTCGCCGATGATGTGGTTGAGCAGGAAGCCGCGGTTGGATTCGGCGGCGTCATCCTTCAGCCCCCAGCTGCCGCGCCGTTTGCCGATCGCATTCCAGGTCCAGACCGTGCTTTCGTTCACCCCGTCGACCAGCTTGATCTGCCCCTTGACCTTGCCGTTGATGCTTTCGATCCACACCCAGTCGTCATCGACGAGGCCGAGACCAGCGGCGGTCCGGTGATGCACGAACAGCCGGTTCTGGCTGGTGATCTGCCTCAGCCACGCGTTCTGCGAACCCCAGGAATGGTACATGTGCATCGGCCGCTGCGTCAGCGCATGCAGCGGATAGTTTTGCAAATCGACGGTCGCTTCCTCGAACGGCATGTACCAGAACGGCAGTGGGTCCATATAGGTCTCGATGCGCTGGCGGTCGCCTTCTGGCGGCACCACACGGCCGTGGCCGCGCGCGGCCAGCCTGAAGCGCTGCA
The DNA here is from genome assembly GCF_056405075.1 of Mesorhizobium sp. P2_A12. Lineage (NCBI taxonomy): Bacteria > Pseudomonadati > Pseudomonadota > Alphaproteobacteria > Hyphomicrobiales > Phyllobacteriaceae > Mesorhizobium > Mesorhizobium sp. P2_A12. The sequence continues at coordinate 9,542 of NZ_JBFUCU010000017.1, forward strand.
GAGGTTCGGAGTAGAGCTGGAAGACGATCGGCTCCGCCTTGGGGATGAAGCCCATCTGCACCGCGAAGTCGAGATAGGAGCGGTTGGCCATCTTGTAGTAGCGCTGGTCTTCAGCGAAATCGTGGTGCCAGAAGCCGCCATTGTCGATGTAGCGCTGCAATTGGTCCGGATTGGCCTCGCCCGTGCCGAACGAGGCGCCATCCTTGCCGCGCCAGCCGGCAAGCGGGCCGATGCCGGGCGTCCGCTCATGGTTGACGATGTAATCGGCATAGTCGCGGTATCTGGCCGAGCCATCGTCATTGACGAAGCACGGCAGGCCAAGCCGCGCGCCGAGTTCGATCAGCACCGACTGGAATGGCCTGACATCGCGATCCGGCTCGACGACGGGATGGCGGATAGCGTCCCCTGGTCCGTCGGCATGGCTGATCGGCCGGTCGAGCAGGCTGATGCAATCATGGCGTTCGAGATAGGTTGTGTCCGGCAGCACGAGATCGGCGAACGGCACCGTCTCGGAATAGTAGGCGTCGGAATAGATGATGAAGGGGATCCTGTAATTGCCCGCTTCGTCCCTGTCGGTCAGCATCGCCATGGTCTCGACGGTGTTCATCGAGGAATTCCAAGCCATGTTCGACATGTACATCATCAACGTGTCGATCGGGTACGGGTCGCCGGCCCACGCATTGCGGATGACGGTGTGCATCAGGCCATGTGCCGCCAGCGGCGCATCCCAGGAATAGGCCTTGTCGATGCGAACGGGCGTACCGGCCTCGTCGACCAAAAGGTCGTCCGGCCCGCAGACGAAGCCGAGCGGCATGCCGTCGAGCGGCGTCATCGGCTTGACGGTCTTGCCTGAAGGCTTTGGGCCTGGCGGCGCCGATCTCGGGTAGGGCGGCTTAAAGCGGAAGCCGCCGGGGACATCCACGGTGCCGAGCAGCACCTGCAAGAGATGGATGGCGCGGCAGGTGTGAAAGCCGTTCGAATGGGCGGAGATGCCGCGCATGGCATGCATCGATACTGGCCGCCCCTTGATCGTCTCGTGCCGGCGCCCGGCCCAGTCGGTCCAGGCAACCGGCAATTCGATCGTCTGTTCGAAGGCGACATGGGCCAGTTCGGCGGCGATCCTGCGGGTCGTGTCGGCGGGAATGCCGCAGCGCTCCGCCACCGCATCGGGTGCGTAGCCCTCATCGAGGTAGCGGTCGGCGATAAGTTGGAACACCGGCACGCAGCGGCGGCCGTCGATGGCAAAACTGCCCGTCAGCGCAGGCTTGGCCTCGGTATCGGTGCCGCAGACGGGCGTCTTCGCAACCCTGTCCCAGGCCAGCGGATTGCCGCCGGGATCACGCATGAACAGCCCGTCATCCGCCGCGCCCGGCTCCTGGATGACGAGCAAATGCGCATTGGTATAGCGCAGGAGATAGTCGAGATCGACGCGCCCGGCCTTCAGCAATTCGTGGATGAGGGCGAACACGAACAGGCCATCGGTGCCGGGCCGGATGCCGATCCAGTCGTCGGCAATGGCGTTGTAGCCGGTGCGGCACGGATTGATCGACACCACCTTGGCGCCGCGCGCCTTGAGCTTGCCGAGGCCGATCTTGATCGGGTTGGAATCGTGATCCTCGGCGACGCCGAACAGCATGAAGTATCTGGTGTTGTCCCAGTCGGGCTCGCCGAACTCCCAGAACGAGCCGCCGATCGTATAGAGGCCTCCGGCCGCCATGTTGACCGAACAGAAGCCGCCATGCGCGGCGAAGTTCGGTGTGCCGTACTGGCTTGCCCACCAGCCGGTGAGCGACTGCGACTGGTCGCGGCCGGTGAAGAAGGCGAGTTTTTTCGGATCGGTCCGGCGGATGGCCGAAAGCCGTTCGGTCGCGATCGAGAAGGCTTCTTCCCACTCGATCTCGCGGAATTCTCCGGAGCCGCGCGGGCCTGTGCGCAGCAATGGTTTTTTCAGCCGGGCCGGGCTGTAGTGCTGCATGATGCCGGAACTGCCCTTGCCGCAGATCACGCCGCGATTGACCGGATGGTCCTTATTGCCGTTGATGTAGCGGACCTTGCCGCCCTTGATGTGCACGTCGATGCCGCAGCGGCAGGCGCACATGTAGCAGGTCGTCTTGGCGATGCTGTCGGAAATGTCCGGCGAGGTGTCGACGCCGTCGCCTTCATCGGGCGCGCGCGTGTCGGCCAGCGGGCGTTGAGATGGAGCCGAATTCGCGCCGCGCGGCGGTCGGTGCATCATGATCCGCTGCTGCCCGCACGGTCGGCGGACTTGGCTCGAGTCTTCGGCCCGGGGCCGCGCATATAGTGCTCTTCCGGGTGGTATCGGTCACCGGCCAGCCGCCGCCGGATGCCGCGGGTCCAATGGGCAAGCAGGGATCTGAACCGCCCGATCATTTTGTTCTCTGCGATTCGATGGCGAATTTTTTCTAACTTCACTCGAAAACGTAGAATAAAGCTATCGATCTGTCTAATCAGTTGTTCTTGTAAATTCGATCGATATTGGTTCTTAATGCAAGCATGACCCTGGACCAATTGCGGATTTTTGTCGCCGTTGCCGAGCGCGGCCACATGACCAAGGCGGCCGAGCTGCTGGGCATTTCCCAATCGGCCGCGTCGGCCGCTATTCGCGCGCTTGAAGAGCAGCACGGAGTCCATCTTTTCAACCGGGTCGGTCGCAACATCGAGCTCGCCCAGACCGGACACCGCTTCCTGCCGGAAGCCAAGGCCGTGCTGGAGCGGGCGGCTGCCGCGCGCAATGTGCTGGAGCATGTCTCGCAGACGGTCACCGGCAGCCTCTCGATCGCCGCCAGCCAGACCATCGCCAGCTATTGGCTGCCGCGCCGGCTGGCTTCCTTCCACGAGGCCTATCCCGCCGTCAGGTTGAGCGTCACCATCGGCAACACCAGGCAGGTCGAGGCCAATGTCCTCGATGGCGCGGCGGATCTCGGCCTGGTCGAGGGGCGCACGGAATCCGACATCCTGCGCCGCGCCAAGGTTGATGTCGACAGGCTGTTGCTGGTCGTCGCCAGTGCCCATCCGGAGATCGCCGAAGTCTCGCAGGGCCGGCCCGACATCAAGGGCCTGCGCTGGATCATCCGCGAGGGTGGTTCGGGCACGCGCGAGGTGTTGGAAGATCTGGCGCGCCGCGAAGGAATTTCGCTTGCCGACCTGCAGATATTCCTGGTGCTGCCGAGCAACGAGGCTATCCGCCAGGCGGTCGAGGCGGGGGCCGGCGCCACCATCATTTCCGAACTCGTCGTCGGCGGCGCGATTGCCGAAGGCAGTTTGCGCGCGGTGCCGATTGACCTGCCGAAGCGCGACTTCGCCATCATCACCCACCGCGACCGGCAGGCGAGCCTTGCCCAGATGGCGCTCAAGGCGCATCTCAGCGCCAGCGCCGATGAAGCAGTGCCCGCCCGCCCGTAAGTGGGCCGTGTCAGCCAAACTTTCGCTGGGCGTCGAGCGCCAGGCCAAGCCCGACCGAGCCGAACACGTCGCCTTCGATGACGGATGCCTGCGGCACCAAGGAGAGAATCTCTCGTCTTGCCAGCGGGATTGCGGTCGACCCGCCGGTCAGGAACACCGCGGTGATGTCGGATGGCTTGACCTGGGCGTCGCGGATGGTCTGCCCGACCGTTGCGGTGACCCGCTCGATGTCCCTGGCAATCGTGGCGTCCAACCCGGTGCGCGTGATTTCGGCGGCGAACGCCGCCCCCGGCAGCTTCACCGCCACCTGAGCCGATGATCTGTCGGTCAGCTCGATCTTGGCCTTTTCGACAAGGGCTGCCAGCGCATGTCCGTAGCGATGCTCGACGATGTGGATGAAGCGGTCGACCAGGTCGGCGCGCTCGGCCTCGTAGCGGATCTGGCGCAGATGCGTCATCGCCTTGGCGGTGTAGACCAGGTTGATGCGCTGCCATGTCGCGAGATCGATGAAGTAGCTGGCTGGGAGATTGCGCTTGCCGTCCTTGGTCGGGGTCAGATAGCCGAGCTGCGGCATCACATGGGCGATGCTCAACAACCGGTCGAAATCTGTGCCGCCGATATGGATGCCGCGGCTGGCCAGGATGTCGTCCTTGCGGTCGAGCGACCGCGAGCGCTGCGGTGAGACGCGCACGATCGAGAAGTCCGAGGTGCCGCCGCCCATGTCGACAATCAGCGCCAGTTCCTCGCGCGTGACCTTCTGCTCATAGTCGAGCGCCGCCGCGATCGGCTCGAACTGGAAAGCGATGTGTTTGAAGCCCTGGGCGCGCGCGGCCTTCTCAAGTTCGCCCTGGGCGTTTGCATCGGCCTCGGGATCGTCGTCGACGAACTGCACCGGGCGGCCGAGCACCACCGTCTCGACCACGCCGCCGGCATCTTCCTCGAGTTTTCTGCGGAGGTGGCCGAGGAACAGGCCGACGATCTCCATGAAGCCGATCGAGCGGGACTTGATGCGGGTCTTCTCGTGGGCAAGCGAACTGCCGAGCACGCTCTTCAGCGAGCGCATCAGCCGGCCTTCGATGCTGTCGGTGTAGTTGGCAATGGCGTGGCGTCCGAAACAGGTGCGGTTGTCCTCGAAGTTGAAGAACACGGTACTGGGCAGCGTGACCTGCCCATCTTCAAGTGCGACGAGGCGCGGCTGCCCGTTGCGGACCACGCCAACGGTGGAGTTTGAAGTGCCAAAGTCGATACCGCCGAATGCTGGTCGCATGGCAAGTTTCCTGATTTTGTCTTTGGGGAGCGGCAACTCGTGTCCGGTCGGGCCGGGGGCGTGCTCTAACGCATGACGCCGGAAAGGGAAACCCTTTTTGGAAATCCGGCGCCTAATCCTTTCGGAAGATCACCCTACCGAGCCAGCCCGTCAGCATGGCCAGCGATATCGCGAAGACGCCATAGAGGAAGGAATAATTGTGCGCGACACGGAAGATCGACTGCTCGAAACCGGATTTTCGGATTTCGAGCTGGGCTGAGCTTTCCTTGATGAACACGCCGCTCTTGAACAGGAAGGCGCGTGCCTTGTGGGTGCCGACCGGAACATTCGGTGCCAGCCTGACGGTGGCGCGGAACAGGTTCTGCGACAGGAATTGCACGCCGCCGACATTCTCGCTGTAGAGGCCGGTCGCTGTTTTGCGGCTGCGCAGCGCCGCGGTGAATTCCTCGATGGTCGCCGGGTTGTCGCCAGCGTCGGCCGGCTGCATGTAGAGGTTGGAGGCACCGAGCGACAGCTGCTTGTAGCTGTTCGGTTCGGTGATGTCCTGCAGCGGGCGCGTCGTCGCCACCGAATACGACATCGGCACATTCTCGAAGGTTTCGGACTCCAGGTTGACCCAGACGCCGAGCACCCGGTCCTTGCGGCGCACCACGACCGGGCGCGGCGGACCCTCGAGCACGACGATGACATCGTATCTGCCTTGACGGGCAACCAGCGGGTCGGGATTTTCCAGCGAACCGAAAATGGTCAGGTCGGCACCGGAAAAGCCGGCGGTGATCGAGACATTGTCGGTGGAGAGCCCGATCTGGATGCCTTCTACCGGTGGTGTCTGTGCCTTGACCGGAACGACGGCCGCAAGCAACGACAGGAGAATGGCGGTTGCGAACGCTTTCAGGCCCCTCATCAGTTGAGGCCCGTGGCGGTCAGCGAGTAGAGATTGGGCGGGGTGACGAAGAGGTCGATGGCGAGGCGGATCGCCACCGCCAGCACCAGCAGTGCCAGCAAGGCCCTGAGCTGCTCGCCGCGCAGCCTCTGGCCGGCCTTGGCGCCATATTGCGCCCCGGCAACGCCGCCCGCCATCAACAGGAAGGCCAGCACGACGTCGACCGTCTGGTTGGTGGTGGCATGGACCAGCGTCGTGTAGGCGGAGGTGAAGATGATCTGGAACAGCGAAGTGCCGATGACGACGTTGGTCGGCACTTTCAGCAGATAGATCAGCGCCGGCACCATGATGAAGCCGCCGCCGACGCCCATGATCGACGACAGGAAGCCGATGCCGGCGCCAAGACCCAGCACCGGGATGACGCTGACGAACAGTTTCGAGGCCCTGAACCGCATCTTCAGCGGCAAGCGGTGGATCCAGTTGTGCTGGCCGGATTTCTTCAGGACCGGTGCCGCACCGCTGCGCGTGGCTCGCAGCGCATTGACGCTTTCGACCAGCATCAGCCCGCCGACCGTGCCGAGCAGCACGACATAAAGCAGCGAGATGAACAGGTCGAGCTGGCCGAGCCTGCGCAGGAAGGCGAAGACGAAGATACCGCCGGTGGAGCCGACGATGCCCCCGGCCAGCAGCACGCCGCCGAGCTTGAAGTCGAGCGTACCTCGCTTCATGTGCGAAAGGACGCCGGAGAAGGAGGAGGCGATGACCTGGTTGGCGCCGGTGGCGACGGCGATCGCCGGGGGGATGTTGTAGAAGATCAGCAGCGGCGTGATGAGGAAGCCGCCGCCGACGCCAAACATGCCCGACAGGAAGCCCACTGCCGCACCCATGGCCAGCAGCACGAAGACGTTGACGGAAATTTCCGCGATCGGGAGATAGATGCCCACCCGTCAGTCTCGATCAGTTTTGCCTGTCGGTGAATGCAACCGTTGCGGGCATCTTGACCCGACAAGCCGATTTGTTCTTGCGCCGGAGGTGCTACGAAGTCAAACCGCGCAGCATTGCCGAAACAAAAAACATCTCAATCAGTTAACAGGCAAATGTGTGGCAAGGGCGTCGTGGAAGCGACGCATCTGCCGTTATTTGCGCGCCAGCAGCGCCTTGACCAGTTTTTCGTCGACCGTGCCGGTCGCCGGCAGCTTGTTATCGGTCTGGAAAGCCATGATCGCGGTCTTCGTCTTCTGGCCCATCCTGCCGTCGGCGTCGCCCGCATCGTATCCATTCTTGTTGAGAATGCGCTGGATGTTCTCGACGGCCTTCTTCATGTCGACGCTGGCGGTCGTCTGCGGCGTGCCGTTCTGCCAGGATTCGGGAATGTCGACCGAATTGGCTGCCGCATCCAGCGGCTTGGCCTTCCACAGTTCGGCTGCGGCGCGGGCGCGTTCGAGCTGCTCGGGCCGCATCGCATTGGCGATCTCGTCTCGCTTGGCCGACGCATCCTTGTCGCCGGTCTTGGCGACGAGCGCGAACCATTTGTAGGATTCCTCGAGGTTCTGCTTCATGCCGACGCCCTTGGCGGCGAGGATGCCGAGGTTGAACTGGCTGTCCTTGACGCCGACGTCTGCCGCCGCCTGGAACCAGTGCGCGGCCGACTCATTGTCGGTGACGCCATCCGCGGCCATGGCGAACAGCACGGCCAGGTTGTGCATGGCGCTGGCGTTGCCCTGCTCGGCGGCGAGCTGGTACCAGGTCTTCGCCTTCTTGATATCGCGCGCGACGCCAATGCCCTTCTCGAAGAAATTGCCGATGCGGTATTCAGCCGGCGCGAAGCCGAGTTCGGCCGACTTCTCGTACCATTTGGCCGCTGCCGCCATGTCTTCCTTGACGCCGCGCGACTCGGCGTAGCGCGAACCGACCTCGAACAACGCCTTGGCGTCGCCATTGCCGGCGGCATCGCGCAAGGCGAGTGGGCCAACGTCGGTGGGAATGTCGAACTTCGCCGTGGCCTCCGCCGGCGAAGCGTCCGCGGGTGGAACCGCGCCCGTCGTGTCCTTGGCAGTGTTCGGCTCGGCCGTCGTAGGCTGGGTGCCGGTATCGGCATCGGTCGCTTCCGGGACAGGAGCCGGACCAGCCGGGAGCGCTGCAGCCGAAGCTGTCATGTCGGGCGCTGCCGGGCTTGCGTCGGCAGGCGTCGCCGAAGCAACAGGCGCGGGAGCAGGCTCGGTTGTCGGTGCCGCATCCATCGAAGGCTCGATGCTTGGCGGCGTGGCCATCGTGCCTTGCGCGCCCATGTCATCCTTGGCAGCCGGTTCGGACGGCTCGGCCTGTCTGACGGCACGGGCCGGTCCGCTTTCCACGGCCTGCGGCTGAACGTCCGTCTTCGGCTGGCTAGCGGCATCGGCCGAGGCGGTTTGCACCGGTTGCGAGGCGACGATCGGCGCGGCGTCGTTGCTCGCCACCTGCGCGGGATCGGCGAAGAAGGCCTTGCCCAGCTGCAGGCCGGCGAGCGCCAGCATGATTGCGGCGGCCGCCATCAGGATCGGCTTGCGCCGCGCCTTGAGCAGGTCGCCGATCCGCAGTGCCTTCACCGGTCCGGTCATCGTCGATTGGCGCTTCAGCGCATCGGCCTCGGCGGCCGCCGCTTGCGCCGCGCGCCGCGCTGCGGCGATGAAATCCGATTTAGCTGCATCGGTGTCGCTTGGCTTGGCCGGCTGGCCGCGCTCGTCGCGCACGCGCTTCATGATGGCATTGAGGTCAGGTGCGCCGGAGCCGGGCTCCAGCGGCCGGTTGGCCAATTTCGGGTCGAGCGGTTCGTCGAGGTCGACGCTCGGTGTCGGGGCAATCGGCGCCGAGCCGGCCAGCGGCGGAATGTCGGCCTCCTTCTTGCCCCTGAATGCACGTGCCAATCCGCCGAACAACGATTTGCGGCCACCTGCCTGTTCGCTTTTCTCGGCGATGGTGTCGGAACTGAGGGCAGCCAGGGCTGCGGCAGCGGCGGCTTCGGCCGGTGAGCGCATGCCCGGATCATCGCGCAGGATAGCGGCGGCGCGGCCATCGAGATCGGCCATGTCCCCGGTCAGCGGCATCGGCTGATCGATATCCATTGACGGTGCCTCGACGGCCATCTTGGATCGGCGCGCACCGCGCCGGCTGTTCGGTTCGACCGCAGCTGCATCCAGGAGTTCGCTCACCGCCTCGACCGGTTCGCCGGGTTCCAGCGACCCCAGCCGGTCGACGATCTTGAGCAGCGTGTCATGGATGGCTTCGAATGTTCTCGAATTGCGCTCGTCCGAGCGCCGCGTCAGCGTTTCGAGTGTCTTCAGGTCCTGGGCGAGGCCGGAAACGGCCGTCGCGTTGGCACTCGACCCGGCCAGCGAACGCACCGCGTTCTCGGCCGCTTCGCGCGCCGCGCCGAGGATGGAATCGCGGGTTCCGGACAGCGACTTCTCGATCTCGTCGAGACGCGGGCTGATGTCCTCGAATTCCGGCAACGGCGTGCTGGGCCTTGAAAGGTGAGCGGACAGGCCGGCGACCTGCGCCTCCAGGCTGCGGATCAGCGCCGGATCGATGCCGGCCACCTGCGCGGCCGATGCGTCCAGCCGGCTTGAAATATCTTCGAGCCGGCTTTCCAGGCCGCGGATCGCGGCTTCGCCCGCGGGATCGGGAGCACGCGTTTCCAAGCGCTTGGCCAGCGCGGTGAAGCGGGCGTCGATGGCTTCCATGATGCCGGCGCTGTCGACGTGCGGCATGCGCTGGTCCAGCCTGTCGGCAACCTCGTCCAGCCGCCGTTCGAGATCTCGAAACAGCATGTTGCCCTGTTCGATGGCGTCACCCTGGCGACGTTCCATCATGCCAGACAGCACGTCAAAGCGTTGCTCCAGGCCATGGAAGATATAGTCGGCGTCGGGCATCGCAGGCGCCTGGTCGATCTTGTCGGCGATGAGCGCGATCTGCTTGGCCAGGCGCTCCATCGCCTGCTCGGGCAGGTTGGCGCGACCGGCGAGCTCGTCGACACGGCTCGACAGCGTGCTCAGCCGGTCCATGACCGCGTTGCCTGGGCGATCCTGCGCCACTTCCTCGATCTGTTGGGCAAGCGAGTCGATCCGCTTCTCGATGCGCTCGAATGCCTCGTGGTCGAATGTATTGGCTTGCGCGGCAACCGTCGAGGCGACGATGGCGCGGGAGATCTCGTCCAGCCGCTCGTCGATCATGCCAAGCGTGTCGCTGCCACGATTGTCCTGCTGGCTGGCGAAATGATCGACGGCGCCGGCAAGCGTGCGGACCTTTTCCTCGAGCGAGCGCAGCGACAGCGATTCCGGCAGGTTGTTGACGGCGTTGCTGATCTGCTCCAGCCGGTCGGTCAGCATTGATAGGCCGGGGTCGTCGGAGCGCTTGCGCTGGTCGGCGTCGACGCGATCCTCGAAGGCGGTCCAGCGGCGATCGAAATCGTCCCAGCGGCGGTCGACTTTCTGCACGCTCTCCTCGCGCGCCAGCGTGTCGAGCGCGGCCTTGACCTGTTCGAGTTCGAGCCGCAGCATGTTGACGCTTCTGTCGTCGCTCTTCTCGGCCAGTGTCTGGATGGCGCCGGAGAGTCGTTCGAATTCAAGGCCGAGTTCGGCGCTGCCCTTGGCCGAGGCGCCCGGCCTGGCGCCCGACTGGAAAGCCCGCTCGATGTCCTTGCGCAGCGCTTCGAATTCCCGCTGCAGCCCAGCCGTCATCTGGTGGCGCAGTTCCTCGCGCATGCCGCGCAACTCGCCGGCGATCTTGCCGACCATGGCAACGCCGTCCTCCTGGCCACGCACGCGATCGATGTCGCGGGCGATGGCCTGGTAATTCTGCCCGAAGGCGGCGGCGGGCTGCGCCGGGCTCGTCGGGCGCGGCGCCGGCTGCGGATCCTCGTACCAGCGCTGCTGGGCAGACGGTTGGGCGGCGGGATAGCGCGCATCGGCCCCGTATTGGCGGGGCTCGGGACGTGCCAGCGGGTCTTCGTGCGTACGCTCCAACCGCTGCTCCAGCGTTTCGAGGGAACGGTTCAACTGCTCGAGCGTGGTCTGCGGCCTGCGCTGCCTGCCGGCGTTGAGTGTATCGAGGTAGGACCGCTTGCTGTTCATCGGTGCGTCCGTCTTTCAGATTGGCTGGCTCGCGGCCAGTTCCCCCAAGTCCCTGTCGGAACGAGGCGACAGCGGCTATGCCGCGGTGGAAGACGAGCTTCCCGGGCTCTCACCCGCGCTCCGAAAAACCGTGAAAAATTCGATACAGGATAACCACGGGTAGCCGACGCGCCCACATTTCGCCCAACGTGGTAAACAACGCGTTAACCAAACTTAAGAAGTTGCAAGGATGTCGGATGCCGGCAGCACGGTGCGGCATAACGCTCGCAGCGCAGAACGCCCTTGCGTCATGAGGCGGCTATCGGTATAGAATTGACGTAAACGTAAAAGGCGCCCTGAGCGTGCTTTTGCGATTTGTTTGTTGAAACCACGACCGGAAGCAAGCCCCCGCTTCCAGTCAGGCGACGCACGGTCCAGGACCGCGACGCCACCAGACGGGGAAAGCCAGTGACCATGAAGCTTATCTCGGCCGGCGAGACCGCGGCCAATACCAACAATATGTCTGTCGAAACCGGCGAGGACCTTGTCCGCATCGGTGAGATGGCCAAGAAATATGGAGTGACGCTGCGCACGCTGCGTTTCTATGAAGACAAGGGCCTGCTCAACCCGCAGCGCGACGGTTCGACCCGTCTCTACACGCGCCGCGACAAGGCCCGGCTGAAGCTGATCCTGCTTGGCCGCAAGGTTGGGTTCTCGCTGCGCGACGTCAAGCAGATGATGGACCTCTACGATCCGACCGGCTCCAACACCAAGCAACTGCGGCTGGCGCTGGACAAGTCGGAAAAGCAGCTTGCCCGGCTGCAGAAGCAGCGGGCGCTGATCGATGACGCCATCAACGAGCTGAGCGGCTCGATGTCGGCGGTGCGCCAGATGCTGGCCGAGCGTTCGGCGCCGCAGGCGAGCGTCGCGGGCTAACTCATCCGCTGACTGTCTGACTATCAAAGCCGCGTGGCCCTGCCGCGCGGCTTTTCGTCGTCTTGGCCGCGGCCCAATGCAGCCTCTCGCCGCTAGCTTGTGCAACGGCTCGCCGCTACGTTCACCGCGCGGTGGGCGGGAAATCTTGTCGCATCGAAAAAATTGACGTTTACGCAAACGTCAATTTTTGATATCCCGCTCGCAACATGGGTCCGCATGCCACCCTTGGTAGACTTCGGGGGCATTCGGACAGGTCTGCAGGGGTGGAGGAAAAGCATGCCGACATACAGGGCTCCGGTCCAGGATACGCTGTTCGTGCTCAACGAGGTGCTGGGCTATCAGCGCTATTCGAACCTTCCCGGATTTGCCGACGCCACGCCCGATGTACTGGAGGCTATTCTCGCCGAAGGCGCCAAGCTTGCCGAAAACGTCATGCATCCGCTGAACCGTGTCGGCGACATCGAAGGCTGTGTCCGCCATGACGACGGTTCGGTGACAACGCCGAAAGGTTTCAAGGAGGCCTTCGACCAGTATCGCGAGGGCGGCTGGATGGGACTGGCCGCACCCGTCGAGTTCGGCGGCCAGGGGCTGCCCTACGCGGTGCACACCGCCGTTGCCGAATATATGGTGTCGGCCAACATGTCGCTGATGATGTATCCGGGCCTGACGCAGGGCGCGATCGCGGCGATCATCACCCACGGCACCGACGAGCAGAAATCCAAATGGCTGCCGAAGATGGTTGAGGGTGCCTGGACCGGCACCATGAACCTGACCGAGCCGCATTGCGGTACCGATCTTGGCCTGCTGCGCACCAAGGCGGTGCCGAATGGCGATGGCACCTACAAGATTTCAGGCCAGAAGATATTCATCTCGGCCGGCGAGCACGACATGTCGGACAACATCGTCCATCTGGTGCTGGCCCGCATCGAGGGCGCGCCGGAAGGCGTCAAGGGTATCTCGCTGTTCATCGTGCCGAAGCTCATGCTCGACGCATCGGGCAATCCGGGCAACAGGAACACCGTCTCGTGCGGCTCGATCGAGGAGAAGATGGGCATCCACGGCAATTCGACCTGCGTCATGAACTATGACGAGGCCGAAGGCACGCTGCTCGGCGAGGCCAATGGCGGCTTGAAGGCGATGTTCACGATGATGAACGAGGCGCGCCTCGGCGTTGGCCTGCAAGGGCTGTCGCTGTCGGAGATCGCCTACCAGAACGCCGCCGCTTACGCCAAGGACCGCTTGCAGGGCCGCTCGCTGTCGGGGCCGAAGGCGCCGGACAAGAAGGCCGACCCGATCATCGTTCATCCCGACATCCGCCGCAGCCTGATGACCATGAAGGCCTTCAACGAGGCCGGCCGCGCGCTGGCGCTGTGGACGGCGATCAAGTCCGACATCGCCCACCGCTCTGGCGACGACAAGGATCGCCAGGCCGCCGACGACTACACCGGCTTGATGACGCCGGTGGTCAAGGGCGTGCTCACCGACAAGGGGTTCGACCACGCCGTGATGGCGCAGCAGGTGTTCGGCGGTCACGGCTACATCGAAGAGCACGGCATGAGCCAGTTCGTGCGCGATGCCCGCATCGCCATGATCTATGAAGGCGCCAACGGCATCCAGGCGCTCGACCTTGTCGGCCGCAAGCTCGGCTTGAATGGCGGCCGCGCCGTGCAGGCCTTCTTCAAGGAGGTCGGCGAATTCTGCGAGGAAAACCGTTCCGACGAGAAGATGGCGCCTTTCACCAAGGCGCTGAAGAAGGGCCTCAACGACCTTCAGACCGCCACCATGTGGCTGCTGCAGAACGGCATGGCCAAGCCCGACAATGCTGGCGCTGCCTCCACCGATTTCATGCATCTCTTCGGCCTTGTGGCGCTGGGCTACATGTGGGCGCAGATGGCCAAGGCTGCGCTTGGCAAGACGGGGGCCAACGGTTCGCAGTCCTTCTACGACAACAAGGTTGTGACGGCGCGCTTCTTCATGGAGCGGATCATGCCGGAAACCGGCGCTCATCTCGCCCGGATTTCCAGCGGTGCCGACACGCTGATGGCTCTGCCGGCGGAAGCGTTCTAAGCTCGAACGCCGGCACCACCGGCCCTGTCTGTCGATACGCGGAGGAAATCGTGGCGACAAATCCCGCTGAAGTGCTCTCTTTGCCGACGCCCGCCTGGGCGGCGGACGAGGTCGGCATGCTCTACGACATGGCGCACCGCTTCATGTCGGAGGAAATCGCGCCGCGCTACGACGAATTCGAGAAGAACGAGATGGTCGATCGCGAGAGCTGGTTGAAGGCCGGCGCTGCCGGTCTGCTCTGCGCCTCGATGCCGGAGGAATATGGCGGCTCCGGCGGCACCTTCGCGCATGAGAGCGCCATCATCGAGGCCATTGGCCATGTCGGTGTCGATGGTTTCGGCATCGGCCTGCACAACTCGATCGTGGCGCCCTACATCCTCCACTACGGCTCTGAAGAGCAGAAGAAGAAGTGGCTGCCGAAGCTGGCGACCGGCGAGCTGATCGGCGCCATAGCCATGACCGAGCCGGGTGCCGGCTCCGACCTGCAGGGCGTCAAGACGCGCGCCGAGAAGGATGGCAACCAGTACAAGATCAACGGCTCCAAGACCTTCATCACCAATGGCCAGCTTGCCAACTTCGTCATCGTCGTCACCAAGACCGATCCGGAGAAGGGCGCCAAGGGCACCTCGCTGATCGTCGTCGAGACCGATGAGGTCGAAGGCTTCCAGCGCGGCCGCAACCTCGACAAGATCGGGTTGAAGGCCAACGACACCTCGGAGCTGTTCTTCAACGATATGCGCGTGCCGACTTCCAACCTGCTCGGCCATGAGGAAGGGCAGGGCTTTGTCCAGCTGATGCAGCAATTGCCGCAGGAGCGGCTGCAGATCGGCACCGGCGCCATTGCCATGATCGAGCGCGCCCTGGCGCTGACCATCGACTACGTCAAGGACCGCAAGGCGTTCGGCAAGGCGGTCATCGATTTCCAGAACACCCAGTTCAAGCTGGCCGAGTTGAAGACCGAAGCGACCATCGGCCGTGTCTTCTACAATGATTGTGTGACCCGCCACATCACCGGTGGCCTCGACCCGGTGACGGCGTCGATGGCCAAATACTGGCTCAGCGACCTGCAGGGAAAAGTCGTCGACGAATGCCTTCAATTGCATGGCGGCTATGGCTACATGAATGAATACCCGATCGCCCGCATGTTCCGCGACGCTCGCGTCCAGCGCATCTACGGCGGCACCAACGAGATCATGAAATTGCTGATCGGACGCTCGCTCTAATGCATGTCGCCCAAAAGTTTTCCCGGTTTTGGGAGATCGACATGCATCAGTCTAAAGCCGTTCGATAAACCCAAGGAGCAAAAGATGGCCGAAGCTTATGTCTATGACGCTGTGCGCACGCCGCGCGGCAAGGGCAAGAAGGACGGATCGCTGCACGAGGTGCCGGCGGTGCGGCTTGCCGCCAGGACGCTCGAAGCCTTGCGCGATCGCAACGGGCTCGACACCGGCAATGTCGACGACATCATCTTCGGCTGCGTCGATCCGGTAGGCGAGGCGGGCTCGGTCATTCCGCGCGCCGCCGCCTTCGAGGCCGGCTATGACACCAAGGCGCCTGGCATGCAGATCTCGCGCTTCTGCGCGTCGGGCCTTGACGCCATCAATCTCGGCGCTGCCAAGATCGCACAGGGCGCGGACGACATCGTCATCGCCGGCGGCGTCGAATCGATGTCGCGCGTCGGCATGGGCGCCTCCGGCGGCGCCTGGTTCATGGATCCTTCGGTTGGCCTGCCCGGCTGGTTCGTGCCGCAAGGCATCTCGGCCGACCTGATCGCCACCAAATACGGTTTCTCCCGCGACGACGTCGACGCCTATGCGGTCGAGAGCCAGAAGCGCGCGGCAAAGTCCTGGGCCGATGGCCGTTTCAAGAAGTCCGTCATCCCGATCAAGGACCAGAACGGCCTGACCATCCTCGACCATGACGAGCATATGCGCCCGTCGACCGACATGCAGTCGCTGGCCTCGCTCAACCCTTCCTTCGTCATGCCTGGCGAAATGGGGGGGTTCGATGCCGTCGCGGTGCAGAAGCATCCGGAGGTGGAAGAGGTCAACCACGTCCACCATGCCGGCAATTCGTCCGGCATCGTCGATGGCGCTGCCGCCGTGCTGCTCGGCTCGAAGAAGGCCGGCAAGGCGATGGGGCTGAAGCCGCGTGCTCGCATCCGTACCTTCGCCAACATCGGCTCCGAACCGGTGCTGATGCTGACCGGCCCGGTCGACGTCACCGAGAAGCTGTTGAAGCGTGCCAAGATGAAGCTGTCGGATATCGACCTGTTCGAGCTCAACGAGGCCTTCGCCTCGGTCGTGCTGCGCTACATGCAGGCCTTCGACATCGAGCACGACAAGATCAACGTCAATGGCGGCGCCATCGCCATGGGCCATCCGCTCGGCGCGACCGGCGCGATGATCTTCGGCACGGTGCTGGACGAACTCGAGCGCCGCGATCTCAACACCGCACTGATAACGCTGTGCATCGGTGCCGGCATGGGCACCGCAACGATCATCGAACGCGTCTGATAGGGGAGAGAAATCATGAGCTACACCAATTTCACCCTCGACATCGACGCCAACGGCATTGCGCTGGTCACCTGGGACATGCCGGGCCGCTCGATGAATGTCTTCACCGAAGAGGCGATGCTGGAACTGAACGCCATCGTCGACACGGTGGCGGGCGATGCCACCATCAAGGGGGCGGTGATCACCTCTGGCAAGGACAGCTTCTCCGGCGGCGCCGACATCACCATGCTGCAGAAGATGCTGACCAACTTCGCCACTGACAAGGACAAGGATGTCGAAAAGGCCACCAAGGCGCTGTTCGACAATGCAGGCACTATGACCGGCCTGTTCCGCAAGCTGGAAACGTCAGGCAAGCCCTGGGTGTCGGCGATCAATGGCACCTGCATGGGCGGCGCCTTCGAACTGTCGCTCGCTTGCCACGGCCGTGTCGCGGCCGATAGCGACAAGGTCAGGATGGCGCTTCCCGAAGTGAAGATAGGCATCTTCCCGGGCGCCGGCGGCACCCAGCGCGTACCGCGGTTGACCGATCAGCAGCAGGCGCTGCAGATGCTGACGTCCGGCCAGGCGTTGTCGCCGCAGAAGGCCAAGTCGATGGGCCTGATCCATGAGATCGCCGAACCGGCCAAGCTGGTCGAAACCGCGAAGGCGATGATCAGGAACGGCCTGAAGCCGGTGGCGCCGTGGGACGAGAAGGGTTTTAAGCTGCCCGGAGGCCAGATCTATTCGCCAGCCGGCTTCAATCTATGGCCGCCGGCCATCGCGATCCTGCGCCGCGAGACCTATGGCAATTATCCAGCTGCCGCCGCGATCCTGAAATGCGTCTATGAAGGCCTGCTGGTGCCGTTCGACACGGCCCTGCGCATCGAGCAGCGCTATTTCACCGAGATCATGCAGACCCAGGAAGCGGCGGCGATGATCCGATCGCTGTTCGTATCGCTGCAGGAACTGAACAAGGGCGCGCGTCGCCCGGCCGGCGTGCCGGAAACCAAGTTCAAGAAGATCGGCATTCTCGGCGCCGGCTTCATGGGCGCCGGCATCGCCTATGTCACCGCCAAGGCCGGCATTCCGGTGGTTCTGCTCGACCGCGACATGGAGTCGGCCGCCAAGGGTAAGGCGCATTCCGACAGCCTGGTCACGGATCAGGTGAAGAAGGGCCGCGCCAAGCCGGAGGAGAAGGACAAACTTCTGTCGCTGATCACGCCGACGGCCGACTATGCCGACCTTGCCGGTTGCGACCTGGTGGTCGAAGCGGTGTTCGAGGATTCCGCCGTCAAGAAGAGCGCCACCGAGCAGGCGGAAGCTGTGCTTAAAGCCTCGGCCATCTTCGCCTCCAACACCTCGACCATCCCGATCTCCTCGCTGGCCAAGAACTCGGCGCGGCCGAAGAACTTCATCGGCATCCATTTCTTCTCGCCGGTCGACAGGATGATGCTGGTCGAGATCATTTTGGGCAAGAAGACCGGCGACAAGGCGCTCGCGACAGCCATCGATTTCGTCCGCGCCATCAAGAAGACGCCGATCGTCGTCAACGACACCCGCGGCTTCTACGTCAATCGCTGCGTGCTGCGTTACATGTCGGAAGCCTACAAGATGCTGATCGAGGGCGTGCCCGCGCCAATGATCGAGAATGCGGCAAAGGCCGCCGGCATGCCGGTCGGCCCGCTGGCTCTGACCGACGAGACGGCCATCGACCTCGCGCAGAAAATCATGAAGCAGACCATGCGCGATCTCGGCGACACCGCCGTCGACCAGAAGCAAATGGCGCTGATCAACACCATGGTCGACGATCATGGCCGCTTCGGCCGTAAGAACGGCAAGGGTTTTTACGACTATCCCGCCAAGCCGGCCAAGAAGAAGCTGTGGCCGGGCCTCAAGGATCTCTTCCCTCAGCTTGCGGCGGAGAAGGTCGATTATGAAGAGCTGCAGCAGCGGCTGCTGGTCACCATCGCGCTGGAAGCGGCCCGGGTGATGGAAGAGGGCATCGTCACCGACCCACGCGAGGCCGATGTCGGCTCGATCCTGGCCTTCGGCTTCGCGCCTTACACCGGCGGCGCGCTGTCCTATATCGACGGTATCGGCGCCAAAGCATTCGTCAAGATCGCCAAGAAGCTGCAGAAGAAATACGGCGCCGAATTCAAGGCGCCAAAGCTGCTGCTCGACATGGCCGAAAAGGGCGAGACCTTCTACGAACGCTTCGATCCCTACGCCAAGGGTGACGTGAAGCAGGCGGCCTGACGCTGGTCGATCTATGTCTGGGTGCGACGGCAGCGCTGCGCGCGTCTTTCGGAGGCGCAAAGGACGCTTGTCGCCCTTTGATTTGCGCATGATGGCCACGGCACGTAGCCGTGGCCGGCGCGCTTCAGCTTTCCCATGCGGTCCGTCGGTGATAAATTAGCTTTTGCTAACCTAAAGTTGGCAGAAGGACGTAATCGTCATGCGTATGATGCTGAGAGTTTCCATCCCGGCCGAGGAAGGCAACAAGGCGATCAAGAACGGCAGCATGGCCAAGTTCATCGAGCACACCTTGTCCGACCTCGGCCCGGAGGCCGCCTATTTCACCGCCGACGGCGGCCGGCGGACGGCCTATCTCGTCGTGGAGGTAAAGGACAGTTCGGATATGCCCTATGTCGCCGAGCGGTTCTTCTTCGCCTTCAATGCCAGCGTCGAGATGATCCCGGTGATGAACGCCGAGGAACTCAGGAAGGGCTTGCCGAGGGCGATGGCGGCGATGGCCGGATAGGTTCATCGGCGATCATTGGTGTCCGATCACTGAACCGCGCGGCGTTGTCGCGGCGGCACACAGTTTTGTCGGCGATCCGCCGGCTGCGCCCGGTGGACATGGCGGCGGTTGCGCGTTAGACAGGAAGAGGCATTTTTTCCTGTTTCGAGGAGAGCGAGATTGCTCTCGCATGACCGTGTCTGGGCTGCCATCGATGCTCTCGCCGAGCGCTATTCGCTGTCGGCTTCGGGGCTGGCCCGGCGCGCGGGGCTCGATTCGACGGCTTTCAACAAGTCGAAACGTCTGTCGTCGGATGGCCGGCCGCGTTGGCCGTCGACCGAATCGCTGGCCAAGATCATCGAGGCGACAGGGGCTACGCTCGACGAATTCATCGGCCTGATCGAGGGCAGGACCGGATCCGCATCGGTCGCCCTCAGGCGCTCCGTGCCGTTGCTCGGCTTTGCCCAAGCCGGCGCCGGCGGCTTCTTCGACGATGCCGGCTTCCCGGCCGGGCAGGGCTGGGATCTGGTTGAACTGCCGGCGCAATCGACCGAGAACTCCTATGCGCTGCAGGTGCAAGGTGATTCCATGCTGCCGCTCTACCGCAATGGCGACGTCCTCATCGTCGAGCCTGGCGCAATCGCCCGCAAGGGCGATCGCGTCGTCGTCAAGACAACCGCCGGCGAAGTGATGGCCAAGGTGCTCGAGCGCCAGACCGTCAAGTCGATTGCACTGGTCTCGCTCAATCCCGATCATCCGGACCGCGACATTCCCATGCGCGATGTCGAATGGGTGGCGCGGATTGTCTGGGCAAGCCAGTAGGCCCGGCTGGTGCGGCTCCCTCATCTTGTCCTGGCGGTTCTGATGGTGCCGGCGATGGCCGCCATGGTCGTCGCCGGCGGTCGCACGCTGAAGGGAACTGAAGGCGTAGTAACGGTGGATCAGGTCGATCCGGGCGCCGACACGATCTCGCAGGAGGGCACCGAGACGGTGCCCGCAGAACCGGCGACATCCGCCATAACCGCTCCGCAGCCGCCAAAGCCGGCGCCACATTCGAGGGCGATCGATCCTGAAATTATCGTACCACCGGAACTGCCCGCCGAAGGGCTTGAGCGCGTCGAGCCGCGCGAGCCGTTGAGCAAGCTGGCGCTGGCCGTGCCGCCCAAGCCGAAAATGCCCGACGACTGGAACGGGACAAAGCTGTTCCAGCCGGTCGCGCAGGCCGCCGGCCTGATCGAGGCCAAAGGCTATTCGGTCGCGGTGTCGGGCATCGACATCGTCAGGCAGGACGAGACCTGCAGCGATGACGGCAAATCCTGGCCGTGCGGTATCCGCGCGCGAACGGCGTTCCGCGCCTTCTTGCGTGGCCGCGCGGTGGTCTGCACCGTGCCGCCGGAGGGTGGTCGCGACCTGATCGCCGCCGAATGCCGGATCGGTAAGCAGGATGTCGGTCAATGGCTGGTCGAAAACGGCTGGGCCCGCGCCGCCAAGGGTGGGCCCTATGTCGAGGCCGGCGACAAGGCGCGCACGGCCAGGAAGGGCATTTTCGGATCGGCGCCGAACCTTTCCGGCATGCCGGCGATGCCGGCCGCACCCAGCCCGGCGCCTCAGGCGCCGAGCTCGATCCTGGAAGAGGTCGACGGCGTGCTCAAGCCAGCTGACCAGCCAGCGCCCGCTCAATGAGCGCCCGCGTCTCGGCAATGCCATAGAGCGCGGCGAACGAGCCGAAGCGCGGGCCGCGCTCCTGGCCGATCAGCACCTGGTAGATCATCTGGAAGAAGGCGCCCGACACACCGGGGCCACCTTCCGGGCTCTGCTTGGAATGATCCTGATAGCGTTCGATCCTGCGTGCGACATTGAGCGAAGCGTTCTGGATCGCTTCGCCGTTGGCGTCCGCCGGCAGCGCGCCAAGCGCCGTGTCGAGGGCTGCCAGCGCCTCGCGCTCGACCTCGTCGGCCGGGCGGAAGGTTTTCGACGGCTTCACGAAATCGTCGAAATAGCGGATCGCATGGCCGACCAGCTGGTCGAGCTCGGGATGCGTCTTTGGCGTCACCCCCGCGGTATGACGCGAAATGAAGCCCCACAGCACATCCTTGTTCTGCGCGTTGGAAGCGCTGACCAGGTTGAGCAGCAGCGAGAACGGCACCGGCATGTCGATGGCCGGCGGGTTGCCGTCATGCATATGCCAGACCGGGTTGCCCAGCCGCTCCTTCCAGTCCTGCCGCGGGTAAGCGCCGAGGAAGGTGTAATACTCGTCCACTGCTCTCGGGATGACATCGAAATACAGCTTCTTGGCCTGCCGCGGCCGCTGGTACATATATAGCCCGAGGCTCTCGGTCGGCGCATAGGTCAGCCACTCGTCGATGGTGAGCCCGTTGCCCTTCGACTTCGAGATCTTCTGGCCGTTTTCGTCGAGGAACAGTTCATAGACGAAATGCTCCGGCGCGCGCCCGCCCAGGATGTTGCAGATGCGGTCATAGACCACCGCATTGGTCTGGTGGTCCTTGCCGAACATTTCGAAATCGACGCCGAGCGCTGCCCAGCGCATGCCGAAATCCGGCTTCCACTGCAACTTCACCCTGCCGCCGGTGATCGAAAGCGTGGTCTCGGTGCTTTCATCGTCGAAGGTGATGGTACCGGCCTTGGCGTCGACATGCTTCATCGGCACGTAAAGCACGCGGCCGCTCTTCGGCGAAATCGGCAGGAACGGACTGTAGGTGGCCTGCCGCTCGGAGCCGAGCGTCGGCAGCATCACCGCCATGATCTGGTCATAGCGTTCGGCGGCGCGCAGCAGCATCGCGTCGAAGCGGCCCGACTTGTAATATTGCGTCGCGCTGGCGAACTCGTAGTCGAAGCCGAACGTGTCCAGGAAGCGGCAAAGCATCGCGTTGTTGTGATCGGCAAAGCTCGGATAATCGTCGCCGAAAGGATTGGGCACCGACGACAGCGGCTTGTGCAAATGTGGTTCCAGCGCTGCACGATCCGGCACGTTGTCGGGGATCTTGCGCATGCCGTCCATGTCGTCGGAAAAGCACAGCAGCTTGGTCGCAACCTTGTCCTGCGTCAGGACGCGGAAGGCGTGCCGCACCATCGTTGTGCGCGCCACCTCGCCGAACGTGCCGATATGCGGCAGGCCCGACGGTCCGTAGCCGGTCTCGAACAGGATTGTTTCAGGAAAGTCGGTGCCTTTGTAGCGTTCGATGATCTTCTTGGCTTCCTCGAACGGCCATGCCTTGCTCTCGGTCGCGGCCGCCAGCAGCTCGGGATTGAGATCGATGGTGTTTGATCCCGCCATGTCACAGTTTTCCAAATAAATCGCCGGTGTTGCCCGGAACAGGGGTTTTCAACCGGTCTCTAGGCGTGCGTGGCCGGAGCGTCAACGCGTGCAGCGCTTTTTCCTTGCGGTGCAGATACCGCTTTCCTACCTTCGGAGCCATTCAAGGAGTACAGAATGCCGTTGCCGACGCCGCATGAAGCGCTGATCTACCTGATGGTCATCACCTCGGCTTCCGACCGCGACATGACCGATGTCGAGTTGGCCCGGATCGGCGACGTCGTCCGCTCGTGGCCGGTGTTCGAGGACTTCAATCGCGACCGGCTGGTCAGCGTCGCCCAGGCCTGCCAGAAGATGCTTAATGAAAAGGACGGGCTGGAAGGCGTTCTTGCGCGGGTTGCCCAGGCCCTGCCGGAGCGCTTGCGCGACACCGCCTATGCCGCCGCCTTCGAAGTGGCCGCCGTCGATCTCGAAATGCGCATGGAAGAAGTCCGAGTGCTGCAGCTCATCCGCCGCCAGCTCGATCTCGACACGCTGACGGTCGCCGCTATCGGTCGTGCCGCCAAGGCGAGGCTGCGCACCCTGACCTAGGGCGCTGCCTTTCGGTTGGCTAGAAAAAGCTGACCGGGAAATAGCGCAGGTAGAATTCGGCGAACGTGCCCTTCATCGAGATCTCCTGCAGCGCGTAGTCGAACGCGGCGGCCAGTGCGGGGTCGTCCGCCCTGGTGGCGATGGCCATGCCCGAACCCAGATATTCGGGCGCCAGATAGGGACCGCCGGCAAAGCGGCAGCAGCCGGCCGCATCCGAGCCGCCCAGCCAGAAGGCCAGCCGCATGCCGTCGCCGAAGGCGGCGTCGAGCTTGCCGGCCTTGAGATCGGCATAGAGATCTTCCGGCCTGTCGAAAGGGACGATCTGAACGGTGTTGAAATAGTCGCGCAACATGCGCTCATGCGCCGAGCCGGCGAGCACGCCGACACGCTTGCCGCGCAATTTGTCGAAGACCGGTTCGGTCAGATCCTTGCTCTTCTGCGTGACGAAGCGGGCCGGGAACTGCAGGTAGGAGCGCGAGAAGGCATAGGTCGAGCGCGATTCGGGCGTTGCGGCGATGCCGGCGATGATCGCTTCGCCCTCACCTTTCTGCAGCGCGCCTTCGAGCTCTGCCCAGGGCAGGGCCTGGATCTGGCATTTGTCGACAATACCAAGCTCGGCGCAGATGGCGCGTGCCAGATCGATATGGAAACCGGACAGTTTTCCCGAGCCGTCGAGGAAATTGAAGGGCGGAAAATCCGTGGTCGTCAGGAAGCGCAGCCGGGGCAGTGCCGAGAGGTCCGGTTTTGGCAGCCGCTCCTTGGCATCCCACAGCACCGGCACCTGCGGCACCTGCGGCTCGGCGGCGGGCGCGGCACCGGCGACCGACAGCGCTCCGATCAGCAGCGACGCAAGAGCCAAAAACCTCCACTGGAACGCCACGATAAGACTCCGCCGCAGTCGTGTTGGCAGGTTTTGGTACGAAAATGACAAAGGTACAATGCTTTTTGATTTCAACGCGTCGATTTCAGGATATGCTTTAGGGAGTTTGCAAATAGCAGTGGCTGCCTTGGTTGGGGGACCAGGGTTGAGAACCACGACCGGAAACATGCGGTTTGCAATCCGTGGTCGGTGGTGAAGTGCAAACGAAGCACGCATCATTGGTCGCAATGCATGAGGCAACATAGGGTTGATGTTGCGATGGGTCAGTTCGATCGCACGCTGGAATTCATAGACCAACTGCAGCACGCCGGAACGGCGGCGGCAGTCTGCGAAACGTTGCTGGGTGTAACGTCGGATTTCGGGCTCACCGCGCTGATGGCGGGAACCGTGCCGCAGCCGGGCACGCCAAGCGGCCAGCAAAAGCAGCATGTGCTTCTCTGCGACTGGCCTGTTGAATGGCTGGAGCGCTATGTAGCGCGCAACTATGTCGATCACGACCCGGTCGTCAGCCACATGAAACAGCTGCAGGCGCCGTTCCAGTGGCGCGAAGCCTCACAGGGCGCCCGCATCGACAAAAGCAGCGGCGAAGTGATGGGCGATGCCGGCGCGTTCAAGCTGCGCGACGGACTGGCCTTCCCGCTGATCACGCTCGACGGCCAGATCGTCATGGTGTCGCTGGGCGGCGAGGCAGTCGAATTGTCGGCGGCCGAGTTCGGCATGGTGTCGCTGGTGTCGACCTATGCGGTCGGCCGCGCCATGCAGCTCCATACGATGGCGAGCAACACCATCGATCACATCGTACTGACGCCGCGCGAACGCGAATGCCTGCAATGGGCCGCCGTCGGTAAGTCCGAGTGGGAGATTTCGCAAATCCTCGGCATCTCCGAACACACCTCGGAGAAACATCTTCTTAACGCCAAAAGCAAACTTGGTGCCGTCAACCGGGTTCAGGCGGTCGCGGAAGCGATAAGGCGGGGCTACATTAGTTAGGTCGGCCGTGCCGGCCTAGCAATTCTAGCCTACGCGATCACGCAATTTTCTCATCGAAGCACGGCCGTATCTTCCTCTGAAACCAGGAGATGACGGAATGCTTTTTTCTCTCACAACCCAAGAATTGATGGAACGCCCGGACCTTTGGGAGGCGGTCCATCGCTTGCGCTACAAGATATTCGTCGAGGAGATGGGATGGGAGGACCTCAGGCGCCCCGACGGGCTCGAATGCGATCAGTTCGATCATGACGAGGCCGTCCATCAAATCGTCATCAGGGGCAGTGAAGTCGCAGGCTACCAGCGGCTTTTGCCGACGACGCGGGGACATCTGCTGACCGAGGTGCTGACCGACCTCTTTGAAGGAACGCCGCCCTCCGGACCCAACATCTATGAGTTGACCCGCTATGCAGTCGCTCCAGGTTACCGCGATGGCCGTCGCGGCGTGTCAACCGTCGGCACCGAGCTGATCGCTGGCTTCGTCGAGTGGGGACTGAAGCGCAACGTCAACCAGGTGATCATCGAGTTCGAGCCGATGTGGGTGCTGCGCGCATTGCAGCTGCATTTCCTGGCGACCCCGCTGGGCTATCAGCGCACCTATGGCAACCAGCAGGTCGTAGCCACCTTGCTTACCTTCAACGAGCACACGCTCGATGTGGTGCGTTCGCGCCGCAATCATTTTGCTCCCGTGCTGACCAGGGGATACCCCGACATGCTCGGCCAAAGGCGTGCGTCGTGAAATCGGAGACAGTCATGAGCCCCCATCCGCAACCAGAACTCCGCAACCACACGCTAATGGTCACCGTATCGTCGAATGACGGCCGGCCGGTGCTGGACAGAGGAGCCTATGAAAGCCTGGCAAAGACCTTCCATGAAGCCGCCGACGATGAGGAGGTGCGCGTCGTCGTGCTGCGCGGCCTGTCAGGCTGCTTCTGTCTCGGCGGCGATTTCTCCGAATTCCTTGACGCCACCAAGCACCAGAAACTGATCGCCGCCGTCACCGATCTGTTTCGCACGCTGGCGACGTTTCCCAAGCCCATCCTAGCCTGCGTCGATGGCGATGCCGTCGGCGTCGGCTGCACGATCCTGTTCCATTGCGACATGGTGATCGCGTCCGATCAAAGCACGTTCCGGGTGCCGTTCGTCGATTTTGGCCTGGTCCCGGATGCCGCGACCAGCATCCTGGCGCCGCAGAAACTCGGCTATGCCGGTGCTTTCCGCTTCTTCTGCCTCGGCGACACGCTTCGCGCCGAGGATGCCAGGGCGCTCGGCCTCGTCGCCGAGATCGTGCCGGGCGGCAGCGTCGAGGACGCGGCACTCGGCCGGGCGAGGCAGCTTGTCAAGAAGCCGGTCGCGGCCTTGCTGCAAACGCGGGGTCTACTCAAAGGCAACACCAGCGCGCTGTGCGACCGTATCGATCAGGAGATTTCGCTTTTCCAGCAGGCGCTGCAGGATGACACCACGCTGCGGCGATTGCAGCGCATAGCCCGGCTGGTGGCTTGAACGGTCGACCGAAAGGCCTCGATGACGAAAGCGCCGCGCGGCCTCTGGCTGCGCGGCGCAGAAGACGTCAGTCTTGCTTTCCGAGAAACGACGGCCCTTCGCCAATGATCTTCCTGTCTTCCTTGCCGATGATGTCGAGATCGCGCCCGTCATAGGGCAGCGACAGGAGGATGCGCCGAATGACCGCCAGCCGCGCGCGCCGCTTGTCATTGGCCCGTATGATGATCCACGGCGCGAATTCCTTGTGGGTGCGCTCGAACATGGTGTCGCGGACCTTGGTGTAGTCGTCCCACTTGGTGATGCCGGCAACGTCGATCGGCGAAAACTTCCAGCTTTTCAGCGGGCTGAAGCGGCGATCGTGAAAGCGCTCGAGCTGTGTCTCCCGGCCGATGTTCAGCCAGAATTTGAAGAAGTGGATGCCGTCATTGGCGATCATCCGTTCGAAATGCGGTGTCTCGTCGAGAAACTGCTCGTGCTGCTGCGGCGTGCAAAAACCCATCACCGGCTCGACGCCGGCGCGGTTGTACCAGGAGCGATCGAAGGTGAGGAACTCACCCGATGTCGGAAAATGGTCGACATAGCGCTGGAAGTACCACTGCCCCTGCTCGGTCGGGGTTGGCTTGGTCAGCGCCACGTTGCGCGCGGTACGAGGGTTGAGGTACTGGCGCAGCACGAAGATCGTGCCGCCCTTGCCGGCGGCGTCGCGGCCCTCGAACAGCGCCATCACCCTTTTGCCGGTCGACTGCAGCCACGCCTGCGCCTTGACCAGCTCGATCTGCAATTTCTCGAGCGTCTCGTCATACTCGTCGCTTTTCATCTTCTTGTCGTAGGGGTAACCGCCGGCGGTCAGCTTTTTGTCTTCGACCCAGTCGGGAAGTACGGGATTTTCAATGTCGAATTCCCGCTCCTTGCCGTCGATCCTGATCTTCAGCGGGCCCGAAGTCGGCGCGGCGGGAGTTTCCTTGGCTTTTTTCATCGAGACGAACCCTTTTCTGCTTCCGGACTCATGCTATTGGGAGCCACTACAGCACTTTTGATTTTGCGCATGATCCTTTCAGAAAATCGATTCCGATTTTCTAGGTCATGCGTTAGACCGGTCCAGCGGAAGTTCCCGTCACCGGTCGGGTGCGAGGCAAGGGTGCGGGCGCGCGAGCGAATGGCTGACCTGGACGCAGAGCAGAGAGGCATGGCGCAAGGCCTGGCCATCCGACTGTGCAACAGCCGCTGGCTGCTGATTGCCGGCGTCGTCGCGATTCTCGCCGTCTATGCTTTGGCCGCGATATCCGGCTTTGTCGTCCTTGCGGCGCTGGCGCTGCTGCTTGCAGCGGCAATGCTACCGGTCACCGGCACGCGCCAATCGGCCGAGAGCGCCGCGGCAATCGAGGCAATCGGCCTGCAACGGCTCTCCGGCGAATATCTTGCCGCCGCCGTCGCCGACCCGCTGATCATCTTCGACCGGACCGCCACCATCGTCCACGCCAATGCCGCCGCTTTCGCCGCCTTCGGCGGGATTGCGCCCGGTCTGTCGCTGTCGCTGAAATTCCGGGCGCCGGAAATGCAGGCTTTGCTGGACGGCGTGTTGTCGGGCGATGTCGCCTCTGACGTCGTCGACTATACGGAGAAGCTGCCGGTCGAACGGGCTTACCGGGTGAGTGCCTCCTCGGTCGGCCACGGCACCGATCTCTATGTGCTGGTGTTCAAGGACCAGAGCGAAGCGCGCAGGATCGACCGCATGCGCGCCGATTTCATCGCCAATGCCAGCCACGAACTGCGCACGCCGCTCGCCTCGATCTCCGGCTTTATCGAAACGCTGCGCGGACCGGCCCGCAACGACCCGGCGGCGCGCGACCAGTTCCTGCAGATCATGCAGAGCCAGACCGGGCGCATGGCGCGCCTGATCGATGATTTGTTGTCGCTGTCGCGGCTCGAGATGAAGCCCTATCTGAAGCCGGGAACCGAGGTCGACCTGCGTGAGACGGTCGATAGCGTCATCGATTCGCTCGGACCGCTGGCCAGGGAAAACAGCGTTATCGTCGAACGGGATTACGACGACGGCCCGCTTGACGTGCCGGGGGATCGCGACGAGCTCTTCCAGGTTTTCGAGAACCTCCTGGAAAACGCCTGCAAATACGGGCAGTCGGGCGGCCGCGTCGTGGTGTCAATCGCGCGCGGCGATGCCGGCTCAGAGCCAGGCATCGACGTGACCATCAGGGACTTTGGCCCCGGCATTCCCGAGGAACACATTCCGCGCATCACCGAGCGCTTCTATCGCGTCGATGTCGAGACCAGCCGCACCCAGAAGGGAACCGGCCTCGGTCTGTCGATCGTCAAGCATATCCTGACCCGCCACAATGCACGGCTTTCGATCAAGTCCGAATTCGGCAAGGGCGCTGCCTTCTCGGTTCATTTGCCGACGCACTGATACTGCCCTAGTTTTGCACTGGATCGTTTCTTTTTTCTGTCATCCGGCTAGCGTATCAGCGGGGATTCGAGGAAACGACTCAAAAACAAGACACCCCGTGGGAAGGCATTTTGCCATGCAGTCCGTGCATATCATGAGCGCCTATGACGAGGAGCTGAAATATCTGTCGAAGCGCATCGCGGCGATGGGCGGCCATGCCGAGCGTATGGTCGAACAGGCGGTTGCCGCCCTCGTCAATGCCGACCCCGGCCTCGCCCAGAAGGTCATCCGAGACGATGCCGTGCTCGATGAAGGACAACGCGAAATCGACGACAAGGCGATCATCATCATCGCCAAGCGCCAGCCGATGGCGACGGACCTGCGCGAGATCGTCGGCGCCATCCGCATTTCCGCCGACCTCGAACGGGTCGGCGACCTCGGCAAGAACGTTGCCAAGCGTGTAGGCGCCGTCACAGACGGACGCCAGCCGACCAGCCTGTTCCGCGGCCTCGAGGCCTTGGCCAACCTGGCGCTGACCCAGCTCAAGGAAGTGCTCGATGTCTACGCATCGCGCTCGGTCGACAAGATCGGCTTCGTGCGCGACCGCGACGACCAGATCGACGCCATGTACACGTCGCTGTTTCGCGAATTGCTGACCTACATGATGGAAGATCCACGCAACATCACACCATGCACGCATCTGCTGTTTTGCGCCAAGAACATCGAGCGCATCGGCGATCACGCCACCAACATCGCCGAGACCATCTACTACATCGTCACCGGCGAGCAGATGCCGGCCGAGCGGCCGAAGGGCGACAAGACCGACAAGATCAGCCTTTCCGTAACGCCTCCGGTTAATTGAACGGTCGCGCTCTCGAACCATCGTCCGAATTGCGCTAGACTTTCCGGGCTTTCCTGTATCCTCGTCCGTGGATTGGCTTCGGGAGGTTGTGATGGAAAATGTTCGGAACCTGACTCCGGCGCCTGCGCCGACATCCGGCATTATCGCTTGCGGCGTCTACACGGCTGGGCGTCGCATTGCCGACATTCCCATCGAGGAAGCCGGCGAATGGGCGAAAAAAACCGGTCATGTCGTCTGGATTGGCCTGCTTGAGCCCGACCGCAACCTGCTGCTTCGCGTCCAGGCACAGTTCCACCTGCATGAACTGGCGATCGAGGATGCCGAGCACCCGCACCAGCGGCCGAAGATCGAGCAATACGGCGACGCCTTGTTCATCGTCGCCCGCACCGCGCAGCTGATCGACGGCCGGGTCACCTTCGGCGAGACCCATTTGTTCGTCGGCAGCGGCTACATCGTCAGCGTCAGGCATGGCCCGTCCACGTCCTATGCCGCCGTTCGTCAGCATTGGGAAAGCTGCCCGCATTCGCTGGCCAAGGGCGAGGATTTCGTCCTCTACGCCATTCTCGATTTCATCGTCGACAATTACATGCCCGTGCTCGAGCAGATCGAGGACGAGGTCGAGGTGATCGAGGACAGGGTCCTCTTGAAGCCGATGACAGGTCCCGACATCGAGCGGCTCTATATGCTGCGCCGCGATCTTTTGCGCTTGCGCAATGCGGCACTGCCGCTGGTTGAGGTTTGTCGCCGGCTGACCAGTGCCGACCTGCCGCAGATCCACACCGCCATGCATCCGCTGTTTCGTGACGTGACCGACCATATCCGCACCGTGCAGGAAAAGATCGACAGTCTGCGCGAGGTGCTGGCGTTTGCTTTCGAGGCCAGCCTTCTGGTCGGCCAGAGCCAGGAGACGGCGATCTCCAAGAAACTTGCCTCCTGGGCCGCCATCCTGGCGGTGCCGACGGCATTCGCCGGCATTTACGGCATGAATTTCAGCGACATGCCGGAACTGAAGATGGAATATGGCTACCCGGTGGTGCTGGCCACGATCGCGCTGATCTGTTCGTTTCTCTACTGGCGCTTTCGCAAGAATGGCTGGCTGTGAAAGAAGCGAATAGCGAACAGGGAGTGGCGAATAGGGGAAAAACTGGATTGCCTCCTCGCGGACGCTCAATCAGTTCCTATTCGCTATTCGCTATTCGCTATTCGCTATTCGCTATTCGCTATTCGCTATTCGCTATTCGCTATTCGCTCAGCGACTCCGCCGCCGCTCCGATGCCGGCTGGAACGCCACGCGGGCGTGGTACTTGCAGTAGGGGCCGGTTTCGGCGGCTTCGTTGCCGCAGAAATTGAAGTCCTCCGAAAGCGGATCGCCGTTCGGCCATTTGCAGGTCCGCTCGGTCAGCTCGACGAGCTGCAGATGCCGTGAGATCGGCACCACGACATTCTCGACCGGGCGGATATAGTGGCGCGCCACCGGTTCGGCGTCGAACTGGGTCTGCAACGCCGTGGCGCCGATCGACGTCGTGACATGGCGGACGGCGCTTGCGGCGCGCGACACCGATTTCTGAACGGTCGATCCTTGCGCCGCCTTCTTCTGGCGTGCCGGCGTGGCGGTCGACCGACCGCGGCCCGACAGTTTCAGCCGGTGCACCTTACCGATGACCGCATTGCGGCTGACCCCACCAAGCTGCGCAGCAATCTGGCTTGCGCTCAGACCCTCGGACCACAGTTTTCTGAGAAGTTCTACCCGCTCGTCAGTCCAGTTCATGAGACCGCTCCTGCTAAGCGTGCGGCAATCGGAATCCACTCCCGGCCCGGCAACATTTGCCGGGGCAGACACCACATATATCTGGTGATTAGGTCCGCCGCACGAAATCTAGTTATTTCTTGACTACAACTACTCTATGCGCTGACTCGGTGACAAGAGTCCCAAGTGCAACACGAATCGGTTTTTTAGGTTTTCCCCAACTTGCCCGGTCGCTCGTGAGCCGGCGTTGCGTCGGAGGGCTTGCCGCGGGGCACTACGCGACGTTTTCGTTGACTTCATGGCCGAAAAACACGATAAGCCGCACAGGCCGCCGCTTTGGCGGCTTTTTTGATTTTCCGGTACCGGAGACGCATATAATGAGCGGTTCGGCGCTTTACGAGACCTTTGCTCGCGCACCCCTGGCCTTCGACCATGGGGAAGGCACTTGGCTGGTTACCGACAAGGGCGAGCGATATCTCGATTTCGCCGGCGGCATCGCCGTCAATTCGCTGGGTCACAGCCATCCGCACCTGGTCTCAGCACTGACCGAGCAAGCCGCGAAGCTCTGGCATGTTTCCAATCTCTACGAGATTCCGGGGCAAAGCCGGCTCGGCGAGCGGCTGGTGGACGCCACCTTCGCCGACAAGGTGTTCTTCACCAATTCCGGCGCCGAGGCGCTGGAATGCGCGATCAAGACGGCGCGGCGCTACCATTTCGTCAAGGGACATCCCGAACGCTTCCGCATCATCACCTTCGAGGGCGCCTTCCACGGCCGCACGCTGGCGACCATCGCGGCCGGCGGTCAGTTCAAGTACCTTGAAGGATTTGGACCCAAGGTCGAGGGCTTCGACCAGGTCGGCTTCGATGACATCGATGCGGCCGAAAAGGCGATCACGCCGGAGACCGCGGCGATCCTGATCGAGCCTGTACAGGGCGAGGGGGGCATCCGCCCGGTGCCGACGCAATCGCTGAAGCGGCTCAGGCAGTTGTGCGAACAGCACGGCCTGCTGCTGATCTACGACGAGGTGCAGTGCGGCATCGGCCGGACCGGCAAGCTGTTCGCGCATGAATGGTCCGGCGTCACGCCCGACATCATGGCGATCGCCAAGGGCATTGGCGGCGGCTTCCCGATGGGCGCCTGCCTTGCCACGGATGAGGCGGCCATTGGCATGACGTCCGGTGTGCATGGCACCACTTTCGGCGGCAACCCGCTGGCCATGGCGGTCGGCAACGCGGTGCTCGACGTGGTGCTGGAAGACGGCTTTCTGGAAGATGTCCAGCGTAAGGCGTTGCTGATGAAGCAGGGGCTGGCGGCGGTCGCCGACGAGTTTCCCGAGGTCATCGAGGACATCAGGGGCACCGGGCTGATGCTCGGTCTCAAGTGCGCCATGCCCAACACCAAGGTGAACATGGCATTGCGCGACCAGCACCTGCTGGCGGTTCCGGCCGGCGACAACGTCATTCGCCTGTTGCCGCCGCTCACTGTCACTGATGCCGAGATCCACGACGCGCTCAACCGCATCCGCGCCGGCGCCAAGGGCCTGGCGGAGGCGATCGCCGCCGCCGCCGCGAAGTAATCCCGGAACCATTGCTGATGTCAGTTCGCCATTTCACCGATCTTTCCGCCGTTTCCGAAGGCGATCTGCGCTTCATGCTTGATGATGCGGTGGTGCGAAAGGCTCGCCTCAAGGCCGGCGAGCGGACCAGGCCGCTCGAAGGCAAGGTGCTGGCGATGATCTTCGACAAGCCCTCGACGCGCACCCGCGTGTCCTTCGACGTCGGCATGCGCCAGCTCGGCGGCGAAACCATCATGCTGACCGGCACCGAGATGCAGCTCGGCCGCTCCGAGACCATTGCCGACACCGCCAAGGTGCTGTCGCGCTACGTCGACGCGATCATGATCCGCACCACCTCGCATGAGCGGCTGCTCGAACTGACCGAGAATGCCACCGTTCCGGTCATCAATGGACTGACCGACGACACCCATCCCTGCCAGCTGATGGCCGATATCATGACCTTCGAGGAGCATCGCGGTCCGGTTGCCGGCAAGACCATCGCCTGGACCGGCGACGGCAACAATGTGTTGCATTCGCTGCTCGAGGCCTCGGCGCGGTTCCGCTTCAACCTCAACGTCGCCGTGCCCGAAGGCAGCGAGCCGGAACAGAAGCATATCGACTGGTCGCAGGCGCATGGTGGCAAGCTGCACTTCACCCGCTCGCCCGAGGAAGCCGTCGACCAGGCCGACTGCGTCGTCACCGATTGTTGGGTGTCGATGGGCCAGGAGCATCGCGCCCGCGGCCACAACGTGTTCTCGCCCTACCAGGTCAATGCCAAGCTGATGGCGAAGGCCAAGCCGGAGGCGCTGTTCATGCACTGCCTGCCGGCGCACCGCGGCGAGGAAGTGACCGACGAGGTCATTGACGGGCCGCATTCGGTGGTCTTCGACGAGGCCGAGAACCGGCTCCATGCCCAGAAGGCCGTGCTCGCCTGGTGTCTCGGCGCTTGATCTCTGGGGGTGTGATGCCTATCTGCGCCGCATCACGCAAATCAAGCGCGTTTCGAAGCATGCGCCCTCCAGGGCGGCATGGCCGCGCCCTGGAGCATTGTCATGTTGGAAACCTATCAAGTGACTGAACATCACCCCAAACTCGGCGAATTCGGCTACGCCGGCGACGATCACGTCGTACCCTTCGAGGTCGGCCCGCTCGATGTGCGCGGCCGCACCGTCCAGCTCGGGCCGATGCTCGACGCCATCCTCAGCCGTCACGACTATCCCGAGCCGGTCGCCCGCCTGCTGGCGGAAGCCTGCGTGCTGACGGTGCTGCTCGGCACCTCGCTCAAATTCGAAGGCAAGTTCATCCTGCAGACCCGCACCGACGGGCCGGTCGACATGCTGGTGGCGGATTTTTCCACGCCCTCGGCACTGCGGGCCTATGCCCGCTTCGATGCAGACAGGCTGGAGGCGCTGGTCGCGGCCGGCGAAACGTCTCAGCAGACGCTGCTCGGCAGCGGCGTGCTGGCGCTGACCATCGACCAGGGTGCTCACACGCAGCGCTATCAGGGTATCGTCCAGCTCGATGGCGAAACGCTGGAAGACGCGGCCCGCACCTATTTCCGCCAGTCGGAGCAGATTCCGACCGATATCAGGCTTTCGGTGGCCAAGCTGCTGACGCCTGGCGTCGGCGGCGCTCGCGAGCAGTGGCGTGCCGGTGGCATCCTGGCGCAGTTCCTGCCGCAGTCGCCCGAGCGCATGCGCGTTCCGGACCTGCCGGGCGGCGATGGCGATCCGCGCGAGGAGATCCACGATCCGGCCGACAATTCCTGGCAGGAGCTGCTGGCATTGCTCGGCACCATCGAGCCGACCGAACTGATCGACCCGACGATCGGCGCCGAGCGGCTGCTGTACCGGCTGTTCCACGAGCATGGCGTGCGCGTCTTCGGCGGCGTACCGGTTGCCGACCAGTGCTCATGCTCGAGGGACAAGATCCGTGGCATCCTCGAGGGATTCTCGGCGCAGGAGATCAAGGACAGCACCGAAGACGGCGGCATCCACGTCGCCTGCGAATTCTGCTCGAAGCAATATGACTTCGATCCGGCGGAATTTGCGGCGGCCCAGTAGAGAACGCGCCTCACCGGCTGCTTGGCGGCCGGTGAGGCGAAGCTAATTCACCGTCCGCCGCGTCCCCGGCAGATCAAGCGAGAAGGCGGGGATGGCGATGTCGAACGTCTCGCCCCGCTTGTTGCGCATCGTATAGTGCCCGACCATGATGCCGGACGGTGTCGAAAGCGGGCAACCGGACGTGTATTGATAGCTGTCGCCGGGATTGAGTTCGGGCTGGTCGCCGACGACGCCGGGACCGCGCACCTCCTCGACCCTTCCGGTGCCGTCGGTGATGTGCCAATAGCGCGACAACAGCTGCACGAACTCATCCGACTGGTTGTCGATCGTTATCTGATAGCCCCAGACATAGCGGTTCTCCGACGGGTCTGAGCGGTCCTCCAGATAGAACGGCCTGACCTGCACTTCGATGTTGCGCGTCACGGCGCGGTACATAAGCGGCTCCAAAACAATCCAGGTCGAACTGTCCTCGCTCCGGGCGAGCAGGTCAACGTGCGCGTCTTGTCGCGCCCGGCCTGAAAGGCAGGTGCCGACAAAGAATGTCATTTAAGTGACACATGACAATGGTGGTGTGCACGAAGCGGGCGACTCGGCGCTCTGTCGAACTGTTGAAAACGGCCATCACGCGCGCCGTCTTTTCTGGAGTGGCCAGGTCTCGATGGAACTCACCCTCATAGCCGCCTCGCTTTCGATCGCTCTCATCCTTTCAAACCTCGCCAGCATCCTGCTCGCCGCTTCGCGTCTGAAGCGGCGCAGCACCATCGCGCCGCCAGCCGGCAAGCCGCTGCCGGTGTCGATTATCGTGCCGTCGCGTGGCGTCGAGCCGTTCACGCAGGAGACGCTGGAGCGCGCCCTCTCGCTCGACTGGCCGCGCTACGAACTGGTCTTCTGCGTCGCCCATGCCGACGATCCGGTGGTCAGGCTGATCCGTGCCGCCATCGCCCGTTCTCCCAAGGTGCCGGCGCGGCTGCTGATCGGCGACGACCGCATCAGCGCCAACCCGAAACTCAACAATTGCGTCAAGGGTTGGGAGGCAGCGCGCCACGATTGGGTTGTCCTGGCCGATTCCAACGTGTTGATGCCGAGAGACTACGTGCAGCACCTGATGGCTGCATGGCGGCCCGACACCGGCCTTGTCTGCTCGACGCCGATAGGCTCGCGGCCCGCTGGCTTCTGGGCCGAGGTCGAATGCGCTTTCCTCAACACGCTGCAAGCGCGCTGGCAATATGCTGGCGAGGCGCTTGGCCTCGGCTTTGCCCAGGGCAAGAGCATGCTCTGGAACAAGCCGATGCTCGACGCCAGTGGTGGCATCCGTGCGCTCGCCGCCGAGATCGCCGAGGACGCTGCCGCGACCAAGCTGGTCAATGGCCTTGGCCTGCGCGTCAATCTCGTCGCCGCGCCCTTCGAGCAACCGCTCGGCCGGCGCACCTTTGACGAGATCTGGTCGCGTCAGGCCCGTTGGGCGCGCCTGCGCCGCGTCACCTTCCCATGGTTTTTCGCACCCGAAATCCTGACCGGGGCAGTTGTGCCGCTGGCACTCGCGCTGTTGGCGGCGGCAAGCGCCGGCGTCAGCATCTGGGCAATCGCCATTGCCGTGCTGGCGGCCTTCTACCTTCCGGAATGCGCCCTGGCCTGGTCCAAGGGCTGGTACCTGTCGCCGCGCATGGTCGCGGCGATCATGTTGCGCGACCTGATCCTGCCGGCGATGTGGGCGCGCGGCTGGCTGGGTGGCGCCGTCGACTGGCGCGGCAACGCGATGACCATCGGCACCAAGGCAGCCGAGCTGGAAGAGACGCCGTCCGGCGCCTGATGGCCAAAGGCCTTTTACTTTGCCGACTTCAGCGCCTGTTCGATGTCTTCCAGAAGATCGTCGGTATCCTCCAGGCCGACCGACAGCCTGAGCGTGCCCGGCCCGATGCCGAGTTCGGCACGCGCCTCGTCGCTCAGATTCTTGTGCGTCGTCGTCGCCGGATGGGTGATCAGGCTCTTGGCATCGCCGAGATTGTTGGAGATCAGCACGATGTCGAGCGCGTTCTGCAAGGCGAAGGCCGCCTGCTTGCCGCCCTTGACGTCCAGGCAGATCAGCGTCGAGCCGCCCGACATCTGCTTCTTGACGATGGCCGCCTGTGGGTGGTCGGCACGGCCGGGATAGATGACGCGGGCGATTTCGGGCCGCTCGGCCAAGAAATCCGCGATCCTGCCTGCGCTTTCCGTCTGCTGGCGCACGCGCAGCGGCAGCGTCTCCAGCCCCTTCAGCAGCGTCCAGGCATTGAACGGCGACAGGCTGGGGCCAGTGTGGCGGAAATAGTCGTGCAGGTTCTCGTCGATCCACTTCTTGTCCGACAGGATGACGCCGCCGAGACAGCGGCCCTGGCCGTCAATATGCTTGGTCGCCGAGTAGACGACGATGTGCGCACCGAGCTGCAGCGGCTTCTGCTGCAGGGGCGTGGCAAAGACATTGTCGACGATCAGCCGCGCACCGATCGAATTGGCAAGCGCGGCAACCGCGGCTATGTCGACCACTTCCAGCGTCGGGTTGGTCGGGCTTTCCAGGAAGAACAGCTTGGTGTTCGGCTTGACCGCCTTTTCCCAGTTGGCGATGTCGGTGCCGTCGACCAGCGTCGCCTCGATGCCATATTTCGGCGCCAGCGTCTCGACCACCCAGCGGCAGGAGCCGAACAGCGCGCGTGCTGCCACGATATGATCGCCGGCCTTGGCGCTGCACAACAGCGAGGCCGTCACCGCGGCCATGCCGGATGCGGTGGCGCGCGCGTCCTCGGCGCCTTCGAGCGCGCACATGCGCTTTTCGAACATGTCGACGGTCGGGTTGGCGTAGCGCGAGTAGATGAATCCCGGCTCCTCGCCCTTGAAGCGGGCTTCGGCGGCCTGCGCCGTTTCGTAGACATAGCCCTGGGTCAGGTACATCGCTTCGGAGGTTTCGCCGAAACCGGAACGCAGGGTCCCGCTATGCACGAGTGTCGTTTGAGGCTTCCAGTTACGCTTCTTGGTGCTCATCGCTTTTGTTCCAGACACAAAAAAACCGGCCGCGAAAGTCGCAACCGGTCCATACGGCCTTGCGGCCCGACGGTCCTTTAGCGACTTGTTTAACGTGGCTGCAAGCCGACCGGCCAAATCACCACGGGATAACGACCCTTTAGACCCGCGCCACGCTTGCGTCAATTGCCGGCTTGATTAAGAGGTTTGTACCAGCGGCACAGGAGCTGAGCCTTGCGGCAGACAGGCATTCTTCCCGATCAGGACATTTCGGCGCTGTTCCAGTCCGGCGCGCTGAAGTCGCGGCGCGCGTTCGATGCCGACCAGATCCAGCCGGCGAGCCTTGATCTCAGACTCGGCGACAAGGCCTGGCGGGTGCGGGCCTCGTTCCTGCCGGGCCCCAACCACAAGGTTTCCGAAAAGCTCGATCGGCTGCAGCTGCACGAGATCAATCTTGCCGAGGGCGCGGTGCTGGAGACCGGCTGCGTCTATATCGTGCCCTTGCTTGAAAGCCTGGCATTGCCGGCGGACATTTCGGCCTCGGCCAATCCGAAGAGTTCGACCGGGCGGCTCGACATCTTCACCCGCGTCATGACCGATCGCGGCCACGAGTTCGACAAGATCGCCGCCGGCTATCACGGCCCACTCTATCTCGAGGTCAGCCCGCGCACCTTTCCGATCGTCGTGCGTACCGGTTCGCGTCTGTCCCAGATCCGTTTCCGCACCGGCAATGCACTGCTCTCGGAAGCCGAGCTGCATGACCTGCATCGCGCCGAGATGCTGGTCGCAACCGAGCCGCCGAACATTTCCGGCGGCGGCATCGCACTGTCGATAGATCTCAACGGCGATCAGAACGGCCTGGTCGGCTATCGGGGCAAGCATCACACCGGTCTCGTCGATGTCGACAAGCGCGCAGCACAAGAGGTGGTCGACTTCTGGGAGCCGATCCACAAGAGCGGCGCCGGCGAACTGGTGCTCGATCCCGATGAATTCTACATCCTCGTCAGCCAGGAAGCGGTGCATGTGCCGCCGCTCTACGCCGCCGAGATGACCCCGTTCGATCCGCTGGTCGGCGAGTTCCGCGTCCACTATGCCGGCTTCTTCGATCCGGGTTTCGGCCATTCGGCGTCGGGCGGCACCGGCAGTCGCGCAGTGCTCGAAGTGCGCAGCCACGAAGTGCCGTTCATCCTCGACCATGGCCAGATCGTCGGCCGGCTGGTCTACGAGCATATGCTGAAGCGGCCGCAGGCGCTCTACGGCACCGATCTCGGCTCCAACTACCAGGCGCAAGGCCTGAAGCTGTCCAAGCATTTCCGCCCAGCGCGCTGAACCCAATTCCCGTCGGGCAATACACTTGCCTGCGATGGCTCGTCATGCTTGGCTGGCTTTCTGGTCGCCAAGCTGGCGGCGTTCAAGGGGAACCAAGAAAATGCGGATTTCAAAATGGATCATATCGGCAGCAGGTGCTGCCGTGTTGCTGATGGCGGCCGGCTCTCTGTCGGCGCAGGCTGCTGAGAAACTGAAGATCGGCACCGAGGGTGCCTATCCGCCGTTCAACACCATCACCCCGGACGGCAAGGTCGTCGGCTTCGATATCGACATCGCCAATGCGCTGTGCGCGCAGATGAAGGTCGAGTGCGAGATCGTCACCCAGGACTGGGACGGCATCATCCCCGCCCTGCAGGCCAAGAAATTCGATGCCATCATCGCCTCGATGAGCATCACCGAGGAACGCAAGAAGCAGGTCTCCTTCACCAACAAATACTATACGACTCCGCTCGCGCTGGTGGCGCCGAAGGATACCGAACTCACCTCGACCGAACCGGCGGCCCTTGCCGGCAAGACGGTCGGCGCCCAGGCCTCGACCACGCAGGCCGACTATGCCCAGAATGTCTATGGCAAGGCTGGCGCGGAGGCGAAACTCTACCCGACCCAGGAAGAGGCGATCACCGATCTGACGAACGGCCGTCTCGATGCCGTCATCTCTGACAAATTCGTGCTGGTGGACTGGTTGAAGAAGGCAAGCGACGGCTGCTGCAAGCTGGTCGGCGACGTCAAGGGCACGGAGACCCAGGCCGGCATTGCCGTTCGCCTAGAAGACACCGCGCTGCGCGACAAGCTCAATGCGGCAATAGACGCCATCGTCGCCGACGGCACCTACAAGAAGATCCAGGCCAAGTACTTCGACTTCGATATTTATTGAGCTTCGAACGGCCGATCTCCCCCACTCGTGGGGGAGGTCGTGCTGTCAAAGCGCCTTCACCGCCACCTTCACCGGCTGCTCGATCTCGAGTGGGTTGCGCAGCGGCAGGCCAAAATCCTTGGCCTCGATCTCGAACACATCGCCGGCCTCGGTCTTGATGCCGTCGGCAAAGGACAGCGTCGCCGTTCCGAACATGTGCACATGCACGTCGCCCGGCTGGCGGAAGGCCGCATATTTGAAGTGGTGGTGTTCGAGATTGGCTATGGTGTGCGACATGTTCGCTTCGCCTGACAGGAACGGCTTTTCCCACAGCACCTCGTTGTCACGATAGATGCGCGAGCTGCCGCGGATGTCGGCGGGCAGGTCGCCGATCAGGATTTCCGGCCCGAACGCCGCGTTGCGCAGCTTGGAGTGGGCCAGGAACAGATAGTTCACGCGCTCGGTGACGTGGTCGGAAAACTCGTTCGACAGCGTGAAGCCGACACGGAACGGTGCGCCATCGTCGCCGATGACATAGATGCCGGCCACTTCCGGCTCTTCGCCGGCGTCCTTGGCGAAAGCGGGTGACAGCAGTGCTGCGCCTGGCGCCACCGCCATCGTGCCGTTGCCCTTGTAGAACCATTCCGGCTGCACGCCGATCTGGCCTTTCGCCGGCTTGCCGCCCTCCAGCCCCATGCGGAACATCTTCATCGAATCGGTCAGTTCCTCCTGGCCGTCGGTGCTGAGCTTCTTGTGCATGGAATCACGCGTCGCGGCCGATCCGAGATGTGTCAGTCCGGTGCCGGTCAGATGCAGGTGCGCCGGGTCGGGGTGGTTGATCGGCGACAGCAGCCGCCCCTTCTTGTAGGCGGCATCGAGATCGATTGTCTCGCCAAGCCCCTTGCGTTCGATCAGCGCGACGAGGCCGACGCCGGTCCGGGCGGCCTCCATCGCCAGCGAATAGACGCTGCGGGCGCCATTGATGATCCGGGTCTTGCCGCCGTTGCGGGCAACGACGCGGATGGTCTCGGCGTCATCGAGAATTTGGGAGATCAGCATGATGAATCCTCTCTCATTTGCCTTGGCAGGGGCTGCCGGAAAGGCAAACCTTGCCCAGCGCGGCCAGGACCTCGTCCATGCCACGGGTGAAATTCTCCATTCGGATTGCGCTCGCGAGCCTGGTCCCTCAGGGGGACTTCTTTTCGTGCCGCCGGGCAGCGCCGCGATGTGACCCGTATGCCTTCCTGTTTCCTCAGCCCTTGTTCTTGTTGTAGACGTCGAACACCACCGCGCCGAGCAGCACCAGGCCTTTCACCACCTGCTGCCAATCGACATTGACGCCCATGATCGACATGCCGTTGTTCATCACGCCCATGATGAAGCCGCCGACCACAGCGCCGATGACCTGGCCGACACCACCCATCGCCGAGGCGCCGCCGATGAACACCGCGGCGATGACGTCGAGCTCGCTGCCGAGGCCTGCCGCCGGCACCGCCTGCCCAAGGCGCGCCGCGATGATCAGGCCGCCAAGCGCTGACAGCACGCCCATATTGACGAACACCATTAGGGTCAGTCGCTCGGTCTTGATGCCCGATAGCTGTGCAGCCTTGGCATTGCCGCCCATTGCGTAGATGCGCCGGCCGATCGTCATGCGTTTGGTGACGAACACGAACAGTGCGATCAGCACGCCCATCACCATGAGAACGATCGGCAAGCCCCTGTAGCTGGCGAACTGGTAGACCAGGAACAGCGCCAGCGCGCTGGTCACCAGGGTCTTGATGACGAACAGTGTGAAAGGCTCGGCTTCGTAGCCGTGCTGCTCGCGCGTGCGCCGTGCCTTGAGCCCGAAATACGCATAGGCGAGCACGGCGACGACGCCGATCAGGATCGTCGTCATGTGCAGTGTCAGGCCGCTGCCGATGATGGTCTTGCCGGCGGCGTTCACCGTCGGCGGGATCAGCGTCAAGGGGCCGATCACGTCCGGAATGAAGCCGGAACTGAGCGCCTTGAAGCCATCTGGAAGCGGCCCCACGGAAGACCCGCCACCCAGCAGCGCCTGGCAGATGCCACGGAAGATCAGCATCCCGGCCAGCGTCACGATGAAGCTCGGTATTCGGTGATAGGCAATCCAGTAGCCTTGGGCCGCGCCGATGCCGCCGCCGATGATGAGGCAGATGATCGACACAACCAGCGGATTGCTGAGGGGGCCAAGCGGCCAGATGACCATCATCATTGCCGCCAGCGCGCCGATGAAGCCGGCGACGGAGCCGACGCTGAGGTCGATATGGCCCGAAACGATCACCAGAAGCATACCCAGCGCCATCACGATGATGAAGCTGTTCTGCTGCACCAGATTGCTCAGGTTCACCGGCTTGAAGAGCGTGCCGGACGTGGTGAACTGGAAGAACACCATGATGGCGATCAGCGCCAGGATCAGGCCGTATTCCCGCAGATTCGTGATCAGCGCCGAGACGGCCACACGCGGCCCCTGCTGCACATCTTCGGCGACGCCGCTTTTCGGCGCGGGAGCGCTTTCGGTGGTCATGATGCTTTTCCTTCTCCCCGAACGATGGCGCGCATGATCTTTTCCTGGCTGGCGTCGCTCGCCGCCATTTCGCCGACGATGCGGCCTTCGTTCATGACGTAGATGCGGTCGGTGATGCCGAGCAGTTCTGGCATCTCCGACGAGATGACGATGATCGCCTTACCCTCGGAGGCGAGGCGGGCGATGATGGTGTAGATTTCATACTTGGCGCCGACGTCGATGCCACGCGTCGGCTCGTCGAGAATCAGCACTTCCGGATTGGCGAACAGCCATTTCGACAGCACCACCTTCTGTTGATTGCCGCCCGACAGATTGCCGGTCATCTGATAGACGCTGGACGAGCGGATGTTGGTCTTGGCCTTGTAATCATTGGCGACGGCAAGTTCGCGCAGGTCGTCGATCACGGCGTGGCGCGACACGCCGGGCAGGTTGGCCAGCGTGATGTTGTGCTTGATGTGATCGATGAGATTGAGACCGTAGGTCTTGCGGTCCTCGGTGACGTAGGCAATGCCGTGTTCCACCGCCTTGCTCACCGACGAGACATCGATCGGCTTGCCCTTGAGCAGCACCTCGCCAGTGATGCGGCGGCCATAGGAGCGGCCGAACAGGCTCATCGCGAATTCGGTGCGTCCGGCGCCCATCAGCCCGGCGATACCCACCACCTCGCCCTTGCGGACATTGATATCGATGCCCTTGATCACTTGCCGCTCGGCATGGATCGGGTGATAGACCGACCAGTTCTTCACCTGGAGCACGACCTCGCCGATTTTGGGCTCGCGCGGCGGATAACGGTCGTCGAGCGAACGGCCGACCATCGAGGTGATGATGCGGTCCTCCGAGATGTCTTGCTTGGCAAGTGTTTCGATGGTCCGTCCGTCGCGGATGATGGTGACCTTGTCGGCGACCCGGTTCACCTCGTTGAGCTTGTGCGAGATCAGGATCGAGGTGATGCCTTGCCGCTTGAATTCAAGCAGCAGGTCGAGCAGTGCCTGGCTGTCTTTTTCGGACAAGCTGGCCGTCGGCTCGTCGAGGATCAGCAGCTGCACTTCCTTGCTGAGCGCCTTGGCAATCTCGACCAACTGCTGCTTGCCGACGCCGATATTGGTGATCAGCGTCTTGGGGTCCTCCTTGAGGCCCACCTTCTTCAGCAAGGCGCTGGTCCGTGTCTCGTTGGCATTCCAGTCGAT
Organism: Mesorhizobium sp. P2_A12; assembly: GCF_056405075.1. Taxonomy (NCBI): domain Bacteria; kingdom Pseudomonadati; phylum Pseudomonadota; class Alphaproteobacteria; order Hyphomicrobiales; family Phyllobacteriaceae; genus Mesorhizobium; species Mesorhizobium sp. P2_A12. The sequence continues at coordinate 53,212 of NZ_JBFUCU010000017.1, forward strand.
GATGCCAAATCTGGCGTGTTCGTTGCCAAGGAAAATGTTTTCGGCGATCGACAGCATCGGCACCAGCGCAAGCTCCTGGTGGATGATGACGATGCCCTTGTGCTCGCTGTCGTGAATGCCCTTGAAATGGCATTCCTCGCCACGGTAGACGATCGCGCCATCATAGGTGCCGGACGCGTAGACGCCCGAGAGCACCTTCATCAGCGTCGACTTGCCGGCGCCGTTCTCGCCGACCACGGCATGGATCTCGCCTTCCTCGACGCTGAGGTTGACGTTCGACAGCGCCTTCACGCCGGGGAACGTCTTGGTGATGTCGCGCATCTCCAAAATCGTCGAGGCCATTGGGACTACCGCTCCCTGAGAGGTCGGCAAACACTGCCGGCGAGGTCGGTAACAATACCGGGCCCGCTGGTGAACGAAAAGGGGCCCTGCGTTGCGCAGGACCCCTGGATTTGCAACCGGATTACTTCAGCTCGTCGGCCTTGATGTAGCCGGAGTCGACCACCAGCGCCTGGTAGTTCGACTTGTCGACTTCATGCGGCGTCAAGAGGATCGAGGGAACGACCTTGACGTCGTTGTTGTAGGTCTTGGTGTCGAGGGCATCCGGCTTGCCACCCGAGAGCACCTTGTCGACGAGCTCAACGGTCGACTTGGCCAGTTCGCGGGTGTCCTTGAACACGGTCGAGTACTGTTCGCCCGAGATGATCAGCTTGACCGAGGCGGTCTCGGCGTCCTGACCGGTCACGATCGGCCAGGGCTGAGCGTCCGTGCCGTAGCCGACAGCGCGCAGCGATGCGGTGATACCACGCGACAGGCCGTCATAGGGCGACAGAACGCCATCGACGCGGCTGCCGTCCGAGTAGTTGGCCGAGAGCAGATTGTCCATGCGGGCCTGAGCGGTTGCCGCCAGCCAGCGCAGCGTGCCGACCTTGTCCATGCCGGTCTGGCCGGACTTGATCTTGATCGAGCCGTCGTCGATCAGTGGCTGCAGGACGGAAATCGCGCCATTGTAGAAGAAAAAGGCGTTGTTGTCGTCGGGCGAGCCGCCGAACAGTTCGACGTTCCACGGCTTGGTGTTCGGGAAACGCTCCTTGAGACCCTTGACCAGCGAATTCGCCTGGATGACGCCGACGCCGAAATTGTCGAAGGTCGTGTAGTAGTCGACATTGGCGGTCTTTTTGATCAGGCGGTCATAGGCGACGACGACGACGCCGGCGTCAGCGGCCTTCTGCAGCGCATCCGACAGGGTGGTGCCGTCGATCGAGGCGATGATCAGCGCCTTCGGGCCCTTGGTGATTTCATTTTCCAGCTGGCTGAGCTGGTTTGGAATGTCGTCCTGCGCATATTGCAGGTCGACGGTGTAGCCCAGAGCCTCGAGCTGGGACTTGACGGCGTCGCCGTCATTGATCCAGCGCTGCGAGGTCTTGGTGGGCATCAGCACGCCGACGAGGCCTTTGTCGGCTGCGTAGGCGGTGGCCGACATGGCCGCGATGCTGACCGCCAAGGCGGCAACTAACGTCTTGATGATTTTCACTTAACTCTCCCTGGTTGATGGACGCGGCACCCCGGGGGTCGCGGGCCGCGCAATCGTGCAGAAGCGCCAAGGCACTGCTGCCGTCATATCGATCTCCGGTATCCTCCCATGGCCCCGAGGCGCTGATTTCAATCGATACGATTTTTCTCGTCTGCGACCGTCACGTCTCGGAACGCGCGAAGGTTGTGATCCTTTGCCATAACTGTCAAATGCGATCTTTGATGATTGCTATATCAATATTGGTATATGCTATCGAGGCGAGACGGCTGGCGCGACCGCTGGCAGCCTGCGAGCAGAAGCAAGGAGAGGCTATGGCGGCGCTAAGGAATCCGACTGCGATTTCAAATGGTTACAGAGAGATGCCGGGCGACGGCGAAACCTTGCTTCGCAGTGGCCTCAGCTTGCGCCACATGCGTATGATCGTCGCGCTCGACGACCATGGCCGGGTGAGCGCGGCAGCCCAGGTTATGAACATTTCTCAGCCGGCGGCTTCGCGCATGATCAGCGAAATGGAGGCCGTGCTCGAGGTCAAGCTGTGCGAAAGGCTGCCGCGCGGCATCACCTTGACGCCTTTCGGCAAGGCATTATCCAGGCGCGCGCGCTCGATCCTCCTGGAAATGCGCGAGGTCGACCGCGAAATTTCCGAACTCAAGGCGGGCAAAGGCGGCTCGGTGTTCCTCGGCGCTGTGACGGCACCGGCAATCGAGCTGGCGGTGCCGGCGATTCGCGAAATCCGCCGCATCTATCCGCGCATCGAGATCACCATGCAGGTCGAGACCTCCAACGTGCTGGCACGCGAATTGATCGCCACGCGCCATGATTTCATCATCGCGCGCATCCCTGACGATCTCAATCCGCGACTGTTCGAGTCGCGCGTCATCGGCGTCGAGAAGGCCTGCCTGATCGTGCGCCGGGGCCATCCGCTCACCAAGGGCGAGGCGGTGCGGCTGGAGGACACCGCCGCCTACGACTGGGTTTTCCAGTCGGGCGGGTCGCCTTTGCGCCAGGCGATGGAGAGCAATTTCCTCAACCGCAACATCGCGTTGCCGGACCGGATCCTCAACACCAGCTCGCTGCTCTTGACCTTGGTCATGGTCGCGCATTCCGATGCGATTGCACCGGTATCGGTCCAGGTGGCGAAATTCATCCAGAATCCCGATGGGCTGGCCGGCGCCATCGACGTCGTCCAGACCGAATTCGACATCGAGGTCAGACCCTACAGCCTGATCACGGTGAAGAACCGTGTGCTGTCGCCGGCCGCCAAGATGCTGCACGACTTCATCCTGCGAGAGGTGGGATGACGGCTCGGCCAGGCTTCGGGTTCGATCGGGCGCGTAAAGCACCTGAAAGAGCCGCCAGGGCTGTCGAACAGTCAGGCCGGGAACATTATTTCCGGCCGATGCGTTCATACCCTGCAAGGGACAATTTGTTCAGGAGCCCGAACATGCGCAGCTTCGAAATGATCGACCTGCTTTGCGTGGTAGAGGCCTGCAAGCACGAACGATCTGTCGGGAATTTCGTGTCGATGGCTGAAGGCGTGGAAGAATTGCGGGTGTTGACCGGCGATTTCGTCTCATCGGACGACGTAGTGGCAAATGCGCTAGCAACGGTAGCGCTTGCACGAGGCTGCTCTGTTTTGTTCGACGAACAGGCAGGCGCTGAAATTGTTTCTGGCGCCATGGGCTGGAGCGGGTAGAGGGAATCGAACCCTCGCGTTCAGCTTGGGAAGCTGACAAGCTACCATTACATCATACCCGCGCGAGCCCTCGTTACCACGCGGGTTGGCCTTCGGGCAATCGCAAAGCGGCGTTTACACCGCAGGCTGCGGCGATGCGTGTCGACCTGCGATCGCTATCTTGCCCTGGCGAGCTTGTTGCCGGCGGCAAAGCTTGGCCAGTACTTCGAGATGGCTAATGTCGCACCGGCGGAAGAGAAGTGGCCATAATCGAAGTAGAGAAATTGCCTGCTGTCCGCATCGGCGTACGAACAGCCAGCCGCATCGCACAGATATGCCAGCGGATCTATGAACGTCGCCCCTTTGGCGAACGGCAGCACCCGCTTGTTGATACCCGGATCCATGGCCGTCGGCCAGGACGTGTTCTCGACATGCTCCCGTCTTGCGAAGAAAGCGATCTTCTGGACGTCGGCGATGAATTCCGGCGACTGGCCGATGACATAGACCTTGACGCCCATGTCGCGAAGCCGATCGATCGTTTTTTGCAGGCCATCGAAGCCTCTGACCTGGTAGTCGGTCCATCGGCCGCTCAGGATCACCGCCCGGATGTTGGCGTCGCGGATAATCGACAGGGCCCGTTCGTTGAAAAGGGTACAGCTTGGCCGGGCATAGGAGAAATAGGTGAGGTCGGGCGGGCAGCCAGCATAGGTGTACTGGATGACATTGGCCTGGATTTTCTGGGCGTTGGCGTCGAGTCCCGAAACATAGTGCGCGGCGAAGGAATCGCCCCACAAAAGCACGTTGGTGGCAAAGCCCTGGGTGCGGGTGCAGTCTGCGAGGTTCCAGGTGTCGATGCGGGCCCCTTCGTTGAAACAGACGCCGTTGCGCCAGTCGCCGACCCGGATCGGCTCGGTCGAGAAGTCCGGGAACCGTTGCGGAAAACCACCGCCGAGCGCGCCGGCCAAGCCGCCGACGCAGAGCAGGACGATCGCCGTCGCCGAAAAGGCGAAGATCGGCAATGGGGCGGTGAACGCCCGTTTCCGGCGAAACGGCTGCTCGACATATTTCCAGGAAAATGTCGCCAGGGCGAAACTGGCCACCATCATAGCGATGACCGTCGGCACGCCGATGGCTTTCAGCGAGAGATAGTGGACGAATGAGTTGATGGGCCAGTGAACGAGGTAGAGCGAATAGGAAATAAGACCGACCCAGACCAGCGGCGCGAACCGAAGGACGCGGGTGGCAACAGGGGCTGGCCTGTCGGCGCCGGCGTGATCGTGACCCGCATAGATGAGCAGGGCGGTTCCGATGCAGGGGAACAAGGCATTGTAGCCCGGAAACGGGTCGCTCTCCGAAATCGTCAGAAAGCCAAAGGCGATCAGGGCAAAGCCGGCGAGGCCGATCAGCTCCATGGCCGGCCGGCTGGCAAGCGCCGGTGGCTTCTTCAGCATCAGCATGGCGCCAAGCGCCAGTTCCCAGAGGCGCGTCGGCAACAGGTAGAAGCCGGCTGTCGGCGCCAGCGACGTTGCCATGACCGCCACGGCAAAGCTGCCGATGGCGATCGGCAGCAGAACCGTCAGCCAGCGCTTCGAGACATATCGGTAGATCAAATAGAGCAGGATCGGCGCGAAGATATAATACTGCTCTTCGACAGAAAGCGACCAAGTGTGAAGCAGCGGCCGCAGTTCGGCGTCGATGGAGAAATAGTTCGTCGTCTTCCAGAAATAGATGTTCGACCAGAAGGTCGAGGCGGCGATCACGCTCAAGCTGAATTCGTGCAGGTCCGACGGCAGCAGGATGAACCAGGCCGCAATGCTTGCGAGCAGGATGACGAAGGTCAGCGCCGGCAGGATGCGCCGTGCGCGGCGCCAATAGAAGCGACCGATCGAAAACTGGCCGCGCTCGAGATCGTCGAGCAGGCTGCCGCTGATCAGATAGCCCGATATGACGAAGAAGATGTCGACGCCGGTGAAGCCGCCGGGAATGGCGGAGACGCCGAAGTGGAAGAGCAGGACGGGCAGCACCGCCACGGCCCGAAGGCCATCGATGTCGCGCCTATAGTTCATCCGGGCAGGCTCGCGCGCCGCGGCCGGAGGCTTTGGTTCTGCGAGCTCAAGACGCCGCTCATACGGCGATGTCCCGCTGGTGCAAAAAATTCCGGCTCGTCGGTGTCACATGCCTATCCTCTGCGGTGCAACTTTGCTGCACCGCAACATAAGTGTCAAGGCATATGCCAGTTCGAATGCTGGCGAGGCCGGTCCGCGCCGGCGCGGCGGGATCAGGCGCCGGGCAGGTAGATCACCGCATCATCGTCCGAATAGGCCCGCTTCCAGCCCAGTTGGTCGAAGAAAGGAATGCGACTGTCGTCGGCTGCAATCAGCGCCCAGCCTATCGCGTATTTCTTCAGTTGGGCTTCGAGAAGCGGCTTGCCGTTGCTGTGCCCCGTCTCGTCATCGGCTTTTGTGAAACCGCCCAGGAACAGCTGGTCCGTCCGACCGTCGATATAGGTCTTGATCCCGTGGAAGATCAGCGTGCCGCCGAAATTGTAGGAATTCAGCACGTTGCCGGAGAGATGATGGCTTTCGGCGAACGCCAGCGCCCCGCTGGCCGACGTCTTCGGGCTCGGCGCGACATGATAGACGCTGCCGAACACGGCTACCGCGCCGATGACCATAACAGCTGCCGCGCCGCAGATCGCGTAAAACCGCCTGGCGAAGAATTGTTCCAGCCCGTCGCGCCTTTCAGCCAGCCATGCGGTGGCCGAAAGCGAGGGATATTGCTGTGCGACCTCCATCGCGATCACCACCGGAACCAGGAGGAAGAACAGATACATGAATCGCAGATGGGCGAGAAAGGCGTGCAAGGTAAAGACAATGAATAGCGCCTTGGCCCAGCCAATTCGCAACCGTGACACCAGCAGCCCGAACAGCGCCGCCAGCATAGCAACTTCCTGGACAACGAGATCCTGCGCATTGAACGGCCGCCATTCCGCGATTAGCGACACCGCCTCGTTGCCATAGGCCACGGCGAAGGTCGCCAGGATAGCCTGGACGCCATACGGGTGGATCAGGCTGACCAGCGGACAAAGCAGACCGAATGCGATCCATTTCGCCACGAGGGCCGGTTTTGTGAGACCTGTGCGCGTCAGCAGATCGAGACCGGCGAAAGCTGCGATAAAGAAGCTCAAGGTGAAGGTGGCGTGCAGGTTCGCCCACAACACAACGAGCACAAGCAGCCACCAGGGTGGCGCCCGTTCTTCCCATGCCGCACGAAAGAGCATCGCCGTCCAGACGACGATGATCGGGAAAGTGAAGATATGTGGACGCCCCGTAAAGATCGGGGTGATCAGGGCCATTGCGATGAAGGCCAGCGCAATCGACAGGATCGGCTTCAGCCATGTGCTGAGAAACCACCCCATCAGGAAAACCGTCAGGGAAATCATGGCGATGATCAGCGTGACCACGCCGTTCCAGCCTCCCGCCCGATAGGCAAGAGCCAAAAGGACCTGCCCCAACCATTCCTTGGCGATCCATGGCTGGCCGGCAAACGTGTAGGAATAAGGGTCGACTGTCGGAAATGTCCGGCTCGCCAGGAGATCCTGTCCGACCTTCACTTGCCACCAACTGTCGGGATCCTGCAGGATGGAAGGGGCGAAGGCGGCCAGCACCGCCGCCATGATACAGGCGGTGAACAGGCAGAATATCAGCCGGATACGCTGATCGTACGTTGCCGCGCCCGCACTGGCCTGAGCGTTGTTCATGGCGCCGCCTCCAATCGCTTCCGATGACAGTTGGTTCAAGGATTTCGACTGGTCGGCATCCGCCGAGACCCACCGGCCATCGGAAGGTTCCGGTCGGCGTCATCGTCTTTGCGACCTCCGCGCCCGACAAACACGAAGTGAGCCGAACCGAGGTAGAAGACAACCGAATAGACGCAGATTCCCGCGAGGTGAACCAGCGGGCTTTCGGTGATGCCTCCTGAGCGGGCGGCGATCACGACTGCCAGATTGATGCTGTAGGCGACCAGGAAGACGCCCCCATATCGCATCAGGGTTCCTGACCGGAAGCCATCGGCGCGGGTGAAGGTCCATTGGCGGTTGAGGAAGAAGCCGAGGACCAGGCCGGCGCCAAAGCCAGTGGCATTGGCGACGATGTCGCCAAGACCCAGCGCAAGTCCGGCCAGAATGACGGCGTAGCCCAGCGCCGTGTTCAACAGGCCGACGACGCCAAATCGCAGCATCCTCGGATAGTCAAACGGCAGGTTTGACCGCATGCGCAAAATATTGGGCTCCGACAGGAATCTTGGTGAGGAAACGCTCGAACGGCCTCAGCCGCGCAAGCAGCCGAGGAAAAAAGATCCGGTAGATGATCTGGGTGTTGGCAAGACCCGCCTCGGCCATGCGCATGCGCATCTCGTGCGCATTTATCAAGACCGCATTCTCGTCGAAGGCGCAATTTCTCACCGCGTGCGTGGTCAGCGGGTTCCACGGATTGTGCTCGAAAACAAAGAAGCTGCCGCCACCGGCCAGCACCCTGCCAATCTCCGCGAGCAGTCCGACCTGGAGGTCCTCGGGAATGTGGTGGAAGACGCAGGCCGCGAAAGCCAGGTCGAAGCTGCCGTCGGCAAAGGGAATTGTCTCGCCGTCGAAATGCGTGAAGGCGGCCTGGCCGGGGAAGCGCTTGCTGGCGATGTCGAGCGATTCCCGCGAAGGATCGAGCAAGGTGATCTCGCTGTCCGGAAAAGCGTTGCGCATATGGCCGAGCGAGTTGCCGACACCGGCGCCGAAGTCGAGTATCCGTCGCGGTTTCACGCCGGCCCGCCTCAGCGTCGCGGCGATGTCGTCGATCTTGTACTTGGCGAAGAAGTCCGGGGTTTCGCCGCTCAGCCTTATGCTGGCGGCATGCTGCTCCTGGTACTCCCGTGCAAACTGGTCGAACTCCGCCTCAAGCACGTGCGGCCCTCTTTGCCATCTCCTGCAGGCGGTGGACGGGCAGATCCTTGTCCTCGGCTGCCTGGCTGCGCGAAACGATCTCGTTGACGAAGTAAAGCGGCCGCCGCTTTGTCTCCATGTACATGCGCCCGAGATACTCGCCGAAGATACCAAGCACCATAAGCTGGACGCTGCCAAGGATCAGCACGATCGCGGCAAGGCTGGTCCAGCCGGGCAACACGTTTCCGACCGACCATTCGACCAGGGTGTAGCCGAGCACGACCAGGCCCAGAAGCCCGAACAACATTCCAAGCAGCGAGGCGAACCGCAAGGGTGCGATGGAAAAGCTGGTCATCGCGTCGACCGCCAGAAGAACCATCTTCTTCAGGGGATAGTGGGTGGTGCCGGCAAAGCGCCGATGCCGTTCATAGGGGAAGGCCACCTGCTTCAGTCCGATCCAGCTCACCATGCCGCGAATGAACCTGTAGCGTTCGGGCATCGCGTTCAGATGGTCGAGCGCGCGGCGGCTCATCAGCCGGAAATCCCCTGAATTCGAAGCGATCTCGACATCGACCATGCGGCGCAGCAAGCGATAGAACATCGAGGCGGAGGCGAGCTTGAACCAGCTTTCCCCGTCGCGGCTCTGCCGTTGGCCGTAAACGACATCGAAGCCTTCATTCATCTTCGCCATCATTGCGCCGAGCAGTTCAGGCGGATCCTGCAGGTCGGCATCGAGAATGAGAATGCGCTGGCCGCGACAGAATTCGAGCCCCGCGCTCAACGCGATCTGGTGGCCGTAGTTGCGGGCAAGGTCGATTGCGACGACATGGTCGTCCTTTTCCGCCAACTGGAAGATGGCCTCGCGCGTACCGTCTGTCGCGCCGTCGATGACAAGCACGATCTCATAGGAGGATCCCTGTTCCAGGCATGCGGCCGTCACCCGTCGATGAAGTTCGGCCACCCCATCCAGCTCATTGTAGCATGGGACGACCACCGACAGCATGACGGCGCGTCGCGCGGTGTTTTTCTCCATCTCCACCAAATGCCTTGCTCCCGCTATTCGATTGGGAATAGCGGCAATTGGTTAGAAAACAGATAAGCCAGCGGGTCGGTCGCGGCCGTTGGCGGACTGTGTTTTCTGCCGCCAGCAGCCACGGTTACGAACGAACCGGCAACCAAACCTGTCGGCTTGAAGCCGGGAAGCCAAGTGCGTATGTCTGGGCCGACGCCCTCGAGTGTGGGCACCTCAATCGGGGAGACGGGCTTTGTCCGCATTGACGCGCTTTCTCGGCGACTCGCCGCTCAGGGTGATCCTGAAGCTGCTTGTGGTGTCGTTCCTCGTCGGCCTGGTCATGAATGCCTTCGGCTGGTCGCCGATGGACGTGTTCTATGGCATCCGGAAGTTCTTCACCGATCTCTGGAATCTCGGCTTCCACGCCATCGATCGCTTTCTCGGCTACATCCTGCTGGGTGCGGCGATCGTCGTCCCGGCCTTCATCCTGCTCAGGATCGCCAGCTACCGGAAGTAGGGCATGATCCCGAACCGCAGGTCCGAGCAGCGAACTTGGGAACCGGTTTTCGGACAAGATCATGCGTAAAGGGATTATCTGATATAACTTGACGCCACCTCGAACAGGATGGCGTGGCGCGTGGCGAGTGTTGCGACATCGGTTGAATAACCGCCACCAATGACGCCGCAGACGGGAATGCAGAGCGTGCGAAAATGGTTGATCACCATGTCGTCGCGGGCGCGCAGGCCGTCATCCGATAGCGACAGCCGTCCAAGCCTGTCCTCGGCATGGACGTCGACTCCGGCATTGTAGAAGACGATGTCCCAATGTGCTTGGGCCGACAGTTCTGGCAGGATGGCGGCGAGCCTTTCGAGATAGGCAGCGTCACCTGTGCCGTCGGGCAGCGCGACATCGAGGTCGGAGGCGATCTTGCGCGCGGGGTAGTTGCGGTCGCCATGCATGGAAAAGCTGAACACGCGCGGATCGTCCGCGAGAATGTCCGCCGTGCCGTCGCCCTGATGCACGTCGAGGTCGACGACCAGGATGTTTTGTGCGGCGCCCTCGGCAAGCAGAACGAGCGCGGCGACAGCGACATCGTTGAAGGTGCAGAAGCCGGCGCCTTGCGCGCGCCGTGCGTGATGGCTGCCGCCGGCGGTATTGCAGGCGATGCCGTGGCGCAAGGCGAGCCGCGCCGCAAGCACCGTGCCGCCGGTGGCAAGCTGCGCGCGCAGCGAAACACGTGGGCCAACCGGAAAACCGATCTCGCGCTCGATTTTTTCAGGTACCGAGCAGCTGATGACCTGGTCGACATAGTCCTCCGCATGGGCAAGCTTCAGCCATGATGCCGGCGCCGGTTCGGTGGTGTTGAGCGCGCCGGGCCCGGCCAGACCGCGTGCGCGCAAGGCGTCCATCAGCAGCGGATATTTGCTCATCGGAAAGCGATGGTTGACGGCGAAGCCGGCGTCGTAGTCGGGATGGTGGACGATCTGCAGGGGCATGAACTGGATCCGGCGGGCTCGCGCCAGGCCGGGGATTCGGTTGGCCGTCACGGGATGGGTGATTGCGCGATGCCGGCAAAATGGGGCACACCGGCTGTTCAATCAAGCCGCAATCAGCAAGGCAGCAATCCTTTGGACAAGGGTGCAACCCCAGCCGACGCCAGATACTTTGTCGTCACCAATCGTTCGGTGCTCGCCATCGCGGTGCCGATGACGCTTGCCTATCTGACGACACCGATGCTTGGCCTGGTCGACACGGCGGTTGTCGGCCAGTTCGGCGACGCCGCCTTGCTCGGCGGCCTTGCCGCCGGCTCGTTGATCTTCGACGTCGTCTTCACCACCTTCAATTTCCTGCGCTCGGGCACCACCGGCCTCGTCGCCCAGGCTTTCGGGCGCGGCGACGAACTGGAGGAACGGGCGGTGTTCTGGCGCGCCGTGCTGATCGCGGTTGTCGCCGGCATCGTGCTCGCGGCACTTGCGCCCCTGGTCGCCATAGCCGGGCAAAAGTTCATGGGCGCCGAACCGCGCGTCAGCGAGGCGATGGCCGTCTATATCCACATCAGGATGCTCGCAGCCCCCTTCTCGCTGATCAACTATGCCATCCTCGGCTATGTCCTGGGCCGCGGCGAGGGCGGGCTCGGGCTGATGCTGCAATTGGTGCTGAACGGCATCAACATCGCGCTCTGCTTCCTGCTTGGATTGAAGCTTGGCTGGGGCGTCGCCGGCGTCGCCTGGGCAACCGTCACCGGTGAGTTCCTCGCCATGCTGCTCGGCCTGGCGATCGTGGTCCGCCGATTCTGGGCGACCCCGTCCTTGCCACGCCACCGCCTGCTCGACATGGCTGCCTTCCTGCGCATGCTGTCGCTCAACCGCGACATCATGATCCGTTCGTTCTCGCTGCTGGCCGCCTTCGCACTGTTCACCCGCCAGGGTGCGCAGTTCGGCACGGTGACGCTGGCCGCCAACGCCGTGCTGATGAATTTCTTTCTCGTTGCCGGCTATTTCCTCGATGGCTTTGCCACCGCTGCCGAACAACTGGCCGGCCGTGCCGTCGGCGCGCGTGCCGCCACACCGTTCCTGCAGGCCGTGCGGCTCACCTTGTTTTGGGGGTTCGGGCTGGCGGGCGCAGCGACCCTGGTGCTGCTGCTGGCCGGCGCCAATCTGGTCGCTCTCGTGACGACGTCGGAGGAAGTCCGTTCAGTGGCCGATATCTACCTGCCGTGGGCAGCGTTCACTGCGTTGAGCGGCGTTCTGGCTTTCCAGATGGATGGCGTTTTCATCGGTGCGACCTGGTCGCGTGACATGCGCAACATGATGCTGCTGTCGTTTCTGGTCTTTGCAGTAGCGTTGCTCACCTTGGCGCCTGCCTTCGGCAATCATGGTCTGTGGGCGGCGCTGCACATCTTCCTGCTGGCGCGGGGCTTCAGCCTGCTGACGATCTTGCGGCTGCGACTGCGGACGGCGTTCAGCTGAGCGGTTTCGACGCCCATTGATCGAGGTGGTCGTCGCGCAACTCGCGAATGGATCTGAGGCGCCCCGTTTCGGCAAAGCGTGCCATCCCGGCGACGATCCGGCCCGGCAGTGCGGGGCCGGCATAGATCATGCTGGTATAGAGCTGGACGAGATCGGCGCCGGCTCGGATCTTTTCGAGCGCCGCGTCGGTCGAATCGACGCCGCCGACGCCGATGATGGCAAGCTCTGGCCCGAGCAGTTTGCGCATTCTGGCCAGCACGATGGTCGAGCGTTCAAACAGCGGTCTGCCGGAGAGCCCGCCGGTCTCGCGCGCGGCGTCGCCGCTGCGCAGCCCTGGCCGGGAGATGGTGGTGTTGGAGACGATGACACCGTCGATCCGCTTCTCGGTCACCTCGGCGGCGATGTCTTCCAGCTCGGCCTCGACCAGGTCCGGCGCGATCTTGAGGAAGACCGGCGGCTGTGCCGTTGCAGCGGCGCGCGCGGCCGTGACGCGTGACAGCAACTCGCCGAGCTGCTCGCGCGCCTGCATGTTGCGCAGGCCCGGCGTGTTGGGCGAGGAGATGTTGACGGTCAGATAGCTGGCGTAGGGCGCAAAGCGGGTAACGCCGCGCTCATAGTCGCCGATGCGATCGGCACTGTCCTTGTTGGCGCCGATATTGACGCCGACGATGCCGCCCCGCCCCTTGCGGGCAGCGAGGCGCTTTTCGGCGGCCGCGTGGCCTTCATTATTGAAGCCCAGCCGGTTGATCACCGCTTCATCCGCCGTCAGCCGGAAGATCCGCGGTTTCGGGTTGCCGGCCTGCGGCAGAGGCGTGACCGTGCCGACCTCGGCAAAGCCGAAGCCGAGCCCAAGCAGCGCATCGGGCACCTCGGCGTTTTTGTCATAGCCGGCCGCCATGCCAAGCGGGTTGGGGAAATCGAGGCCGCAGACCGTCACCTTCAGCCGCGCATCGCGCGTTGTCCGCGCGCCGACAGGCAGGCCGCATCGCAGCGCCGCGATCGACATGCCATGCGCGGTTTCCGGATCGAATGTGAACAGCAGCTTCTGGCCGAGCCTGCCGAGCACGCTCATTCGGCCTCCAGTGCCGGAAGCTGGTGGGTACCGTCTGCGCCAAGCGGCAGCGGTCGAACCCACAGCACGGCTTCCAGGTCCAACACGCCGTAGAGATGCGGAAACAGCGCGCCGCCCCGCGAGACCTCGTATTTCAGCGCCGCGCCCAGACGCGAGCCGTCGATGGCGACCAGCAGAAGGCCGGCCTGGCCGGCAAAATGCTTCGCCGCCGTTTCCCTGACCTGCCCTGCCGTGGAGAAATGGATGAAGCCGTCGGCGACATCGATCGGCGCGCCGGTGAAGCGGCCATTGGCTTCGGCCTCGCGCCAAGGCGCTTCCGGGGTTATCTTGTAGATAAACTGAGACATGGTTGCGCTATAGTCCGAACCAGCCAATCGGGAAAGACCGCGCCAAGGGTCTTCCCCATTTCCGGCGCAAACATGCGATAAATCAGGCTTTGGCCATGGAGGACAACATGCGTCTGCAGCACATCTTGATCCCCGCCGCGCTCGTTTCGCTGGTCGCGGCTACAGCTTATTCGGAAGAAACCGACCGCTACCGGCTGGAAAAGTCTGACAACGGCTTTGTCCGCATGGATACGCAGACCGGTGCGATGTCGATCTGCGAGGAACGCTCCGGCCAACTCGTCTGCAAGATGGCGGCTGACGAACGCGCAGCTTTCCAGGACGAAGTCGACCGCCTCCAGACCTCGATGAAGGCGATGGACGAGCGCGTCACCAAGCTTGAGAATTCGCTGTCCGCCCGCCTCGAATCGCAATTGCCGAGCGAGGAGGATTTCAACAAGACGATGAGCTACATGGAGCGTTTCCTGCGTGGCTTCATGGGCATCGTCAAGGATATGGACAAGGACAACGGCGCCCAGCTCAACTCGCAGAAGACCTGAGGGCTCGAAACAGGGAAAACGCGGCGCGCTGGCTTTGCCGCTTGAAAACAGCGCGCAGCCCCTCATAATCGTCCAACTGGTCCCGGAAAAAGCAAAAATTATCGGGGATTCGGGGAGGGACACTTGCCGTCAGGCTATTCTTTCGTCATCGCCGACGATCACCCACTGTTTCGCGGTGCGCTGCGCGAAGCGCTCGCCGGCATCGGCAATGTCGCGGCAATCCACGAGGCCGGTGATTTCGAGAGCGCCAAGGCGCTGGTCGTGGCTAACGAAGATGTCGATCTGGTGCTGCTCGATCTGTCGATGCCGGGCGCCAGCGGCCTTTCCGGCCTGATCTCGTTGCGCGGGATCCATCCGGCGGTCCCGCTTGTCGTGGTCTCGGCGCATGACGATCCGGCGACCATCAGGCGTGCGCTCGATCTCGGTGCTTCCGGCTTCATCTCCAAGTCGGCCAGTATGGAGGAGATCCGCGACGCCGTGCAGTCGGTGCTTGCCGGCGACATCGCCGCGCCCGTCGGCATCGATCTCGGCGTCGAGCGCGATCCCGAGATTTCCGACCTGATCAAGCGCCTGCAGGCGCTGACCCCGCAGCAGACCCGCGTGCTCGGCATGCTCGCCGAGGGCCTGCTCAACAAGCAGATCGCCTATGAGCTCGGGGTCTCCGAGGCGACGATCAAGGCACATGTCTCGGCCATCCTGCAGAAGCTCGGCGTCGACAGCCGCACCCAGGCAGTGATCCTGCTGTCCAAGATCGGCAGCGACCCGTTACAGCCGGCCGGCTGACACGCGGGTCTCGTCGGAATCGTCATTCGGCCGCCGATGCCAGCGGCCTGACCCTGGCCATCATCGAACGCAGCACCGCCGGTTTCAGGGGCTTGTTGATCACCGGAACCTCGAGCCCGCCTGCGGCCGTGCGCACCTCGTTGGAGCGGTCGGCAGTGACCAGCACGGCCGGCAGGGCGTCGCCATGGATCGCGCGCAGCCTGACGATTATGTCGAGGCCGGTTTCACCGTCGAGATGGTAGTCGGCAAGGACGATGTCCGGACGACGCATCGTGGCGCTCGCCAGATCCCGCGAGCCGGACACCGTGTCGACATTGCAGCCCCAGCCTTCGAGCAGGAGCCGCATGCCTTCGAGGATGCGGGCATCGTTGTCGATGCAGAGCACATGCAGGCCGGCCAGCGAAGCTGTGGCACGGGCAGGGGCCCTGGTTTCGATCTCGCGTCGTGGCTCCTGCACGGCGGCGACCGGCAGGATGACGGAGAAGCGCGTACCCTTGCCCGGATTGGAAAAGATCCGGATCTCCAGGCGCAGCACCCGGGCGATACGATCGACGATGGAAAGGCCGAGACCGAGGCCCTCGGCTTCGCGAGCGCCTTCGTCCAGCCGGGTGAATTCGTGGAAGACGGTGTTCAGCTCGTCGCCGGCAATGCCGATGCCGGTGTCGATCACCTGGATCTCGACCAGGTCGCCACGTCGCCGAACGCCGACCAGCACACGGCCGTGGCGCGTGTATTTGATGGCGTTGGAGACAAGATTCTGGATCAGGCGGCGCAGCAGGTTGCGGTCCGTCATCACGGTCAGCGACGACGGCATGATCGTCAGGTCGAGTTTCTTTTCGGCGGCCAGCGGCCGAAAATCATTGCCGATCTGGCGCAGCAGTCCGTCGAGGTGGAAGGCGGTGTCGTCCGGCTTCATGGCGCCGGCATCGAGGCGGGAGATGTCGAGCACGGCGCCGAGAATGGTTTCGACCGATTCCAGCGAGGATTCGATGTTGACCGCTGCCTTGCCGGCAGGCCCCTTGCCGGCCTTCTCGATCAGCGACGAGCAATAGAGCCGGGCGGCGTTCAGCGGCTGCAGGATGTCGTGGCCGGCGGCGGCAAGGAAGCGTGTCTTGCCGAGATTTGCCTCCTCGGCCAGCATCTGCGCCTGCGCCAGCTCCTCGTTGACGCGGGTCAGCTCGATGGTGCGGGTCTTGACGCGCTGCTCCAGCGATTCATTGGCGCGCTTCAGCGCCAGGTCCTGTTCGACGCGTCCGGAAATGTCGGCGTAGGTGGCGACGATGCCGCCATCCGGCATCGGGTTGGAACGCAGCTCCAGGATGCGGCCGCTGGTCTTCAACTCCATCTGCCACGGACTGACGAAGCTGGTGAGCCGGTTGAGCATCGCCACACGCTGGTCCGATGGAATGTCGCCGCGCTCGGCAAGATGGCGCAGGATGCGGTCGAGCGAGACGCTGACCTGACCCATCTCATCGGGCAGGTCGAACAGCGCCCGGTACTGACGGTTCCAGCAGATCAGGCGGAAATCGCGGTCGAAAACGGTGATGCCTTGCTCCATCTGGTCGAGCGCGATCTGCAAGAGGTCGCGATTGTGCTGCAGCGCCTCGGTTGCGTCGTCGAGCAGCCGGAAGGCATCCCTGGATTCGCGGTCGTGGCGCCGAAACAGCAGCGACAGGATCAGCCGCGCCGAGGATGAGCCGACGGCGCTGGCCAACAGCTGCTCGGAAAAGCGGATGACGTCCATGCTCGCCTGCTCCTTGCCGTGCAGCGAGGCGCCGTTGGTCTTTTCGAACGACTGGAAGGAGCGCTCGGTGCGCTCGACGCCGAGATAGCGCGAGATCGTGTCTTTGAGGTCGTTGACAGTGATGGCGGTGCGGAAGCGGCGCAGGCTGGGCATCGGCCCGGCATCGCGCGGCACGAAGATCGACGCCTGGATGCGCTCCAACGGCACCGACGCGCGCGACAGGGAGCCGAGCACGAAGAACACCGCGTTGATCGACAGGCTCCACAACACGCCATGGTTCAGCGGTTCGGCGACTGTGCCGAACAGCGCCTGCGGCCGCAGTGCCTCGAAGCCGAACAGCCCGTGCGCGATGATGTCGGTGTCGGGTGCGGCAAGCGATGGAAGCAGCAGCGTGTAGCCCCAGATGAGGATGCCGGCGACCATGCCGAGTGCAGCACCCCGTCCATTGGCGCCACGCCAGATCAGCCCGCCGATCAGTGCGGGCGCGAACTGGGCAATGGCCGCGAACGACATCAGGCCGATCGACGACAGGCGCGCACTGTTGGTGCTCTCGCGGTAGTACAGGAAGGCGATGAACAGCAGGATGAAGATCGCCCCGCGCCGCACATTGAGGATCAGCGTCGACCAGTCTTCATCCTCGGAGGTCGAGGTCTTGAGAAGGCGGCGCACGAACAGCGGAATGACGAGGTCGTTGGAGATCATGATCGACAGCGCCACGCTTTCGACGATCACCATGGCCGTTGCAGCCGACAGGCCGCCGATGAAGGCCGCCATCGCCAGCAGATCATGGCCGCTGAACAAAGGCAGCGACAGCACATAGAGATCGCTGCTGGTCCCGGTGCCGACCAGCGACAGGCCGGCAAAGGCGATCGGAAGCACGAACAGATTGATCGCCGCCAGATAGAGCGGAAACACCCATGTCGCGGTGCGCAACTCGGCCTCGCCGCGGTTCTCGACGATGGTGACGTAGAATTGCCGCGGCAGCATGATGATGGCAAAGCCGCTCAGGCAGGTCAGCACCAGCCAGGTGGCAAGCGAGGTGTTGTAGCCCATCGCCTGCCGGACCTGCGCGTTCTGCGCCAACTTGTCGAACATGTCGCCAGGGCCGCCGAAGATCAGGAATGTGACCATCAGGCCGATGGCAAGGAAAGCGGCGAGCTTGACCACGGTCTCGACCGCCACCGCCAGCACCAGCCCGTCCTGGTGTTCGGTGGCATCGGCATGGCGGGTGCCGAACAACACCGCAAACAGCGCCAGCAGCATGGCAACGACCAGCGAGATGTCGCTGACGAACGGATCGAAGGAGGGTGGCGAGCCAGTGTAATGCTCGACCATCAGGCTGACCGAACCGGAGATCGCCTTCAACTGCAGCGCGATATAGGGCACCGCGCCGATGGTCGCGATCAGCGTCGCGATCGCCGAGACCGTGAAGCTCTTGCCATAGCGGGCGCCGAGGAAGTCGGCGATCGAGGTGATCTTCTCCGTCTTGGCCAGCCGCACGATGCGGTTGAGCAGCGGAAACCCGAACACGAACACCAGCACCGGGCCGGTATAGATGCCGAGGAATTCGAGACCGCGCTCTGAGGAGAGGCCAACCGAGCCGAAGAAGGTCCAGGACGTGCAGTAGATAGCAAGGCTGAGCGCGTAGATGAACGGCCGCGCCCGGCTCGGCCCGGATATCGCCGAGCGGCGGTCGCCCAGGCTGGCGATGGCGAACAGCAGCGTCACATAGGCGATCGCGATGATGACGATGAACAAGCCCTGCACGCCTGGAATTTCCTCCTTTGCCGCCTTTTTATTCGGCTTGTCCGAACGCAATCACAGCTTGGCGTCCGAGTCCATTGCGGCTTTGGAAGCATGGTGGCGACATTCAGACAGCAACCAAGCTGACGTCCAAGGCGCCGCCCGAGGTTCCGCCCGAGGTTCCGTCATGTAAGGAGAAACCGGTTGCTTTCCCCTTTTTGCCCATGTTGCAACCCCAGGTTTTTGTTATGTTGCCCTCAGGTCGATGCCGCAAGGACGGAACGGCAGAGCGGCCGGTCACGACAAGGAGGGTCGAATGCTGAAGGAATTCCAGGAATTCATTTCCAAGGGCAATGTGATGGACCTTGCGGTCGGCGTCATCATCGGCGCGGCCTTTGGCAAGATCGTCACTTCGCTGGTCGACGACGTCATCATGCCGATCGTCGGCGCGATCTTCGGCGGACTGGACTTCAACAACTATTTCTTTGGACTGTCCTCGGCAGTCAACGCCACCGCGCTGGCGGACGCCAAAAAGCAAGGCGCTGTTTTCGCCTATGGCAGCTTCATCACCGCGGTGCTGAATTTCCTCATCCTTGCCTTCATCATCTTCCTCATGGTCAAGGCGGTGAACAACATGCGCAAGCGGCTTGAGGCCGAGAAGCCTGCGGCACCTGCCGCGCCGCCGCCCGCCGACGTTGCGCTGCTGACCGAAATTCGCGATCTGCTCGCCAAGCGCTAATCTCTCAGGCGGCTTTGCTGGACCAAAACCCCGGTCGTTTGCGGCCGGGGTTTTCTGTTTTCGCATCTGGTATGGAGCGCTGATTGACGCTCGAGATTGGAACGGACCCGCCATGACCTTGATCGACAGCTTGCGCGCGGAAGCCCGTGCCGCGCCCGAAAGCGGCATTGTCGCCGTTGTCAATTACGGCCGCCTGCGCGAGGGCATGATCCCGCTCTGGGCCGGAGAGGGCGACCTGCCGACGCCTGCCTTCATCACCGATGCCGCGTCGAAGGCGCTGGCCGGCGGCGAAACGTTCTACACCTGGCAAAGAGGCATCCCCGATCTCAGGCAGGCGCTTGCCCGCTACTATGCCAGGCATTTCGGCAAGACGTTCCCCGAGGAACAGTTCATCGTCACCGGGTCCGGCATGCATGCCATTCAGCTGGCGCTCGACGCGCTCGCCGGCGCCGGCGACGAGGTTGTATATCTGTCGCCGGCCTGGCCGAATTTCGACGCTGCCGCGGCGATATCGGGAGCCCGTTCCGGTGCCGGTCACGCTCGATCATTCCGGCAATGGCTGGTCTTGCGACGTCGAGAAGATCGCGGCGGCGATCACGCCGCGCACCAAGGCGCTGTTCATCAACACGCCGTCGAACCCGACCGGCTGGACCGCCGACCACGAGACCTTGCAGGCGATCCTCGATCTCGCCCGTGCCAAAAATCTCTGGATCATCGCCGACGAGATCTATTCGCTGTTCCACTACAGCTATGGCCGGGCGCCCTCCTTCCTCGACATCGCGACGGCTGAAGACCGCATCCTGTTCGTCAACAGTTTTTCCAAGAACTGGGCGATGACCGGCTGGCGCGTCGGCTGGATCAAGACCCATCCGGCCTTGCAGCAGGTGTTCGAGAACCTGATCCAGTATTCCAACTCGGGCGTCGCCCAGTTTATGCAGCGCGGCGCGGTCGCCGCCCTTGATGAGGGTGATGGTTTCATTGCCGAACAGGTCGAGCGGGCGAGGAAGGCCCGGGACCTGGTCTGCGGCATTCTCGGGGCCACCGGCCGCGCCCGGTTCACCGTGCCGCAGGGCGCGTTCTATCTGTTCTTCACGGTCGACGGCATCACCGATTCACGGAGCGCCGCTTTCGACATCGTCGACAAGGCCAATGTCGGCCTGGCGCCCGGCACGGCCTTCGGCTCCGGTGGCGAAGCCTTCCTCAGACTGTGCTTCCACCGCCGCCTCGACCAGGTCGAGGAAGCGGCGCACCGGCTGGCGAAGTGGATGAAGAGCGTTTGAGAAGGCGGCGGTTTACGCCGCGCTGGCTTCAGCCGCCTGACTTGGGCACCAGCAGCGGAATGACCCGGTCGCTTTTGGCGACAGAGGGGCGGCCAGCGGATCCGTACGGTATGCCCAGCGCATCCCAGGTCTCGACCAGCGCGTCCTGTAGTTCGGCGATCAGCGCGTCGGAGTGGAACGGCGTCGGCGTGATGCGCAGCCGCTCCGTGCCGCGCGGGACGGTCGGATAGTTGATCGGCTGGATGTAGATGCCGTGCACGCCAAGCAGGCGGTCGCTGGCCATCTTGCAGAGTTCCGGGTCGCCGACCAGCAGCGGCACGATATGCGTCGGCGACTCCATCACCGGCAGGCCGGCGGCCGAGAGGATCTGCTTGGTTCGCGTCGCCTGCCGCTGCTGCGCGTCGCGCTCGGCCTGCGAGCGCTTGAGATGGCGGATGGACGTGGTCGCGGCGGCGGCGATCGCCGGCGGCAATGCCGTGGTGAAGATGAAGCCCGGCGCATAGGAGCGCACGGCGTCGATGACAGCACTGGTGCCGGTGATGTAGCCGCCCAGCGTGCCGAATGCCTTGGCCAGCGTGCCTTCGATGATGTCGATGCGGTCGGCCAGCCCTTCGCGCTCGGTGATGCCGCCGCCGCGCGGTCCGTACATGCCGACGGCATGGACCTCGTCGATATAGGTCATGGCGTTGTGGCGCTCGGCGAGCTCGACGATCTGCTTGATCGGCGCGATGTCGCCATCCATCGAATAGACGCTTTCGAAGACGATCAGCTTGGCGCGTTCGCGGCCCGCCGCCTGCAGCAGGCTTTCCAGATGCGCGACGTCATTGTGGCGGAAGATCTTCTTTTCCGCACCCGAGCGCCGCACGCCTTCGATCATCGAAGCGTGGTTCAGTTCGTCCGAAATGATCAGGCAGTTGGGCAAAAGCCGTGCGATGGTCGAGATCGACGCTTCGTTGGAGACGAAGCCGGAGGTGAAGACAAGGGCCGCTTCCTTGTCGTGCAGGTCGGCAAGCTCCAGCTCGAGCTCGACTAGCGGGTTGCTGGTGCCGGAAATGTTGCGGGTGCCGCCGGCGCCAGAGCCCATCTTGCCCGCCGCATTCTGGAACGCGGCGATGACATCGGGGTGCTGGCCCATGCCGAGATAGTCGTTGGAGCACCAGACGGTGATTTCCTCCGCGCGGCCATTGGAACGCCAGATGGCGCGCGGAAACTTGCCTGCAATGCGCTCGAGGTCGGCGAAGACGCGGTAGCGACGCTCGGCATGGAGCTGATCGATCGCTTCCTCGAAGAACCGCTGATAGTTCATGTCGACTTCCCAATTTTGCGCGGGATCATAATCATTGCCCTATTGGTCGTCCACCGGGCCAATTTGGTCAAAATGCCACGCCCCGGACCTGTTCCTAACGACCACGGATCGTGGCCTATTCCCTTGATGTGGATCAACTTTGTTTCAGTACGATGCCTTGAGCCGGAGAGACTGTTACGGATTTAACATTTTGGTCTTGTATGGCCCTGCGGCAAGCTTTCCAATAAGGCGGCTTTTGAGACAGTTTCCGATAAATCTTGAGATGCGAGGATGCGGATGACAGTTTTGGTGACAGGCGGTGCCGGCTATATCGGCAGCCATATGGTCTGGGAGTTGCTGGATGCCGGCGAGAGCGTGGTCGTTCTCGACCGCCTTTCGACCGGCTTCGAATGGGCGGTGGCGCCCGAGGCAAAGCTGGTCGTCGGCGATGTCGCCGACAAGGAACTGGTCGGCTCGATCATCAGGGATAACAAGGTCGACGCGATCATCCATTTCGCTGGTTCCATCGTGGTGCCGGAATCGGTCGCCGATCCGCTCGGCTATTACGAGAACAACACCTGCAAGACGCGCACTCTGATCGAAACCGCGGTGCGCGAGGGCGTGCCTAATTTCATCTTTTCCTCGACCGCCGCCGTTTATGGCGGCGCCGGACTGGAGCCGGTGCGCGAGGATGCCCGCCTGGCGCCGGAATCGCCCTATGGCCTGTCCAAGCTGATGAGCGAATGGATGCTGCGCGATGCGGCAATCGCGCATGGGCTCCGCTACACCGCGCTGCGCTACTTCAACGTCGCCGGCGCCGACCCGAAGGGCCGCACCGGCCAGTCGACGCCTGGCGCCACCCATCTGATCAAGGTCGCTTGCGAAACGGCGCTCGGCAAGCGCCGGTTCATGCAGGTGTTCGGCACCGATTATCCGACGCCGGACGGCACCTGCATGCGCGACTATATCCATGTCAGCGATCTGGCGGCGGCGCATCGCCTTGCCCTGCAACGACTGCGCAACGGCGGCGCAAGCCTCATTGCCAATTGCGGCTACAGCCATGGCTATTCGGTGCTCGAGGTCATCGACAGCGTGCGCCGCGCATTTGGCCATGATTTCGAGGTGAAGATGGGCGATCGCCGTCCCGGCGATGCCGCGGCGGTGGTCGCCGATTCGGATCTCGCCCGCGCCGAACTCGGCTGGACTCCACAACGCGACGATCTCGACCAGATCGTTGCCGACGCTCTCGCCTGGGAGCGCATTCTGACCGGCAAGAACTCCGCACGGGGCTGAGCCCGGTCGTCCCTAGGGCTCGCAAGGCGCCCAGCGACGCGCTATTGAAGGCATTCGCGGCAGGGCGCTGCGCCGCGAAGAGCTTTGGGGATGGCATGAAAATAACCGTGCTTGGAGCCGGCGTTGTCGGGACGGCGGCCGCCTATTACCTGGCGAGCGACGGTCACGAAGTCACCGTGATCGAGCGCCATCCGGCGCCGGCGCGCGGCACCAGCCAGTCGAATGCCGGCCTGGTATCGCCGGGCGACGCCACCGCCTGGGCCTCTCCGGCGGCGCTGAAGACCTTCCTGCGCGCGCTCTACAATCATGATCTCGGCATCAAGGTGCGGCTGCGATTCGATCCCTATTTCCTCGCCTGGAGCCTGCGCTTCCTGCGCCAGTGCACGAAAGAGCGCTTGCGCGCCAACAGCCGGGTCAAGCTGCGCCTGGCGCTCTATTCCCGCGACTGCATCAACGCCATCTCCTCCGATACCGGGATCGGCTATGACGAGCGCAAGAAGGGCATCCTCTATTTCTTTCGCTCGCAGCACAGTCTCGACACCGGCACCGACAATTACCGCTATCTGGCCGAGCATGGCCTGCCGATCGAGATCGTCGGCCGCGACCGGCTGATCGAGCTCGAACCGGGTCTTGCCGGCGTGAAGGAAAAGATCGCCGGTGGCGTCTATTCGCCGATCGACCAGACCGGCGATTCCCGGCAGTTCGTGGAAAAGCTCGCCGCCTATGCCGCCGAGAAGCTCGGCGTGAGATTTCTCTACGGCACGACGGTCGAAGGCCTCGCCATCGAGGGCGACCGGGTGGGTGCGGTGATGACCTCGGCCGGACCGGTGGCCGGCGATGCCGTGGTCATCTCGATGGGGCCGGAAAGCGGCTTGCTCGGCCGCCGCTACGGCATCGACCTGCCTGTCTATCCCGTGAAGGGCTATACGGCGACGATCCCCCTGGAGGACGAGAGCAAGGGTCCGACCATGGGCGGCGCCGACGAGGACCAGCTGATTGCCTATTCCAGGTTGGGCAACCGGCTGCGGCTCGCCTCAACCGCCGAATTCACCGGCTTCGACCGCACCCACAGGCCAAGCGACTTCGCCGCCATGTTCAGGACCGGCAGGGATCTCTTCCCCGGCGCGTTCGACGAGAAGAAAGCCGAACTCTGGGCTGGGCTGCGGCCGATGATGCCGAACTCCGTGCCGGTCATCGGCCAGGCGCGCCACAAGAACCTCTATCTCGACACCGGGCACGGCCATGTCGGCTGGACCATGGCTTGCGGCTCGGGGAAATTCCTTGCCGATCTGGTCGCAGGCCGCAAGCCGGAGATCGACCCACAGGGACTGGTCTACGGAGGCTAGAAATGTCGGGACCGCAAGTCGCCATCGACCTCGGCCGCATCGAGCGCAATGCGCGCACGATCGTCGAGCGCTGCGCGCTGTCGGGCATCAAGGTGTTCGGCGTCACCAAGGGCACCTGCGGCATGCCGCAGGTGGCGCGCGCCATGCTGCGTGGTGGTGTCGCCGGCATCGCCGAATCGCGCTTCGAAAACATCCGCCGGCTGCGAGACAGCGGCATCAACGCGCCGATCATGCTGCTGCGCAGTCCGCCGATGGCGCGTGTCGAGGAAGTGGTACGCACGGTCGACATCAGCCTGCAGTCGGAACTGACCATCATCCGCGAGATATCACGCATCGCCGAGCGCATGGGCCGCGTCCACGACATCATGCTGATGATCGACCTCGGCGATCTCCGCGAAGGCATCTGGCCGAGCGATCTTATTCCCACGGTCGAACAGATCCTGCAGTTCAAGGGCGTGCGCATCGCAGGCATCGGCACCAATCTCGGCTGTTTCGGCGCCATCATGCCGACGCAGG
Source organism: Mesorhizobium sp. P2_A12 (assembly GCF_056405075.1). Classification (NCBI taxonomy): domain Bacteria; kingdom Pseudomonadati; phylum Pseudomonadota; class Alphaproteobacteria; order Hyphomicrobiales; family Phyllobacteriaceae; genus Mesorhizobium; species Mesorhizobium sp. P2_A12. Next base: position 78,017 of record NZ_JBFUCU010000017.1, read on the forward strand.
AAAATCTCGGCCAGCTCGTCGCCCACGCCTACAAGACCGAGCGCCTGTCCGGCAAAAGCCTCGACTGGATTTCCGGCGGCGCCTCGTCATCGCTGCCGCTGTTGCTCGAAGGCAAGCTGCCAGCCGGCATCAACAATCTGCGCGTCGGCGAAGCGATCCTGCAAGGCGGCGTCGAAACCTTCCGCGATGTGCCATGGGCTGAACTCGAACCCGACGCCTGCCGCCTGACCAGCGACATTATCGAGGTCAAGCTCAAGCCGTCGCGGCCGATCGGGCAATCCGGCTACGACGCCTTCGGCAACCAACCGGTCTTCCCTGACGAGGGCGACAGGCTGCGCGCCATCGCCAATATCGGCCGTGAGGATGTGTTGGTCGAAGGACTGACGCCGATCGCCAAGGGGGTGCGGGTGCTCGGCGCCTCCAGCGACCATCTGCTTTTGGATGTGGCCGACGCCGACCCGCCGCCGGCCGTCGGCGACCGCGTCGCCTTCCGCATGAGCTATGGCGCCATGCTGCTGGCGATGACCTCGGAATATGTCGAAAAGGCCCCGATGCACGATGTCGAGGACTTTTCCGGCCGCAAGATGGTGTCGATACTGGCGGAACAGGGCGCCGCTGGCATCCTGGCCCGGGAAGGAACCGGCGCGCGGCTGGAAGCGATGAATTTCGATGTCGTCGAGCTGGCCGATATCGAGCGGCCGCCATCGGGGCTGATCCGGCTGGCTGCCGGTGCCGACCGCCGTATCGCACACAAGGCGCTGACCGCAACGGCGCGCGCGACCCACTCCTTCGGCCTGATCTGGATCGATTCCATCGCCGCCCTGATGCCCGAGGACGAGGACGGCATCGACCTGCCGGAAGGCTCGGTGCTGGCGCGCGCGCTTGGCCTCGACCATAAGGCGGGTGCGCTGCAGCCCCAGCTGTCACCGGAAAATGTCGTCATCATCGGTCTGCGCCACGCCGATCCGGCGGAAGTGCGGGTGCTCAAGGATTCGCGCGTCTCGGCCTTCACCATGACCGACATCGACGCTATGGGCATGCGCGACCTGATGCACGAAGCGATCCGCATCGCCACCTCAGGCACGCAGGGTTTTCATGTCAGCTATTCGCCTGATGTCACCGAATTCGCCGGCTGGGCGGCAGGTTCGGGTGGCCTTACCGTGCGCGAAACCCATCAGGCGATGGAGGCGATTGCGCTCTCCGGCCGGCTGTTGTCGATGGATGTTTCGGGCTTGACCGCGGATCTGGAGCCTCGGATCGGCACCGACACGGTCAACTTCGTCATGTCGGCCTTCGGCAAGCGGATATTGTGATCAGCATTGCGCTTCGACTACCGCGCGCCATGCGCTGACGTAGTCGGCCCAGGCCGGATCGGTCGGCGGCTCGATTCTTTCGCCTTGGCCGTGGGCCGTTGCCCGGTCCGTTGCCAGCAACGCGGCGCCGATGCTGGTGCCGGTGGCGGCCTTCGACGCGACAACGGCGCGCGCCGTGCTTGCCGCCAACATGCCGACGAAGAGCCGGTTGCGGGCAAAGGGCCCTTCGACCGTGGTCGGGCCGTCGGCGCCGATCAGGTCGAGGCAGGTCGCCGTCATCAGAGCCAGGTAGAACGAGATGGCGGCAAAGCGCTGGCCGCGTGTGACGTCGTCGGCGTCAAGCCATGTCGCGGCATGATGCGGGAACGGCCCCGACCCTTGCTGGGTCGAGGGCAGCAGCAATGTCTTTCGCCCCAGCACGGCGCCGACATCATCTTCGGTCCAGCTGTCCGGCTGGCCTTTCGTCAGCACGGAAAACTCGCGGCCGCCCATGAACCGTGCCGAGGGGACAGGATGGCCCAGCGCGCTGACGTTGACCAGCGTATCGCGCACTGCGTCCAGCACGATCTGTTTGCCGCCGACCGCCATCGACACCACCCAGGTGCCGGTCGAGACCACGGAGAAAGGTGGCGTGTCGGACAGGAGATGCGGCAGCAGCGAGGCGTTGGAATCGTGCAGGCCGCAGAACACCGGCGTTTGCGGATCGAGCCCGGTTCGTGCCGCAAGCGCAGGCAGGAGCGGGCCGAGGCGGTCCTTGGCTGGCCGCACCGGCGCCATCAGCTCGCGCCAATCCAGACGATCGACCAGCGATGAAAAGTCGGCTGTCCATGGGTTCCACAGATCGGTGTGGCAGCCGAGAGAGGTCACCTCGTTGGCGGCGACACCGGTCAGGCGCAAGGCCCAGTATTGCGGATACATCAGCATCGCAGCGACCTTCGCGAACTCCGCCGGGAAGCGTTTCTTCTGCCAGAAGAATTGCGCGCCGAGATTGAGGCCGAGCGGCAACCGCGGCGTGCCGGTCTCGGCGAAGGGCGGGCGGATCGCGCCATAGTCCGCCGCGAGCGTGTCGGGCCCATCGAACTCATAGTCGAGCACCGGCAGCACCAGTTCGCCCGCGGCGTCGACCAGCACGCCCGTCGCGCCATGCGTGGTGATCGAAATGGCGTCGATGCGCTGTTCGCGGTTGAGGCCGGCAAGGCTGCCGAGGATGAACGTCCACAACGCCTCGACACCGTGATGCGGGTAGGGCGCCTGCCGCACTGGCGCATTGGCCATGCGGCGCAGCGCGACCTCGCTCAACGTGGCGAGATCGACCAGTGCCACTTTGGCATTGGTCTTGCCGATGTCGATGACGGCGATGTGGCGCATCGCGCTCATGCCATGTGGAACACGGTTTCCAGCGGCACGGCCACCGGCTCGTTGTCCGGCTTGGTCTCCATGATGTCGGCCATGTGAGCCCACCAGCGCTGCATCACCGGGTGCTTCGGCAGATCGTACATGCCGTGATTGTCTCGCCGCCACAGCACGCCAAACAGGATATTGGTCTCTTCGTCGAGGTGGATCGAGTAGTCGGAAACGCCGGCCTGCTTCAGGAGCGCGACCAGCGATGGCCAGATCTCGTCGTGGCGGCTCTTGTACTCAGCTTTCATGCCCGGCTTGAGCTTCATCTTGAACGCGTATTTCTCAGCCATCATCGTCCTCCGCGCAGCCGCCGCCAGACGATCGGCAGCGCGATGACGATAATCAACAGCAGGCCGATGAAGATCGACATGACGATGCCGGGCACGTTGAGCAGGCCGAGTCCGAAGGTCACCAGCCCCATGATGAAGGCGGCAAGCACGACGCCCAAAATGCTGCCGGCGCCGCCCAGGATGCTGACCCCGCCGAGCACCACCATGGTGATGACTTCGAGCTCATAGCCCTGAGCGATCGACGGCCGTGTCGAGCCGAGCCGCGAGGTGATCAGCACCGAGGCGATGCCAGACATCAGCCCGGTCAGGCAAAACAGGATGAACTTGATGCGGCCGACCCGCACGCCGGAAAACTGCGCCGCGACTGGATTGTTGCCGATGGCAAAGACGCGGCGGCCGAAACTCGTCCGGTGCAGCGCGAGCCAGTAGACGATAGCCGCGACGAGGAAGAGGACCAGCTCGAACGACACCACCCACCAGACATAACCCTGGCCGAAGAAGGCAAAGCTTTCGGGGTAACCCTTGTAGGCCTGGTCGCCGAGGATGATGAAGGCGATACCGCGAAACAGGCTCATCGTGCCGATGGTGACGACGATCGACGGCAACCCCAGCCGTGTCACCAGCAAGCCGTTGAAAGCGCCACAGCCGAGCCCGACGACGATGCCGATCAGCACCAGCACCGGCGTGCCGGCGCCGGCCTGTACCGCCATGCCCATCATGGTCGACGCCAGCGCTATGATGGCGGCGACCGAGAGATCAATCTCGCCGGAAATGATCAGCAGCGCCATGGCGAAGGCGATCAGACCCTTCTCGGTGAAATTGAAGGTGAGATCCGACAGCGAATAGGGGTCGAGGAAATAGGGCGAGGCGAAGCTGTTGATGGCGAAGATGGCGACGGCCACCACGACCAGCAGCGTTTCCCAGGAGAGGATCGCCGAGCTCAGCGGCTTGTCGAGCCGGTCGGGAATGTGGCGCGGGGCAGGGATTTCGGTCATGTCACCACCTCCACTTTTCTGAGGATGATGCGGCCCTGCTGGCGTTCGCTGCGCGCGTTGAGCACGACGGCGAGAATGATGGCGCTGCCCGAAATCGCCATTTGCCAGAAGGGCGAGATGTTGATGACCGGCAGCGCGTTGGAAATAATGCCGAGGAACAGCGCGCCGAGCACCGCGCCGCCGACCGAGCCGATGCCGCCGGCGATCGAAATGCCGCCGATGACGCAGGCGGCGATGATGTTGAGCTCATAGCCATTGGCGACCTCGACCGAGGCGATCACGTAGCGTGATATCCAGAGGTAGCCGGAAAGGCCGCCGATCATGCCGGAGATGCAGAAGACGATGAATTTCGTCCGGCCGACATCGATGCCGGCATAGACCGATGCCGTCGGGTTGACGCCGATGGCGTAGATCGAGCGGCCGAGTGCCGTGCGCGTCATCAGGACGAAGAACACCGCGATCACCAGGATGGCGATCCACGACAGTACCGGAATGCCGAGGAAGGCGGCACGCTGAAAGCCGATGAAGTCGGGGCTCATCTTGTCCGCATTGACCCAGGCGCCGCCCGACAGGACGAAAGTGGCGCCGCGATAGATGGTCAGCGTGCCCAATGTCACCACGATCGAGGGGATGTTCAGCCGCCAGACCAGCAGGCCGTTGATGGCGCCGAGCACCAGACCGACGGCCAGCGCGATGACGATCAGCAGCGGGATCGGGATTGCCGGGTGCGCGGCGTTCAGCATCGCCACCACCATGCCGGTGAAGCAGAGGTTGGACGCCATCGACAGATCGATCGACCGGGTCAGGATGACGACCATCTGGCCGAGGGCCAGGATCATCAGGATCGAGGTGTCGTTGAACACCTGGCGCAGATTGCCGGGATCGGCGAAGGCCGGGAAGCGTGTCGAGATCAGTCCGATCAGCACGATGATTGCCGCGAGCAGCCAGATTTCGCGGTATTTGAGAAAGGCTTTCATGCCGCGATCCCCGCTGCCGTCCTGACCAGCGTCTCGGCGTCCAGTTCCTTGTTGTCGTAGACCGCCGCGACGAGGCCTTCGCGCATGACGACGACGCGGTCGGACATGCCGAGGATTTCGGGCAATTCGGACGACACCATGATCACCGACAGGCCTTGCGCCACCAGTTCGGCCATGAAGCCGTGCACGGCAGCCTTCGAGCCGATGTCGATGCCCTTGGTCGGCTCGTCAAGGATGATCACCTTGGGCGCGGTCGCCAGCCATTTGGCGATGACGATCTTCTGCTGGTTGCCGCCCGACAGCGTACCGACATCCTGGCTGAGCGAGGAGGCGCGCAGGTCGAGCCGCTCGGTGTAGGAGCGGGCGAGCGCGAACTCCTCCGACAGCCGCAGCAGGCCGGATTTGGAGGTACGCTTGAGCGAAGGCAGCGAGACGTTCTGGAAGATCGGCAGGCCGATCACCACGCCTTGCTTGCCGCGCTCCTCCGGCACGTAGACGATGCCAGCATCGATCGAATCCGCCGCCGATTTCGGCGCGATCGTCTTGCCTTCCAGCGTGATCGTGCCGCCAGTGGTGCGGGTGATGCCCGAGATCGCTTGCATCACCTCGCTGCGCCCGGCGCCGACAAGGCCGTAGAAGCCGAGGATCTCGCCCTTGTGCAGTTCGAAGCCGATGTCGTTGAATTCGGTCGGGTGCGACAAGCCGGAAACGGAAAGCACCGGCGCGCCGATTTCGGCCTTGCGCTGCGGAAAGATGTGGTCGACCGACCGGCCGACCATCATGCGCACGATCTGGCTCTGCCCGGCATCCTTGATCAACCCTTCACCAACCATCTCGCCATCGCGAAACACCGTGTAGCGGTCGGCGATGCGGTAGATCTCGTCGAACTTGTGGCTGATGAACAGGATCGCCTTGCCTTCGCTCTTGAGGAACTCGATGAGCAGGAAAAGCTCCTCGATCTCCTTCATAGAAAGCGCGGCGGTCGGCTCGTCCATGATGACGATCTGTGCGTCGATCGACATCGCGCGGGCGACGGCGACGAGATGCTTGTTGGCGATGCCGAGGTCCTTCAGCCTTGTGTCGGCGTCGATATGGCCGGCGTGCATGGCATCGAGAACTTCGCGCGCATTTTTGCGCATCGTGCGCCAGTCGATGGTGCCCAAGCGCGTGCGCGGCGCATGGCCGAGAAAGATGTTTTCAGCCACTGTCAGATCGTCGAACAGCACGGTTTCCTGATGGATGGCGGTGACGCCATAGCCGAAGGCGGCGTGCGCGCTGGGCAGGGTGACGGCCTGGCCGTCAATGCTGATGGTTCCCGTGTCGGGCTGGTAGATGCCGGTCATGATCTTGACCAGCGTCGACTTGCCGGCGCCGTTTTCGCCGATCAGGGCTGTCACCTGGCCCGGATAGAGCGACAGGCTGACATCGTGCAGCGCGCGCACGCCGGGAAAGCTCTTGGAGACGCCGGACAGCGTCAGGCGTGGGGCTGCATTATCCTCCCCCTTGTAGGGAGGGTCGCGAACAATGTGAGCGGGGTGGGTGTTGTCTAGCATATCAAGGTCCTGGTGTGTGGAGATGTGGCCACCCCCACCCCGTCTCGCCGATCTTGCTGCGCAAAGCCGGCTCGCCGACCCTCCCCGCAAGGGGGAGGGTGCAAGCGTCCGAGATCAATAGATCTTGGAGAACTTCTCGATGTTGCTCTTGTCGAACTGGAAGGGCGGAGCCATCGCAGCCGAGTTGGTGTCGTCGAGCGTGACCTTGCCGACGCGGCCGATCGACAGCGTGGCGCCCGGCTTGGCCTCTTCCTTCTTCACCGCCAGATCATGCGCGAGGTAGACGGCGGAGTAGCCGAGGTCGATCGGGTTCCACAGCGCAACTGCCTGCGAGGCGCCATTGTCGATGAACTTCTTGAACTCGGACGGCAGCGCGAGACCGGTGACGTTGACCTTGCCGATCAGGTTCTCGTCAGTCACCACCTGGGCGGCTGCAACAACGCCGACGGTGGTCGGTGCGATGATCGCCTTGAGGTTCGGGTAGGACTTCAGCAGGCCCTTGGCTTCGTCCGTGCTCTTGGCCGAATCGTCATCGCCATAGACGGTGGCGACGAGTTTGATCTTGGGGAACTTCTCCGGCAGGATTTTCTTGGCCGCGTCGATCCAGGCGTTCTGGTTGGTCGCGGTGGAAGACGCCGACAGGATGGCGACGTCGCCACCTTCCGGCAGATAGTCGGCGGCAAGCTTGATGATGGTCTCGCCGATCAGTCCGGTGTCGGACGGGTTGAGGTGAAGCTGGCGGCCTTCCTTGGCGACGCCCGAATCCCAGGAGATGACGGTGATGCCGCGCTCCATGGCCTTCTTCAGGACCGGCACCAGCGCGTCGGCGTCATTGGCCGAAATGGCGATGGCGTTGACCTTCTGGGCGATCAGCGAATTGACCACTTCGATCTGCGCCTCGGCGGTCGCCTTGGTCGGGCCGGTATAGATGATGTCGACGCCGCCGAGTTCCTTGGCCGCCTCTTCGGCGCCCTTGTTGGCGGCATCGAAGAAGCCGTTGCCGAGCGACTTCACCACCAGCGCGATCTTGACGTTTTCCGCGTAGGCTGCATTCACGAACATGGCGGCCGAGAATGCCGCCGTCACCATCAATTTCTTCAAAAAGCTCATCGAATATCCTCCCTTGAGCGTTGCATTCCATCGCCGCTGCGGGCGTGAGTTGGTCTCAGGCCCGCAGTGAAGATTCTTCCTTGTTGGTTGCCGACTTGCGGGCGACGATCAGCGCCACCCCGGCGGTCTCGAGCATTTTCGCTTCACGATCCTCGATGCCGTCATCGGTGATGACGGTGGCGATGCGCGACAGGCCGCACAGGATCAGGCTGGAGCGTTTGCGGAATTTCGAGGAATCGACCAGCACCACCAGTTCGTCGGCCTGGTCGATCAGCTTCTGCTCCGCCTGGATCAACAGCGGGTCGCCTTCCATCAGCCCGAGCGGCCCAAGACCCTGCGCGCCCATGAACATGCGGCGTGCGTAGAAATTGCGGGTCACGTCATTGTCGAAGGGCGACAGAATGATGTTCTGTTCGCGGTAGATGGTGCCGCCCGACAGCATGACCGTGTTCTTGGAATGCTTGAGCAGATGCTCGGCGATTGGGAACGAATTGGTGAAGATCGGCATGCGGCGGCCGGTCAGGAAATGCACCATCTGGAAGGTGGTGGTGCCGCCATTGATGATGATCGGTTCGCCGTCCTTGCAAAGCTCGACCGCTTCGCGGGCGATCGCCCGTTTCTGCGCGGCGTTGAGCGTTTCGTTGACGGAAAAGGGCCGGCCGGCGAGGCCGATGAACTGCGGCGGCGAGATCGCCTCGGCGCCGCCGCGCACACGGCGCAGGCGTTTCTGCACGTGGAGTGCAGCGATGTCGCGCCGGATCGTCGCCTCGGAGGACTCCGTCAGATCGACCATCTCCTGCACCGTCACAACAGGCTTTTCCTGGACGGCGGACAGAATGATCCTGTGGCGCTCTTTTTCGTGCATGGTTCCTCCCTGCCCAAACATCTAGGCACCCAAAGCGCGCAGTGTCAATCATTTCCAATCATATAATTTCATTGTGCAGTGCAATATGATCGATATTGATCGTTTGTGATTGACAAGTCGGACGCTTCCGTGGAAATTCGGACGAAATGGGCCGCACCGTTTGCGTGCCTTCGGGAGGATCATCCATGCTCGACAAGCGCACCGGCGCGCGCCTCGCCAATCTGTGGGACGAGGCCAAGGCCCAATCGATGAGCGAGCCGGAACTTCTGGTTTATCGCTCGAACACGCTCGGTTCCGACAAGCGTGTCACCAACTATGGCGGCGGCAACACCTCCTCCAAGATCTGGCAGAAAGACCCGCTCACCGGCGCGGACGTCGAAGTGCTTTGGGTCAAGGGCTCGGGCGGCGACAGCGCATCGATTAAAACAGATGGTTTCGCCACCCTCTATATGGACAAGCTGCGCGCGCTGAAGGGGCTCTATCGTGGCCTCGCGCATGAAGACGAGATGGTTGGCTTCCTGCCGCACTGCACCTTCAATCTGAACCCACGCGCGGCCTCGATCGACACGCCGCTGCACGCGTTCGTGCCGAAGCCTTTTGTCGATCACATGCATCCCGACGCGATCATAGCCATCGCCGCCGCGAAGGATTCCAAGGCGCTGACCAGGGAGATTTTCGGCGACGCCATCGGCTGGCTGCCGTGGAAGCGTCCGGGCTTCGAACTCGGCCTGTGGCTGGAGAAGTTCTGCGTCGAACATCCCGCCGCCAAGGGCGTCATCCTGGAAAGCCATGGCCTGTTCACCTGGGGAGACACCCCTCGGGAATGCTACGAGACGACGATCTCGGTCATCAATCAGGCGATCGAGTGGTTCGAGCGCCGCTCAGAAGGCCTCGCCATCTTCGGCGGTGAAACGGTCAAGTCGCTCGACGCCGCCGAACGCCGCGCCATCGCCGCGAAGCTGATGCCAAGGATCCGCGGCCTGATTTCGGAAAAGAGCCACAAGCTCGGTCATTTCGACGATTCCGCCGCCGTTCTCGAATTCGTCAACTCCAGGGATTTGCGGCCGCTCGCGGCACTCGGCACCTCGTGCCCGGACCATTTCCTGCGCACCAAGATACGCCCACTGGTGATCGAATTCGATCCGGCCAAGCCCGATGTCGATGCCGTCATCGCGCGTCTCGCCGACGACATCGCCGCCTACCGCGTCGGCTACCAGGCCTACTACAACAGCTGCAAGCATCCGGATTCCCCCGCGATCCGCGATCCCAATGCGGTGGTCTACCTGATGCCTGGCGTGGGCATGTTCACCTTCGCCGGCGACAAGGCGACGGCGCGCATTTCGGGCGAATTCTACGTCAACGCCATCAATGTCATGCGTGGCGCCTCGACGGTTTCGTCCTATGTCGGCCTCCCAGCACAGGAAGCCTTCGATATCGAATACTGGCTGCTCGAGGATCTGAAGCTGCAGCGCATGCCGAAGCCGAAGGCGCTCGCCGGCCAGATCGCGCTGGTCACCGGCGGTGCCGGCGGCATCGGCCGCGCTACCGCCAGCCGGCTGCTGCGCGAAGGCGCCTGCGTCGTGCTGGCCGACATCGACGAGACAGCGCTCGCCAGCGCCAATGACGAACTGGCCAAGGCCTACGGCAAGGATTTCGTCCGGCCGGTGCTGATCAACGTTACCTCGGAGGATCAGGTGATCGCGGGCTTCGCCGAGACCGCGGTCGAATTCGGCGGCATCGATATTCTGGTGTCGAATGCAGGTCTCGCATCCTCGGCACCGATCGAGGAGACCACGCTGGCACTGTGGAACAAGAACATGGACATCCTGTCGACCGGCTATTTCCTGGTCTCGCGGGAAGCGTTCCGGCTGTTCCGGGTGCAGAAGATCGGCGGCAACGTCGTCTTCGTCGCCTCCAAGAACGGCCTTGCCGCCTCGCCCAATGCCGCAGCGTACTGCACCGCCAAGGCCGCCGAGATCCATCTGGCGCGTTGCCTGGCGCTGGAAGGCGCGGAAGCGCAGATCAGGGTCAATGTCGTCAACCCGGACGCCGTGCTGCGGGGCTCGAAGATCTGGACCGGCGAGTGGAAGGAACAGCGCGCCGCCGCCTACAAGATGTCGACCGACGACCTGGAGGAGCATTACCGCTCGCGCTCGATGCTGAAGCGCTCGGTGTTTCCCGAGGACATCGCCGAAGCCATCTATTTCTTCGCCTCCGACATGTCGGCCAAGTCGACCGGCAACATCATCAATGTCGACGCGGGCAACGCGCAGAGTTTTACACGGTAATCGTTTGAAGGCGGTGCCGGAGCGCTTCCCTTCTCCCCGTCTCTATACGGGGAGAAGGTGCCGGCAGGCGGATGAGGGGCGGCGCCGACCGAACGCATTGGGAGGAAACAACAATGTCCGAATCCATCATCTCCGCCGACCTCGTCGACAAGGACAATGCCGCGCGCAAAGCCGATCTCGAGCGTGACTACGCCTCGCTCGGCGAGCGCCTCGACCGTCGTGGCATCGCCATCGACGCCATCCGCGACAAGGTCGAGAAATTTGCCGTGGCGATCCCCTCCTGGGGCGTCGGCACCGGCGGCACCCGCTTTGCTCGTTTTCCCGGTGCCGGCGAGCCGCGCGACATTTTCGACAAGATCGAGGACTGCGCCGTCATTAGGCAATTGACGCAGGCGACGCCGACGGTGTCGCTGCACATTCCGTGGGACAAGGCCGACCCGAACCGGCTGAAGCAGGCGGCCTCGCGCTTCGGCCTCGGCTTCGACGCCATGAATTCCAACACCTTCTCCGATGCGAAGGACCAGAAGCTTTCCTACAAATTCGGCTCGCTGTCGCATGCCGATGCCGGCACGCGCCGGCAAGCGGTCGAGCACAATCTCGAATGCATCGAGATTGGCAAGACGCTTGGCTCCAGGGCGCTGACCGTGTGGATCGGCGACGGTTCGAACTTCCCCGGCCAGGTCAATTTCGCCAAAGCCTTCGAGCGCTACCTCGACGCCATGAAGGAGGTCTATGCCGGACTGCCGGACGGCTGGAAGCTGTTCACCGAGCACAAGATGTACGAACCGGCCTTCTACTCCACCGTCGTGCAGGACTGGGGCACCAACTACATGATCGCCAAGGAATTGGGCGACAAGGCGTTCTGCCTGGTCGACCTTGGCCACCATGCGCCCAACGTCAACATCGAGATGATCGTGTCGCGGCTGATCCAGTTCAAGAAACTCGGCGGCTTCCATTTCAACGATTCGAAATATGGCGACGACGACCTCGATGCCGGTTCGATCGATCCCTACCGGCTGTTCCTCGTCTTCAACGAACTGGTCGATGCCGAGCTTTCAAGCGCCGAGGGTTTTGACCCGGCCCATATGCTCGACCAGAGCCACAACGTCACCGATCCGATCGAAAGCCTGATGCTGTCGGCGGTCGAGGTCCAGCGCGCCTATGCGCAAGCGTTGTTGGTCGACCGCAAGGCGCTGGAAGGCCACCAGGACAGCAACGACGCGCTGATGGCGACGCAAACGCTGAAAGCCGCCTACCGCACCGATGTCGAACCGATCCTCGCCATGGCGCGGCTGACGACCGGCGGCGCCATCGATCCGGTCGCCGCCTACCGGGCGGCCGGCTACCGCGCCAAGGTGGCGTCGGAACGTCCGGCGGTCGCCGGCGGCTCGGGCGGCATTGTCTGACATCTGAATTGATCCGTCAGGTCCATCATTGACGGGTGGACACGCTGGTCCCGACGGGTTCTTCTAGGCGTCCCCCCGCCCGGAGAACCGCCATGCCTCTCAACCGTAGGACACTGATCGCCGCCAGTCTTTCCATCACCTTCGTCCTGGCGCCATTGACGAGCGCCTTTGCCGCGTCACCCGCGCCAGCCAAGGGCGAGCACGGCATGGTGGTGACAGCCCAGCATCTGGCGTCGGAAGTCGGCGTCGAGATCCTCAAGAAGGGCGGCAATGCCGTCGATGCGGCAGTCGCCGTCGGCTATGCGCTCGCCGTCGTCTACCCCAATGCCGGCAATATCGGCGGCGGCGGCTTCATGACCATCCGCTTCAAGGACGGCAAATCGACCTTCCTCGACTTTCGCGAGCGGGCGCCGCTGGCGGCGACCAAGACCATGTATCTCGACAAGGACGGCAATCCTGTGAAGGGCGCCAGCCTCGACGGCTATCTCGCGGTCGGCGTGCCTGGTTCCGTCGCCGGCTTCGAGATGGCGCGCGAAAAATACGGCACCTTGTCCAGACAGGATCTGATGGCGCCGGCCATCGGCTATGCAAAGGACGGATTCGTCCTCAATCAGGGCGACGCCGCCTCCTTTGCCGGCAGCGCCGACAGGTTGGCGAAGGACCCCGCGGCTGCGGCCATCTTCCTGAAACCCGATGGCAAGCCCTATGGCATCGGCGAGCGGCTGGTCCAGCCGGACCTTGCCGCCTCGCTCGCCGCCATTTCCGAGAAAGGCGCTGATGCCTTCTACAAAGGCGCCATTGCCGACGCCATCGTCAAGGCAAGCGGCGCCAAGGGCGGCATCCTGGCCAAGCCGGACTTCGAGCAGTATGCGGTTCGCGAACTCAAGCCCGTGACCTGTAGCTATCGCGGCTATGAGATCACGTCCTCGCCACCGCCAAGCTCCGGCGGCGTCATCATCTGCGAAATCCTCAACGTGCTGGAAGGTTATCCGTTGTCTTACCTTGGCGCCGGTTCGGCCGAGACGGTCCATGTCATGGTCGAGGCGATGCGCTATGCCTATGTCGACCGCAATTCAGCGCTCGGCGACCCCGATTTCGTCGACAATCCGGTCTCGAAACTGTTGGACAAGACCTATGCCAAGGACATCCGCGACAAGATCGATCCGTTCCGGGCCGGCGTGTCGCAGGACTTGATGCCGAAGGGCTTTGGCGAGAGCAAGGAGACGACGCATTATTCGATCATCGACAATGACGGCAATGCGGTCGCCGTTACCTATACGCTGAATGGCTCGTTCGGCGCCGGCGTCGTCGCCGACGGCACCGGCATCCTGCTCAACAACGAGATGGACGATTTCACCCAGAAACCCGGCGTGCCCAACCTCTATGGTCTGGTTCAGGGCGAGGCCAACGCCATCCAGCCGAAGAAGACGCCGCTGTCGTCGATGAGCCCGACCGTCGTGGCCAAGGACGGCAAGCCGTTCATGGTCATCGGCAGCCCGGGCGGTTCGCGCATCATCACCATCACGCTGGAAGCCATCGTCAATGTCGTCGACCATGGCATGAACATCCAGGAGGCGATCGACGCGCCGCGCATCCACCACCAGTGGCTCCCCGACACGGTTTACATCGAGCCGTTCGGCCTGTCGCCAGACACCGAAAAACTGCTGGCCGGCATGGGCTACCACCTCGATCTCGGTGATAAGACCTGGGGCCAGGCTGCGGGCATCCTCGTCGGCGGCAAGAGCCTGGCGGAGATCGAGAAGGGCGGCGGCGCGCGCTACAATGGCGCTATAGACAGCCGTGCCGCATCGGGCGAAGCGCTCGGATATTGATGTCTTAATTCACAAGCCGGACCGTCACGAAATCAGCGTGACGGTCGACGCTATCAGCAACAACGCGGCGATGCCGACAAACAGCGCGTAAATGCGCGGCCGGTCGAGCAGCAGCGCGTTTCCCGATACCCAGGCCGATGTGGCGCCGCCCAGTGCAAAGAGGAACCCATTGCGGTGCCCGAAGGTCATCGACGCGGCCATCAACCCGCCAATGATCAGCGCGCCGAACACGATGATCACGGCAACCGCATATTTCTCGAAGTCGTTGCCGCTTCCCATGCTTGGACCTATCGCATTCAACGTCGGCAGATCGTCCGGGTCGAAGGGATTGCTCGACCCATATTCGTCTTGACCGGCAGGCTCTCGCATTACTCGTTCTCCGTATAGCGGCAACAAATCATCAAGCCTTGCCGAGCGCAACCCGATCGCGCTGCCCTCGATGCGTTCGGCACGGTCTTCTACACCTTCCGCCGCAGCTTGCCGCCGACTTTTTTGATTCGTGCCCTGGCCGTTTTCGATCCCGGATAATCCTAGGCACACCTGCCCGGAGGCTGCCGTGGATCACCCCATCATGGAACGAATTCGTGGAGGAAAAATGATGCCGAACATGGATTGGTCGTCCGGGCGGCGATTTTCGGTGGGGCGTGACGTCGCACTGGGCCTGGCGTGGCCGAATCGCCTTGCCGTTGCCGCCAACATGGTTGCGCGGCCGCACGCCTGATCGCCCAGGACGCGTCGCATCGTCACAGTTTCATGCGCCGCGTTTCAAGCCGCGGACGGTCTGCGACGCGTCGCTTCGCCCTTTGTTCCGCAGCCCAGGATGACGAAGCGTGAAAATATCCATTGATCACCAAGGCATGCGGCCGCCAAACCTCTGCTCGACACCCATGATTTCTATCCGCGAGCAGGTGGCAGCTCGAATACAGTGGCGCCGTTCTCCCTGCCGCGTTCGACATAGCCGATCAGGTGAAACCATCTTGCGACATCAGACCCCTGCAGCCAACTGCGCGAGTGGATGGGCAGGTTGCCGGCGAGTGCCTGGATGTGCCTGATATGCCGCTTGCAGAAGCGAATGGTCGCGGCACGGAAGAAATCCTCCTGTGCGGCGAACAGCGTATTGGCAGCGTCGCTATTCTCATGCCAGGCGATGATTGCCACGGTCTTGTCGTTCTCGACAAGTGCATGCGCACGGCCTTCTTTCAAGTTCATCATCAGATTGTCGTATGCGATCTTGCTGTCCTTGCCGGCAGCGACGTATTCGTCCGACATCCGCTTGGACAGGCCGCGAAAGACATCCTCGAGATCCCCGAGCGTTGCAGCGCGTGCTCTCATTTCTCCTCCTGGAGCCCCGACAGGCAGTTTGCCCTAAGGTTGGGGGATCACCAAGCAAATCAAATCCGCTGGTGGGCCAACGAGCGCAAAGTTGTTTCACTCGACGATGTGCTATGACGGCGCGAGGCGGGCTTCCGCGTCTCCGTCAAGGTGTAGAGATGCGCCGCGAACCCGCCCAAGTCAGGCGGATTTTTCGCGCGTCAGTCTGGGATCGCGCGCATGAGGGGAAATGCACCCCGACCGTCAAGGGCGATAGCGCACAGGCGGAAGGCGGCTTGGCGGTTTAATACCCATGGTAGGTGATGCCGGTAACGTACCAATAGGTCAGCATGATAGCGGCGCCGATAACAACCAGCCGGAGGAAGCCCCTAGCTGGACCGGGATCCATTCTCGACTCGTAGACAAAGCCGGTTCCGCCGCACTTTGTGCAGTTCATCCTCAGTGGTCCAGCGCCCGGCATCTGGCAGTTAGGGCACACGACTTTGACTTGGTGCATAACGCGCCCCTTTAGTCCAGCGGTAGCTTGAATGCCAAGCAACGCTGCGGCGTACTTGAATTTAACGGATATTGGGAGGCGGGACATCATGTCTAAAGGTAGTAGTGGGGGGTAGAGATCTCTTGATCTGTTTTCGCGTACTCTTAGCAGGCTGTGGCTGGCAAATCGGTACCATACCCACCAATGCGGCGATCATCGCGCTAAATTCAAAAAGCGGCGGGGAATTTCATGGGATCGGGCGCCACGCTTGGCATTTCAGTTGGTGCGTGCCGACCTGAACCTCTGCCCACGAAGAACTTCTCATTCATGAGCGCGTCAAGGCAAACGACTGCAAGGGAAGCCGAGTGCGCAGTGCGGCAAATTATTAAGCGATTTCAGATAGATAAATGGTGCCCAGAGGCGGAATCCAAGCGGGGGAAATCTGGACTTAGTTCTAAGCGGTTAGGGCTGGCCGATGGCCGCTCAAGCCAACAGAAATACCAACAAAATTCTTCTGTGGATTGGTTCTGTTCCGGAATATTGCCATTCCCCCAGCCCCATCGCTCCTGAACCTTATCTCTGGGGCCGATCCGACTATTTCTGAGTTTGGCTCGGATTGTCTCCTCGATTGCTTTCACAAATCGGGAGAGCCTCGAACGATCGCCGTCACCGAAGTGTTTGCCGGTCCGACTGCGCAGGAGCTCGCGGGCTCGTTCATCGTCAGTTCGATCATGTACCATTTGGGCGTATCCAGGTGCCTAAGAACGCAGGCTGCGGTCAGGTCGGGACCTGTCAATCTGGCGCAAAATGGATCGATTCTCTATTCACGGCGGAGACATGGAGTGAGACATGGATGAGAGGTGGCCGGATATCCTATATCTGCCGTGGCGCGATACAGCCGCTGCGCTGCAGCTCTACGCACAGATCGTTGGCAAATATCGGCTCGCGCGAACACCGTGGGTGAACCACTCATGGCATGCGATGTTCTACCCGAACGCCCGTGGGTTCACCACCGGCCTGGTGCCGGATAGCGTGGGTGAGATCGAGTTGAGCTTCGACCTTGTCGATCACCAGCTTGTCGGTACATCCACCGATGGACGGACAGCACGCGTCGCATTCGCTGATCGAGCGGCCCTATGACAGCGAGGCTGTCGCGCGGTCTTTAGGGCGTTCATATCAGTGTCGGTAGTGGTCCAAAGGTTCCGGGCCTCATATTTGGGCAAAGTCAGCCCCGTTCATCTCTTCTGGGGTAGCTTCGGGTATGCGTCGCATTCTTGCATCTACACGTTCGACGAGCTGCGGCAGATGGAGCTGCGGATTGCTGAAGTCAACCGCGAGGCGATTGCCTTTCAAAGCGATACCGCACGTCGATTAATGACTATCCCGGGCATTGGTCCACTCGCGGCGAGGGCGCTTTTGGCAGCAGCTGGATCTGCCCGACAGTTCAAAGAGGCCCGCGATATGGCAGCTTGGGTCTTGTTCCCAGAGAATACTCTACGGGAGAGAAACGAAGCTGTTGGGAATAAGCAAGCGCGGCAACCGATATCTGCGCCGGATGATCATCCATGGCGCCCGCTCCTGCGTGACACACCTTGATCGCTCGCGATATCACCTTGGCGCCTGGCTTGATGGACCTCAGGCACGCATGCACACTAACAAGGTCACCGTCGCCTTGGCGGCCAAGATTGGGCGGATCGCATGGGTAGTGATGACTAAGCCCGGCGCAAGCTACGAACGGCGGGATCCGGCCTCTAGCTGATCCCATTTGTTCCAGACTGCGAGGCTCGTGAAAGTGAGGACGAGACAGTCGATCGGCGCGCCATAAGCCCTGTGCAAAAAAGCGGGTTGTGAGCCCGACCATTTATTTGGGAACCGCACGGGCGGATCTCATCATGGCCTGGCCGCGACAGCGGCCCACTTGCAAGAGGCCGGATACATTTGTGCAGACTGCATCGTCCTGATCGAAACGACCCTTACACGGGGCGGGTCAACATTTTTTGAAAGCAGCTCGCGAAGGGCGGCCGCGTCGAGCATCTGCTCAGCCAGAAGCTTCTTCAGCTTCGCGTTCTCCTTTTCCAAGGCCCTCAGCCGCTTCGCCTCGGAAACGTCCATGCCGCCGAATTTGGCCTTCCAATTGTAGATCGTCGCTTCGGAGATCCCATGCTTGCGAGCCAAGTCCAGCATGTCCGATCTATCCATATTACGAGTGTAACCCGTTTCGACGTTGACGCTTCAGAATTTTGGATCTTCATTAAAGGACACGCTCAAATCGGCGCATTCGATATTGAACGGAGGGCCACTTGCCGCTCGGAAAACTTACATCATCTCATCCGAGGCTCAGTCAAAGTGGAAACAGCGTTCGGCTATCACGTGGATTGAGTACGCTTCTTGATAACGGCGGGTATTTTGCCGCCTGTGAAGCAGATACTTCCCCCCCGGATCCCATTGCTCTCGGTCACGGCGAGAAATATCTCGATCTTGCCGATCAGGATCAGTGTCGGGTCCAACATGAAGCCGGAACTTCAGCTCCGGTAGAGGAAGCGCAAACTGGAGCGGCCGATGAGAAGGAGCAGCCATGGCTACCGTGAAAGTCGATATAAATAACTTCCAGTCGGAAGTTCTGGAATCCGCAGCACCCGTCGTCGTCGATTTCTGGGCCGAATGGTGCGATCCCTGCAAGATGATTGCTCCGAGCCTCGAGGAAATCTCCGTCGAGATGGAAAGCAAGATCAAGGTCGCCAAGCTCAACATCGATGAAAACCCGGAACTCGCCGCCCAATTGGGCGTGCGCTCCATTCCGACGCTCGCGATCTTCAAGGGCGGCGAAGTGGCCGATTTCTCGGTCGGCGCCAAACCGAAGACAGCTCTTTTGAACTGGATTTCGAACGCTGCCTGATCGATATCGCTCAATCTGTACCGCAATGAAAAAACCGTAGATTCTCCCCGTAAAGCGGTAGGGTTCACAGTGATTTACGGGCCTTTGTACAGGGCTCAGCCCTTTGAGCTTCAGCCTGATGTCGAAGCGATCGAGTGGCGAAGAAGCTTTTCATTGCGGCGTTGTCGAGGCAGTTGCCGCTGCGTGAATGCTGCGGCTTTCAAGCATGCCGTTGCAGTCTCGCGTGACCGCCCTCAAACCAATGATGCCCTGTTGTTCACAGGCTTTAGGCGATGCGTTTTGCTGGATCGGAGAGGGAATATGGGCAGCACCGGAGAGTTGGTCGGACAAGAAGGGCGTCCTGATAGCGAAGGAGGCCCGCATCGCATCTCCGACGCAATGTCGGACCAGCAKAAGRCGCGCGAAGMGACKSTTGCCATCGCCGGCGCGGTGGTTGCCCGCGACGGCAATCTCGACGGATTTTCGGATTCAGAGTTGGCCGATTTGGTGAACGGCTTCAGCAGATGGCCGGACCAGCAGAAGACGCGYGAAGCGACKGTTGCCATCGCYGGCGCGGTGGTTGCCCGCGACGGCAATCTCGACGGATTCTCGGATCAAAAATTGGCCAATCTGGTGAACGGTTTCGGCAAGTGGCCGGAAGAAGAAAAAGCACGCAAGGGGATCGTTGCCATCGCCGGCGAGCTCGGTTCCAAGGGCCGTCGTTTCACTACTTTCAGCACGCCTGCGCTAGCCAGGATCGCCAACGGTCTGTCGCGCGGTATCGAGGAGGGAGAGACCGCCGGCGAGGTCGCGGAACCCGCCTTGCTGAAGGACCGGCTGCATCAGCTGGCGCACTACCTCCAATATGCCGAGGATCGGCTGCAGCAGGCCGATGTCCATGCCATCGCGAGCATATTCAAGGCGTTGGGCAAGGCGCAGTTGTCGGACGATTTCGGTGCGCTGGCACAGCCGGGGCTGGACAGGCTCGAGGTGTTACGTGCCGCTCCCGGGTTTAAGCTCGACAACAACCTCGAGACGATGGGCAATCTTTGCGCCTCCCTGCTGCCACTAGCTCGCAGCCCGAAGCCGGGGTTGCGCTGGCACCGCAAATCGACGCTGAACCTGCTCAACGCCATCCAGCCGGTGGTGGAACACAAGATCGATGCCCATCTCAAACGAGGCCAGGCCGAGCGCACCAGCGACGCCAATTCAAGCCGCTGCCCGGCGCTTTCGATCTATCAGGTGCTCAAGACCCGGGCGGTGCTGGAGACGCTCTATCGGCGGCCCTATGTCGACGGCGACGAGCGCGCCTTGCAGGCCAGGCAGGAAGAGCTGCACGGCAAGACCAGGCAGATCCTGGACAGTTCCCGCGCCCTCATCTACGCCGACCTTTCCCACATGAGCTGGAGCGTGATCGCCGAGATCGAGGCGAAGGAGCCGCTCGAAGCGCTCGACACCTTCATGGCGCAGAACGCATCGATGATCCAGGCCCAGCATGCAGCCGCCAGCTTCGATGTCCATGGCGTCCTTCAGGCCATGGACCACGAGCCGAAACCGCCGCAAGGCGATGCCGGACTGATGCGGCTGCCGGTGGTCGACATGCAAGGCCGGCCGCTGGCCAGCGAAGCCGAGTTGCGATATTCCATTTTCCACCGCTTGACCTCGGGCTCGGTGAAGGTGTTGGCGGTGCAGCTAAAGGGAACTCCGACTGGCGCCATGCTGACACGCACGTTCACCGTGGAGGGCGTGCCCTACCGCATGGACCTGTTCGGCGGCAGCAAACTGAAGCCGCCGCAAAAGAGCCTGAACCAGCTTGCCTCTCACCTGCCCTTCACGGCCGCAGAGGCCCCAAGCGGCAAGCTTTTGGCGATCCCCTATGCCGAGACGGCTCCGGGTACGGCCTTTGAGCAGCTGTCGCGGGACTGGGCGCCGTTCAAGGAAGCCTATTACTATACCCAGCGCCGCGGATTTGCTGCGCCGCCGGGCATCCCCGACATTGGCCCGCATGATTATGCGCTGGAAGGGTGCTTCAAGCTGTCCCTTCTGCCCGACCGCCCCGCAGGAGCAGTGCATCCCTTCCGGTTAGAGGGGCGAGACGGCGAGATCGCCTTGCGGCCGCATGACGGCTGCGGCTTCATCAGGGCCTCACTGGCCGAGCGCATGCCGTCCATTGCCCGGGCTCGCCACGACGCTCCCGAGCGGATGCCTGCCTATGCCGATAAAAAGCAATCGGCGGTACCGCCCTCGGCGCTGCAACATTATCCGCGCAGCGTCGAGGTGGCACAGGAGACCCGCGAGAAGGCTCTGGCTTGGCTCGAAACCCATCAAAGCCTCACCGCCGAGGAGCTGTTCCGGACGGTCACGGGCGGGCATATCGAGGGTCCGGGCGCTATCGCCGTGCCGTCCAGCGACGAATGCCTGCATGTGCCGACCGGCAAGAGCAAGACCTTGACCCGTGACGCTGGCGTGCTTGTCGGACGCTCCCCCTATGACAAGCCCAACCTGCGCCCGTTCGCCGCCGACCGGGTCAGGTCGGCGCGCGATGGCGATCGGACCGCGGCGTTCCTGGATCGGTGCGTGGCCTTCCAATACAGCTTCAACGTCGCGCACAGGTCGGGGGCTGGGCTTGCCGCCGACGACCCGACCTTCTTTGCCAAAGGCATCTTGATCGTTGTGCCCGACGAAATGTGGCCAGCGGCCTTCGCCGAGCGCGGGGTGGTGATGTCTGCCGAGGACGTAAAGTGCCATTCGCGCTGGCTGGAGAAAAAGGACCGGGTCAAGGCCGACACCGCGCTCGAGTGCGTCGGCATCCTGCAGGCGACGGAGGTGTTCGCGCCCGGCTCTTTGGTTGCGGTTCCGAGCGTCGAACAAAAAATGCTCGACGGCGATTTTGACGGCGACCCGGTCGTCATCATCGGCGACCAGCCTCGTCTTTACGAGCATGTGCGCCAGTTCGACGCGCAGCTGCAGGCGCGCGGCATCGCCTCGATGAAGCCGCCGAAGTCGCACACGCCGGCCATTGAGAAAGGCGGCTACCAGTTCAGCCGGTCCAAGCAGATCCTGTCGGCCACCGGGCTGGTGCTGGAGACCTACAGCTGCCTGCAGCGCGACCTGCTGGCGCAGCCGCTGGAGGCGCAACGCTGGTTTGCCGAGCGTGCCATCTTCGGCACCTACGAGGGAATTCATCATGAGCTCAAGGCCGACATCCGCGCACTGTTGCAGGAAGATCGGCCAGATGGCCAGACCCTCCGTGAGCTCATCGCCAGGGCGGGGGAAGACAGAAAGGCCGCCAGGCATCCGGTGGCCTGCGAACTGGCCGGGTTGCTAGTGGCCGAGCTCCAGGACTGGAACCTGCAGCTCAATAGGGAGCCGGCTCATGAGCAGTCGGACGTCAAGCAGCAGTTAGCGCTATCCGTGGCCTCAACCGGCGCGAAGCCTGCCGTCAGCGCCGACGCCGGCGCGCTCTTCCCGCAACTCAGCGAATCCTATCCGGCAACCGCTGACGCCAGGAAGCGCATCGATTTCCTGCTCAACTTCTACCAGCCGCGCATTTATCCGCGGCCCGACGGCTACAAACCGGACGATCTGCATGAAAGCGCCATCAATCTGTTGAGCGTCGGCATCAAGGTCGGCACTGACGCCTACAAGTCCGATACCGGTGCGCGGATGTTCATGCAAAGAACCACCGGATTGCAGCGGCTCTTGGAGCGGAGGCCGGGCTTCAAGGCGGCGCCCTATGTCAAGGCGCAGGCGGCAAAGCTCCACCAGGGCCTGTTCGACGTCGATGGCAGCCTGGCAAATCTGAAGGACAACCCCACGCTGGCGGCCTCGGTCATGGAGGCCTCGATCAGCCTCGCCGTCGAAAAGCGCATCCTGCCCAGCGCCTTAGCAATCTCGGCCGACGACGACCGCGCCAGCAGGATAACGCTGAGCAGCGAACAGGCCCAGGAGCGCGCCAGGCTCGAAGCCGCCCCCGCCGAAGCGCAAGAAAGCGCGATTAACGAAACTGTGCATGCGGTTGCCGAGCTTTTGCGGCAGGACGGCATCGAGGTGAAGGTGCCGCATCTGGATCAACGGTCGCGCGGGCAGGTCTGGATAGCCGACGAGTTGACCGATCAGAGCGTGAACGCGCCGGAGGCCCAACTTGTCACCAATGCCGTGCGCCATGTCTTCGAGATACCGGACGAGGCTTTTACGCGCGCCTTCAGGAAGGCGGCACTGGCCTTCGAGGAGCGGGACTGCAGCGAGGTCGAGACCACCAACTGGTTCATCAGGAAGGACACGCCGAGGTTACGGGGCGTTCACACTGCCTTCAGAACCGCGCAGGACTATCGCTTCGAGGTCGAGTTCCATACGCCGGCCAGTTACCAGGCCGAGCTCGCGCAGCGCCCGCAGAGCGAATGCGAGGAGGTCCCCATTCCCCGTGGTGCCTGGGAGATATTACACTGGGGCTCGTCAGGAGAAAGCAGGTCGAGGGCGGCAGGGACCTCCAGGTCGCCCACCGTCGCAAGACAACAGATTGCGGTCGCTCGCTCGCCGCAAGCCGGCGAGATCCTCGCGGCCCTCGGTACGCGGCCGGTCGTGCTCGTCGGCATGCCGGCGAGCGGCAAGTCGACCATCGGCGCTCAGCTTGCCAAGGAGTTGGGGGTAGAGTTTGTCGACATCGATAAGCGTATCGTCGCCGAGCACGGCAATCTGATGGAGATGTTCGCCGACCCTAACCGCGGCGAGGCGCACTTCAGGGACCTGGAGACCAAAGAGCTCGCCAAGCAGTTGGAGAGAGGGTCCATCGTCATCGCAAGCGGCGGAGGCTGCTTTGGCAAGGAGTCCAATCAAGCCCTGATTCTTAACAAGGCGAGGTCGATCTGGCTCGACACCGATCTGAAAGAGCTCCGCAGGCGCCTCAAGAAGGACACCAGCCGGCCGCTGCTGCAAGGCGCCGACATCGAGCAGAAGGTTGACCAGCTGTACGAAGAGCGCAGTCCGTCCTACCAAAAGGCCGATATCAGGTTGCCCCTCGTCCCGCCCTTTCAAAAAGACAAGAAGGACGCCCGCATTTGCGTGAAGGAACTCTACGCTTTCCTGTGCAGCGACAGAGAAGCTGCTCTGCCCGCTGCCGAGGGTTCACGTGTCTCCGGTGCTTCCGGCACAGCCATCAGCATGTCCCCAACACCGCAGCGCATGCACGATGATCATAACAACGGCTACGATCGCGGGGGCGGCGTCGTGGAAATCATCCAGGCGCCGGCGGCACCATTGAGTGAAGGGGAACGCCCGCCGCCCCTCGACACCCTCACCGCCGACCCGCAGCCTTTGCTGGCCGGCAATAACGCACGAGCGGATTTAGCGTCTTCCACGAGAAGCAGAGAACGCTCAAGAGGACAATAAGCTTTAGCGGCAACAATCAAGGGTTCTTTCGCAGGTTTAGCGCAGCGTACGGGTTCGCGCCGAATGCTAATAAAAAGTGGGAATCGCATGCATAAGTCGTGAGAAGCCTGATGGCCGAGTTGATGCGGCCTGGATGACACAGGAGGATTCGCCGCACAAAGACGAACCGCCGGTGCCGGGTCGCGAGCCAAATCCTGGTGATAGACCGGGAAGGATCAGCTCCGAGTCTAAACGAGGGCATTACGTTGAAAGTACGCTAAACAACGCGCTAAGGTCGAACGGAGAGTGAACGCCCGGATGTTCGCTGTCGACACGCCATTTGCGTCTTGTACCGTTACGCCGCTTTGGACAGAGGCTTTGCCACGACCGTTCTGGAGTGGAGTGGAAAGTGGCCCGACGAGCGCTTCTCAAAGAACACGAGCGAAAAGCGCTATTCGACATTCCGGTGAAGCCAGTCTGACCCTCCACTATTCCTTCGCCGGCCGATTTGATGGAAATCCAGCTACGGCGCCGTGAACACAATCAGCTCGGCTTTGCGATCCAACTTTGCATGTTCAGGTTGTATGCTCGTCGTGAGGAAACCCGCAGCAATCACCTTGCTCACCTCCTGGGTTATTTGCAGAAGCGAAACGCAACAGCCGAAGATCGGCGTGCCGCATTGCTGTCGGCAATCGAGAAAGCCTCAACAACAGACGCGGGTGCTTCGATAGCTGGGGTCATCGCAGCCGAGTTCCGCAATCGAAATTCGCTGCTCCCGGCAGCCAACATCATTGAGCGGATGGGGATCGCGGCGCGGGCCATTGCCCGGCGACGGGCAGAGGGGCCACTGATCGAAGCGATACCAGCTGATCGGCTTGCATCGTTGGACGTGTGTTTGGAGGTCGACCCGACGATCAGTCAAACGCGCTTTCATTGGTTGAGATCAGCGTCAGAAGCGCCTGGAGCGTCAAACCTGGTTGGACTGACCGAGCGGATCACGTTTCTGCCGACGCTGGAGATCGACCCCGCGTTACATGTCCGCATTTCTTCGGGACGTTGGGATCAGATGATATACGAAGGCAATGCCACGCCAGCATGGCTGGCCAACGACTTCAACGCCAGCCGTCAGCACGCCCTGATCGTGGCGCAGGTCATCAAACTGGGCCAGAAGCTTACCGATGATTCCGTGACGATGTTTATCAAGTTGATGGGGAGGCTGTTCTCGCAAGCCAACAGCCGCAAGAAGCAGCGGCACATGGACTGACGACACGCCGCCCCTTCGCGTCGATCGCGAAACTCTGCCTTATCGTCCCTGTGTCGGGTTGATGATCCTCAGTATCGACGGCCTGGTCTGGTCGGGCGCCGCAATGCAGAACAGGACAATGAATATGCCGGTGCAACGCAACTGTGGCAGATGCCGCAAGGCGGCATCGACAAGGGCGAGGAGCCGCTGCGCGCAGCGTCTCGCTGTTAGCCGAGGCGCCGGGTTGGATCAACTATGATTTGCCGGACGAATTCATCGGCGCTGAAGGGACGTTATCGCGGCCAGACGCAAAAATGGTTCGCCTACCGCTTCCATGGTAATGTCAGCGAAATCGAGATCAATCCACCTCCTGGCGGGGGCATACGGCCGAATTCGACAGATGGGCATGGCGGCCTATGCAGGATCTGCCGGGCCTGATCGTGCCGTTCAAGCGCAAGGTCTATGAGGATGTGGTGGCTGCGTTCCGGCACCTCGTGCAATAGCCTTCCTCAGACCTGGAACCGATTACAGTAAACACGCTCGGCGAGTGCACAAGGGGATAGCGGCGGCGAACGGGATTACTGCCTGCGTCGATCCAGGATTTTCGGAAGGAAAATTTGCGCGTTGGCGTTCCATTCGCTGTGATATTATGCTGTTTACGACCTGCTGCGTGGAGTGTCGCGCATGGCTGTTGGACGGAAAGCCGAAATAGGTCAAAGCGCGTTTGATCCCCTCAGACAACAGAGCGATTCCCTACGGCTGGGGAGCGCCGTCGTTGGCGGAGGGGGCGATTGTCGCATGCGCATTGGTGGTGCGGGAGCCCAATGAAGCGGATGGTAAACGCACCCTTCGTGCCGACCGAAATTCACGTCAACACGGTCCCAGGAGACGCCGGGATGTCCATGGCCGCACTACGCCGACTCTGCCGAAAGTGAGGCTCTAAAAGCCCGGACTTGACGTCGCCATCACATCGCCCTTTTTATCAAAGCCTATTACTCACTCGGGCTGCCGGACAGGATAGTTCAGCACTCAGTCCGCCGCCCTCGTGATCGCGAAGGCTGAATGAAAATTGATGCAGTCGCGCTATGGCTGCGACAAGGCTCAATCCGAGCCCATATCCCGGATCATGGCGGCTGCGGTCGAGGCGATAGAAGCGCCGGAGCACGTTGCCCCGCTCCTCGAAGGGAATGCCGGGTCCCGTATCCCAAACCCGCACGACCGCTGCTGTCGGCGTGCCAACAAGCTCGAGCCCGACCCGCCCGCCCGGCGGGGTGAATTTTATTGCGTTGTCGACGAGATTAGCTAGCGCCTCGAACAGCAAGTCGCCATCAGCGTCTATCGGCACCGCCGGCTGGCAAACGACTGCGAAATCGAGGCCGCCTTCTTCTGCGATCGGCCCATAGAATTCAGCCAACGCGGTCACGATGTCGCCGAGATCGACACGTGAAAAATTCTCTCGGCGGCGGCTCTGCTCCACCTCGGCAATCCGCATCAGGGCAGCGATCGTCGCCAGCAGCTGGTCGATGTCCGCCAAGGACTTCTGCATCGCAGCCTTGACAGGTGCATCACCCGAAATTGCACGCAAACTGCGCTCAAGGCGTGCGCGCAAGCGCGTCAGCGGCGTTCGGAGGTCATGGGCAATGGAATCGCCGACCCCTTTCACTTCCGCTATGAGCCGCTCGATCTCGTCCAGCATCGTGTTGACGATCACCGACAGCTTGTCGAATTCGTCTTGGCGCTTATGAACCGGCAATCTTCGGTCGAAATGGCCCTCCATGATGGAACTACAGGCTCGGCGCACAGCCTCGACGCGCCGTAACATCGCCCGGCTCATCACCAGCCCGCCGATCAACGAAAGCGCGATCGCAGGGATGATTGCGAGCGCCATGGCCCTAGCGACGATTTCTTTTATTTCGTCCAGCGATGCCGTTGCACGCCCCAGTAAAAGTATGCTGCCATTGGTGAGGATGGTCGCGACGCCGCGTACGCTCTCCGATCGCTTCTCCGCACCGTTGTCCAGGGACAGCACCAGAGTTGTCGGGATATCGAGCTCCGGCAATGTTGATGGCAGTATTGCGATGTTACCGGCGAGCCGCGTGCGATCGGCTGAGAAGATGCCGAAGGCCTTTTCCTGCCGCTTGTCGATAGCCAATGCTTTCTCGATGCGGGCTGGAAGGGATGCCGGATCATCCCGTGCGAAAGAACGCGCGTCGCCGATCAGCGAATCGTCGATCTGTTTGGTGAGATAGCCAACTGTCTCCCTGTAGAAAAACCCAGCCATCAGCAGAAGCGCGAGGGCAAGGATCCCCGCCGCGCCGATCGTGCGGCGGAAGCTGGCCGTTTGGAAGATCCTAGTCCTGTGCACGAAGGACAAACCCCCGACCACGAATCGTATGGATCAGCGGCAACTCATCTGCCAGATCGATCTTACGGCGCAACCGGCCGATATGAACGTCGACGAGGTTCGTTCCTGGATCGAAGCGATAGTGCCAGACATGCTCGAAAAGCATCCCTCGCGTGACGACTTGCTCGGCATGCCGAAGCAGATATTCGAGCAGGGTGATCTCGCGCGGTACGAGTTCGACGATGCGGGTACCGCGTCGTACCGTGCGGGTCAAAAGGTCAAGTTCCAGGTCGGCGAGCCGCAGGACCGTGGCTCGCTGATCGGGAGTGCGGCGCGCCAGCACCTCGATGCGCGTCCGCAGTTCAGCCAGCGAGAACGGTTTCACGAGGTAGTCGTCCCCGCCCGCCCGCAATCCTCTTATGCGCTCGTCAACACTGGACAGTGCACTGAGGACCATAACCGGCGTATCCACGCCGCCTCCGCGCAAGCTTTCGAGAAGGCTCAGACCGTCTAGGCCAGGCAGTAGGCGATCGAGCGTGATCACGTCAAAGACCTGGGTTTTGGCTTTAGTCAACCCGTCCGGCCCGGTCGCGGCGCGCTCGACTTCGAACCCCGCCGCACAGAATTCGTCGACGATCTCATCGGCCGTATCTGCATCGTCTTCGACGACCAGGACCTTTATCACAGCGTGTTGTCCTCTCCCATTGGCCACGTTGTTGCTGCACCCCGGCGGGCGTCAGCGGGCCAAGCACGGCCGCTCCCCAACCTATTCTGCCGGGACTGCGGGGAGCGCGGGCCGACGCCCGATGATCCGATACTTGACGCCCATCATCAAGCCTGCACACTGCTGCATGTAGAGGTAGATGACCGGCGTGGTGTACAGCGTCAGCAGCTGCGACACGCAGAGTCCGCCCACGATCGCGATGCCGAGCGGGCGTCTGAGTTCCGAACCGACGCCTGTACCTAAAGCGAGCGGCAGCGCGCCCAACAGCGCACAGAGCGTGGTCATTGTGATGGGCCGGAACCGCAAGATGCAGGCTTGGATAATGGCTTCCTTTGGCGGCAAGCCGCGGTCCCGCTCGGCTGACAATGCAAAGTCGATCATCATAATCGCATTCTTCTTCACGATGCCGATGAGCAGGATGATGCCGACAAGCCCCATGACATCAAGCTGACCACCAACAAGCATAAGCGTCGCGAGGGCGCCCACTCCCGCTGAAGGCAAGGTCGACAGAATGGTTATCGGGTGGATCACGCTCTCGTAAAGCATGCCGAGAACGATGTACACGGCGATCAGGGCTGCCACGATTAGCATCGGCTGCGTGCTGAGCGAGGCCTGGAAGGCCTGTGCGGTGCCCTGGAACCCGGTCTGCACCGTCGCGGACATGCGAATCCGTGCCTGCATGGCTTCGACCGCCGTAACCGCGTCCCCGAGGGCGACGTTGGGCGCGAGATTGAAACTCAGCGTTACGGACGGGAACAAGCCCTGATGGTTGATCGTCAGCGGCGCCACGGAGCTACTGACCTTGGCGAAAGCGCTGAGCGGAACCTGCTTGCCCGAATTGCTTCCGACATAGATCGCATCAAGCGCGCCTGCATCGACTCGGTATTTCGGGTCGATCTCCATGACGATTTTGTGCTGGTCGGCTTGGGTGAAGATCGTCGTGACCTGCCGCTGACCGAATGCGTCGTAGAGTGTGTCGTCGATCGCCTGCGGCGTGATGCCGAGGCGTGATGCCGTGTCCCTGTCGACAGCGATGCTGGCATGCGGCGCCGCGGCTTGCAGGTCATTCGCAACGTCTCGGACCTGAGGAAGCTTGCGCAATTCGGCGGTCATCGTGTCGGCCCATCTGTACAGTTCGGGCAGGTTGGGGTCCTGCAAGGTGTACTGGAACTGCGTCTGGGAGCCGCGTGCGCCCACGTTGATGCCCTGTACAGCCTGCATGCCCACGCTGACGCCGGACACACCGGCCGTTTCCTTGCGGAGGCGTGCAATCACCTGATCCGCAGACACGGATCGTTCCGACAGCGGCTTGAGGACGATCTGCAAGTTGCCGGAGTTCATGCGCCCGGAGCCGCCGAGGGTGGACCGGACCGTGTCGACCGCCGGATCTTTCAGGATGAGATCGACAACGGCCTGCTGCTTGGCTGCCATCGCTTGGAAGGAGATATCCTGCGCGGCCTGCGTGGACCCGGAAATCAGCCCGAGGTCCTGTTGTGGGAAGAAGCCCTTCGGGATCGCTAGGAACAACTCCGCCGTTACAGCCAGCGTTGCGAAAAAGGAGAGGAGAACAAGCCTTGGATGTCCGACCACGACGCGGAGCGAACGGCTATAACCCCGCTGGATGAAGTCGAAGCCGCGTTCGAGCAGGCTGGATAAGCGGTTGGGCTTGGCTTCGTGACGATGGCCTTTGATCATCAGGGCGCACATCATAGGCGTAAGGGTGAGCGAAACGAGCGCCGAAATGATGAGCGCTACCGCTATGGTGACGGAGAACTCCCGGAACAGCCGGCCGACCATGCCGCTCATCAGAAGCAGCGGGATAAAGACCGCGATCAGCGATGCGGTCATGGAAACGACCGTAAAGCCGATCTCGCTCGCCCCCTTCAAGGTGGCCTCAAGAGGGGATTCGCCGCCCTCGATGTGCCGGACGATGTTCTCGATCACGACGATCGCATCGTCGACGACAAACCCTACGGCGATCGTGAGTCCCATCAGCGAAATGTTGTCCAGCGAGTAACCCAACAAATACATCACGCCAAATGTGCCGATCAGGGAAACGGGAATCGTGACGGCCGGAATGATGGTCGCGCTCATGCTCTTGAGGAATAGGAAGATCGTGAGGACAACCAACCCGATCGTAATCATGAGTGTGAACTGGACGTCGGCCACGGCTGCGCGAACGGCAACCGTAGAGTCACCCGCCGTCATGATCTGGACCGAGGGAGGGAGGCGCAACCGCAGTCCTGGCAGGGCGGCCTTGACGCCATTCACGACGTCAACCGCGTTAGCGCCCGACTGCAGATGAACGTCTATGAGGACAGCCTTCCGATTATTGTACCATGCACCCAACGTCGTGTTCTCGACGCTATCGATCGCGCGTCCGATATCGCTGATCCTTATCGGAGATCCGTTGCGGTAGGCGATGATTGCCGCGCTCGCGTCCGCCGAGGTGAGGAGTTGGTTATTGGCGTCAAGCGTGACCGAGCGCTGCGCGCCTTCGAGAGTGCCCTTGGGTCCGTTGGTCGTCCCCACTACCAGCGCGGACCGAACGTCTTCGAGGCTCATCCCGAGGCTGGCCAACTTCATGGGATCGAGCTGGATTCGGATGGCCGATTTCGAAGAACCGGGCATGTCCACGAAGCCGGCTCCCGGAATCTGGGACAAGGTCTGGGCAACCATATTAGACGCCGCATCCATGACAAGCGGGAGGGGGATCGTGTCCGACTGCAGCACGATGGAGATCACGGTGAACAGCGCCGGATTGACCTTGTGGTAGGTGGGCGGACTTTGCATTGCCTTTGGCAATGAGCCGCTCGCCGCGTTGATCGCCGCCTGAACGTCCTGGGCCGCGCTGTCGATATTGCGGCTGAGATCGAACTGCAGCGTCATGTCGGTTTTGCCGAGCGTACTCGTCGACGTCATCTGGGCTAGGCCGGGTATGGTCGAGAATTGCTGTTCGAGCGGGCTCGCTACCGTGCTCGCCATCGTTTCCGCGTTGGCGCCGGGCAACGTGGACTCTACAGCGATGGTCGGAAAATCGACCTGAGGCAGCGACGAGATCGGCAGAAGCATGTACGCAACCATGCCCACGAGCACGATGCCGAGCGTCAGCAGCCCGGTCGCAATTGGACGCTGGACGAATATGTTGGAGACGCTCACACTCGATCCCTTCGATGGCCCAAAGCTTCGCCTGCCGCGTCCTGCGATCCGGCGCTCTGCGTCGACACTTTCATCCCGGGCTTCAGGCTGTATTGCCCCTCGGTGACGACCGTATCGCCGGCATTCAAGCCCGAAGCAATCACGGTGACGTCGCCGGCTACGCGTTTGACCGTCACCTGGCGCTGGACCAGCGTCGAGTCCTCCGGCTTGACCAGATAGACGTAAGTGCCGTTGGCCGACTGCTGAACGGCACTTGATGGAACCGAAGTCGCCTCGGACAGGAGCACGCTCTGGAACAGGGCACTGACGAACTGCCCCGGCTTCAGTTGATGGTCCTTGTTCGGGAAAGTCGCCTTCAATTTGATGGTAGCCGTCGCGGGATCGATATGATTGTCGACGAGGCTCAAAGTTCCCGTGTCGAGCATCCTGCTATCGTTGGCCGCTAGGGCGGTGACGGAAATCGCGGACGCTGGCGTTCCGACCGGCCAGTCAGCGACGGCGTCCGCCGGCACGGTAAAAACGACCGAAATCGGCTCGAGCTGATTGATTGTCACAATCCCCAGATCGGTCGAAGTGATCATGTTGCCCGCATCGATCATCCGTATGCCCGCCACGCCGTCGATCGGCGAGGTGATGGTGGTGTAGTCTATCTGGGTCTGCGCGTTCTCGATGGCGGCTTTGTCCGCCAAAATCGTCGCCTCCGTCTGGGCGATCTGCGCCTTTTGCGTATCGAGGACCTGGCCCGTGGCAAAGCCTTTCTGGGCAAGGCTCGAAACGCGTTGCAGATCAGCTTGAGCATTGGTGAGTTGTGCCTGATCCTTGGCCAGCGTCGCTTCGGCCTGATGCAGAGGTCCAAGGAAGGGTTTCGGGTCCAGGCGGGCGAGCACATCGTGCGCATGCACCATCTGGCCTTCAGTGAAGACGATATCGTTGATCTGCCCATTGGCGCGAGGCTTGACTGTCACGCTGTTGAAGGGTTGCACGGTTCCGAGCCCTGTGACCCGGATCGGAACGTTCCCAAGTTGCGCCTGCGCTGCCTTGACCACAATGGGAGGCGCCGGTGCGACAGTTGCGAGCGCGACGGCGTCCGAAGGGCGAGCGCTGCTGTAGGCATAGATGGCAAAAGAGCTACCGCCCAAGAGGACGATCGCGAACATTAATCGCAGCGACCGCGACTTGCGGAACTTCTCAGCGGGAAGGGTCTGTTGCGCCAAAGGCTCGTGCGGTTTGTCTGGGGTCTGTTCGAGCATTCGGATCTCCTGGTGACAGTGCATAAACGGCACGCTCAAAGACCGTTCTGTTGCACTGCAGCATTACGTCGGAAATCCCTTTGCGCTATTAAAATCGGTGTTAAGAAACGTTGCGTAACCAGCCATGAGTAATTCTCCGTGGAATATACCCGGCGACTGAGGCTGCTCCTTGGGCCGCCGCTACGGTCCCGTCCGTCGTCACAGCGACCAGGCACCGCTGGCGCCTCCCAGCGCAGCCTCTTTAAAGGTACGAGTATGTCAAATCGCGAGCGTGTCCTCGCGGCCGTGAAGAGATGGCTCGGTTCAGACAAAGGCGGCGCCTCCTTGGACTGACGCCGCGCCAGATTGGATACACGCTGAGGAAATACGGCATCAGATCAAGCGTCCTTGAAAGGCTGACCGAGGCAAATATCAGGGACAAATCAAGCGTTGATGGCTGGCGGAGCCTTGGCCCGATGACGAGTGGATGCGGACTGAGCGTCGGGCCAATCCGACCCCGGGGCCATGCGGCGCGGTTCGAGGAAGCCCGGAAAGTAGGAACCCTTCCTGAGCTTGCGAATGCGCAGTTCGACCGTGCCGGCCCGCGTCTCCCGATCGCGCTCGCGGTAGCCGTTGCGTTGAGCGAGCCGCAACGGGGTCTTCTCGCCATAGCCGGCGCCGGTGGCCGCGCCCACCTCCAGCTCCATCAGCCGCTCGGCGGCAAAGCCGATCATCTCCCGCAGCAGATCGGCATCCGGGGTCTTCTTCACGAGCGTGCGCAGGTTCATCATGTCGTCGGTCATCGGTGGTCCTTCCGAAATGGGTTGGCGTCAACAACCAAACCCTACCGGAAAGCGCCGATGACCACCGACACGCCGCTCACTCGCTACAGCGCTACTAACGGCGCGCTCGCGAGCGGCTTCATAACCGCCGAGCTACACCACCTGATGGGACACGACCCGCCGGACTTATGAATGCAAAAGATGTCGACAGGTCGTTGATCAGACCACACGCCATGAGAATGCGTTGATCTCGTCCGTATAAATCCATGACGGTTCGTCATCGAGTCCCAAATGACATTTCAGCTTGGGAGGAACTTCAAACGCCGGCTTCTAAGCCTCGGAGCTAGCGCTTTGGACCTGTTGGAGCGAACGAAAACGACCACACTGGTTCACCGAACCGCAATTTCCCACGTCCTCCGATGGCCATCCATTGTGCTTGTACTGTCTACCCGACCGATCTTTGTGACCCCGTCGAGGACCGCTGACAGACGATTTGCGATATGGGTCTGCGGGGCCTTGGCCGCGATTCCTCGGATGTGGATCCCATTCGCATTTTGTATGAAATCGCCGGCTTTTCCGGTTGGCACAAGCGTTGCAGAGCTTTTTGCGATAACATTTCGCCTAATGGGTAGGACGCATGAATTGCTGCAACAAGCTGCCTGACATCGGCCGCCGTCAATTTCTAAGGGGAGGAACGTTTGCCGATGCAGGAATGGCCATACCTGTGGCACTGCCTGCGCAGACTCAGACAAAGTCTGCACTGGGGCTGACACTTATCGAACACCCATCGAACAGGATGAAGCCGAACGAATCCTCGGCGTCAGTTACCAGGACGGAGCGGGCCGGACCGCGACATTGTCGGATTCTCGACCACGTGCCCGCACAAGGTTCCCATGGAACTACAGCGCCCATGACCACTCAATAGTTGTCCCGGCCGCTACTCACATTTGAGAAAGGTAGCAGATCTGGAACCAGTCGACGGCCATTATTCCTCAATACGAGCTGCGTATCGACGCCGAGGGCGAAATCTACGCCGAGGGAGTCGACGAGCTTCTTTACGGCTGCCTGAGCAACGTACTTTAAGCGAGGATTGGATCATGGCTTATAAACATATCGACCGCCTGCCGTATCTTCAATCGGGGAATTCCCGCGTGAAATATCTATTCGTCGCCACAATGGTTTTGGCGTGCTTGCCTCCGGTCGCCCGGGCTCAGGATATCGAGGCCGGAAAGACAGTCTTCAAAAAGTGTGCCGCATGCCACAGCGCTGATACCGACGCGAATAAGGTCGGGCCAACCTTGAAAGGCGTTGTAGGCCGGACAGTTGGGACCGTTCCGGGCTATTCGTACTCGAAAGCCATGAAGGATGCGGGCGCAGCGGGCCTCGTATGGGATGAGCCGAACCTGATGGAGTATTTGGCCAATCCCAAGGCGAAAGTGCCGGCAAACAAAATGGGGTTCCCTGGCCTCAAGAATCCCGAGGACGTCAAAAACGTCATCGCCTATCTGAAGAGTGTGTCAGGTTAGAAACCTTTGGCCATTGCGTTTCGGGAACAACGCAAAGGAGGGAGCAATAGTGTTTCAAGTCGTGAAACCAGTTTTGAAAGCCGACTGTTCTGCCGGGCATAGTGGCGAAGTTATTCCGTTCGAGACGGCGGTAGCCAAAGCCATCGCGCTCCCCAAACCTGTTCGACATAGGGAAACGGTCTCGCTCGTCGATGCATTGGGGAGGGTTTGCGCGGCCGATATATACTCGCCTGTTTCGCAGCCTCCGTTCAATAATTCGGCCATGGACGGATTTGCCGTACGAACGGCGGATTTCGATGGGGAAGGCCCTTGGACTTTTCTTGTCGCTGAACGGGTGGTCGCCGGCGTTGTACGCGTTCTTGAGAACCTTGCCCCCCGAACTGCACTCCGGATATTCACGGGAGCACCTGTTCCGTGGACCTTCGACGCCGTGGTCATGCAAGAGCGCTGCGAGCGAATTGACGACACCGTTACGATTCACGAGCGGCCCGTCGGGGCCATCACATCCGTTTTGCTGGCGAGGACGTCAGCGCCGGCTCGGGACTGATAACGCGGGACAAGGGCCTATCCGCCAGGGATCTAACCTCGTTGGGAGCGGCGGCGATCGCCGACGTCCAACTGCTTCGAAAAACCCGGATAGGACTTCTGCTCTCGACCGGAACCGAATGGAAAGAGCCGGGTGAACCCCTTGGCACGGTCAGATTTACGATTCCAACCAGATAATGCTGAGCTCGTTGCTGGCGGCTTGTCCTTGGGCGGAAATCGTCGACTTCGGCATGGTCCCTGTCTGCCTAGGGCTCCTCAATGACGTTGTCGCTCGCGCCCTCACGTCCTGTGATGCCCGGGTTACCAGAGGTGGGATCTCGGCAGGCGAGAGGGCGGCCTCATGGATCGGGTCTCGGCGATCTGGGGCCATGCATTGAGGAAATCGACAGCGTCCGCGAGACTGGCAATCTCTTGCACGATGTGCACTGCACGTCGTACGAAAAGCGGCTGCCGAAAACCTCGGAGTTTATCGATCCTCCTGCGGTGGCTCACCAGGCAGCATATCTACATGGTCTCGACAAAAAACCATTGGAACATCGTCGGCTTTGACCCTCAAGAACACGGCTTCCTCTTCTCCGCCTTTGCTGCACCGGCCAAGTATGACGAGCGGCCGCCGCTGACCTGCATGGCCACGCACAGACGCATCGGCGCAGCGAATCTTCTGCCTGTACGAGGAGCGGAGTTTGACAATGAATAGGCGTCAGCCGAAGCCTGCAATCCCGCAGGGCCCGGGTGCCATGTCATTCTTGCGGCGAACGGCCGTGATCACGTCTGCCAAGCAGCGTGTGTGCGCCGCCCGTTCACCCTCATTTACGCGAACAACTCCTTATAATCGGTCGTCATCATCCAGTTCGCCCAATCGAGATGGCTTCGCGCGGCTTTCCGCGCGCGCACCGGCTCTTCCGCCGGATCGATGCCGAGGATGACATGCGCCATCTCCTCATAATTGGCATCGTCGGCGGAGGCGTCCAGGAACCTCAAGTAGGTCTTGAAGTGCTCCTTGTCGTAGGCGGTCAGGCTGTCAGACCAGGGGACTTCATCTTGAAGACCTGGTTCAACGTCTGTGTATTTCATCACGGGG
Organism: Mesorhizobium sp. P2_A12; assembly: GCF_056405075.1. NCBI lineage: Bacteria > Pseudomonadati > Pseudomonadota > Alphaproteobacteria > Hyphomicrobiales > Phyllobacteriaceae > Mesorhizobium > Mesorhizobium sp. P2_A12. Next base: position 114,730 of record NZ_JBFUCU010000017.1, read on the forward strand.
AATATCGTCCACAAGGCGACATTCCGATCATCGTCTGCAAGTGCCCGCTCCAAGCGAGAAACGCTCCTTTGGCGATGCAACTCCAGGCTAAGGGATGAATTGCAAAAAGCGCAAAGACTGTTTCGGCTGACCGTCGATTCCGCCGACTGCTCGGCCACTAACTTCACATAATTTCACATTTTTTAACACAGACGAAGTCGGCCCAGAACTTACGGCCGAAACGCTCGCTTAGGCAGTTGGATGCCCCGTAACGGGGGCAGGCTTCCGCGCCGATTCCACATCTTTTGCCTTTCAGTCCGTCCCCCGCCCGTCTTGACTAAGTACGAACCTACAGCCTATCTCACCGACATCTTAGCACTCCCCAACAGCGAGTGCTAACCACCCTCCGGCAACGGAGAACCTTTCAACCTGCGCACCAGGGATAATAAAAATGGCACAGTCGAAGTTCCGCCCGCTTCATGACCGCGTGGTCGTTCGCCGGGTCGAATCCGAATCCAAGACCGCCGGCGGGATCATCATCCCCGACACGGCAAAGGAAAAGCCGCAGGAAGGCGAGATCATCGCCGTCGGCTCGG
>NZ_JBFUCU010000018.1:0-104480 GCF_056405075.1 Mesorhizobium sp. P2_A12
GGAGGGAGCAACCGGCTCGACTGGTTCGACCGGCGCAACTGGCTCGACAGGTGCGACTGGCGACACTGGTGCGACTGGCGATACCGGCTCGACCGGAGCCACCGGCTCGACTGGTGCGACTGGCTCGACTGGTTCGACCGGCGATACCGGCTCGACAGGCGCCACTGGCGATACTGGAGCCACAGGTTCGACTGGAGCAACCGGCGCCACAGGTGCGACCGGCGATACCGGAGCTACTGGCTCGACCGGTGCAACCGGCGCCACGGGTTCGACGGGTGCGACTGGTCATACCGGCTCTACCGGTGCAACCGGCTCGACCGGAGCAACGGGTTCGACGGGCGCGACCGGCCATACCGGCTCGACAGGCTCTACCGGTGCGACTGGCTCTACCGGTGCAACCGGCTCGACCGGAGCAACGGGTTCGACGGGCGCGACCGGCGATACCGGCTCGACAGGCTCTACCGGTGCGACTGGCTCTACTGGGGCAACCGGAGCAACGGGTCATACTGGTTCCACTGGCGCCACTGGTTCGACGGGTGCGACTGGTCATACCGGCTCTACCGGTGCAACCGGCTCGACCGGAGCAACGGGTTCCACGGGTGCGACTGGCCATACCGGGTCGACAGGCTCTACCGGTGCGACGGGCTCTACCGGGGCAACCGGAGCAACGGGTCATACTGGTTCCACTGGCGCCACTGGTTCGACGGGTGCGACTGGTCATACCGGCTCGACCGGTGCAACCGGCTCGACCGGAGCAACGGGTTCCACGGGTGCGACTGGCCATACCGGGTCGACAGGCTCCACCGGTGCGACTGGCTCTACCGGGGCAACCGGAGCAACGGGTCATACTGGTTCCACTGGCGCCACTGGTTCGACGGGTGCGACTGGTCATACCGGCTCGACCGGAGCAACCGGCTCGACCGGAGCAACGGGCGCGACCGGCCATACCGGCTCGACCGGAGCAACCGGCTCGACCGGAGCAACGGGTTCGACGGGTGCGACTGGCCATACCGGGTCGACAGGCTCTACCGGTGCGACTGGCTCTACCGGGGCAACCGGAGCAACGGGTCATACTGGTTCCACCGGCTCTACCGGTGCAACCGGCTCTACCGGAGCAACGGGTTCGACGGGTGCGACCGGCCATACCGGCTCGACAGGCTCTACCGGTGCGACTGGCTCTACCGGGGCAACCGGAGCAACGGGTCATACTGGTTCCACTGGCGCCACTGGTTCGACTGGTCATACCGGCTCTACCGGAGCAACCGGCTCTACCGGTGCCACTGGCTCTACCGGGGCAACCGGCTCGACCGGGGCAACCGGCGCGACTGGAGCAACGGGAGATCCAGGCGCCACGGGTTCGACGGGTGCGACCGGCCATACCGGTGCAACCGGCTCGACCGGAGCGGCGGGCTCCACCGGTTCCACAGGTGCGCCTGGTCCGACTGGTGCGACCGGTTGGGGCGGTGATCATGACAAGTATGACCAGCATGGTCACCATGGCCATCATGGCAACAACGGCAACGGCAACAATGGCAATGGCAATGGCAATGGCCACGGCCACGACAACGACCACAAGAACAGCAGCAATTCAGCGAAGGGACACAACAAGCATGACCACGATGGCAAGCCGGGTAACGGTCACGCCGGCAAGGTCACGTTCGAGTCGCTCGGGCTCAAGGACGCTGCGAAATTCCTGCAGTCGGGCTCGACACATGGCAACAGTGATCACGGCAGCCATGCGTCGTTCCGCAACCTGATCGGCCTGGCGTCCACATCTGTGACGACAGACCTGCTCAATGTCCTCAAGACGATTAGCGGATTTGGCCAGAACCAGAACAAGCCGTCGGGGGCGAGCACGGATCTCACCTCGGATCAGACAAAGCATGGCGCCGGCTTCGCCAGCAACGACCACACCGCCAAGACCCTGAAGGACCTCTTGAAGCCACACGAGTGAGCAAGAACCTTGAAGAGAGACGACCGACAGAAAAACGTGCGCGCGGATTTCGCGAGGGAGCGGATCCGCGCGTTCATCATCTCAAGACAACGAGTGGCATGAGAGTCGCGCGGCCGATCAGTTCGGAGTACAGTGGGGCATTGCGGGAAATCGAGGCTGAAACGCCTCGGCCCGGGCATTGTTGAACCTCGCCCTGCGTACCGGATGAGAAGTCCATGGTGAACGTCCCTGTGAATGCCGAAAACCAGCCGGTCCCGATCCGTTCCGGCACCGAAGCCGAAGTCGCGACGGGCAGGGCGGACGGCGAAAACGCGGCCAGGAGTCCCGGCGGACCCGCCGAGTTCGACCGGATCCAGCCGCGCCTCAAGGCCATGCTGCGGGTCGCGCGCTATCATGGCGTCGAACTCGACCCCAACGAGTTCAGGGCGGCGAGCCCAAGCACGGTTCCGAACGCGACCGACCTCTCGCAATGGGCCCAGAACGGCGGCATGTGGTCGCGCGCGCTTCGCATCCGCTGGTCGCATCTCCTGCGCTTCGAGCACACGGGGCCGGTCGTCCTGCTGTTCAATGACGGTGGTGCAGGGCTCCTCACCGGGGCCAGCCCGGAGCGGAAGGTTGTCTTCCTCAAGAGCGCGGGCGCGCCAGACGATGACGAAGCCATCGCCATCGACGAGTTGCGGCTGTCGCAGGTGTGGACCGGTGAGGCGGTGTTGTTGCGTCCGGCGCGATCCTACATCGCGGCCGATGCGCCTTTCACGCTGCGCTGGTTGATCGACCTGGTACGGTTAGAAAGCCGTTCCATGCGTGACATCGGTATCGCCTCGTTCACGCTCAGCATCCTTACCGTTCTGCCGCCGCTCATCGTCATGACGCTGGTCAACAAGGTGCTGCAGTTCAACAGCGTTTCGACCCTCGTGCTGCTGTCGGCCATAATCGCCGTCCTGTTCGTTTACGAGACGCTCCTCGGTCACGCCCGAAGGCTGATCATCAACGTCGTCGGCGCCCGGCTGGACACCAAACTGAACTTGCATGTCTTCAGCCGGCTCCTGCGCCTGCCACTTGACTATTTCGAGCGTCATCCGGCCGGCCAGACGATGTACCACCTCGCGCAGATCTATCGCATCCGCGAGTTCCTGACCGGAAAACTCCTCAGCACGTTCCTCGATCTGATCACGCTCTGCGTGCTGATCCCGGTGATGTTCTACATCAACGCCACGCTCGGCTGGATCGTGCTTGCCTGCGCGGGCGTGATCATGCTGATTATCTTCGCCTTTCTCGCACCATTGCGCCGCAGCTACCAGCAGGTGGTCGAAGCGGAGACCTGGAAATCGGCGGCGCTCGGCGAAACCGTCGTCGGCATCAAGACGGTGAAGGCGCTCGGTCTGGAACCGCAACGCAAGGCGCTCTGGGACGAGCGGGTGGCGGACGCGGGCAGGGCCCGACTTGCCTTCGGGCAACTCGCCAACTGGCCGCAGACGCTTGTCACGCCAATCGAGCGTGTGATGGTCCTCGGAACCATGTTGATCGGCGCTTATCTCGCGATGAGCGACACCTCTGGCTACATGATCGGCAGCCTGTTCGCATTCATGATGATCGCCCAACGCGTCGCGCAGCCTCTCGTCGGCCTTGCTCGACTGGTCGAGGACTTCGAGGAGGTAGGGGCGGCAATCGGCGAAGCAGGATCCGTCCTCAACCGACCCCTGGAAAGCAGTTCGAATTCCACCGGCCTGAGGCCGAAGCTGGTTGGCGAGATCAGTTTCCGTGACCTGACCTTCTCCTACATCGGCACCAAGACGCCAGCGCTCGACCGGGTCAGCTTCGACATTCCGGCAGGGACGATGTTCGGCATCGTCGGGCGCAGCGGTTCAGGAAAATCGACAATTGCGCGGCTGCTGCAGGGGATCAATCGCGATTACAGCGGTTTTCTCAAGCTGGATGGCGTCGACCTCAAGGAAATCAACCTGCGTCACCTTCGCCAGGGGCTCGGCGTGGTCCTCCAGGACAATTTCCTTTTCCGCGGGTCGATTCGTGACAACATCATCGCCGGGCGCCCCGGTCTGACCCTTTCGGATGCCATGCGAGCCGCTCACCTTGCCGGCGCCGAAGAATTCATCGAACGCATGCCGAACGGTTATGACACCTATATCGAGGAAGGTTCGCCCAACCTGTCGGGTGGTCAAAAGCAGCGGCTGGCGATCGCGCGCGCTCTCATCCACAATCCGACCGTCATGATCCTCGATGAGGCGACCAGCGCGCTTGACCCGGAGAGCGAGGCGGTGGTCAGCGCCAATCTCATGCGCATCGCCAAGGGTCGCACGATGATTATTGTTTCGCACCGGCTTTCCTCGTTGACCGAGTGCGACCAGATCCTGGTCATGGATCAGGGCAAGGTCCTCGATGTCGCGCCGCATGCGACCCTGCTCGAACGATGCGCGCTCTACCGCCAGCTATGGTTGCAGCAGAACCGACATCTCGACAGCCGTCACGGTCGTCTGGCCGCCGTGCCGCCGCGACTTGTTTGAGCATCGGCATCGGGGCGCCCCATGAGCAGCATCAGCATCACCCAATCCAGCCTTCCCGCCCGCCGGCGCCGGACAGAACCGAGCGATCCGACGATGCCCGCCATCCTGGAATTCCAGTGGCCGTCGACGGCTATCGCCAATGCGCCTGTTCCGCGAATGGCGCGCAGCATCGTCTACATCATCTTGAGCATGGTCGTCGCCCTGATAACACTTGCAGGGATCATACCGGTCGATCAGGTCGTCACCACCAGAGGGCTCGTGGTCTCGCAATCGCCAAACATCGTGGTGCAGCCGCTCGAGACAGCCATCGTGCGCTCGATCGAGGTACGCGAAGGACAGCGCGTGCGAGCCGGTCAAACGCTCGCTCGCCTCGATGCGACCTTCGCCTCGGCTGACCTCACTGCGCTGGCGACACAGGTTTCGACGCTTGAGGCCGAAGTGGCGCGGTTGAAAGCGGAGGCCGACGGCAAGCCCTTCAACTATGACGGCCTGGACCCGAGTTGGACCCTGCAGGCGTCGATCTACGATCGCCGCAAAGCCGTCTACGACGCCAAGCTGGCGAGTTTCGACCGGCAGAGCGATGAACTCAGTTCAGTGATCTCGCGTTCCCAGTCCGATGCTGACGGCTACCGCCAGCGGCTGGCCGTCGCGGCCTCGATCGAACAGATGCGCAAGCAACTGGAAGCAAGACAGGTGGGGAGCCGCCTCAACACGCTTCTGGCCGAGGACAACTCGGCGGAAATGTCCCGGGCGCTCGGCAACGCCTTGCAGACATCGGAAGCCGCCAAGCGACAGCAGGCGACGGTGTCCGCCGACCGCGATGGCTACATCCAGAGCTGGCGCGCGGAAGTCTCGCAGGGCCTGTCGGAGGCGGGATCGCGCATGTCCGACGCCCGTGAGCTTCTCAACAAGGCGAAGCTGCGCAAGCAGCTGGTCGAGCTGAAGAGCGAGGCGGATGCCATCGTCCAGTCGGTAGCCAAGGTCTCCGTCGGCTCGATCCTGCAGTCCGGCGACCGATTGATCACGCTGGTGCCGGACGACGCGGTGCTGGAGATCGAGACGAACATTGTCGGTCGCAGCAGTGGGTTCGTCCATGTCGGCGATCCCGTGGCCATCAAGTTCGATACCTTTCCTTATTCGCAATATGGCCTGGCTCATGGCACTGTGCGCGCGGTCAGCCCGGATTCCTTCTCGGCTCGCGAACAAGCGCGCGACCCGAACAGCTCGTTGGCCATGCTGCCATCGGACACTGACCTGTTCTATCGCACGCAGATTTCCATCGACCAGGTCGCCCTCCATGGCGTGCCCGCCAGTTTCACGATCAGCCCCGGCATGCCGGTGACCGCCGACGTCAAGGTCGGCCGTCGCACCGTGCTCAAGTACATTCTCGGCGCCATGCTCCCCGTAGGCCAGGAAGCGATGCGGGAGCCATAGGCTTGGGTGCCGTGCCGCGACAAACGGAGGTATGAGTTCTCGCATCGATGGCAATCCTTGACCGGCTGACTGCCCTTGCCCCGCCGGCGCTGGTGTTGCGCCGGGCGATAAAGCTTTCCGACAGTGGCAAGCATTCAGAAGCCTTTCCGCTGATGGCAATTGCCGCACGCGCCGGCATCACCGATGCCGAATACCGGGTCGCTCGTTGCTATCTCGAAGGTTTGGGTGTGCCGCCGAGCCGGTCGGAAGGCGCGCGCTGGCTGCGGCGGGCCGCCGATCACGGCAGCCCCGATGCGCAGTCGCTTCTCGCCGCGCTTTACGTGGCTGGACTGGCGACACAGGAGCCCGACGGCAATCGCATCGGATCGGAGAGCCTGTTCGAACGGGATTCTTCGCGGCAGCCGGAATTCGCGCCAGCGCTCGGCCTCGCGAAAAAAGCTGCCGAAGCCGGCTCCGCGACCGGGCAGGCAATCCTCGGCTATATCCTCAGCAGAGGCCCCGAAGCGATGCGCGACCTCGATGCGGCGCATGGCTGGTATGAGAAGTCCGCGGCTGCCGGCTGCCCCGAGGGATGCCTGGGCCTTGCTCTTTCCCTCGCCCGGCGCAGGCAACCTGGGCAGGCGGACAAGATTGCCGCCGAGGTTCGACGCGCTGCCGACGCCGGCCTGCCCACCGCAATCTACCTCCTTGGGGTGCTGACCGAGCATGGGCGTGGCGTGCCGGTCGATCGAGCGGCAGCGGCGCGACTGTATCAGCTCGCTGCCGAGAAAGGCCTTCCCTCGGCCCAGTTCCGGTTGGGATTGGGGCTCATCGATGGTGGCCTTGCGGGTCAGGATATCGCGGCCGGCGAGGCGTGGCTGCGGCGCGCCGCATTGGCGGGAAACATCGAGGCAGCCTACCGTCTCGGCGATCGCTATGTGAAGAGTTCGCATCCGGACTATGCGGAGGCCGCGACGTGGTATCGACGCGCGGCCGATGCAGGACATCAGGCCGCCGCTCGCGCCTTGGCATCGCTCTATCTGTCGGGAAACGGTGTCGCCCAGGACGTCGAGGAGGGCGCGCGCTGGCTGCGGACGTCCGCAAATGCGGGAAATCAGGAAGCGCAGGTCGACTTTGCCAATCTGGTCCTCGAAGGCGCAGGCGAGCCTGACGATCGCGCCAGCATTGCCGGATGGTTCGAGGCGACCGCCTCGTCGGGCGATCTGGTTGCAGCCTTCAACCTCGGGCTCTGTTTTGCCCAGGGCGTCGGCGTGCGAAAGGACGAGGAGCAGGCGGCGCAATGGGTGAGGCGCGCGGCCGAAGGCGTGGCCGAGGCGCAATATGCGTATGCGCGCATGCTTCAGGATGGGCGCGGCGTGGCCGCCGACCAGAAACAGGCCCGTCTCTGGTTCGAGCGCGCGGCCAACGCCGGCATGGTCGACGCGCAGGTGGCGCTGGCCGAAATGCTCCTCAATGGGCGCGGCGGCGCATCCTTGCCCGTGGCTGCGGCGCAGTTTTTCAAGCGGGCAGCCGCCGCCGATCACGTCGGGGCGATGTTTGCGATCGGCGCCCTGTACGGGAGCGGCCAGGGTCTGTCACTCGACCCGGCGGCAGCGCAGAAATGGTTCGCCGCCGCCGCCGAGCGGGGACATGGCCAGGCCCAACTCATGCTCGGGCGCTATCTCTCCAATGGTCTTGCCGGGGACCACGATCCGGCAGCCGGTCGCCTGTGGTTCGAGCGAGCGGCTGCACAAGGTGTTCAGGAAGCCGTCGACGAACTCGCCGAGTTCGCCTCGATTTGAGGCTGGTGTGGCGGTCGCCGCACGTTGCCGAACGACCCGCTTACCGGATCGGCGTCTCGCCGCGAAATAATGGCTGGTGCGCCCGCATCAAGGTGGCAATCCGGTCGGCGACCTTTCGCACCGGCGGGGCGTGACGCTCCTCGTGATGGGTGACGATCCATTGGTCGGTTTCGAGTTCGGGGATAGGCTGGGCGACGCGAACCAGCCGCGGATCGCTGTCACCGACGAAGCACGGGAAGACCGAAAGGCCGGCGCCGGCGGCCACCAGTTCGCGCACCGAATGGGTGTTGTTGCCGCGCACCGCGATGCGGTCGCCATGATGGGCTTGCAGCCAGCGCGCCGAAGCAATGTTTGCCCCTTCGCCGGTGACGCCGACGAACAGCCCGGCGGCGATGCCGTTGATCAGGTGGCGTCCGGAATAAATGGCGTGGGCGACCTTGCCGCTTAGACGGCCGGCCAGCCACTGCTCGGTCGGGCGCTCGCTGCGGATGCCGACGTCGGCGGCACGGCGTCCGATATCGACCCGGTCGGTTGTGGTGACGAGTTCCACCCTGATGCCGTCATCGACCGTCCAGATCTCGCCGATATGGGCGGAAACGAAGGCCGAGGTCCACGGTCCGGCCGAGACGCGGACGATGCGGTCGGGCAGGCTTCCCTCGCGCCAGCGGGTCAGCGACTGCATTGCCGCCTCGACGTCCTCGGCGCGCCGCAGCAGTTCTTCACCGACCGGGGTCAGCCGGTAGCCGGTCTGCTGGCGCACGAACAGGGGTTCGCCGATCTGCTTTTCGAGGGCGGTGACGCGTCGTCCAAGGGTGGCCGCGCTGAGCCGCGTGGTTCCCGTCGCCGCGCTCAGGCCACCCAGCCGCGCAACGTCGAGAAACAACCTTAGATCGTCCCAGCCGATATCCATTTTGCAGAAATGAAAAACTCCTTGCGACCCTGGCTGTAGCGCGAAGCAGGCATCATACGCAAGTATGCAGGCCTTGGAGGCGTTGGACAATCCTGCCTGGCGGGATCGTGCCAATCGCCTCGGGCTTGCCAGCAAGCCAGTGCAATCCCTTCGATCGCGCATGCGCTTGGCGCGGATGCTTTGCGCTTTCGACCAACCAGGCGCGCTGGCCATCCGCGCGCCAGAGGAGACGATCATGTTGGATGAACTTCGACGCCGTTTCGCCCGCTGGCGGGCCTATCGCCAGACGCTTGCGAGCTTGAGGCATGTCCCCGACAGCACGCTGGCGGATGCCGGCATTTCCCGCCAGGAGATACGCAAGCGCGCCCGCCAAGCCAGCCAGCGTCTTTGAGATCGTGGAGGGGCGTGCGCCGAGACCGCCTAGTGCGGTTCCACCGTTTCAGGCAAAACGCAGAACCGCTCTATCGGCTGCCGAGCGCGGCGCTCAAGGTACCGGTGCGCCGGCTTCGATCAGCCCGGCCTGCTTGAGATCGGCCCACAAAGCCGGCGGAATGTCCTCGCGCAGATAGGCCAGGTTCTGTTTCAGTTCGTCGGCCGATCGCGCCCCCGGAATGACGCTTGAGACGATGGGATGGCCGAGCGGGAACTGAAGCGCGGCCGCCGGCAGCGACACCTTGTGACTGATGCAGATCGCCTCGATGCGGCGGACGCGCTCGAGCACCGGCTCAGGCGCCGGCCTGGTGTTGAAGGTTGCGCCCTTGACGGCGCCGGTGGCCAGGATGCCGGAATTGTAGGGCCCGCCGATGATGATCCTGGTGCCGCGTTGCTCGCACAGCGGCAGCAAGGTCGCCAGCGGTTCCTGCTCGAGCAAGGTGTAGCGGCCGGCGAGCAGGAAATAGTCGAACGCACCTGCCACGACGAAGTCGGACAGCATCTGCCATTGGTTGATGCCGACGCCGACCGCCTTGATGACGCCTTGCGAACGCAATTCGTCGAGCGCCGGGTAGGCGCCGTCCATGGCTTCCCTGAAACGGCTCCTGGCATAGGGATCCTCGCCTGGGCCGAAATGAATGGCTTCGTCCGGGTCATGGATCGAGACCATGTCGACATAGTCGGTGTCGAGGCGCTTCAGCGTTGCTTCGAGCGAGCGCATCACGGCATCATGCGAATAGTCGAACTCGGCGCGGAATGAACCGGGCTGGTCCCAAAGCGCCGGCTGAAGCTCCTCGGGCGGGATCGGCACGAGGTCGTAGCCAATCTTCGACGAGATGACGATGTCCGCGCGGGGTAAGGATCTGATCGCCAGCCCAAGCCGGGTCTCGCTGACGCCAAAGCCATAGACAGGTGCTGTGTCGAAATAGCGGATGCCATTGTCATAAGCCGCCTGCACCGTCTTGACCGCGGCGTCGGTGTCGACGGCGCGATACATATTTCCCAGCCCGGTGCCGCCGAGCCCGATCGTCGTCAACTTCAGGCCGTTCTTCGCGACAGCCCTGAATTCGATTTCAGCCATTTTCTCTTCCTGTGATCCCTGCTGTCCATCGTGCCGGCCAAGCGGCAGCCTTCCCGCACCACGGTCGGGCCGCGAAAGCCCGTCGTGAATCCGGTGTCGAAAAACCATTGACACAAAAGTTATCATATAACAATGTAACCAGACGACAAATGTGGGCAAGCCCGCAAAACGAAGAGGGAGGAACCAAGTGGACGACGAAACGAAAAATCAGATGGAGATGGGCAATGCCGCCATCAGCCGGCGCAGTGCCTTCGCGCTGGCCGGCAAACTCGGTCTCGGCGCCGCCGGCCTTGCCAGCGGATTGGCGGGTGCCGGACTTGTCGGCGGCGTCAGCGCCGCCAAGGCAGCGGATTCATCGGCCGGCCTGCCAAAGAAGCCCTACAAGTTCCACTTCGTCTGCCACGTGACGCTCGACCAGTTCTTCACCCCGACCGTCTATGGCATCCAGGACGCCTGCGCCGCCTTCGGCTGCAGTTACCAGTGGACCGGTTCGCAGAAGAACGTCGTCTCCGAGATGGTCAGCGCCATGCAGACCGCGATTGCGCAGAAATCGGACGGCATTGCCGTCTGCCTGGTCGATCCAACCGCCTTCGACGCCGCCACCGACATGGCCGCACAGGCCGGCATTCCGGTCGTGGCCTTCAACGCCGACGTGCCGGTCGGCAGCCCCAACAAGCGGCTGTCCTATGTCGGCCAGCCGCTCTATCAGTCCGGCTACAACTCGGCGCTGAAATGGCTGAAGCTGATCCCCAAGGGCGGCCACGTCATGCTGTCGATCGGCGTGCCCGGTTCGCTCAACACGCAGCCGCGCCTCGACGGCTACATCCAGGCGATCAAGGACAGCGGCAGCGGCGTCACTTACGATGTCGTCAACACCGGTCCCGATCCGGCAACGGAAATCTCGCGCGTCGAGAGCTACTATCTCAGCCACAAGGACGTGAAGGGCATGTTCGGCACCGGCGGTTCCGACACCTACGCCTGCGGTTTCATCTCCAACAAATATGGCCTGGTGAAAGCCGGCGGCGCGGTGGCCGGCTTCGACCTCTTCCCGCAGACGCTGGACTTCATCAAATCCGGCGACGTCAATTTCACCACCGACCAGCAGGCCTATCTGCAGGGGTTCCTGCCTGTCCAGCAGATGTATCTCTACAAGCTGTCGGGCGGTCTCGTCGGCCCGGCCAACAGCGACACCAGCCAGGCCTATGTGACCAAGGACAATGTCGACGCCTATGTCGGCAAGTCCCGCTTCGAGGGCCGCAGCGACGTCGAGCCGACCTGACGCAGTTCAGCCAAGCGAAAACTCCTGCCCTCGCCACGTCATTGTCCGATGACGTGGCGAGGGCGCCGCTGACTGCCGCCGGCTTGCCCGTCGCCGATCCCCGCCCAGAATTCGAAATCAGGAAGACAAGAGTGCCGCCAATCGCAACAGCAAGAGCCGGGAAGGGCGCCGTTGGCGTCAAGGTTCCGCACACGATGGCGGAAAGGCTGCTCATCCTGCTTTCCCGTTATCGCGAGGCCAGCATCGCCGTCGTCGCCATCGTGCTTGTGGTCTATTTCCAGGTCGGCAGCGATGGCGGGTTCCTGTCGCCGCAATTCATGAGCGTCGTGCTGCGCGACACCGGCCGGCTCGGCCTGATCGCGGCTGCCGAAGTCATGCTGATGATCACCGGCGAGATCGACCTTTCGCTGAGCGCCATCTTCTCGATCGCGCCCTATGTCATGGCGCTGATGTCGGTCACCTGGGGCGTGCCGCTGGCCGTCGGCGCAGTAATCGGCGTCTTGATCGGCGTGCTGGTCGGCGCCATCAACGGCATCATCACGGTGCGTTTCCGCGTGCCCTCGCTGATCACCACGGTCGGCATGCTGTTCTTCCTGCAAGGCATCGTCGTCTCGATCTACAACAGCCAGCCGATCGTGGCGCCTGTCGAGCAGCCCTTCAACGCGATCTTCGGGCAGAGCCTCTACCAGCCGTCGGATGCGCTCCTGTCCTGGCATGGCGTGACGGCCTTCACGCCCTTCCTGTGGGCGGTGCTGATCGTGCTGGCGCTGGCGCTTGCGCTGAACCGCACCACCTTTGGCCTGCACACCATCGCCACCGGCAGCAACATCATCGGCGCGCGCGAAATCGGTGTGCGCACCGACCGCATGAAGATCTACAATTTCATGATCGCCGGTGGCTGCGCGGCCTTCGCCGGCATCATCAACACCGCCCAGTTCACCTCGGCCGACCCGCAGGCCGGCAGCCCATTTCTCACCTTGCAGGCGATCGCGGCGGCGGTCATCGGCGGCACCTCCCTGCTGGGTGGCTCAGGCACCGTCATCGGCGCGCTGATCGGCGCGTTCGTGGTCGCCTCGCTCAACAACGGCCTGGTGATGATCGGCGCCCAGGCCACCGTTTCCGACATCTATCTGGGCGCCGCCATCATCGCGGCGATGATCCTGAGCATCCAGGTCGACCGGCTGCGCACAAGGAGGCGCCTATGAACACGCAGAGCATTCCGCCACTCGCGCCCGACGCGCCCGTGGTGCTGGAAATGTCAAACATCTCCAAGAGCTTCGGCGCCGTCACAGCACTTGTCGACGTCTCGATCAAACTTCGCCAGGGCGAGGTTCTGGCCCTGGTCGGCGACAATGGCGCGGGCAAGTCGACGCTGATCAAGATCCTGTCAGGCTTTCATCAGCCGGACACCGGCACGATCGTCTCGCAAGGCAAGGAGGTGCGTTTCGCCTCGCCGCGCGACGCGCGCGCCCAGGGCATCGAAACCGTCTACCAGGACCTTGCGCTGATCGGCGACCTCAGCGTCTTCCACAACATGTTCCTCGGCCGCGAATACCGCAAACGAATCCTTGGATTGAACCTGCTCGACAACCGGAAGATGCGCGAACAGGCGCAGGTCTATCTGGACACGCTGGGCATCTCGATCCCCAGCGTCAACAGCACGGTCGACCTCCTGTCGGGCGGACAGCGCCAGTGCATCGCCGTTGCCCGCTCGATCTATTCGTCGCCCAGGATCCTGGTCCTCGATGAGCCGCTGGCGGCACTCGGCGTGCGTGAGAGCGCGCATGTCCTGGGCCTGATCCAGAACCTGCGCCAGCAGCGCCAGGTCTCGGTGATCCTGATCGTCCACAACTACAACCAGATCTTCGAAGTCTGCGACCGCATCAACTTCCTGCATTCGGGCGAGGTCGCGCTGGACGCCTCCACGGCCGACACCAGCGAGGAGGAATTGATCCGCATCGTCAAGTCGGGCCTTGGCCGCAAGGCGATCGACGCCGCCGCGGCCGAAGTCCGGCCCGGCATCATATGAGCCCGCACAACGCCACGGCTGCGGAAGTCTGCCAGCCGACCATCCATCTACCGGCCCCACACACGGAGTACTCGTTTTGACGTTCTCACCGACCGAGCTGACCAAATCCCTTGGCCGCGGGCTGCTGTCCTTTCCGCTGACCTTCTTCGACGATGCCGGCGCCTTCAACGAGAAAGGCTATCGCGCCCATGTCGCGCAGCAGGGCGCTGCCGGAGCAAGCGGGCTTTTCGCGGCCGGTGGCACGGGTGAGTTCTTCTCGCTGACGCTCGAGGAGTACAAGCGGGTCGTGCGGGCGGCATCGGAGGAAGTTCCCGATCACCTGCCGCTGCTGGCCGGCGTCGGCTACGGCACGCATATGGCGGTCGAGTTCGCCAGGGCCGCGGAGGCCAACGGCGCCGACGGCCTGCTGGTGCTGCCGCCCTATCTGGTCAAGTCCGAACAGGATGGCCTGCGCCGGCATCTGACCGCCATCTGCCGCTCGGTCGGTATCGGCGTGATCGCCTACAACAGGGACAATGCGGTGCTGACGCCCGAAACCCTCGACCGGTTGGCGCAGGACTGCCCGAACCTGATCGGGCTCAAGGACGGCGTCGGCGATATCGAGCTTCTCACCGCCTTGCGCTACCGCATGGACGACCGCCTGATCTTCATCGGCGGCATGCCGACGGCCGAAGTCCATGCCAGTGCCGCCGCGGCAATAGGCATGACGACCTATTCGTCGGCGATCTACAATTTCGCCCCGGAAATGGCACTGCGTTTCTTCAACGCCTTGCGCGCCGGTCGCACGGCCGAGGTCGGCGATCTCATCCGCAGCTTCTTCCTGCCCTATCTCGCCATCCGCAACCGGCGCGCCGGCTATGCCGTCTCGATCGTCAAGGCCGGCGCGCGCATCGCCGGGATCAACTGCGGGCCGGTCCGGTCACCGCTGCTTGACCTCACAGTGGATGAAGAGCGGCAGCTCGCGGCGCTCATGCAGTCCTGCCGCATGCCGGTTGGAGAGCTGGCGTGAGATCACGGAACGAAGAAGGTCAGGCTTGTGGTCGTGCTACGAGCTGACCGAACCGTCGACCATGCGGCGATAGCGCTCGCGGCCCGCCTCCAGATGCTCGCGCAAGGTGAAGCGGGCGGCCTCGACATTCTGCCGCTCGATGGCTTGGTAGATGCGGCGGTGCTCCGTCTGGACCTGCTCGAGATAGAGCCGCCGCTGCTCCGGCGTTTCGGCCCGCGGGCGGATCGACTGGCGCGGAATGATGACGGGTCCGAGAAAATGCATGAAGCGCTCGAAATAGGGATTTCCGGTGGCCGAGGCGATCGCCCGGTGGAAGGCAAAATCCGGCTCGATGGCGCTGTCACCGGCCGCGATCGACGCGTCGATGGCGTCGAGGCAATCGCGCATGCGGGCAAGGTCGTCGTCGCTGCGCTTCTCGGCGGCGATGCCGGCCGCTTCGAGTTCCACGGCGAGCCGCAGCTGCAGCACGTTCTGCACTTCCGTCAGCGAACGAAGCTCGTCGGAGACGATACGAAATGTGGTGTTGGCCTCGTGGTCGGCGACGAACACACCCGAACCCTGACGGCTGACGACCAGCCCTTCCGAGCGCAGCGAAGCCATGGCCTCGCGTATCACCGTGCGGCTGACCCCGAATTGCGCGATCAGTTCCTGCTCGGTCGGCAGTTTCTCGCCACTGGTCAGATGGCCGGCGCGTATTTCGCGCGCAAACCAGTCGGCCACCTGCGCCGTGCGGCTGATCTGGGGGGGAAGGCCAAAGGAACGTTTCATCGCCACCAAGCAATAAACGAACCGCAGTTCTTGGCAACCAATTATTTATATGGTGATATGATGACATTCGCCAGTCGCCCGAAGCGCACTACAGCCATTCGCCTTACCGGGCGGGCGCGAACATGTCTCCCGATTTCCCTATCATGAAAGGACAGGGATTGGCTCTCTCCGACAAACCGGTGCTGCTGACCGGGGCATCCGGCACGATTGGGCGCCTGCTTTCGGTCAGGCTGGCAGAACTGGGCTGGACCTTGCGGCTGGCCGATGTCGCGCCCTTGCCAATCCCGCTGCCGCAAAACGCAAGTTTCGATCGTGTCGATCTCGAGGACCGGCACGCGGTGAACGATCTTGCCCAAGGCTGCGGGCTGATCCTGCATTTCGGCGGCATATCCACCGAGCAATCCTTCGAGACGGTGCTCGGCCCCAATCTGCGCGGCAGCTTCCACATCTACGAGGCGGCGCGCAGTCAGAAGGCACGCGTGGTGTTCCCGTCGTCCGTACACGCGGTCGGCCTCTATGAGCGGACCGAGATTCTCGACCAGGACTGCCTGTTGCGTCCGGATGGCTACTACGGCCTGTCGAAGGCCTATGGCGAGATGCTGGCGCGGCTTTATTGGGACAAGCATGCGGTCGAAAGCGTGTTGATCCGCATCGGCTCGGTGCTGCCGGAGGTTCCGGACGAAAGGATCCTGTCGACCTGGATATCCCACGGCGATTTCGTCCGCCTGATCGAGCGTTGCGCCGAGGCCGAGCAAGTCGGCTGCTCGGTGATCTGGGGGCAGTCCAACAACAGCCGCGGTTTCTGGCGGCATGATGCCAGGCAAAAGATCGGCTGGACGCCGCTGGACAGTTCCGACAGCCAGGCCAAGCGCGTGCGTGGCAAGGTAACGGACAATCCGGTCGTGGAACGATACCAGGGCGGCAAGTTCATCGTCGTCGACTACAGCCGCGCCGACTTCCCGCCGCGTTCGATGTTCCCGGACGAGTGAGTTTGTTGCGCCGGGAGCGGGATAATCGCCTATGGCGTCCCCCACTCCGTCTCGGCTTCGCCGAGCCACCTCTCCCCCCACATTCGTGGAGGGAGAGGAAATGCCAATCGCCGAAGTCGCGGCCTCGAAAAGCTTGGGTTTCCTCTCCCCCATGGACATGGGGGAGAGGTGGCCGCGCAGCGGACGGAGTGGGGGGCTGGCGCCGCCATATGCAATCGCCTGCCCTTGTGGGAAGGGTTAAGGTTAGGGATACTCGTCGGGCGAAAGCCACCTGCGATTATCCTGCCTATCCCGCTTGCGCCTTCCGCCCGGCGATCATGTCGGCGGCCTTTTCGGCGATCATGATGACCGCTGCGTTGGTGTTTGACGACACGATGCTTGGCATCACCGAACTGTCGCAGACGCGCAGGCCCTGAAGCCCGCGCACGCGAAGCTCGGGATCGACGACGCTCTGCGCATCGCCGCCCATCCGGCAGGAGCCGACCGGGTGATAGGCGCTGCGGCCATGCTCGCGGGCGAAGGCTTCGAGTGCCGCGCGTCCCTTCGTTGCCGTGCCCGGAAGGTGCTCCCGGCTGATGTATTTGGCGAAGGCCGGCTGGGACAGGATCTCGCGGCTGATCTCGATCCCGTCGACGGCGCGCTCCAGGTCGTAGCGTTCGGCGAACGGGTTGGGATCGATGATTGGCGGATCGCGCGGATCGGCTGATTTGAGCGTGACGCTGCCGCGCGAGCGGGGGCGGACATGGTAGGAATTCAGCGTGCAGCCATTGCCGCCGGGTACCGAGCCGATGCCTTCTTCGACGCCCGCGCCAGGCAGGAAATGGAACTGGATATCCGGCGTCTTCTCCGTTCGGTCGCCCCACCAGAAGCCGCCGGCTTCGACGATGTTGGACGCCACCGGCCCCTTGCCAAACAGCGCGTATTCGAGGCCGGCGACCGCCTGCCAGCGCTTCTTCTTGTAGCGGTCGATGCCGTGCGGCCCGTTGAGTTCGGCGACGACATCGACATCCATGTGGTCATGCAGGTTCTGGCCGACGCCGGGCAGATCGTGGATCACCTCGATGCCATGCGTGCTGAGGTGCCCAGCCGGGCCGATGCCGGACAGCATCAAGAGTTTGGGCGAGCCGATGGCGCCGGCGGTGACGATCACCTCGCGCCCGGCGCGCAGCAGCTCGGTACTGCCATTGGCGACGATCTCGACGCCGATGGCGCGCCCGTTCTCGACAACGATGCGGCTGACCGTGGCGTCGGTGCGCAAGGTCAGATTGCTGCGGCCAAGCGCCGGCCTGAGATAGGCGACCGCCGTGCTGCTGCGTTTCCCCTGACGCGTCGTCGTCTGGTAGAATCCGGTGCCTTCCTGCTGGCCGGCGTTGAAGTCGGCCCTGAAGGGAAGACCGGCCTGCTGCGCCGCCTTGACGAAGACCCGGGTCAGCGGATGCGGCGCGCCGCTGGAAACGCCGAGCGGTCCATCAATGCCGTGCTGTGGGCCGGCGAAGGTGTCGTTGCCTTCGGAGCGCCGGAAATAGGGCAGCACGTCGGCGTAGCTCCAGCCGGTGCAGCCATCGTCGACAGCCCATCCGTCGTAATCCTGCGGGCAGCCGCGGGTGAACACCTGGGCGTTGATCGAGGAGCCGCCACCGAGCACGCGCGCCTGCGGATAGACCATGGTGCGGCCGTCGATCGCCTCGCCGGGCGCTGTGTCATAGCCCCAGATCAGCGGCCCTGCCGTCATCTTGAAGAAGCCGACCGGCAGATGGATGTAGCGATCGGTGTCCGGCGGCCCGGCCTCCAGCAAGGTGACGGACAGGTCCGGGTCCTCGCTCAGCCTGGCAGCCAGAATGCAGCCGGCCGAGCCGCCGCCGACGATGATGTAATCCGGCATTCTCGCTCCCTCATGTGGGCACAATCGGCGCCCCCTCGTGTGCGCGACGATCTCAAGTCCCTTGTGCCGCGTCAAGAGAAAGGGTATGGTTGCCGTGTTGAAGGGTTGTCGTACAAGTGGAGGAGCTTGACAACCCGTCGATCGGAGGCCCGGCCGCGCTCCCCGCGCAAGCCGCCGGGCGGAAACAGAATTCAATCGGGAGGTTCGATAAATGAAGGACAGGACAGGTTTAACGCTTTCCGGCGCGGTCAGCCGCCGGACGCTGATGATGGGCGCCACCGCCGGAATGGCGGCGCTCGCCATGCCAAAAGTTTTGCGGGCGCAGGAAAAGCCGACATTGGTGACGTCGATCCGCTCGCTGTCCAACCCCTACCACGCGGTGTGGAAGACCGGCGCCGAGGCCTACGCCAAATGGGCCGGGCTCGAACACGTCACGCTGGTTTCGGAAGGCAACAGCGAGAAAGGCATCGCCGACATCAAGGCGATGCTGGCCAAGACCGGCGGCAACATGGTGCTCAATTCCGATCCCAACGACACGCCTGATGCACGCCCGATCGTCGAGGCCTGCGCCAAGGCTGGCGCCTATGTCGTGACGCAGTGGAACAAGCCGGCGGATTTGCATCCCAAGGACTTCAACCCGAACTACGTCTCCCACATCGAGTTCGACGGCATCTCGAGCGGCAAGACCATCGCCGAGATCCTGTTCAAGACCATCGGCGGCAAGGGCGGCATCGTCGCCCTCGGCGGCCTGATCTCGACCACGGCGGCGATCGAGCGCAAGAAGGGTCTCGACGCAGCCCTTGCCGCCAACCCCGACATCAAGCTGCTCGACTTCCAGGTCGCCAACTGGAAATCAACCGAAGCCTTCGACCTGATGGGCAATCTGCTCACCCGCTTCGGCGAAGACATCAAGGGCATCTGGGCCGCCAATGACGACATGGGCTCAGGCGCGCTCGAGGCGCTGCGCGCCGAAAACCTTGCCGGCAAGGTGCCGATCGTCGGCGTCGACGGCATCAAGACGGCGGTCGACGCGGTGCGCACCGGCGAATTCGCCTGCACCGTCACCTCGGATCCGTTCTGGCAGGGCGGCATGGGTCTGGCCATCGGCTACAACGCCAAGATCGGCAAGTTCGACCCGGTCAAGGAACCACCGGAGCACCGCGAATTCTACGGCAAGGCGGTGCTGATCTCGCACGACAATGTCGAGGAATATTACAAGACCAATGTCGACGCCAAGCCGGAGATCGACTGGAACGATCTTTGGGGTCGGGTGACCGGAGCCATCCGGACCTGACCGCCGGGGCGGGCTGCTGCTCCCTGGCGGCCCGCTCCCCTTTACAGTTCGTCGTGCATTGTACCCGCCCGGCGATGGTCTTCAGCAGACGGGAAGCGGTTTCTTGACAATCCATACAGAACCCCTGAAGTCCGTTTCGGACATCGAGCGGACGACGCTTATGACATTTCTCCCCGGCCGCATCGCCACCATGTTCGGCGGCAGGCGCTGGCGCAGCCTGGCGCCGCTGGCGGTGCTGATCGTGCTGTGCGTGCTGATCGCCATCGCCAATCCGAACTTCATCGAGCTGCGCAACCTGGTGCGCCTCGCCAACTCCGCCGCCGTGCCGCTGACGCTGGCGATGGGGCTGACCTTCATCATCCTGATGGGCAGCATCGACCTCTCGGTCGAGGGCACGCTGTCGGTCTCGGCGATGGTCGTGGTGCTGCTCGCCGCCAATGACAGCAATGGCAACGACTATGGCTGGTGGGCGGTGCTGGCCGCGATCGTTGCCGGCACCGCCATGGGTTTCGTCAGCGGTCTCGTCCAGACCATGCTGCGCATCCCGTCCTTCATGGCGACGCTCGGCATGTGGTTCATCGGCCTTGGCCTGTCGGTCTATATGCTCGGCGGCTCGGCGATCCGTCTCAACGACGCCTCGATCCGCGATCTGGCGCTGACCCGTTTCCTTGGCCTGCCGCTGGCGGTGTGGGTCGCCACCGGAGCGTTCCTGCTCGCCGCCGTCATCCAGTATCACACGAAGCTCGGCCGCCACATCCTGGCCATCGGCGGTGACGAGGACGTCGCCAAGCTCTCCGGCGTCAACGTCTTCCGCGTGCGCATCACCGCCTTCGCGCTGGCCGGTTTCTTCTTCGGCATATCAGGCGTGCTTGCCGCCGCTCAACTCGGCCAGTCGCATGCCGTCATCGGCGACGGTCGGCTGTTTGCCGCGGTCACCGCCGTCGTCGTCGGTGGTACGGCCTTGACCGGCGGCGAAGGCGGCGTCGTCAACACGCTGATTGGCGTCCTGATCGTCACCGTGCTCGCCAACGGCATGATCCTGCTCGGCATCTCGCCCTATATCCAGCAGACGGTGCAGGGCCTGATGATCATCGCCGCGGTGGCGCTGTCGCTCGACCGCGTCCGCCTCAGGATAGTCAAGTGACCGCCATGCTGCGCGCATCCGGCATCATCAAGAACTTCCCCGGCGTCCAGGCCTTGCGCGACGTCTCGATCGACGTCCGGCCGAACGAGGTGGTCGGGCTGATCGGCGAGAACGGCGCCGGCAAGTCGACGCTGATGCGGGTGCTGGCCGGCAGCTATCGGCCGGACGGCGGCAGCCTCACCCTCGACGGCGAGCAGCTGCGCATGCGCAGTCCGCGCGACGCGGCACGGCATGGCATCGGCATGGTGTTCCAGGAACAGTCGCTGGTGCTCAATTTGACGGTCGCCGAAAACATCTATCTCGGCGAGGAAGACCGCTTCACCCGCTTCGGCATCGTCAACTGGCGTGCCATGAACGCGGCGGCGCGCCGCCAGTTGGCCAAGATCGGCATCGACATCGACGTCACGGCACGCACTTCCGAGCTCACCTTTGCAGCACGCCAGATGGTGGAGTTGGCCAAGGCTCTGACGCTGGAGGAAGTGGTCGAGCGACAGCTGCTCATCCTGCTCGACGAGCCGACCTCGGTGCTCAACGCCGCCGACATCGAGGTGCTGTTCGCGCGCGTGCGTTCGCTCAAATCCCGCGCCAGCTTCGTCTTCGTCTCGCACCGTCTCGACGAGGTGCTGGCGATATCAGACCGCGTCTACACCATGAAGGATGGCGCGGTCGTCGCCGAGCATCGCGCGGCCGATGTCACCGCGCCGGAGCTGCACGAGATCATGGTCGGGCGTGGGCTGCAGGCGGAATATTACCGCGAGGCCCGCCAGCAGCCGCCGCGCGATACGATCATGGTCGAGGCAAAAGGGCTGGGGGCGGGCGGCGCCTATCATGGTGTCGACCTCAAGATCAGGGCCGGCGAGATCGTCGGCATCGCCGGCGTCGTCGGTTCCGGTCGCGAAGAGGTGACGCGCACCATCGGCGGCTTCCTCCAGCACGATGCCGGCGAAATGAAAATCGCCGGTGACGCGGTGCGTTTCGGCTCGCCGGAACCCGCGGTGCGCAGGGGTATCGGCTATGTGCCGCGCGAGCGCAGGCTCGAAGGGCTGGTGATGTTCCTGTCGATCGCGGAGAACATTTCACTGGCCGACCTGTCGAGCGTCATGCGCCATGGTGCCATCGACTATGGCAAGGAGCGCCGGCTCGCCGCCGACTGGATCAAGCGGCTGCGCATCAAGGCGCCGGGCCCCGACGCCGCCTGCCGCAAGCTCAGCGGCGGCAACCAGCAGAAGGTGGTGCTGGCACGCTGGATGACGGCGGGCTCGCGCATCCTCGTGCTCGACCATCCGACGCGCGGCCTCGATGTCGGCGCCAAGGAGGAGGTCTACGAACTGGTCCGCGATCTCTCCGCGCAAGGCGTGGCGATCCTTTTGATTTCCGACACGCTGGAGGAAACCATCGGCCTGTCGCACCAGGTGCTGGTGATGCGCGACGGTGAGATCACCGCGCGTTTCGACGCCAGCCCTGGCAACAAGCCGAACCAGGTCGAGTTGCTACGGGCGATGGTGTGAGGCAAGCCGATGAATGAAGTTTCCATCAGGCGCATCTTCGAAGGCAAGTGGACGCAAGGCGCCATTCCGCTGGTCCTGCTTGTCGCCCTGCTTTTGATCATCGAGATCGCCGCGCCCGGCTTTCTCACCGGCGAGACCGTGGCGCTTTTGTTCGCCAACACCGCCGTGCTGTTCATCCTGGCGACCGGCGTCACCTTCGCCATCCTGCTCGGCGGCATCGACCTGTCGATCCAGGCGGTCGCCTCGCTGGCCAGCGTCATCCTGGCGCAGCTGCTGCCTTCGCTCGGCCTTGCCGCCTTTCCGGTGACGATCCTGTCCGGGCTCGCCTTCGGCACGCTGAGCGGCATCGTCCATGTCAAGCTGCGCGTCCCGTCTTTCGTGGCGACGCTCGCCACCGGCGGCGTGGTCACCGGCATCGCACTGTGGGTGTCCGACGGCCGCGCCATCACCATCGAGGAAGGCGGCCGTGAAAACACCGCCTGGATCAACGCCACGGTCGCTGGCCTGCCGGTGGTGGTGCTGATTTCGGCGGTCATCGGCATCGCCAGTTTTCTCGCGCTGCGCTACACGCGCTTTGGCCGCCAGGCGATTGCAGTCGGCGCCGGCGAGCCGGCAGCCTGGGCGGCGGGCATCAATGTCGACCGCACCAAGATCATCGCCTTCGCGGCCTCCGGCATGCTCGCCGCAATCGCCGGCGTCGTGCTGGCAGCCAGGCTGTCGAGCGGCTCGCCGGTCCTCGCCAACCAGCTGCTGCTGCCGGCCATTGCCGCCGTCATCGTCGGCGGCACCGCCATCACCGGCGGGCTAGGCGGCGTCGCCCGCACGGCGGTCGGCGCGCTGATCATCTCGATCGTGCGCATCGGCATGACCTTCGTCGGCGTCAACATCTTCCTGGAAAACATGGTGTTCGGCGCGGTGCTCATCGCCGCCGTCGCCATCACCATCGACCGCAGCAAGATCGCGGTCATCAAGTGACAGATCCATCCGCACCGCCTCCCAAGCAAGCGCGGACCGGACGGGGTCGCATCAAAAGCGCGATGCGGCCCCGCCGGCTCAGGTCATTGCATCGTGTCGAGACCGATCAGCTCGATCTTGTAGCCGTCCGGGTCCTCGACGAAGGCGATATGGGTGGTGCCGTGCTGCATCGGCCCAGGCTTGCGCGGAATCTTGGCGCCACGCTTTTCCAGTTCGGCGCAGACGGCGTAGATGTCGTTGACGCCGAGCGCCAGGTGGCCGAAGCCGGTGCCGATCTCATAGGGCTCCTCGCGGCCCCAGTTCAGCGTCAGTTCGACGACGGCTTCCTTGTCCTCCGGCCCATAGCCGACAAAGGCGTTGGTGAACTTGCCCCCGGGATAGTCCTCCCGGCGCAGCAAGGTCATGCCGAGAACCTCGGTGTAGAAGGCGATCGACTTGTCGAGATCGAGCACCCTGATCATGGTGTGCATATAGCGAAAGCCCGGGGCGTCGCTCATTGGGAAAGTCCTCCGAATTTGGTGATTGGCTGGTCTGACCGTCCACATCAAGCAGCTGGCGGGAACATGGCCTTGCTTGATGTTCTAAATCAGGGTTGTATGATAACACGACAAGCAAGGTGGTTGTCCAGTCGTTTTCCCAGAGGGTCCGGAACCAGGTCATGAATGTCGTGCCGCCTACTTCCGCATCGCTGCTATCGGCCCTTGCCGGCGTGCTGCCGGATGGCGGGCTGCTGACCAGCGACGAAGACCTGGCGCGCTACAGCCGCGATTGGTCGGGCGATCATTTCGGCCGCCCGCTGGCGGTCGCGCGTCCGGCCTCGGTGGAGGAGATGTCGGCGCTGATGCGGCATTGCCATGCGGAGCGCATCCCTGTCGTGCCGCAAGGCGGCCTGACCGGCCTCGTCGGCGCCGCGGTCGCCGCCGATGGCGGCGAGATCGTCATCTCGCTGGAGCGCATGAACCGCATCCGCTCGATCAGCCCGATCGACTTCGCCATGGTGGTCGAGGCCGGCTGCATCCTCGAGGACGCCAAGCGTGCCGCCGGGGAGAGCGACTGCCTGCTGCCGATCACCTTCGGGGCGCAGGGAAGCTGCCGCATCGGCGGCAACGTCGCCACCAATGCCGGCGGCTTCAACGTGCTGCGCTACGGCATGACACGCGACCTGGTGCTTGGCCTCGAAGTGGTGCTGGCCGATGGCCGGGTCTGGAACGGGCTGAAGGTGCTGCGCAAGGACAATCGCGGCTATGACCTCAAGCAGATCTTCATCGGCTCGGAAGGCACGCTCGGGATCGTCACTGCCGCCGCGCTAAAGCTCTTTCCCAAGCCGACGCAGATCGAGACGGCGCTGGTGGGCTTGCGTTCGGTCGAGGACGCCATGGCGCTCTATGCGCGGGCCCGGCGTGACTGCAGCGATCTCCTCACCGCCTTCGAACTGATCCTGCGCCAGGGCATCGAGATCACCATGCGCGAGGGTGCGGATTTTGCCGATCCGCTGGCAAAAGCCTATCCGGCCTATGTGCTGATCGAGGTTTCCTCCGGTGGGCTGATCGACCTGTCCGCCATGCTCATGGGTTTTCTCGGCGGCGTCGCCGATATCGTCGAGGACGGCATCGTCGCATCGACCCGGGCGCAGGCCGAGCGGCTGTGGCTCTATCGCGAGATCATGGTCGAGCGGCAGGGCAGGGGGGGCCGCTATCTGCGCACCGACGTCTCGGTGCCGATCTCCAAACTCGCCGATTTCGTCACCGACGCGCTCTTCGAATTGCAGCGCGCCCGGCCCGACGCGCTCGCCGTCACCTACGGCCATGTCGGCGACGGCAACATCCATTTGAACGTCGTGCCGCCGGAAGGCATGGACCCGCAAGCGGTGGAGCAACTGTTCGAGGAGGCGGAGGCCGAGATCTTTGCCGTCGTCGACCGCTATGGCGGCTCGATCAGCGCCGAGCACGGCATCGGCCGGGTCAAGCAGAAGGCTTTCCTCGACCGGATCGATCCGGTGACGCTTGATCTGGCGGCCGGCATCAAGCAAGCCTTCGATCCGCGCCATATCCTGAGCAATGGCCGCATTCTGGCAAGCAAGGCCAATCATGGTCTATAGGTGAGCGATGACGCTGAAGCTCGACAAGGTCAATCGCGGTCCGCACCTCTCAACCCTGGTTGCGAGTTCGATCTCGCGCGAGATCGCGCAGGGGCGCCTGAAGCCCGGCGACCAGTTGCCGACCGAACAGGCGCTGGCCACCACCTTCGGCGTCAGCCGCAACGTCGTGCGCGAGGCGATCGCCCGGCTGCGCTCGGAAGGCCGCATCTGGTCGCAGCAGGGGCGCGGCGCCTTCGTGGTGGAGAGCACCAACCCGACGGTGCTGACCATCGACTACGAGGCGCTGCAGCGCGCCGACTCCTTCCGCAACCTGTTTGAGCTGCGCGGCATCCTCGAGGTGCAGGCGGCGGCCCTTGCCGCAAGGCGGCGCACCGAAGCCGATCTCACCGCGATGGGCGATGCGCTGGCCGGTATGCGCGCGGCCCCCTATGGCAGCGTCGCCTGGCTGCGCAGCGACCTCGAGTTCCACCGCACCGTCGCCGAGGCGACGCGCAACGCCTATATGGGCCAGTTCCTGGTCTTCGTGTCCGAGCGGGTTCGCGAAAGCATTCTCGCCGCCGGCAACCAGCAGAAATCGGACGACATGGCCCGCATCACGCTCGGCGAGCACGAGCGCATCCTGGCCGCCATCCGCGCCGGCGACGCCGAGGCCGCGCAGACGGCCATGCGCGACCATCTGGCGGGCGCGGCCCTGCGGGTTGGGTTGCACGATGGTGAGGCGGAGGCGGAGCCAGCAGCTCCGGTGCGGCACTCGAGACTGAGGAAGGCTATCCGCAAGCAGGCGGCGGGATAGGCACTGGCTCAGTTTGCAATCTGATGGGTGGTCGAGCGAAACAGCAAGATCCCTTCCTCGGCAACAATCTCCTGCACTTCCGATAGATAGAAGAAATCGCTTTCCAAACCGTCCAGAAAGCGTCCTACCTATCCACAAACTGACCAAGCCGATCACGCCTAAGCAATTGGTGAGGCTTTCCGGCGATGGCGGATCGCAAAGAAAAAGGGTGCGCGAGACGATCCCTTTTTTGGTGGGGCGTAAGGGACTCGAACCCTTTGCCTTCGGATGCGAGTCCGATGCTCTGTCCAGATGAGCTAACGCAACACGTACCTGGTGCTCCGGTCTCGCGACTACAAGAGTTCGATGCACTTTCCGCGCCTGATTGACTCTTTTTGTCCTTTGGCTTCCCCTTCGTCTCGTCTTGGACGGAGGGTTTTCAATGCATTGCGAAGAGCATAATCACGACGCTTGGCGGTTTGTTGCTCTGACTGCATGTCTGTGTTTGGTTCCTTTACGGTGCCAACTGTCTTGACCAACCTGACGCGAATTCACACACTAAAGGTAGAGTACGACCGAGCCGAAAAATGCATCTACTGCGGCTCGAATGGAGGCACCGAAGGCCTGCGAAAAGAGCATATCATACCCGACTCCATTGGAGGTCGATTAATCTATCCAGGCGCCAGCTGCCACAAATGCGAGAAAGAGACACACGCTTTCGAGGGTCGAGTAGTCTCGGCTGCATATGGTGATACTCGTGCCATTTTTGGCATGCGACGAGGGAATAAGCGCAAATGGCCGCCTCTTTTCAACGTACCGGTGAAGCGCGGTGATGATACCGAAGTCGTTGCCGTGACCGAAGAGGATCTTCCAGCGGCCAATTGGCTGGTGATGCTAAATCACGCCCCTCCGATTATCGAAAACAAACCTGCTTTGAACGGACTCAAAGTTGATTTGGCTCTGTGGAGTCCATCAGAAGACTATTTAGAGCGCCTGCATAGGTTGGGACCTGGTACTGTAGACGTTGCCAAAACCTTCAAATTCGATGAGTTCTTTCGTTTTCTCAACAAGATCGCTTATGGCTTTGCGCACGCAACCCTAAAGGGTCAGTTCAACCCGTTAACAAACACATGTGTTTATATGGATAAAGGCAAGCGCGTTCGACAGTATATCGGGGGAGACATTATTGGGAGACGATCAGATCGAGTTAGCGATATTCACGAACTGGACCTAGTTCAGATACAGTCGGGGTCGATTCCCTACATAGCAGTTAGGGTGCATCTATTTGCGTTCGCCGACTTCCCAGCTTACGTTGTGGTTGTTGGCACTGCGAGCGATCTCACAAAGCCGCCAGAGGGCATTTCTTATTGTGTAGGAAAGCCCGAACGCTGGATCGAAAAAAATTCTGATCGAATTCGGCCAGATCCTCCCACTTCTCGGGTTCGCTTTCAACGGAAATAGGATCGAAACGCTACATCTTCCAGGGAAGATATTGGGCGCCAGGTGTGTCTATTGTGTCGAGTCTTTGTTGCCGTGACGCTCGTTGTACGTGATAGTTGCCGCAAGCGAGCTTTTCCCTTCCCTTTCTGTCTGATTCTCTTGAGCCTAGTCGCTATCGTGGCCTTCTGGCGGCGTTTTGAGCATCCGCTCAAGCGCATCGTTGAAACGGGTTTCGTCTTTTTCTTGAGGGTCTTGCATGTTCACTACACACCTCCCTGACGATGCCATTTTCCGCATCATCCCTCAGTCAGTTAAGAAGGGGCTCTGGTACATTGGCGTCATATGCGCAGGTTGCGGTGAGCCGATTTTAGCGCTGGATGATCCGTCAAATGGTAAGTTTTTGATTCCGCTCACCGGGGAGGGCAAACTCAGCATACCGTGTTTTCCATGCGGCCATGATACGCAGTACGGAAAAGAGGCCCTACAACTTTTTAAAGCCGCAGAAGACATTCCAACATATCGGGACCTCCGCCCTGATCCCTCCAGTTCCTCCCGTCAACCACTCTTGAGAAAGTATCGCGACGCCAAGATCACGCTCGGCGTTGGCGCCATAGAGCAGCGCCCAGAAGCGGCAAAGGTTATTGCTAGGTGTATCACTTATTGGACCTTTGTGGAGGTTCAGTCGGCGCGGCTACTTTCCATCATGCTGAAAGCCAATACCGAACCCGCAGTCGCCTTATTCCTCTCCATTCGAAACGCTAGATCTGAACGCGAAGCTCTCAGCGCTGTAGCTGAGAAGGTCCTCGACCAGAATGATCTCGATCTGTTTTTGGCACTTCTCCAATACAAAAGCGCTGTCGAAAAGGAAAGGAACGCCTTGGCTCATGGAGTTTTTGGCTTCTCTGCGCAGATAACGGACGGCCTCGTGTGGATAAGCACATCAGACTACATAAGTCATTTGGCTAATCACGCAGCTACTGGAAAGAACCAAGTTAGGGACAAATGCTTTGTATACGAAATCGGCGATCTGGAGACCATTGCGCGAGATGTGGAAGACTTGGCCCAGCAGATTGGGTTCTTTCTAGGATATCTTGCCTCTGACGAACCTTTGTGGCGTGCGACGCGATATCCACAGCTATGTTCCTCGCCTCGCGTGGCGCAAGAATTAGACCGTCTACGTCTACGTCGGCAAAATGCACAAGACGCTCAGCCTCAATGATCTCCCACAATTGATGCGTGGCCGGCTATCAAATCAGCGCCGAAATGCTCGATCGTGCGACTGCCGGTTGACAGCGAATGATACGGGATCAAATTTGAAATAGAGACGCTGCCTTGCCATACGGTCTATCGCTCGCCGTCACATCTATGCCGGCCCCACCAACGAAACCCCGTTCAGGCCAGCGATGACATCGGGCAACGCCGGCACGAACGTCTCGCAATGGCCGGTTGCTGCCGCGGTGGCAAAGCCATTGCGCACCGCCGCGCCGATTTCGACTAGTCGCAGGATCGCTCTCACGGCAGAGTGTGGCCATGTGCAACCTCTACAACATCACCACGTCGCAAGAAGCCGTCCGCCAATGGACCAGGACGTTGCGGGACATCCTGGGCAACCTCGAGCCGTCCATCGACATCTATCCCAACCAGCCCGGCCCGGTAGTGCGCAATGCACTGGACGGAGAGCGCGAGCTTGCCAACCTTCTGTGGGGCATGCCGACACCCGCCGAGCGGATGAAGGGCAAGGCCGACTACGGCACCACCAACATACGCAATCCACAGTATGGCCATTGGCAGCAATATGTCGGTGTCGAGAACCGCTGCGTGGTGCCCGTGACGAGCTTTGCGGAGCCGAGCCCGACGCCCGGCGACAAGGACCCCGATACGGGCATCCAGCGAAACTATTGGTTCGCGCTCAACGAGGACCGCCCGCTGTTCTTCTTCGCGGGCCTGTGGACGCCATGGCATGGGGTGCGCAAGGTCAAGGACGGCCCCGGCGACTTCGAGCTTTACGGTTTCATGACGACCGCGCCCAACGCCCTCATCAAGCCGATCCACGAGAAGGCCATGCCGGTGATCCTGAGGACGCAGGAGGAAACCGAGACGTGGCTGACAGCGCCCTGGCCGGAAGCGAAGCGGCTGCAGCGCACGGCCCCGGACGATGCCCTGGTGATTGTCGAGAAGCCGGCCACGCAGATCAAGTTTCCCGAGCAGCCGGCATCGCCTGCGCCCGCTCAGGGCTCACTGTTCTAGGGACTGAAAAATGCACGTAATTATTTGGTTTGGCGTCGGCTTTATCATTCTTGGATGTTTCCTTTTCGCCATCGCCGGCATGATTGACATGCGAACCAACTACCAGCGACACAATGACAGCGTCCTAAGAGTGTCTAGGGAAGGTGGTCGAACAGGGGTAGATCTCTCAAATCCAAAAGCTCGATGGTGGGCTATATCCGGCATTGCCGTGATCATTTTCGGTTTTATGATTATGGTGTTCGGCTAGAAAAAGCGTTTTTTCTTAGCCCTCATCCTTCCATATCACCCGGCGCACCATGCGGATTTCGACAAGCCGCCTCACGCGTATCGTCATGCCCTCCAACGCACTCGGCAGCAGGATATCCACGTCGAGCTCGCGGCGTTTGCACCGCTCGCAACGCATGTGCCGGGCCACGTCCCAAAACGGAATGTCCCCGACGAGCTTGGCGAGGTCCCCCGGCAGGTAGTGGCGGGTGATGTTGCAGTTGATGCAGCGGACGCGGATCAGCTGCCCGACCTCATGCGCTCGGCACAGGGTCTGCACAAGGCGGCGCGGTCGTCTGCTCTGTTCCGGCATGGCCAAAAATAGGAACCTATTCCTCGCCAAGTCAATTCGCTCTTGACATTTTCGTTCCCTTTTTGTTCACTGCGGCCATGCAGCGTTTGGAGGAATTGCCATGGATCGCATTGTCACACTCAACAGCCGGAAGGAGGCCGCCCTCCAGGCCCATGCCGAGGATTTCATTGCAGTCCACAAGGGCGACGCGATGAAGGCGCTCAAGGAAATGATCGTACTCAACGGGCACCTTCAAGAGCGGCTCGACGCGCTCTCGGCCCCGCGCAGGGCAAGCCGCTAGGGGAGGGACCGCAAATGGCCAGGGCGATGTTCCGGCTCGTGGACTCGGCCGGCCGTCGCCCGTACAATCCCGGCTCTGCTGCGCTTGAAGGACAATCTCGCGAATGGCCGAGGGACGCGTCCAACGCCGTCTTGCCGCAATCCTGGCCGCTGACGTGGAGGGTTATACGCGCCTGATGGGCAGCGACGAGGCCGGCACACTTGGCGAACTGAAGACGATACGGGCCCACCTTATCGACCCCAAGATGGTCGAGCACCAAGGCCGCATCTTCAAGACGACCGGCGATGGCGTCCTCGCCGAGTTTCCAAGCGTCGTCAACGCCGTGGCTTGTGCGGTGGCCACCAAATGACGCCTTACAAAAGTTTCGGCGATCTGGAACACCTTCGCGAGAATTTGCGCAAGGCCGGCATGCGGGAATGAGACGAAACGCTGGCGCATTGCCGTCAGCGTACCTGGTGGGCGTCTGGCAGCGCGACATGATCGGCATGGCGCCTTTGCCTAGTCTCCGGCATGGGCGTCTACCTGCTGTTAGCGCTTCTCCTCGCCCTTTGTGGGTATTTGCATTTAGAGGATGCTGGCGATCACTCAAATGCGTCGGGTCCGCTGTCGACGGCTCCAAAAGCGCAAACGTTTCGCAGATGGGCACTTCCGAGAGACAGCGGACTCAAACTCGGGCCAAGAGGGGCAAGGCCCGTTATGATCCCTATGCGGGGATCAAGGTGACAACACCGGGCGAGTACAAACGTTCCGTTGGCTTAAAGATATATCCCAAGCTCCGTTCCACGCCCGATTTGACTCGCTAATCCCCGACTAAAGCGTACTGAAGGAACGTCGCTGGCCAATTTGAACGGGCGCCTGGCGCTTGGAAGAGTCGATCACGCTTTCGCCCCACGAGGGATAAAGCGATGTCATTCGACGATCATCTCGATTCTGAGCAACTTGCAATGCTGACAAAGGTTCTCAACAACTATTGCACAGAGGCAGGAATTCCCGAAGGCCATCCGGCATGGGAACACTTCGGCCGGCGCCTCAAGGGCCTATTCCAGTCTGGGATACATCATCCCGATGAACTGATGTCCAAAATGAACACTGGCTACGAGGATTGGCTAGGCGAGATCGGCGCTACCGGTCGTTTCATACCGCCCAAACTATCGTCCGAAGACCGTCTCGTAGGCGACAATCGCTTGCCAGGGTCAGACCTAAGAGGCAGGCCAGCCGTAGCGAATAGAGTTCGGATTTAAGAAAGCCATAGCCAAGGCCCATATTCCGCCGCTCAACCCCAGAGCGGGCTTGCCTGTATGCTGTTGCTGGCAGGCGCCTGTTGATCCATGCCAAATCGCAAGATCGGTCGAGCGCGCCATATGCCGAAGGGCCTAGCTGGTGTCGCCACGGAGGAAGAGACGGTGAAGGCGTCGCTTGAAAACTACCATGCCCGAATGCAGCGGGTGCTGGACCACATAGACCGGCATCTGGACGTCGATCTGGGCCTGGAAGCGTTGAGCGGCGTCGCGGCGTTCTCGAAATACCATTTCCACCGGCAGTTCATGTCCACCTTCGGATTGTCCGTGCATCGCTATGTCCAACTCGCCCGCATGAAGCGCGCTTCGTACCGGCTGGCCTACACGGACGCCCAAAGCGTCACGGACATCGCGATGGATGCCGGTTACGACGCACCCGATGCCTTCGCCCGCGCCTTTCGGCAACGGTTCGGGCAATCGCCTTCGTCGTTCCGGAAGTCTCCCGAATGGGAGCCGTGGCTTGCGGCCTTCGGGCCTCTCGACAACGCCAGGAGCAAGCTCATGCAGAAGACTTTTGCCATCGACGACGTGACAATACGCGATGTGGCCCCGACGCCGGTGGCAATCATGGAGCATCGGGGCGACCCGGCGATGCTCGGCGCCACCATCCAGCGGTTCATCGCCTGGCGCAAGGCCGCCGGCCTGTCGCCGAAGACAAGTCCGACCTTCAATGTCTGGCGTTCCGAGCGGCGTCCTGCGTCGCCTGCCGACTACAGCGTGGACCTTTGTGTCGGGACCGGCCAACCGATCGAGGCGAACGGCGGGCAGATCAAGGCCGGCGAGATCCCCGGCGGGCGCTGCGCGGTGCTGCGCGTCGTCGGCAATACCCACAATCTGGAGCCCGCCGCGCTCTACCTCTATCGCGACTGGCTGCCGGCCAGCGGCGAGGAAGCAAGGGATTTCCCGATCTATTGCCAGCGGCTGAGCTTCTTTCCGGAGGTGCCGGAGCATGAGACGGTCGCGGAGCTGTTCCTGCCGCTGAAATAGTTCTGCTGGACAGCGGCTTGCAATGGTTCGGGACGCCCAGTGACCAAGGGACTTCAGTCTTAGTTGAGCTATGACTAATATGCCTGTAGCGTTGGCAGTGCGGGGGACGATCCCAAATCCTATCCCGCAATGGCCGGTGCAGCTCGCTTCACCCAAGCACCCCTGCACCGGCCATTCTTTTCTGCCATGGCCGGCTAGGCTCGCTAGCGCTGGGTAGCCTATGGCCGGCTTGAAATCGTAACCTGGGTGGGCGATTATCGCCCGCTTGGGGGAGATAGGTGATCGATGCGCCGCACTACAAAGGCTCTGCCTTTCGTGCCGACCGAGCTTCACGTCAGTACTGTCGAGGATGAGAAGGGCCTTCTAGGCATCCTTTCGATTCAGACAACGGAGGGCATTTTAGACCTGGCCCTCGACCTCACGACTGCGGACGCCATTGCAAGCGCCGTCAAGGAAATCCGGTCGAAGCTGGTCCCCGAGAGTTAAAAGAAAGCCCGGCTTGAAACCGGGCTCGGGAGGTCAGTTGGGAACACCGAAAGTGAGAGGATCCCCTTCGGTATTGCTAACTTTGCATCGCCTTCATGACGACTGCGTGAAGCCACCTGTCCGGTCCCCTCAAGTCGCCGGCGGCTCCACCAGCGAGACGCCATTCAGGCCGGCGACGATATCCGACAGCGCCGGCACGAACTTCTCGCCATGGCCGGTCGCGACCGCGGTGGCAAAGCCGTTGCGCACCGCCGCACCGATCGGATTGGCGACATTGGCGGC
Source organism: Mesorhizobium sp. P2_A12 (assembly GCF_056405075.1). Lineage (NCBI taxonomy): Bacteria > Pseudomonadati > Pseudomonadota > Alphaproteobacteria > Hyphomicrobiales > Phyllobacteriaceae > Mesorhizobium > Mesorhizobium sp. P2_A12. Next base: position 33,459 of record NZ_JBFUCU010000018.1, read on the forward strand.
CTGGGCGAAAGAGGCGAGGTAGGTCATGTCCTTGAGCGCATTGACGATGGCGAAACGCTGGGCGTTCTCGTTGCGGGTCAGCACGAAATCGAAGAACGCCTGGTAGAAGCCGCAATCCATGCGGCTGCCGGAGATCACGCTGTTGAAGACCTGCGGCGTCAGCCCGGCCTTGGCGCCGAGCGTCAGCGCCTCCGAGTAGATCGCCGAATAGCCCATCGAGACGAAATTGTTGAGCAGCTTCATCGTGTGGCCGCTGCCGGTCGGCCCGGTATGGACGACGCGCGCGGCAAACGCCTCGAGCACCGGCCGCGCGCGGGCGACGGCGTCGGCCGGGCCGCCGACCATGACGTCGAGCTTGCCCTCGGCCGCTTCCTTGGGCGTGCGCGCCAGCGGCGCATCGATCAGCGTCATGCCAAGTGCCGCGAGGTCGGCCGCAAGCGCCGTCGTCGAGGACGGATTGGAGGTCGAGCAGTCGATGACCAGCAGCGGCTTGCCTGCCGCGGCCAGTCCATCCGGCCCCTTGACCAGCATTTCCACCTCGCGCGAGCCGGTGACGCACAGGATGATGACATCGCAGGCGGCGGCGAGCGCGCGCGGGCTTGCCGCCTCGGTGGCGCCGGCTGCGATGAGCCGGTCAGCGGCGGTGCGGCTGCGATGCACGTACACCGCCAGCGGCCAGCCCTTGCGCAGCAGGTTGTCGGCCATGCCGGCGCCCATGCTGCCCAGACCAATGAAGCCGATGCGTTCTTTCATGCAATCCTCCAAATGGCCCACGTCGGCGGGCCGCATTTCGTCACCTTGCGGCGGGCACCTGTCGATGCAATCCTTCGAAGAAGAATCGGCCTTTGCCGAAGAATCGGACCGGAGGCCGTATCCCCCGATGGCGGAGCCCATGCTTTTCGATGCCATACCGCAAGCGCCCAATCTGCGGACCGGGCTCGTCAACACGCTTATCGCGCAGATCGAGTCCGGCGACCTGGCGCCGGGTCAGCGGCTGCCGACCGAGCAGGAGATCGTCGCCGCCACCGGCGTCAGCCGCACCGTCGTGCGCGAGGCGCTCGCCGCACTGCGCGCCCGTGGTCTGATCACCACGCGCCAGGGCCTCGGCGCCTTCGTCGCCAAGGACCCGCTGCCGCGGACCTTTTCCATCCTGCCGGACGACCTTGAATCGATCGACGAGGTGCTGCGCGTGCTCGAACTGCGCATGGGCATCGAGGTCGAAGCGACAGGGCTTGCCGCCGAGCGGCGAAGCGACGCGGCACTCGAGCAGATGGGGTCGCGGCTGGATGCGCTGGAGGCGGCGGTGCGCGCCGGCGGGTCGGGCTCGGAAGAGGATTTCGGCTTTCATCGCGCCATCCTCGCGGCGACGCAGAACGCCAATTTTACCCGGCTGTTCGACACCTTCGGCAGCGCCATGATCCCGCGCCAATGGATACGGCTCGACCGGATGACCCTGCCGGAGCGGGAGAAATACCTGGCCCGCATGCAGCGCGAGCACCGCGCCATCCTCGCCGCGATTGAGGCCAGGGATGCCAACGCGGCGCGGCGCGCCATGCGCAGCCATCTGACCAAGAGCTATGCCCGCTTCGAGGAGTTGCGCGACAGGGCAAGCCACGACTGAGCGCTTGCTCATGCCGTGGCTCCCGCCACGCCGCCGAGATAGAGTTCCCGCATCAGCGACATGTCGTGCAATTCGGCGATCGGTCCCGAGACGACGATGCGGCCGTTCTGCATGAGATAGCCGCGCGATGCGACGGAGAGCGCCAGGCCGGCATTCTGCTCGACCAGCAGCACCGAAGCGCCGAAGCGCTCGCCGATGCCGAGGATGATCGCCTTGATCTCCTTGACCAGCAGCGGCGACAGGCCGAGCGACGGCTCGTCGAGCAACAGCACGCGCGGCCGCGTCATCAGCCCGCGCGCGATGGCCAGCATCTGCTGCTGGCCGCCGCTCAGCGAGCCGCCCTTGTCGCGCCGCTTGGTGGCAAGGATCGGGAAGAAGGCCAGCATCGTTGCGAAATCGGCCTCCACGGCCGCAACGTCGCGGCGTGCATAGGCGCCGAGACGCAAATTCTCCTCGACGCTCATCTCGACGAAGATCTTCCGCCCCTCCGGCACAAGCACGACGCCGCGCCTGGCCATGACATCGGCGGCAAGTCCAGTCACCTCGGTACCGTCGAAGGAAATGGTGCCCGCGCGCGGCCGGATCAGCCCGGCGATCGCCTTGAGCAGCGTCGACTTGCCGGCGCCGTTGGGGCCGAGGATGGTGACGATCTCGCCCGCCCCGAGCGTCAACGAGACGCCGCGGTTGACGATGGTCGGCCCGTAGCCGGTGACGACATCGGAAACGGCGAGCAGGTTCACAGATCGCCTCCCAGATAGACTTCCAGCACCTTGGGATCGGCAAGCACCGCTTCGGTCGGTCCGTCTGATATCTTGGAGCCGAAATCGAGCACGGCAAGGCGCCGGCACAGCATCTGCATCAGCTTCATGTCGTGGTCGATGACGCAGACGGATATGCCGTGGCCGGGAAGCTGGCGGACGAGTCCGACCAGGGCCGTGGTCTCGCGGTCGTTGAGGCCTGCGGCGGGTTCGTCGAGCAGGAGCAGCGACGGCCGCGTGGCGAGCGCCAGCGCGAGGCCGAGCAGGCGCAGGCTGCCGAACGGCAGCACGCCGGCCTTCTCATTGGCAACCGCGCTCAGCCCGACGAAGTCGAGCAGCGCCTGCGGCGTCGGCCACGGGTTGGCGATGCTGCCAGTCCCCACATGCTCGCCGGCGATCCGCACATTCTCCAGCACGCCAAGGCCGGCAAAGGCCATCGCCTGCTGGAAGGTGTAGCCGATACCGGCCCGCGATATGGCATGCGGCTTGAGACCGGTGATGTCCTGACCGCGAAACAGCACGGTGCCGCCGCTCGGCCTGTGCACGCCGGTGACGACGTTGAACAGCGTCGTCTTGCCCGAGCCGTTCGGACCGACGACGCCGAGGATTTCTCCCTCTTCGATGGCGAGGTCGACGCCGGCCAGTGCGGTGACGCCGCCGAACTGCTTGCTCAGGCCGTTGATCGCCAGGATCGGGCTCATCGCCGCGCCTCCGAGGTGGCCGCGTTGCGCTGTTGCGTCTCCGGTTTCGGCTTGCCCGAAAACCCTGCACGAAGGGCGCGCACGATGCCGCCGATCAGGCCGTCGGGCAAAAGCATGATCACCGCGATCAGGCAGACACCATAGACGATGCGCGACTGGACCGGGTCGAGATTGAGCACTTCCGGAAGGAAGGCGACCAGGATGCCGCCGGCGAGCGGTCCCTCGATCAGGCGGGCGCCGCCGATCATGACCATCAGCGCCAGGTAGATACTGGGGAAGGAGGAGAACTGCGACGGCGAGATGTGGCCGAGGAAATAGGCGAGCAGCACGCCGGAGATGCCGGCAAAGACGCCGCTGACGACGAAGGCGCCGATCTTGTGCCGGCCGACATTGATGCCGAGCGAGGCGGCAAGCTTCTCGTTCTCCCTGATGGCGCGCAGGGTGCGGCCATAGGACGAGTTGATGATCGCCCAACTCGCCACCGCCGCGGCCGCCACGAAAGCCACCACCATCAGGTAGTAGCGCGTCAGGTCGCTCATATCGGCGCCGAACAGGGTGACGGGGCCGGCCAAGTCGAGCCCGGTCGCCGCACCGGTATAGTCGCCGCCATTGGTGAGGACGATGGCGAGCAATTGGCCGAAGGCAAAGGTCATGATGACGAAGTGGTGGCCGCCGACGCGTAGCGACGGAATGCCGACGATCATAGCGAACGCAGCGCTCGCCAGGGCCGCCGCCGGCAGCGCTGCCCAGAACCCCACGCCAAAGTCCCGCGCCAGGATCGCCGCCGCATAGGCGCCGACGCCCACCAGCGCCGCGTGCCCCATGGACAGGATGCCGGTCTGGCCGAACAGCACCGAAAGGCCGTAGAGCGCGATCACGTTGATGCCGGCCGAGATCGCCAGCGACAGGAAGCGGTTGCTCGGTGAGAACAGCGGCACCAGCACGATCAACGCCAGGATGACCAGCACCGGCAGCAGCGATCGCAACGCCTTGAAGGCGGGACCCGCGCGATCCTGGTGGAGGCCTTCCCTCATGACGCCATCCTGGGTCCGCTGGTGCCGCCGAACAGGCCGTGCGGGCGGACGATCAGCACCAGGATCATCAGGGCGAAGGAATAGGCATCGGTCCATTGCGAGAAGCCGTAGCCGGCGCTGAAGCCCTCGACGATGCCGAGGATGAGCCCGGCGGCGACGGCGCCGTAGATGTTGCCGAGCCCGCCGATCAGCGCCACGGCAAAGCCCTTCATCACCATGGTGCCGCCGGTGAACGGCGTGATCGGAAACAGCGCGATCAGCAGCGCCCCGCCGAGCCCGGCCRGCGCACTGCCGAGCACGAACACGCCGGTGATGTAGCGGCGCACCGGAATGCCCATCAGGGCCGCCGTATCGCGGTCTTCGACGCTCGCCCGCAAGGCGCGGCCGTAGCGGCTGGCGGTGATCATGCGGAAGCTGAGCGCCACCACGGCAATGGTGATCGCGATGACCATGACCCGCACCGAGGCGATGCGCACGCCGCCGACCTCCCAGACCGTTGTCAGCGGGCGCGGAATGCTCTTCTGGTTGGGGTTCCAGAACAGCACGACGACATGCTGCAAGACGACGATAAGGCCGAGCGAGACGATGAAGCCGTTGGTCGGTCGCTCCAGCGTGAAGCGGAAAAGGCCGCGCTCGAGGATGTAGCCCATCAGCCCGACCGCCAGGATCGCCAGCACCACGGCCAGCGGGAAGCCGAGGCCGGCGCTGACAGCAAGCCAGGTGACGATGCCGCCGATCATCAGGAATTCGCCATGGGCGAAGTTGATGATGCCGGTCAGACCGAAGATCAGGGTGACGCCAATGGCGATCAGCGTGATGACGCTGGCGATCGAAAGCCCGTTGAGGATCTGCTGTATGAAAATGTCCACGGCTCGCATTCTCTGTCGAAGTGATGGCGCTTTTCACGTGGTGGCCGGCTTTCAAGCCTTGCCTGCATTCTGAGAAGGAGAAGTTGGCGGCGTGAGTGACGCCGCCAACTCAAGGCTCGGTTCGCCAGATCAGCTCTTCGGCGCTTCAGCCGGCGGCTGTTGCATCGAGCAGGAGATGGCGCCGCCGGGTGCCGCGGCGCAGACCTCGGTGGCATGGGTGACCTGGTGGGTTGGGTTGAAGGTCAAATCATCCGAGACCACGCCCTGATGGTGGAGGGTCAGCAGCGCCTCGACCGTCTTGTCCGGATCGAAGCTGCCTGCCTTCTCCCAGGCTTCGGCGAGGAAGTGGACATAGTCGTGGTAGAGCAGCGACACCGACGAGGTCACGCCGTGCGGCGCGCCGGCTGCGAAATAGGCGTCGAAATAGGCCTTGGCCTTCGGGTTGGACGACTCGCCCCAGCACACCGGAACGCAACTCATCGCCACCGGCACGTCGGCCGAAAGCTGCTTTTCCTTCCAGATGCCGGGGTCGACGCCGAACAGGAAATAGCTCTTGGCGGCTCCCAGTTCGAGCGCCTGCGGCAGCGCCGTCAGCGTTGAATCGCCATTGTACCAGAAATGGATGATGTCCGGATTGAGGCTCTTGGCGCGGGTCAGGAACGGCGAGAAGTCGGTCGTGTCAGGCGGATAGAAAATGATGTCGGGGACGTCTTGTCCCTCGGCCTTCAGCGCCTTGTAGTAGTAGGACGACAGGAACTGGCCGGTCGCGTCGTTGCCGACGATCATGACCGACTTCTTCGGCTTGTAGCCAAGCAGCGGCTCGAGCAGCGTCAGCACGCCGCGCGCGGTCGATCCGGACCGCTGGAACTCCTGCGGCTCGGACTGGAACAGATAATGATCCTCGCCGCCCGGCTTGACCGAGTCCGGTGTCAGGATTTTCGCCAGGGTCGAATTGCCGGCGAAATGGATGATCTTGGCCGGCTGCGTGATCTTGGCCATGGCCAGCGTGAAGTCATGCGTTTCGGATCCGAAGATCGCCTGCACCTTGACGTCGCGCACCAGTTCCTGGGTGGCGGCGATTGCGGTCGCGATATCCGTGCGGTCGTCGCGCTTGACCATTTCCAGTTTGTAGTTCTTGCCGCCGACATTGATGCCGCCGGCGTCGTTGATCTGTTTCACGGCAAGTCCGACGCCTGCCGGCAAGGTATGGCCGGCGGAAACGAACGAGCCCGACTCCGCCGCGACGACGCCGATCTTGACGATGTTGTCCTCGGCCAATGCCGGATGAGCAAGCACGCCAAGGCACAAGGCCGCCGACGCGCCCATTTTCAGAACGGTTTTCAACTTGAGATCCTCCCGACTCCAAATCATTGCAGTCTTACCGGGTTGTCATACAACCCTGTTATCTGGTAAATCTAACGAACGGGGATGTCAATCGCGTTGCCATGCGATAAAAGGCGGCCCGCAGATCAGGAATCACCACCAAGCCGCAGTTAGGAACAGGACATGCAGTCACGGAAATTCGGCCGTACCGGCCGCGACGTCAGCGAGATCGGCTTTGGCTCATGGGCGATCGGCGCCGCTTGGGGCGAGGTCAATGACGACGATGCGGTGGCCGCCCTGCATGCCGCCCTCGACGCCGGCGTCACCTTCATCGACACCGCCGACGTCTATGGCGACGGCCGTTCCGAAAAGCTCATTGCAAGGGTGATGAAGGAGCGCGGCGGCGAGCGGCCGTTCATCGCCACCAAGGCCGGAAAGCGCCTGCCGGAGCAGACGGTCGAGGGGTTCAGCCAGAAGAACCTGACCGACTGGATCGACCGCAGCCTGAGATATCTCGAAGCCGACACGCTCGATCTGGTGCAACTGCATTGCCCGCTGACCGACCTCTACTATCATCCCGAAGTGTTCGAGCGGCTCGACCGTCTCGTCGAGCAAGGTAAGATCCGCAACTATGGCGTCAGCGTCGAGCGCGTCGAAGAGGCGCTGAAGGCGATGCAGTATCCCGGCGTCGTCAGCGTCCAGATCATCTTCAACGCCTTCCGCCAGCGGCCGGCGGAACTGTTCTTCGACCTGGCGAAAAAGAACGATGTGGCGATCATTGCCCGCGTCCCGCTGGCCAGCGGTTTGCTGTCGGGCAAGTTCAAGGCCGATACCAAATTCGAAGACAGCGACCACCGCAAATTCAATCGCCACGGCGAGGCCTTCGATGTCGGCGAGACCTTCTCGGGCGTGCCCTATGAGGTTGGGTTGGCGGCGGTCGAGCGCATCCGGCCGCTAGTTTCCGGCGACACGACCATGGCCAAATTCGCCCTGCGCTGGATCCTGATGTTCGACGCGGTCACGGTGGTCATCCCGGGCGCCCGCAATCCGGCGCAGGCGATATCCAATTCCGAAGCGGCGGACCTTGCGCCGCTGTCGGATGAGCTCATCGGCAAGATCCGGGATATCTACGACCAGGAAATCAAGCCCCATGTGCACCAGCGCTGGTGATCGAAGGCCTGCTAGGCTTCCTCAATTCATGGCGCGACGTCCCAGCCGACTTCGCTAGCTGAGCTAGCCGGCGGCTTGCGAGATGAGCTGGGCGATCTCGTGCGGGCGAGAGATCAGCGACAAATGGCTTGCCTTCACCTCAATGGTCTTTGCGTTCATGCGCTTTGCCATGAAGCGCTCGAGATCCGGATTGATCGTGCGGTCCTCGGTCGAGACCGCATACCAGCTTGGCTTCGAGCGCCAGGCCGCTTGCGTCGTCTTTCCGGTGAAGAGCTTGTCCGAGATCGGCCCCTGGACGGCATAGAGGATGCGCGCCTTCTCGTGGGCAATATCGCCGGCGAAATCCCGCAGGAAAGCCTCCTCGCTGAGCTTGCCGTAGCCCTCGGACCAGACAAGGCCGGCGGAGGCGGGCGGCGTCGCAAAGGTCTTGGCGAGCGCCGTGTAGTCTTCGCCCGCATCCGGAGCGCGCGCCGCGACATAGACGAGCGAGGAAACCTTCGGATCCATCCCTGCCTCGGTGACGATCATGCCGGCAAAGGAATGTCCGACAAGTATCGTCGGTCCGTCCTGGAGCGCGATCGCGCGCCGCGTTGCCTCGACGCCCGCCTCCAGCGTGGTCAGCGGGTGCTGGACGACGGTTGCCTTGAAGCCGGCCTGCTGCAGGATGCCAACCACTTCCGACCAGCACGAACCATCCGCATAAGCACCATGGACCAGAACGACATTGCGGGCCTTGGGGCCCGTCTGCGCTTGCGTCTTTCGGGAGCCGGCCAACAAGCCCGTCGCCACCCCGGCGACAAGTGCGGTGGAAAAAGTACGCCGATTTATCATGGTCGTGGATTCCTTGGGCGGTTGGCAGATGGGGATCTAGTTTGTGCCGAAACTTCGGCCGAGACGAGCCGTAGGCGCTTTGCGCGGCGCTCACGTCCAATCTTCGCAGCCCACTGCGCCTTCGTTACAGCCGTCACCGCTTCGTGATCGCGTGTCACGGGGCTGCGTCCTTCAGGAATGCATTTTCCCCGCGACTATCCACAGGTTCGCCCGGCTATTTCGATGCGCGTGGCGGTGGCGTAGAATGACGCAATTCGACGGGGCCGCGGCCCACCGATGGCTTGGAAACGAAGTGGAGAAACTTGATGCGGAACACGATGCTGGGCTTCGCGGCACTTGCCCTGGCCGCGTGCCAATCGGCTCCTGAAGCATCGCAATCACCCGCTCCCGACCCTGCGTTGAGCCCCGCCGCCATCGCTCCCCTATCCACCTTGGATCCCGCCGCTGCTGCTCCTGGTTCGGCGACAATGGATCAATCGACAACGATCACCCCGCCAGCGAAAGGCGTTCCGGCAAAGTACGCCGCATTCTCCGGCATGTGGGCTGGACGGTTGGAGGGGACGTCCCAAGCCAAAGTCGCTGTGCAGACGATTTCTCCCAGAGGCGATGTGACGGCCACCGTTGCCTGGGGCAATCTGGGCGACAACAGTCCGGGAGAGGCAGCCGGCGCTGGAAGAATTGCGGGGAATACATTGAAGCTCAAACGCCTCCCGAATGGCGCGGACGTCAGTCTTGTGATGCTGCCCGAAGGAACCTTGGCCGGAACCGTTGCGCTTGCCGGCCAGACCTACACGGGCCCGTTCATCAAGCAATGATCACAGAACCATCCAACCGGCCGCATTGATTGCGCATCGCCTTCCGGTTCCTCGCGGACTGTTCAAGCGTTCCGATGGCCACCGTGAAGGGCGCAACAGACGCCATCGTCGTGTCGCATGCCTTCTTCCCGCGGCTTGATTGGAGCGGCCCGGCATCCCTTCTGTTGGGATGAGCTAGGACACCGGGCCTAACCGACAGGATGCCTGTGAGGAACAATGCCGCCGGCTGCATAATTTATGCGCCTCCGCTAATGTAAAGTGAAGCCATCCGAACGAGGGAACGCAGCGGTCCGGCGATGACCGACATCGTGAGCGTGTTCGAGAAGCCCTCACTGGGACAAGGCGAAGGCCTTTGATCTCGCCAAGGAGTTCGGAGACAACGTGCGGACCGAAGAGATCACGCCAGGAACCGAAAACTGAAAATGGCCGACGCCTGTTGGGCGGGGGGCCTGGTTGGGGTCAAGGCGCCGGCCAGGCGGAATGGATCCGCCACCCGACGAATCTAACAGACGGACCGCTGGCGCCTATGGTGTTATCGCGGAAGCAGGGCCGGACACGGTGGACCCCGCAATGGGATGCCGCCGACGCACGCATGGTGGTTTGGTGCCGGCCATCCCTGACACATGATTTCTCGACGGGAGGGGACCAGGCCTCGTATGCCGATACGCCCTAGCTTTCGATATATTCGTGCTCGAATCCAGCAAACTTCGTCAGGCCCGGTTGATCGAGCACGCGCACCTGGCCTTGGCGGAATTCGAGAAACTTGCGCTCGCGCAATTCCCGCAGCATTCGATTGACATGAATCGGAGTGAGGCCGAGAGCGTCCGCGAGATCGTACTGGGTGAGAGGGCATTCAAAGCTGTTTTGGGTAACAGAGCCGGTCCGTTCCAGGCGCGCCTTCAGTTCGAGGAAGAGATGCGCTGTCCGCGCCAATGCGCTGCGTCGTCCTACATTGGTGAGATGTTGAGCGATGACCGCTCCATTGTGCACGAGGGTTTCGAGAACAAGGGAGAAGAGATGAGGCGACTGCATGGCGGCAAGGGTAAATGTCTTGGTCGAAGCCACCAGCACCGTAAGTTCGGTTTGAGCCACGAACGTTTCAAGAGCGCTGCCCGAGTACGATTGAGGCAGGACGATATCGCCTCTCAGTGCAAAATCCAGGATCTGTCGCTGCCCGCCGGCGAGTTCATGGGATCTACAGCCCCAGCCCGACTCGACGATGAACATGCGATCGCTGTCCTCGCCCTGATTGACGATGACCGTCTCCGCCAGATAGCGCTTCGGCGTGAATCCCAACGTCTTGATAAGCGCCGCATCGTCGTCGTTAAGTCCGACATACGATGGACGATTTTCATTCCCGCGCAAAAAAGGATGTGAAGCGTACGTCATCTATAGCCCCGCCCATTGCCCCAAAATACCTCCCTCTGACGGAATGTACATCAAATTTGATGTGATGAGTATCCGTTGATGGCAAACTATCGATCGGTGTTGCGACGGCGCTTTTCGATGAAAATGCGCAGGTTCCACCGGCTTGCCACCGGCACGCTTCGGAATTGGCACGTGGCGGCAGGATTAGGTTTTGTTTCTTTTGAAACTTTCGCGCATGGAGTCGACGATTTCGCTGGCAATGAGACAGCTGCGATTGTCGACCTGTTCGGCGGCATTTCGTAACGTCGTCGACGCGTCCTTCAGCAATCCCCTGATCTCTGCCGCGGACAACACCTCGGAGGATTCGAGTTCCAGCAGCACGGATTCACTCACGTGCAGCGCGGCAAGCGCCACCGCTCTCGGTCTGGTGGCGAGCAGTTTCAGAAGATCACCGCTGGGCCTGGAACGCGCTTTTTTTTTTGCCATAGTTGCGTCTCAACCGTTCGGACATGAAGGTTCATAGGCTCAAAATTACAACGCCTCGACGAGTTAGCCGCAACTCCAAGATCGGAAGAGGTCGCTCAATGCCTCTCTTTCAGGCATCCTGTAAGCATACTATCCCGGTTTGCAGCCACGACACAGAGGCACGGGATACCGAATTAGCCGTAGTTACCACCTCCCTACCACCTCTGGGCTACCGTGGTTACAGGCCGACGCAGGAGAAAGCATAGCTGCTCGTAGCCTCTTTGGATTGGCGTCGCTTTGGTTCGCCGCATACGACCACAATGGCACGAACATCGTATCCCAGGATCGGCGCATTAGCGGCGGCTGAGGATCTGCTTCAGACCCGTCTTGCCCACATCCAAAGCTGGAAGCGGGAAAGGCTCGACCTGTCCGCCGGTCTTGTCCAGATACTGCATCAACGCCGTCACCAGATGGTAGAAGATGCTTGCCGGGACTTCCGTCGCCACTGACCTTCCGCGTTCGTCGATCCTGTCGACCCACAAGCCAAGCGGTGCGGGATCGATATGCCATCTGAACAGGCGGGCGACACGAGCTTCGATCTCGGGTTTCAGATCAGGCCCGCCAATGCCGTCAAGGGCTGCGGCTGCCTTGACGGCTTCGCATTGCGGCCAGCTGCGGGAGAACCGGTCGAGAGGCATTCCCTGCCGCGATACGGCTGCGTAAGCCAGACCTGTGGCTCGGTTCAATCCACTGGCGACCGCCGACGAATAGAGCTTCCTGGCGTAGGCGACCAGGTCCTTTTGCCCGCTCGCCCGCGCGAACTCGACAAGGAGCGAGGCCCACTCGAAATGATGCCCTGGTTCGGTCCACTGTCCTTTGTCTCCCGGCAAGGGCAGCCAGTCGACGTCGAAATATTCCCCAAGCGTCCAGCTTTCCTGGTCGAAGAAATGGCACCGGAAGAGATCGATGACGCGTGCCGCCCGACGCAGATAGGCTCGGTCGCCGGTGACACTGTGCCAGGCAAGAAAGGATTCCAGCATATGCATGTGCGGGTTCGAAAACCGCGCCCCGTTGGAGCCGGGGCTCTCAAGGAACCCGGTCAGACTGTCGTCCTCGAGATAGGTGTCGACGAAATGAAATGTCTGTTGTGCAAGCCGCAGGGCCTCCTGATGGCCGCACCGATGAGCATGTGCCAGCGCCAGGAGCACGCAGGAATGGTCGTAGGCGTCCTCGGTCGGGTCAGCCACGCTGCCGTTGACATTGAGAGTGCGCACCCAGCCGCCACGGTCGGTGCGGCCGTATTTGGCGATGAAGTCGATACCGTGGTCGATGAGTTTGTCTGCCGGTCCAGTCCAGCCACGTTCCTTGGCTACCGCGAACGCATAGATCTGGCGAGCCATCGTCCGCATGCGCTTGGGCTTGCCCAATGGCCTGGCATCGAAGCCGAGCGCCTCGTGGAAGCCGCCATATACATCGTCGACACCGGCAGTGGACCACAGCGGCAGGGTTTCTTCGAAGAGCCAGTGTTCGACGCGCTTGCGCCATGAGCCGCTGATGATGACCCGGTCTTCCGAGGCGGTGAATTTCGTTTCGAGGCGTCCGCTCTTCTCCAGCTGTTCGACGACTTTTTTCACGTGCTGGCTGTGGCTGACGGGGGCGACGAACACCGCGTCCGGCGTCGCCACTATCGCTACATCCTTCATTCCGACGACGGTCAGTAGCCTGCCCTGGCTTCTGAGGTAGGAGTTGCCGCAATCCATGGCGACGATGTCACCCATGACGACGTTGCCGTCAACGTCGGTCGGGGTGGCTTCCAGCAGCGATTGCCACGATCCAAGGTCGTTCCAGCGGAAGGAAGCCGTGACCATCGCGATGTCGCCCGCATGCTCCATGATCGCGTAGTCGATCGACGTCGAGGGGACAGCGAGGTAGAAGCCCTGTGGCAGGTACAGGCCCGAGACCTCGGTCCGCGCTGTCTTGTAGGCCCGTTCCGCAGTCTCCCAGATGTCCGGCTGGAAATCGAGAAACGCCTGCCGCATGGCGTCGGCACGGAAAAGGAAGATGCCGGCGTTCCAGTAGAATCGTCCCGAAGCCAGGTATTGGCGTGCCGTCTCGGCGTCTGGCTTTTCAACAAAACGCGAAACCGAGGCTACTCGGTCACCCTTTGCCGTGGCCTCGATGTAGCCATATCCGGTTTCGGGGTGCGTCGGCTTGATGCCGAACACGATGATACTTCCTGCATCGGCGGCAGGCACGCCCGCCTCGACGGTTTCCCAGAATTGCGCTTCGGTCGATATCTGATGGTCGGACGGGACCACGAGCACAAGCGCGTCGGCGCCATGTTCGGAGATCGTTTGCAGGGTGGCTATGGCGACCGCGGCGGCGGTATTGCGGCCGACCGGCTCGAAGATCGGTCTGCCGCCGTTCAGGCCGAGCGGAGCAATGTCCGAGATGACGCGGTCGGCATGCCGTTCGGACGCTATCAGGTAGATAGGCGTCTCACCGTCCGGCCGCGCCTTGAGGCGTCGAACAGTCTTCGCAAGCATGGAGCCGTCGCCCGAAAGGTCATGGAATTGCTTGGGATTGTCTTCGCGCGAAAGCGGCCACAGCCGTGAGCCGACGCCCCCGCTCATGACGAAGCTTACGATCCGGTCCGGCATGGTTCCAATTCCTCTCAGCCAATTCCCATCAGAATGTCTGGTTGTAGGCTCCGACCTCTGGATTGCGGCGCAGCACGGCATCGAGAGCCTCGAACATCTCGCGACGTCTTTCCGACGAGACGGGGCTTTCCACCACGACGACGATCTCCGGTTTGTTCGACGAAGCCCTGACCAGCCCCCATGTGCCGTCCTGGGCAACCACACGCACCCCATTCACGGTGACCAGATTGGCCAGCGGCTGGCCGGCGAACTCGATCCCGTCCCCCTTCATTTTCGTGAATTCTCCGACAACTTTCGCGACCACGCCGTATTTCACCTCGTCCGGGCAGTGGGGCGACATGGTCGGGGTGCCGAAGGTCAGCGGCAGATCGCGGTAAAGGTCGGCGAGTGTCTTGCCAAGGTTGCGGTCGAGCATCTCGCAGACGGCGATCGCCGTGAGGAGCCCGTCGTCGTAGCCGCGTCCGATTGGCGGGTTGAAGAAGAAATGCCCCGACTTCTCGAAACCAGCGATGGCATTGAGTTCGGCAACGCGCCTCTTGATGTAGGAGTGCCCGGTCTTCCAATAATCCGTCCTTGCACCGTTCTGTAGGAGGACGGGATCCGTCATGAAAAGGCCCGTCGACTTGACGTCCACGACGAAGACGGATTTCGGATGCAGGCCCGAGATGTCTCGCGCCAGCATGACGCCGACCTTGTCCGCGAAAATCTCGTTGCCTTCGTTGTCGACCACGCCGCAGCGGTCGCCGTCGCCGTCGAAGCCGAGCCCAACATCGGCACCCGTCTCCAGAACCTTGTCCCGGATCGCGTGCAGCATCTGCATGTCTTCGGGATTGGGGTTGTAATGCGGAAACGTGTGGTCGAGCTCAACGTCCAGCGGGATGACTTCGCAGCCGATGCCTTCCAGCACCTGCGGTGCAAAAGCGCCGGCGGTTCCGTTGCCGCAGGCCGCCACCACCTTCAGCTTTCGGCCGAGGTTCCTTCCGGCAGTCAGGTCTTCGATGTATCTCTCGCGAAATCCGGACACGAATTCATAGCTTCCCCCGCCTATGAGATCGAAATCGCCGTCCAGCACGAGCGCTTTCAAAGCGGTCATCTCATCAGGCCCGAATGTCAGCGGCCTTTGCGCTCCCATCTTCACGCCGGTCCAGCCGTTCTCGTTGTGGGAGGCCGTCACCATGGCCACCGACGGAGCGTCGAGCGCGAACTGGGCGAAATAGGCCGTGGGAGAAAGTGCCAGGCCGATGTCCTTGACGCGCGCGCCGGCCGCCATCAGGCCGGAGACCAGCGCCATCTTGATCGCCATGGAATAGCTGCGGAAATCATGGCCCGTGACGATGTCCGGGCCAACACCCATTCGGCGGATCAGGGTGCCGAGCCCCATGCCGATCGCCTGCACGCCCATCAGATTGAGTTCGGGTTCTTTGTCCGAGCCTGGCTGCCCGAACCACCAGCGCGCGTCGTATTCCCGGAAGCCAGTGGCTTTGACCAGGGCACTGGTTTCGAAGGCGAATGTGTTTGGCCTGGCTTGGCCGACTATGGTCACGGTCACGGTTTCCGCTCTGCAGTTACAGGCGAATAGTCCTAGCACGGTGCCGGACGCAGCCCCCTTCATGAATTCGAGTAGCCCTAACGCGCTGGTTTGCACCCCCTCATCCAATAGGAGCATGACCGCCGATGGCCGAAAGGATGTCTCGTCCAGGCAATGGGGTCTTGTATTCTATAAGGTGCGTCCTGCTCGGGCGCTGACGAGAAAGGTGGGCTGCAAGATGCCGCTGACCGCATTCATGTACCCGTTCCGCGAGGATGTCGACGAAAGGCGGTTCGCTCGCTTGGCTCGGCTTCTCGAGCTCATTCAAGTGGAAATCGAAAGGGAATCCGCGGCACTGCGTCCGTCCGTGGAAAGGATGACGGACTGCGCCGCGTTCGCTTTGGAGGCCATGGAAAATGGCGAGAGCCCCGAACGCATATCCGCGCGGATCGATTCCCTCGCGCGCGACCTGGCACTCAGCCGCGGACGGCAGGCCTTGCTGGAAAAGCAGTTGTCTTTTGTCGACAGGACGAGAGCAGGGCTGCCGGGCATTCTCCCTTCCCATAGGGCGTAGGTCCCTACGCCAATTGGCGACGTTTAACCTTCCCTGACGCAGGCGTAATCTTTTCGCGGCAGTCTGGGATCGAGGGGCCTCAGCTTTCAATGAAAACATCGGCTGAATGTCATCGACCGCCTGCATGGGGACCGCCTGCATGGGGACGGCGTGCATGGGGACGGCGCGCGCGCAGGATTTCCCGCACGCCTGCAGGAGAATTTGAATGAACCGTATGTTTCCCAATCAATGGCCTCCGGCAGCGGACCAGCAGGCTTCCGTCGGCCAGGAGTTTATTGGCCTCTCCGACATAACCGAATTTCTGCGTCACTACGTTGGAACCATCATCGCCTGCCTTGCCGCGGCTCTCTTGGTGGCCGGGTTCTACAATTCGACCACCGACCCAACGTTCATCGCCAGCGCGCAGATTCTGATCGAGCCGAAATTGCCACAACACTTGCAGGAGGGTGGCGAAGTAGATCTGTCGTTGGACACCGCCCAGGTGGAAAGCCAGATAGCAGTGATGCAGTCGGAAAAGATCGCCGCGATGGTCCTCGACCAGTTGAAACTCGTCGACGACCCCCAATTCAACCGTCCGCAGACTCCGACTTTGCGGGAGAGATTCAAGAAGATAGGATCAGTCCTGCTCGATGCTTCCGGGCTCAGGAAAAGCGCCTCGTTGACGTCGCTTGCCGAGCATTTCGGCCAAGGCGTGCCTGAAACACCCGTGACGCTGACCGATTACCAGAAGTCCCGGCGCAGCATGTTGATTTTCCGCAACGGCCTCGACGTGCGCAGAGTCGGCGTTTCCTACGCGATAGACATATCCTTCACCTCTCTCGATGCCGAAGGTGCAGCCAAGGTTGCGAACGCCACGGCCGATGCCTTCGTGCGTGAGCAGATCGAAACCAAGGCCGACGCGGCAAGGGAAGGCGGCGCGTGGCTCGAGATGCGCCTTAAACAACTGCGCACCCAGATGAACGAGGCCATGGCGAAGGCGCAAGAGTTCCGGTCACGCCACGATTACAGCGTCGGCAGTGAAGCCACGGACGAAGGTGGGGCGAACGCTGTGCCGACGCTCGAAGAACTCGAGGTGACTGCTGAAACCTACCAGAAGATGTACGAGAGCTTCCTGCAGGCCTACACCAACTCGGTAAGCCAACAGTCGTACCCGGTCGCCGACGCAAGGGTGATCACAGCTGCGACGGCGCCGCTCTATCCGAGCACTCCAAGGCCGAAGCTGATGCTGGCCTTCGCGGCGGTTGCCGGGCTCATTTTCGGCATCGGACTTTCGTTTGTGAGGCATACGTTCGACTGGACCATCAGGTCAGCACGACTCATCCGGGACAATTTGGGTGTCGAATGCGTCGGAGAGCTGCCGCCCACCACCAGGAGAAGGGAATCCGGCCACCTCGACGAAGTCGCAAGATATCCGCACTCCCGATACAGCCACAGTCTCAGGAAAGCGCGAACCGAAATCAGCCTTGCGGAAACCAGCCGCCCGATCAAGCTGCTTGGGCTGACGGCTGTATCCAACGACAGTTCGAAGAGTTCGGTCGCCAGCAATCTTGCCACGCTATATTCGATGTCCGGCCTGAAGACGTTGGTAATTGACGCCGACATCAGGCGACCGACACTGACCACGCGGCTGCTCGGCCCGTCGGGCACCCTCGACAAACCGTGCCAGGACCCCGTCCGGCTTAACATCGTCCGCGCTCCTGGGCGGCCGTTCGACTTGCTTCCAAGTTCGGTGGTGGACGCCAGGCACCTGCTGTCACCAAGCAACATGGAGGCGTTCCTCCTGGATCTGACCGCTCGCGACCTTGCCGCCTACGAACTTGCCGCCTACGACATCGTCATCCTGGACCTGCCCACGCTTGCCTCGGGAGCCGACGAACTGATTGTCGGATCCGTCCTGGATGGCGTCGTCGTCGTTGCCCAGTGGGGCAAGACACACGTCCAAACGTTGCGGGAACTCGTCAGGACGCTGCAGGCCAGCAGGACGCCCATCCTGGGCGTGCTCCTGACGAAGGCCCGCGCGATGAAGTCCAAGCCCCGCATGAAACTGGTGGCGAGACATCCCTCCCTCGGAAGTCGCAAAAGCGTGTAGGGGGATCATTCCTTGGGATTAGGGGGTAGCCCTGGAGCGTCACGCTACGTCCTTTGCCTTTCTTGCCGACAAGCCCCGACCTTGGAAGAGTGACCGGAACAATTCGAACAGCAATCGTCCCATGTCAACAAACACCTTCGAGTCGCACCAGGGAACACCGATCTGGGTTCAGCCACCTCTTCCCGTGGCGGCTGACAGCCGAACGGCAGTCCTGCACGTTGTTCCTGCGCCCGACCACAACAGTGCCGGGGCAGTATTGACAGACCTGTCGCCCGCCATCAGGACGGGAACGACGAACCCTCCCATCGGAGGTCTCCTGAAGCGGATCATGGATCTGGTCATAGCGGGCACGGCGCTTATCATGGCCGCGCCTGTGATGATCGTCGTTGCCCTGCTGATCAGGATGACGGCAGGAGGCCCGGCAGTGTTCTCGCACAGCCGTATCGGGTTCGGCGGAAAGCCGTTCGATTGCTATAAGTTCCGCTCGATGGTTGCCAATTCGGAAGAAGTTCTGAAAGCATATCTCGAAGCCAACCCTGATGTCTGCAAGGAGTGGGAAGAGACCCACAAGATCAGGAACGACCCCCGCGTCACGCTGCTTGGGTGGATGCTGCGCAAGTCGAGCCTCGACGAACTCCCCCAGCTCTTCAACATCATCCGTGGCGACATGAGCTGCGTGGGCCCAAGGCCCATCGTAAAGGACGAACTCATACGCTACGGCGACCACCTAGGGGAATACCTTCGGACAAGGCCGGGACTCACCGGTCTCTGGCAGGTGAGCGGAAGAAGCAGCATGGACTACGCCAACCGCGTGGCGCTCGACAGCCAGTATGTGCGGAACTGGTCGATCTGGCTCGACATCGTGATCTTGTTCAGGACGATTTTCGCAGTGATGCGCTTCGACAGGGCTGCCTGAAGTCCCGACCGCTCACCCTTCCGTCCGCTTCCAGTGGACGGACAGCGACAGGCCGACGATGTAGGCGCAAGCCAATACGAATGCCAGGATCAGGAATTTGGTGACGGTCACATGGCCGGGCAACCCAAGGCCATTCCAGGCAAAGCTTCCGATCACAAGCAGCGCAGTAGCCGCGATCAGGGCGGGAGCCTTGAACCGCAGTCCCAACAGAACGCCCCCCGCCGATACAGCCACGACACTCATGAGCACCGAAATCTCCAGTGATACCCGCAGGACTGATCGCCTCACTGCGGCAGGGAAGGTTTCGTCAGCGTGTGCTCACTGATATGCGGCCTCAAAGTGCATGGCAAGTGCCAGGGTATTGCGCAGATGATCCGGGTAAGCATCACCCCCAGTTTTCTTGCGCCCTTGTTTTCTTGCGCCCTTGTGTTCTCGCGCTTCCGGGCGGCTTCCTGCGGCAATTTCAGCTTCCGAAGCCCACGCCAATGGGTGCGGCGAGTCGTGGACCTCCCTGAACCAATGCAAGTTTGATCAGTTGGTGCCCTGAATCGGGAGCGTCTCTGCCTGCACGCTGCCGCCTGCAGGGAGGGCAGCCAAGCCGGATGGGGGCGGGGGGATATCGATCTTCACGGTATCGCCTGGCTCGATCGGCGTGGTTTCCTCAGCCGTGAGTTCTTGCGAGCCACTGTCCGTCATCCTCACGATCTTGAAGATCGGCTTGGCCCTTTCGCCGCGCTCTCTAAGGGCGAGCAGAGCAGGTGCCGTGACCTCGGTATCGTGCAGCAACTGCACCGCGGTGTTGGCCTTGCTGGTCACTTCATTGAGCTGGAGCTGCGTCTCGCGCAAGGAAGCGGCGACTTCGCTGGCTTGGCTATTGCCGAGGTTGAGGATCTCGATGTCGGTCTTGCTTATCTCCTGCCTGACTCGCAAAAGCGAGGTCTCGGCAACCAACCTGTCGCTCTGCATCTGTGCGACCGTTCCCTGTAGAGAGAGTTCCCGCGGTGCAACCGCCAACCCCTTCTGGACAAGGGCCGAAACACCCGCGAGCTCCTTCTGGATGAGTTCGATCTGTTGGTCGTGGAAGGCCATCTGCTGGCCGAGCGAGGTCAGTTCCTTTTCGAGGAAATCCTTGAGTTCGCGGAGGGCACGGAGTTGCGTCGCCATAGCGTCCTTGCGGACAGCGAAGATCTTGCGCTCCTGCTCCATCGCAACCGCGACCGTCTCGTTCGAAGCTCTGTCCATCAGTTGCGCAGGGAAGGCGATGTCGTCGCTGCCAGCCAGTTCCGATTCCAGCCGCGCTTTGCGGGCGAGCAGACTGACGTTGCTCAGCGCCAACAGACCCACGTCGCCCTGGCCCGCGATGACTTCACGCTCGAGCCTCGACATGTCCTCCTCGCGTGTTCGCAGGCCGCCGGCGATTCCCATCGCCTGCAAGACCGTCAGTCCGGGTCTGAAGGGAAACTCGCCGGGCTGCGTGACGTAGCCGACGATGTAGAACGGCCTGTACTGGACAATCTCGACGGCGACATCCGGCTGGCGGCCGAGTCCCATCTGCTGCATCAGGCGGTCGCCGATCGCGCGGGCGAGGTCGCCGGGGGCGGTGCCTTGCGCCCGTATCTGGCCGACAAATGGAAGGAAGAGCGTGCCGTCGGCACCGACAACGAAGCTGTCGTTGAGAGCCGTCCATTCAAAGATCACGTCGCGTGATGCGCGCCATTCGTAAACCTTGAGCCTGACCTTGTCCTGGGGTCCGAGGAGATACTCGGCAGCCATCGTCGGCAAGGGGCAGGCAGCTGCTGCCGCCAATGAAACCGCCGCCACCGTCAAAAGCCATTTCCGCATTGTCTTTCCCGCCGTCAGATTTTCAGGATGTATTCGGGTTCGATTCGTCCCATGGCGATGTGCAGGATCGCCAGCATATTGCCCCTGAGCCTGCCCCTGCGATCGATATACGGCTCGGGCCGCAGGCTCTTTGCGAGGTTGGCCGCAATATTCCTGAACATCAGGGGAAGCGCGAAAGAGGCCGGAACGGAGCCCTTCCTGATCAGGTAGATCGCATTCGCAACCTGGGAATAGCCGAACCGCTTTCCGCTGACCCGGCCTGACTTGATACCGAGGTGGACGCCTGTGATTGCAGTGACGCAGACCACGCGGCCTTTGGATCTCAACTGGCTGGTGAAGTCGATGTCTTCCTGCCAGCCGTACAAGACCAGGCGCTCGTCGAAGCGCAAATCTCCCACAAACGAGGACCGGAAGGACATGTTGCATCCGTACGCACCGACATGGTCGACCACCGGTGGTCCATCATGTTTTTTGCCCCGGGTTTCCCGCAAGGCGGCTTCGGCATCTTCCCAGGTGAGGCCGGCATTCGTGGCGCCGTCCCTGACGACCATGCCCATCACCACCGCCCATCCGTCATTTTCCACGAAAGCTTTCTCGACCTGCGCCAGGTATTCGGTGGACGGAACGAAATCGTCGTCGAAGAATGTGATGATGTCGAAGCGCGCCAGGGAAGGTACGAGAGCCGTGTTCCGCTGGGCAGACGATCCCATCGGTCCGAAAACGAGCGACAAGGGGAAAGGACAATCTTCCGGCAGTTCGACATGCGTGGCGTCGGGCGCCGACACGATGACCTCGTCGGGAAGTCTCGTCTGGTCACCCAAATACCGAAGCAGGCGCGCGACCTGTCCGCGGCGGCCAAGGGTCGGGATGATCACTGCTAGTCTCATGCTCGATCCAGTTTCGGTTCCCGCCGAACCTAGACCGGCGAGGGGGCCGAAACAGCCTGCATAAAAGGTGACGGAACGAGCTTGGCCTACCCCCGGAGACAGGCTTTCGGAGTATCTCGGTAAACGACCCACAGCCATAAGTATTAGATAGGCATGCGTCCGGAACAGTCTGTAACCGATCGTACAACTTGCCGGGGCAACAAGATGGAATGGAGACTGCTGGCCTGACGAGGCTAGGGGGAACCATGCTCCACGAACGCTCTTCCGATTTGGCGGTCGCGGCCAAGGTCGATGTGCCCATCGAGGAGTTCCCGGCCGCGCCGGGGCCTGCCGTCGACAGGTATGCGAAGATAGCGGTCGTTCATGACTGGTGTCCGAATTTCCGGGGAGGGGAACGGGTTCTGGCGCAAATCTGCAAGCAGTTCCCCAATGCTGAAGTCTTCACGCTTTTCGATTTCCTGCCGCCCGAGGTGAAGGAGCAATATTTCCGTGACGTGGAATTCCATACCTCCGCGGCCAACCGGATCCCGATGGTTCAGAAATTCTATCGATCCCTCTTCTTCTTTTGTCCCTTCCTGATCGAACAGTTCGACGTGACAGGCTACGATGCCGTGATCTCGTCTTCGGCCGCATTTTCGCGCGGCGTGATCACCAGGCCGGACCAGCCGCATCTGTGCTATGTGCACAGCCCCGTCCGCTACGCCTGGGACGAACAGTTTTCCTATCTTCAGCAAGGGCGCCTTGGCTTCGGGCCCAAGGGGATGCTCTATCGGTACATGCTCCATCGCCTGAGGACGTGGGACACGAGAACCGCGCACGGTCCGGACCTGATGCTGGCGAATTCGAATTATGTCCGCTCCCGAATCCAGCATATTTACGGGCGCGAGGCACGCGTCGTTTTCCCGCCGGTCTCGCTGGGAGAACTGCCCTGTGTGGAGGACAAGGACGACTTCTATGTCTCGGCGTCCTTCCTCGCCCCTTACAAGCGCACCGACCTCGTCATCCGGGCCTTCAACGAGATGCCGTCGCGGCGACTGGTCATCGTTGGCGAAGGGCAGCAATCAGCCAGCTTGCGGGCGCTTGCCGGTCCCAACATCACCTTCTCGGGTTACCTGCCCCGGAAAGACTATGTGGACACCCTGGCGCGGGCGAAGGCGATGGTATTTGCGGGCTGCGAGGATTTCGGCATAGCGCTGGCCGAGGCGCAGGCCTGTGGGACGCCGTTGGTGGCCTTCGGCCGCGGCGGGGCCGTCGACATCGTACAGCGCCTGGGATCATCCCCCGAGCCGACAGGGGTCCTTTTCAAGGCTCAGACCGTCGAGCACCTCAAGGAGGCCGTCGAACGGTTCGAAGAGAGCAGCTATGCCATCACGCCCCGCGCTTGCGCCAAGAATGCCGGACGTTTCTCCGAGGAGAACTTCGACCGCGCGATCCTGGAATCACTCGGGGCCGTCCAGGCACTTCACGAGATCATGTGAATTCGCGAGCCCTGACGATCTTTGCTTCCGCATCGACGCCGTCCGCGGCCGCCATCGCCTTGAGATAACGCAAGGCCGTCGCCCTCCAGCTGTATGCCGAGGCTCTCGCCCTTCCCTTGCCTATCATCTGCAGTCGCAAGGCCTGGGAACCGCGAAGCTGCGCGAACCTGTCGAACCATGCGTTCGGGTCGTCGGGCGGTGCAAACAGGGCTGCGCCGCCGCAGACTTCAGGCAGGCTGGCGCGGTCGGAAACCACCACGGGGCAGCCGACGGCCATCGCCTCGAGGGCCGGGAGTCCGAAGCCCTCCGTGAGCGAGGGGAAAGCCAGGCATAGCGAGTCCCTGAGCAGGGCCGCCAATTCGCCATCGGAAACGCGGCCGAGCCAGTGGATGTTTCGAGCTTCGGTCCTGGCCGTCCCTGACCTGAAGACCCGCGAATCCGACATGCCGACGATCGCTATTCTGAGTCCGGCCTCGCCAAGACGACCAGCCATGTTCAGGAGGAGATCCACATTCTTGTGGGGTGCGGCACTGCCGATCAGGACAACGGTTTCCCGCGAGGCCGCCAGCCGTGTCTGTGCCGAGTGTTCAGGCTTCCATCGCAAGGCATGCTCATGGCCGTTCGGCGCGACGAAAGCCCGTTCTGCCGGGAAGACGCCGCGGCGAACCAGTTCATCCAGGGAGTAGTTGGAAACGGTCGAAATTCCGCACGCCGTCTTGCCGAGGCCGGGCAACAGGTTCCTGTAGAGAAGCTTGAAGGCAAGGGAGTAGCTCTGCGGGGCGTTCCAGACATTTGCATCATGGATGCAGACGATATGCTTGCGGGAAAGCAGCGGCCCGGTGTTGCAGAGGCTGAGCAATCCGCCGCCATCGAGGGATGAGGGGAGCTGCACCTGCTCCCAGACATGCCCGCTCGTGCGGCCGATCTCGCGACGTTCGATGAAAGCCAGGGGGATGTCCCCGGACCCGGGCGGACAGTGCAGACTGAGTTCTAGGCCGCGGGCGAGCGGCTCCTGTTCCGCGATCAAGGCGTCGAGAGAGTTGACGACCTCGCGCGCATAACGCTGGACACCTGTTGTCGGCTGGGAAAGAAAACGCCCATTGATGGTCCAACGCCGCGCCATGTCGTCCCCCTTTGCAACCTTCAATGTGGAGCCGCAAAGACGCCAGGTCACCATGGCCATCGGGTCATCCGGCTAAGCGGCAATCATCCGGATAGGCGAGGTCGGACAGCGTGCCTACCTCAAACGTTTGAGGGCCTTGGTGCCCCCGGGGATGCTAGTCTGGCCCAAGGTGCGGGAAGGACCGGGGAAGGGGGACATGGGCAAACTCGAGTTCGACACGACGGAGTCGCCGCCACCAAGACGGGCCAGACGGGTGAATGGACACCGAGCCGACACAGCCCTGGCCAGATCTGCTGCCGACGGCGCCGAATTCCTGATCGGGCATTCGGCTGGGGTGTGCGTCGACCCTGAAGCGCCGAGACGACGCTGGACGATAAACGGAGACTTCACGACGCTTCGGCCGACTGGAGTGGCCCGTTACGCCCGCGAGGTCACCTTGGCTCTCGACGCCCTCATTTCGGAAGGGCATCCCCTCGGTCGC
The DNA here is from genome assembly GCF_056405075.1 of Mesorhizobium sp. P2_A12. Classification (NCBI taxonomy): domain Bacteria; kingdom Pseudomonadati; phylum Pseudomonadota; class Alphaproteobacteria; order Hyphomicrobiales; family Phyllobacteriaceae; genus Mesorhizobium; species Mesorhizobium sp. P2_A12. Next base: position 57,992 of record NZ_JBFUCU010000018.1, read on the forward strand.
GACCTGGAAATCGATCTCGTGGTGCCGCGCCCGCTTTCCGAACCTCTCCACCTCGATGCCATCTCCGTGCGTGTCGTTCCCGAATTCAACAGGCCGCGACTTCCCCAATTCTGGGTGCAGGCGCAGTTGCCCTGGCATGTGCCCGGAGGATTGCTGAGCTTCTGCAACCTCGCTCCGGTCGTGCTGAGGCGCCAGATCGCGTGCATCCACGACATGCACACCAGGCTCATGCCGTCGAGCTACGCGCGGGGGTTCCGGTGGGCGCACCGCCTGATCCTGCCGGCACTCGGCAGGCGGGCCGCCCGCATCACCACGGTCTCGCAACTCTCGCGCAGCCATCTGGTCGATTTCGGGATCGCGCCACAGCAAAACATCGTCGTCACCTACAACGGCAGCGACCATGCGAAGAGATGGGATGCAGCGAGATCGTCTCTGGTCGTCGACCGGGGCAGGCCGTATGTCCTTTGCCTTGGCAGGCGGGACCAGGAATACAAGAACATGGGGCTTCTCGCCAGGCTAGCCCCACTCCTCGACGGGATGGGTCTCGACCTCTGGATGCCAGGCGATGTCGACGAGACCACGGTCCTGAGGTACGTCCCGGAAATGCCCGGAAACATCGTCCTCCCTGGCCGCATAGGCGATGACGACTTCAAGAAGGCGCTCGAAGGCGCCCTGTGCTTCCTGTTCCCGTCACGGATCGAGGGCTTCGGGCTGCCCGCTGTCGAGGCGATGGCTTCGGGCTGCCCGGTCGTTGCCTCGACCTCGCCGTGTCTTCCCGAAATCTGCGGGGATTCGGCCCTCTATGCCGATCCCGACGACGTCCAGTCATGGGCCGAAGCCATCCGCCTGCTGATGCTTGCCCCTGACTTGCGGCAGCGGCTGGTTAGCAAGGGGCACGCGAGGGCGAGCAGTTATTCCTGGCGGTGGATAGCGTGGAAATACCTCGAACTGATGGTCCAGGTCGACGCCGATTTCGGGGAGTACGGCAGTTGACCGGCAGCCAGTACAAGGATTGATCTCCAGGAGAGCACGATGAACGAGCGGCCCGACCCGCACGACCTACGCGCCGCGAGCAGGCGGGCATCCGCCAACATGCTGCTTTTCGACAACTCCCTGTCGATCCTGAACAGGACCGGCGCCTACCACATTGCCAAGGACCTCACCGGGGAATTTGTCCCGGGCCGGGCCAAAGTCCGCTACTGGCGGCTGGGTTCCTTCGCTCCCGAGGGTCTTGTCCGCAAGATAGTCGCCCGGCTGATGATGCTGGAAATCAACTGGCTCCGCGACAGCGAGTTTCTCCTGATCCGTGACGGGGTCGAAGAGCGTGGCTTCCGGCTGTTTTTGGATCCGCTCTACGTCCTGAGGTCACACCTGACCGAGAATGATATCGTCCTGTGCCACGATGTCGGTCCGCTGACGCACAAAGACCTCTACGGCGAACGGACTTGCGCCAACTACCACCTCGCTTACGAGAAGATCCGGCGCATCAAGCCCGGGGTCGTCTTCGTCAGCAATTTCTCTGCCAAGCAATTCGAGTCTCTTTTTGGCTCTGGTTTCCGGTTCCTGACGACAATCCCGCTGTATCTGCGCACCGAACTGTTTGACGGCCCTGCGGAAGCAATCTCCGGCTTGAGCAGTCGGTATTTTCTTACCGTGGGCGCGTTCGAAACCCGCAAGAACCAGATCGCCGCCCTGAAGGCGTATCGGGACGGTGGGTTCCATCGTGAGGGAATAGAATACGTCTTGTGTGGGTCGCGTGGCGATGGTCATGCAGAGACCGCGGAACTGGCGGGATCCATCGCCGGAGTAAGGCTCATGGGCTACGTGCCCGATGCACAGCTGCGCTGGCTCTATGCAAACGCCGAGGCATTCGTGCTGCCGAGCCTTCTCGAGGGTTTCGGGATGCCGGCACTGGAGGCGGCCTACATGGGATTGCTGCCGATAGTGTCCGCGGACAGTGCGCTCGTGGAGGCGGTGGGAGGCCAATGCTTGCAGGTGCCGCCGAACGATCCGGCGGCGATCGCAGACGCGATGCGAAAAGCGCTTTCCCGAAGCCCTGCGGAGAAGGCGGAAACAAGCCGCTCTCTGCGCAACACGGCGTCAGCTGCAACCAAGGATCGGTTTCTCCAGCAATGGAGGGATTTGCTGGTCGCCGACGCAGCCAGACGTGCAAGTTTGCGCAAACTGCAGGCAACAAAGCCCATTGGCTGAAATGCCCGGCTAGCCCGTTACCTTGCATGCGCTCGCACAGCTGACGGATTTTTGCGGCGATGGTATCCCGCAGCGGGTCGGGTCAACCGGCTTTTCGGCGCAGATCAGCCTCATAAGATGCGCCGCCGGACAAGGCTTCGATTGCCGGACGCCCGGCCACCCGCAGGCGCTGACACACCCAAAAAGAGGTGTTCTTCAGCCCATAGGTTGAGGCGAAGAAACGGACCGGTGGTTCTATAGTGCACTGCACTCACGCACTCACTCACTTGAAAGCTACGGGTTCTTATGCAGTCCCAAAAAACGCAAACTGAAACCGTGCTTGAGCCTCAGCTCCGATCGCATCAATGGATCAATGGCTACGACCACGCGCATGCAGTGCCAAGCACCAAGCGAATTCGGATTGGCTTGATAGGGCAGTTTGGCGTCGGCAACTTCGGCAATGACGGCTCACTCGAGGCAATGATCGACACGCTCAGGCGGATTTGCCCCGAGGCCGAGCTTTCCGTGATTTGCACATGGCCCGAATCCGTCGAGAAGGCCTTCGGCGTGGAGACCATCAGATTGACGCGGCCAGCTATCAAGTCGCGTTGGCTCGACTTGGCGAACCGCATGCTCGGTCGAATGCCTTACAAGATGTGGGGACCGATCCGCGCCTTCCTCAAACTTCGTGGCTTTGATGCTGTCATACTGCCCGGAACTGGCGCGTTCGATGATTTTGGCGACACTCCGTTTGGAATGCCCTACGTTTTCCTTAAGTGGTTCCTGATGGCGCGGCTAAGGGGCTGTGTCGTCGCATTTGCGAGCATCGGCGCCGGGCCCGCCTACCACCCCCTGAGTCGCGTGTTCTTCGCCTGGACTGCCCGCTGCGCGTCATATCGTTCGTTTCGCGATAGGATTTCACGCGAATTCGTCGGGAGCCTCGGAGTTGATGTTGCGAACGACCGGGTTTTTCCCGATCTTGCTTTCGGACTACCAATCCTGACCGTGGAGCGTGAGGTCTCTAAGACCACTGTTGTTGGCGTGGGCGTGATGAACTACCGCGGTCGCACGGGTGGAGATGACTCGATCTATGACACGTACATTACCAACCTCGCGGAGTTTGTCGCACGCACTGTGACACGAGGCTTCGACATTCGACTTATCCTGGGCCAGGACAATGACGAGGTTGCAGTGGTCGATCTCATCGAGCGACTCCGCGGCCGGCTTTCCGACGCGGATTTGGCCCGGGTCGTTTTCAGTCGGTCTGCATCGCTTCACGACGTTATGGCGCAAATGCAGACTACTGACGTCGTGGTCGCCACCCGATTTCACAATGTTGTTTGCGCCCTGCGGGTCGGGCTCCCTGTCATATCTCTCGGATACCTCGAAAAGCACGACGCACTTGCTGCCGACACCGGTCTATCGGCCTTTTGCACCAGCGTCGAAACCTTCAGCGTCGAATGGCTGGAGTCGCGGCTGGACGCACTCCTTGCCGAGCGGGAATTGCGAGCGCAGGAAGTTCGCGAAACGGTTTCGCGATATCGGCAACAACTTTTGGACCAGGAGGTTCTTCTTCGAACACAAGTTTTCGCCCATGCCGTGTCGCGCCCGATCTTGTCTTGAAGCTGAGTGCGGGCATGTGCGACGCAAGAATCCGTAATAACGACACCAAAGATCGGATCGCCGTCTTGGTGAAACAGATGAGCAGATGCTCCCACGTCCAACAAATTCGCAAAGGTTGATCAATGCCACTAATTGACGTTGTGATTCCAAATTACTGCTACGGGCGCTACTTGCCTCAGTCCGTCCAGAGCATCGTGCGCCAGCAAGTAGAAGACATCAGGATTCTGATCGTTGACAATGCGTCAACCGACGACAGTGTCGATGTTGCAAATGAACTGGCAAGCCGTGACAGGCGGATAACGGTTATCGCACGGGAAAAAAATCTCGGGTTGCACGCATCCTGCAATGAGGGCATCGATTGGGCCATCTCGAAGTATTTTGTGATACTTTGTGCCGACGATCTGCTCGTCGAGGGTTGTTTTAACCGTGCCCTGTCGGTTCTTGAGCGAGAACCCGATGTGTCCTTTGCGTGTGGAGGCGAACTGGTTTGGCATGAGGACCGGCCCTTCCCGGCAGTGGAGAATTCAGACGCACATGACTGGCGATTTCTGTCCATGGAATCGTTCGCCCTGGAGCGGTCGCTTCCGAGCAAAGTGTTGTTTGGAGGCGGCGCAGCGGTGATGAGAACCGCCGACCTCAAACGGGTTGGCCATTTCAGGCCGGAGATATCGTTCAGCGAGGACTTGGAAATGTTCTTGCGGCTCTCATTGGGCCGCAGAGCAGCGCTAACAAAGGCGATTCACGGAATACGGCGGGTGCACGGCGCAAATCTATCCGCCATATTCTGGCAGGACTTCAAGCGGGACATGATCGAGAAGAAACTCACCTTCGATAGTTTTTTCTCGCACGAGGCAGCCTCCGTGCCCGGGGTGGAACGGTTGCGCAGGGGCGTTTACCGAAATCTCGGAAAGCGCGCATACTGGTCCGGCCTTTCACACATCGCGCGCGGTGAGCGAGCAGCTGGCCTTGATCTGCTTAAATTTGCGGCTCAGCTCTCGCCAAGCTTGGCCTACATTCCGCCTGTAGACTATCTGGCCCATATGCCCAATCCGCTAGGCCACATCCGTACGCGCCTGGCGGAGGCCTGGAGCCGGCATTGAGAAACGATGTGACTGGCCATGTGGCTGCCATCACGCTGGTTCAGCCTCGGATCGGATGCCGACCGCGTAGAGGATAACGCATGACCGAAAAGCGCATCGGGGTCGTTTACCTGACCGACGGCAAGCGTGATGACCTGACTTATGCCAGCGCGGTGGCGTTGGGATTAAATCATGCACGAGGGATAGACATCCACATCGTCCAATCGGGGTTCAGCTCGGCCCCCCCGCCGACGGTGTTCAGGATCCTCCAGGCGAAGGGTCATCGGCTGGCGACCCACAGCCTTCCGACGGTCGACCGGGGCTTGCCCGGTCATGGCCACATAACATCGACTGCCTTTGAAAAAGCCGCAGCGATCGCTGCCGTTTCGGGCGATCACGATGTCGTCTGTTATCTCGACAATGATACGCTGGCCGTGCGGCCTCTTGATCTGGCAGCTGCCGCCCCGACAACGCGACCTCTCGCGGCCGTGCCCGACCTTTCCATCTGCACAGGTCTCGACAACCGCGCATTCTTTGAGAATTGCGACAAGCATGGCCTCGAACGGCGTTACTTCAATTCCGGCTTTATGGCCATCAATGTGTCTCGATGGATTGGGTCGGGAATTCCCGAACGGTTCTCTTCCGCTCTAAAGTCGCACGCGTACTTCTGTCCCTATTGGGACGGCTCATGCACCCATATCGACCAATGCGCCTTCAACATCGCCGCCCAAGGTGCATGGGAGACGCTTCCCGTGGAATTCAACGTGCAGAAGTCGGCATTCCAGACCAGCTATTGGGATCGGGCGTTGATCCGCCACTATACGGGGCCGGAGAAGTTCCTGCCGGCGGTGGCACATCGCATCGACAGCCAGGAACGGTCTATACTCGGCCGCATATCTTGCAACTGCGGGGAACTCGGCCTGAATATTCCTCCTGCGTATCTGGGGTTAACCTACAAGGTCAACAGATTGCGCAGGAGAGCGTATCGGATCAGAATTTCGAGGCTCATTGGACAGCTTCCGGGGCCCTCCATCTGAGCAGTCCTCCCGTCGACTTGCCGCGAGTTGATGGCGCGGGATCTCGGATAAGTTTCGGTATCAACCTACCGAAACCCGTGCCCGCCGGAGTCCCGGGAAAATCTTGATGATCTCATCGAGCAGGGGATGCCGGGTGATGATCAATCCAGCTGACCATCCCCCGAACGCCAACAGGCCCGCCGCAATGGCTTCCATATTGGAGAGCTCGAAGCCGGAACCGGAAAGCCCCACGGCTGCGAGGGGAGGCACCGCGCTCGCGAAGGCAACGACCGCACTTTTGCCTAGCGCTGCGGCGATCTCCAAGCGTCCAAGTCCGAGGCTGCGCCGGACGAAGCTCAGGGCAATATATGCCTGGAAGGGAACGGTCACTAGCATACACCAGGCGGCTGCCTGCAATCCGCCGAAGACAATGGCTGCGGAGAGGAGAATGCCCGAAATTGGGAAGGCGATCAGCGCGCGGATGAACAAGTCGCGGATCGCTCCCATCGCAACCATTACGGGGTAATTGAGTTCGAAACTGAAGGAGAAGAGCAACGCGATTGCGACGATTTGCACGAGCGGCGCGACTTCGGTCCACTGGTGACCCAGCACGATGTTCACGGTCGGGTACGCCAAAACCGACAGCACGAGGAGCGCCGGCCAGTGGAGCGCGGTGATGAGGGAAAGGGCGGATAGATAGGGACGTTTCAAATCCCTGCCTTGCCTGACCTCGGCCGAGAAGGCGGGCAGCACGACCGCCATGGCGCCTCCGATAACCAGCTTGTCGGGTATCTGCCCGATCCAGAGCGTCCTGCTGAACAAGGCTGCAGCATTCGGCGATATGAAGCGGCCGAGCAGGAGTAGGGGCAGCGCGTCAAAGATGCGGAAAAGAATGGCGATGGCGCCGTTGTATCCGCCGAACAAAACCATTCCTCGCCAGTTGGCGAGGGACGGTTTGAACATCCAGAAATGGGGCCATAGGGCGAAGGCGAGGCCTGCGGCAAGACCGCTGCCGATCAACCACGCCCAGACGAAACTCATGTAGCTGAAGCCCGCCAATGCCAGAATGATCGTGGCCGCGGAATTCGTCACCGCTGCCACTATGTCGATGGCCGCAACCTTGCCGAAGGACATTTCCCTCCGCAGCAGAGCGGTTATCAGCGTTAGAGAGGTATCGAGAAAGAGACAGGCCGCGACAACCCTGAAGTAGGGGATGAGGGTCGGCTCGCTGTAGAACGAGGCCAGGAGAGGGGAAACGACGACGAGAGCGACGGCGATGACCCCGGTGAGGATGAACATTACCGTGGAGGCGCCGCGGATATCTTCACGGCTGAGTTCCTCGCGCTGGATGAGAAAGCTCGCACTGGAGAACTCCCTTAGGGACAGGGCCATCGCCATGATGGCCATGGCGATCACCGACACCCCGATCTCCTTGGGCGTCAATATCCGGGAAATAAAAGCTGCTGTGGCAAAATTCGTCACGAGCAGCACGTAGCGTTCGCCCACGCTCATCAGGAGTGCGCGTTTCACCGAAAGCATGCGTGTACCTTCCCGACCGAGGCGACCCGCCGCCTGCGTCCCGAGGGATAGTCGGACAAACCCAGTTGAAAGTCATGGCGTCCAATAGGCGAGGAATACAGCCGCCTAAAGCGGTAGCGCAAACCCAAGTGCTCCGTCTGCCCCTGGGCCGGCCCGCCGGCGGCTGAAGTCGTCGGGGCGGTCGGTTGGCGGAATATTTGCCGAACGAGCAAGCAGGGATCATTCGTCGGACGTAGGAGGGCCACGTCGGAGGGATGCCTTGTATTAAGGCCGGTTAGACGTAGGGTCAGTGACCCCTCTTTGCCCCCTCTTTCTCACAGGACCGGATGGGATGGACCAGCAGGATCGCGAACTCTATGGACTGCAGATACTGCGTGCGATCGCAGCCTCGGGCGTCGTCATTCGCCACACCCTCGACATGTCCGATGGATCGGAAGCTGGGCGGTTCAGCCCGGTTTGGATGGCGACCTTCGGTGCGGCAGGCGTAGATCTTTTCTTCGTGATTAGCGGTTTCATCATGGTGTATGTGAGCTTTCCGCCCGGTCGGGCTGCGGATACACCTGGGCGTTTCATGATCAAACGGGCGAGAAGAATATTCCCGCTGTATTGGATCTGCAGCGCTGGGATACTGGCGATATCGTTGGTTGGGTTTTTGAAGCACAAAAACATAGGCGAGTTTTCAATATTTAATTCTATATTTTTGCTTCCAGGAGACAAATTAATATTTGTTGCATGGACACTTTCGTATGAGATGTATTTTTATGCTGCCTTCGCAATATGTCTAATTTTCGGGAAACTTATCCAAACGTCCATCTCGACAGTTTTACTTATGATCTGCGGAATTGTGTTGGGGCGTTGGATTCAGGATTCGAGTTTTTCTGAATTTATCTCTAGCCCTATCGTGCTTGAGTTTTGCTTCGGTATTGCTATAGCGCTATTGTTTATCTCAAGAAGTAAATGGGAATATCCGCCGGCACTCGGCGCGCTCGGGTTTTTCTTGATAATTGTTTCTCCAGTCTTCGTTAGCCATCCCGGCGATACAGCCATATTGCGAGTCATCGCATGGGGCCTTCCAGCAACTTTGATAGTGGGGGCCTTCCTAAAGACTAAGCGACCGCGATCGAAGGCCGGCCGGGGAATGATCCTGCTTGGGGATGCATCTTATGCCATCTACCTAACCCACATCTTTGTCATGCTGGGGTATGGTTGGCTAATCAAGGCGACATTCGTTGGGGGAGTATCGCAGGTTTCCTTCGCTCCCATGATCATATGCTTGTGCCTTATTGTCGGTGTTCTGACGCATCTGTTTGTGGAAAAGCCAATTCTGGAGCTGCTACGGAAGGCCACAATCCTTCAGCGGAGGCGGCCGCCGCTGGAGGCTGGCAGTCTGCCAAGGTAATCCAACCGGCGGCTGTCCATTGACGACGCGGGCCTAAGGAGCAGTCTCCGAAAGGGGTAGTGCAAGTACTCTGTTCACCCGTATGAGCAAATTGCTTCCCCCGATCACATGTCCGACAGTACGGGCTGAATTTGAAATCGGGCAGCGGAGGCTGTTGCCATGTCCTTTCGTTTCGCAACCGCTGCGGCCTGCCTGCTGGTGGCCGTTGCGCCTGCTTCCGCAGATGTCCTCTGGGGCGTCAACGGCCATCCGATAACCGCCTATCCGGGCATCCCGGTTGAGTTGCAGCTCGACTTCGTCAAGAATCTCGGCCTGAAATCATACAGGGTCAACATAACCAGCGAAGACAACGCAGATATGCTTGCCGCCCTTGTCGACGCCGCAAAGGCCAGAGGGATCGAGATCCTGCCTTTGATCACCCCCGCGGGCATCGACCTGGACAAGGATACTCCGGACGAGCTCTACGGGAAGACCCGGAAACTGGCGATCGCCCTTGGCACCAGGTTCAAGAGCGATATCCGCGTTTGGGAACTTGGCAACGAGATGGAGAACTACGCCATCATCAAGCCCTGCGAGAAACGCGACGACGGCTCGCAATATCCATGTGGATGGGGACCTGCAGGAGGAACGGGAGCGCTCGATTACTACGGCCCGCGCTGGGTTAAGGTGAGCGCCGTCCTCAAAGGTCTGTCCGACGGCATGACAGAGGTCGATCCGGGCATCAGGAAGGCGATTGGCACCGCCGGATGGGGCCACACCGGCGCTTTCGCGCGGATGAAGCACGACGGGATCGCCTGGGACATCTCGGTCTGGCACATGTATGGCGACGACCCGGAATGGGCTTTCCGCGAAATCTCGGCATACGGCAAGCCGATCTGGGTCACCGAATTCAACAGTCCCAATGGAAGTCAGCGCGGCGAGCGGCAGCAGGCCGATGGTATCAAGCAGACAATGACGCGGCTTCGCGAGCTCAACGAGAAGTACAAGGTCGAGGCCGCGCAAATCTACGAACTGTTCGATGAGACCTACTGGGCCCCCGGCTTCGAAGCCAATATGGGACTGGTGAGGCTCACCGCGGCATCCGAAGGCAAATGGAGAGTCGGCGAGCCGAAGCCCGCCTACAAGACGGTGCGTGACTTCATCCGCGGCCCGCAGCCGCTGCCCAAGCCGCATCGCGAGTGCGATCCAGAGACGACCGCCGCGAACAAGTCCCCATATGTGAGGCAGGCGAGCTTCACCTACTGCCTCGTGCTTGGGCGTGAGGGCGACACCGAAAGCGTGGATCAGTGGTCGGCTGCTCTTGAAAGCGGGGACAGGACGATCGCTGGAATGGCCGTGGAACTGATGCGCTCGGACGAGTTCCAGACCAGCTATGCTACGATCGGCCTTACCGACCGCGCCTACATCGGTTTCCTTTACATGCTGTTTCTCAACCGTCCCGCTGACGATTATGGGATAGAAACCTATTCCCGGCAGCTGCGCGCGGGGACCATGACACGCGAGGATCTGGCCTTCGGCATCATCGGTTCATCGGAATTCAAATCCCAACACGCCGCCACCCGCGAAGCGTCCGCAGCGCCGCCCCCCGGGTGAGCAAGAGGAGCGTCAAGGCAGTGCGCCTCGCATCTGTTCTGATGGCCAGCGCCCTTTTGGCGGCTATGGCGACCGGAAGCTTGGCCTGTGAGCGCTCTGGCGGGACAAAGTTCCCGCTGCGGATCGAATCCGGAAAAAACTACCCGGTCGACAGGGAAGGCCATCCGTTCTTCATGCACGGAGACTCGCCCTGGTCGCTGATCGGCGACCTGACGGACGAGGACGCTTACCTCTACCTTGAGGACCGCAAGGCTCGCGGGTTCAACACCGTTCTGGTCAACCTCCTCGAGCACCGATTTTCCCGCAACGCGCCAGCAGACGCGTATGGCGACAGGCCATTCGCCGACAACCAAGATTTCGTTGTTCCCAACGAGGCATATTTCGCCCACGCCGATCGCATCCTGCAGCGGGCTTGCGATCTTGGTTTCCTGGTGCTGCTCGCTCCGGCATATCTCGGATATGGCGGTGGCGGTGACGGTTGGTATCAGGAAATGGCGGCTGCAGGGGCAGGGGAGCTTGCCACCTACGGCCATTTCGTAGGACGTCGCTACCGACGCTTCGATAACATCATGTGGGTCAACGGCGGCGACTACAATCCTGCGGACAAAGATCTGGTCAGGGCTCTCGCCAAAGGCATCATGGACGAGGACCCCGATGCTCTCAGCACTTTCCACGGCCATTCCGATACAGCGCCGCTCGATTTTTGGGGTCAAGAAACCTGGCTGAAGGTGAACAACGTCTTCACGTACGGCCCGGTCTATACGGCAGCGATCAGAGAGTACGATCTCGGCAGGGGTATGCCTTTCTTCCTGATCGAAACTGCCTACGAATTCGAATACGATGCCGACGAGTACCGGATCCGCGTCCAGGCTTACCAGGCGATCCTCTCGGGCGCATTCGGGCATCTCTATGGCAACAACCCGATCTGGCATTTCGAGGGGCCCGGCCTCCATCGGCAGACCATGGAGTGGAAGGAGGCCCTCGACAGTCCCGGCGCAAAGAGCATGGAGGTGCTCATCGCCTTCATCTCGTCGATAAAATGGTGGCTGCTCGAACCCGACAGCAAGAACAGATTTCTTGTCGAAGGCATGGGCAAGGACATGGGGAGGGCGGTCGCCGCGATGGCCAAGGACGGCTCCTACGCCGTCGTCTACATGCCCAGCAACGAGGCCGTCACCGTCGACCTCGCGCAGCTTTCGGAGACTATCGTCCACGCCCGCTGGCGCGATCCCACCAGCGGGGAAATGACGGATGTCGAAGGTTCCCCTTTCAAGGCGGAGCGCACAGCTTTCAAGCCGCCAGAGCTCAACAGCCGCGGCTACCCGGACTGGATTCTGGAACTCACGCCTTAGTGTCCTATGGCGCAAGGCCGACGCCGTGCACGAGCTGCGCGCGGTCACCGATGGACCTCTGACGGAACGCTCGCCGAAAGGATTAGCCGCGCACCATCCGAAAGGGGTAGCGGGCGGCGAGGCTTCGTCCAACGGGCCATCCTGATCGCCTATTGGCGTTCTCCCTCACTGTTTTCAGCCCAAGTAGCCTCTGCGCGATCATATCCGTTGGGGAAAGGTGTGCGATGAAAGTCATGGTAACGGGCCATCAAGGCTATATCGGCTCGGTGATGGTGCCTATGCTGCTCCGCGCGGGGCATTCGGTGACGGGTTACGACAGCGATCTCTACCGGCGCTGCACCTTTGCTTCGGGCGGAGAGCAGGCTTCCGTTCCCTCCATCCAAAAGGACGTCAGGGACGTGCAAGCGCGCGACCTCGAAGGGGTCGATGCCGTCATCCACCTGGCGGCTCTTTCCAACGACCCGCTGTCCGACCTCGATCCGGATATCACCTATGAGATCAACCACAAGGGCAGCGTTCGTTTCGCGAAGGCGGCCAAGGAGGCCGGCGTGTCGCGCTTCCTCTTCGCCTCGTCGTGCAGCAATTACGGCCAGGCGGGTGAGGGGATGGTCGATGAAACGGGCGAGCTGAACCCGGTCACGCCCTACGGCTGGTCCAAGGTGCTTTCGGAACGGGATATCTCGGAATTGGCCGACAGCAGCTTCTCTCCGACCTATTTCCGGCCGGCCACCGCCTACGGCGTGTCACCCCGGCTCCGCTTCGACATCGTGCTGAACAATCTGGTCGCCTGGGCCGTCACCAAAGGCGTGATCCTCCTGAAGTCGGACGGGACACCGTGGCGGCCGATCGTCCACATCGAGGACATTTCCAGGGCGTTCATCGCCGGACTGGAAGCGCCGCGCGAGGTCGTCCATAACGAGGCCTTCAATGTGGGACGGACGGACCACAATTACAGGATCCGCGACATAGCCGAGATTGTCGCCAAAGTCGTGCCGGGCTGCCGGCTTGAATTCGCGTCGGATGCTGGACCCGACAAGCGGTCCTACCGCGTCGACTTCGGCAAGATCGCGCGCTCCCTTCCTGCATTCAAGCCGCAGTGGGATGCGCGCAAGGGCGCCGAGCAGCTTTACCAGGCCTACGGCAAGTCGAATGTCACTCTCGAGGAATTCGAAGGACCGCGCTTCCAGCGTATCGGCCACATCCGGTATCTTCTGGCCAACCGGCTTCTGGATGAGCGGATGCGGGTCACCGAACCTTCGCGAAAGCTGGAGGCAGCGGCAAGCTAACCGGAATGGAACACATAACCCCCGAGGGACTCGGCCCGCCGCCGTCTTCCATCGACCTCGGCCAGGAAATCTATGCCTTGGCCGAACGTCTCTTTCCGATTTGCAGGAGCATCACCGGGGACGGTGTGCGGCAGACGCTGGATATCCTGTCGGGGCACGTCGACCTGGACCGGCATGAGGTGCCCACCGGCACGCAGGTGTTCGACTGGACGGTTCCAAAGGAATGGAACGTCCGCTCGGCCAGCATCATAGGCCCGGACGGGCAAACGGTCGTGGATTTTGCCGACTCTAACCTGCACGTCGTCAACTACAGCGTACCCTTCAAGGGGATCCTGCCGCTCAACGAGTTGATGTCGCATATCCATACGCTGCCCGACCAGCCGGGAGTAATCCCCTACCGCACCTCCTACTACGCCCCGACATGGGGCTTCTGCGTAGCCTACGACCGCGTCGCCAAAATGCCCGACGGTCTCTACCGGGTGGAGATCGACGCCGAGCTCAAGGACGGCAGCCTCACTTACGGCGAATACCTGCACCGCGGGCAGACCGAGCGGGAATTCCTTCTTTCGGCGCACATCTGCCATCCCTCATTGGCCAACGACAACTGTTCGGGCCTGGCCCTGCTGGCAACCCTTGCGAAAAGCATGAAGGCAAGAAAGACACGATACAGCTACCGCTTCCTGTTCGCTCCAGGCACGATCGGGTCGATCGCGTGGCTGTCTCGCAACGAGGGCCGGACACATCTCATCGACCACGGTCTGGTGCTGTCATGCGTGGGGGACGCGGGACGCCCTGCATACAAGCGCAGCCGGCGTGGCGATGCCGTCATCGATCGTGCCATGGCTCATGTGCTGGGGCGTGAAGCCGGGGCAAAGTTGATGGATTTCTCCCCCTACGGCTATGACGAGAGGCAATATTGTTCGCCGGGCTTCAACCTTCCGGTCGGCATGTTCCAGCGGAGCGTCCACGGCACCTTCCCCGAATACCACACGTCGGCTGACGATCTCGACTTCATCAAGCCGGAGTACCTGGAGGATTCCTTCCGTATCCTGACCGACGTGATCGACATCGTCGAAGGGGATTGGACGCCGTTGAACCTCTGTCCCAAGGGCGAACCACAACTCGGCAAGCGCGGCCTCTACGCCGCCCTGGGCGGACAGGCGTCTTCGGGAGCAACCTCGATGTCCCTGCTTTGGGTGCTCAATCTCGCCGACGGCCAGCATTCGCTTCTCTCGATGGCGGAGCGCTCGGGTCTGCCGTTCAGGGAACTGGCCGCCGCCGCGAGAATGCTGTCGGATCACGGTCTGCTGGCCGCGGCTTCATAAGGCTCCAGCGGCCGTTCTCTGCTTGAGCAACGGCCACGCCTTGTCCCTTTCGGACATCGCCGTCGGCATCAAAGGCCAGGCTATCGAAAAGGCAGGGTCGTTGTAGCGGACGCCCGTCGACGCATGAGGCGTATAGAATTGCGATATGAGATACGAGACCTCGGCATCGTCCGTAAGGGTCTGCAGCCCGTGGGCGAAGCCGGCAGGGATGTAGACCTGCTTCATGTTTTGGGGCGTCAGCTCGAAGCCCAGCCAGTTGTAGCGTGTCGGCGAGTTCGGGCGCAGATCCACCACGACATCGAAAATCGCGCCGCGGACACAGGAGACGAGCTTCACCTCGGCGTACGGGTCGTCCTGGAAATGCAGGCCCCGCAGTGTTCCCTTTTTGACCGAATGTGCACGGCTGTGCTGGACAAAGCGCGTCGCCAGCCCGCAATCGGCCATCTCCTTTTCACAGAATATGCGGGTGAAGGATCCGCGATCGTCGACCACCGGTGTCGGCTCGATCAGCCAGACACCCTTCAGCTCCGTTTCGGTAAACCGCATATCTGCCTAAATCCCTAGTAGCCGGGCCCAGTTAGCCGGGGCTAGCACCGCGGTCGGATTGTCGGCACCGCCTGCCTGGGCTGGAAGAGCTACCTAAGCCTTAGGTGGCTTCTCCGATCGCGGTATGCCCGGCCGACCGCATTACCCCGTTCGGAGGTCCTTGCGCAGTCATTGCCCCCGCCGTTTCCCTATAAGGATTAAGGCACCCAACGGATTGGCAAATCGAACTCGCGGGGCGCCCCGTCCTAACCTGCGTTGAAAAGATGCACTCCCTGCGGAGCGCGGCGGGCACAGGTTCATCGTCAGGCCACCGCGTCTCCGTTTTTTCAAACCAGGGCGACAGAGGGGTACGGAATGAATATTCAGGCTGTCGAGATTGCTCGCGACCAGAACACGGCACGCCGCAGTGTCAGCTGCAGGCTGTGCGGATCGCGCCTGCGCCACAGTCTGGTCGACCTGGGCATGTCGCCACCTTGCGAGAGCTTCCTGCAGGCCGACCAGCTTGACCAGATGGAACTCTATTATCCACTCAATGTCCTGGTCTGTGAGCGCTGCTACCTGGTGCAGCTCAAGGAGTATGTGAGCCCCGAGACGATTTTCAACGAATATGCCTACTTCTCGTCCTTCTCGACAAGTTGGGTGGCCCACTCGAAAGCCTATTGCGAAGCGATCACGAAGCGACTTGGGCTTGGCGCCGACAGCTTCGCGGTAGAACTCGCAAGCAATGACGGCTACCTGCTGCAGCACTTCCTGCCGCTCGGCGTTCCCGTGCTTGGCATCGAGCCGGCGGCCAACGTTGCGCGCGCTGCGGTCGAGAAGGGCGTGCCCACCCGGGTCGACTTCTTCGGGGTGCGGCTGGCACTTCAGATGGTGGCCGAAGGACTCCGCGCCGATCTGATCATCGGCAACAATGTCCTGGCGCAGGTGCCCGACCTCAACGACTTCGTCGCGGGAATAAAGATCCTGCTCAAACCGGAGGGCGTGGTCACTCTCGAGTTCCCGCACATCGAGCGGCTGATGATGGAGAACCAGTTCGACACCATCTACCACGAGCATTTTTCATATTTCTCACTGCTGACGATCGACCTGATGGCGGCCCGCCACGGGCTGCGGTTGATCGACGTCGAGGAACTGCCCACCCATGGCGGATCGTTGCGTGTTTATCTCGCCAACGAGGGCAGCAGCTGGGCCACGGATGACAGTGTCGCCGAACTGCTCGAGCGCGAAAAAAGACATGGGCTTACGGAAATGACGACCTACGCGTCTTTCGGCTACAAGGCGCAGCGTGCGAAGCGCGATCTCCTGGCGTTCCTGGTTTCGGTTAAAAACGAGGGCAAGACGATTTGCGGTTACGGCGCGCCTGGCAAGGGCAACACGCTGCTCAACTACTGCGCCATCGGCACCGACTTCCTCGACTTCACGGTGGACCGCAATCCTTACAAGCACGGCCGCTTCACGCCGGGCATGCACATCCCGATCAAGCCCATCGACGCGATCGACCAGGCCAAGCCAGACTACATCCTGATCCTTCCGTGGAACCTGAAGGACGAGATCATTCAGCAGATGCACCATGTCGCCGCCTGGGGCGCGAAATTCGTGGTGCCAATTCCTTTTGTGACAGTGATCGATCTATCGGAGTTACGGAGATGAAAGTCGTCCTTTTCTGCGGCGGCCGCGGGACCCGGATCCGCGACTATTCCGAAAGCATACCAAAGCCGATGATTCCGCTCGGCCACCAGCCGATCCTGCGCCACGTCATGCAGTGGTACAGCGATTACGGGCATGACGAATTCGTGCTGTGCCTTGGCTACAAGGCCAATGTCATCAAGGATTTTTTCCTGAACACCCGGCCACAGACCTTTTCCGATTGCGTGGTTACGCACGGAGGCCAGGACGTGAAGCTGCTGGGTGACACGGTCAAGGACTGGAGCATCACCCTGCTCGATACGGGCATCTGGCGCAACATCGGAGAACGCCTCTGGGCTGCGAAGGATCACGTCAAGAACGAGAAGATGTTTCTGGCCAACTACTCCGATGGCCTGACCAATGTAGACCTCGACGATGTGATCGCGAAGTTCGAGGCCAGCGGCAAGATCGCCTGCTTCCTCGCCGTGCGCGCGCCGCTGACATACCATTTGGCCGACATCGCTGAAGACGGTCGCGTACGCGAGTTCCGCACGACGGAGACGTCCGAGATCTGGATCAATGGCGGCTACTTCGTGTTCCGTCCCGAAATCTTCGACTACATGCGTGACGGCGAGGAACTCGTTATCGAACCTTTCAAGCGATTGATCGATGACAACATGCTGATGGCGTACAAGCACGACGGGTTCTGGCGTTCGATGGACACGCTGCGTGATTGGCAATCGCTCGAAGACATGGTCGAAAAGGGGGACATGCCCTGGAATAGGAGGGTCACCGCAGAGAAAATCAGGCGCAGCATGGTGATGGCTGCATCATGAGGGGACTTGGCCTCGCACGTCGCGGGGAGAAACTCTCGATCCTCTGCCTTGGTGCCCATTCCGACGACATAGAGATCGGTGCGGGAGGCACGATCCTCGGGCTGATCGCGTCGGGGGTCGAATTGGATGTCGACTGGTGCGTACTGAGCGCCGGCGGCCAGCGGTCTGCCGAAGCCAGGGCTTCGGCAGAGGCCTTTCTCCAAGGATCGCACTCGTCCACGGTCCACGTCGCCGATTTCGAAGACAGCTACTTTCCGACCCATAGTCGATCCATCAAGCAGTGGCTGATGGATCTAAGATCGCGGGTTCATCCCGACGTGGTGTTGACCCACGCCAGGTTCGACGCCCATCAGGACCACCGGGAGGTCAACCAACTGACCTGGAACGTCTTCCGCGACCACCTGGTGCTCGAATACGAGATTCCGAAATGGGACGGTGATCTTTGCCAACCCAATGCCTACGTGCCGCTTACGGCCAACGTGCTGGAACGCAAGATCGAACTCCTTCACGAGCACTTCGGGACGCAGCGCTCCAAGGACTGGTTCGACCGCGAAACATTCGCCGGCCTTGCCAGGTTGCGCGGGATGGAATGCCGGGCACCCGAGCATTTCGCCGAGGCTTTCACGCTTCGAAAGGTCAAGATTTTTTAGCGGCTTTTCACATATTTTTTCGCCAAGGAGAGAATGGTGGATGACCGATGAATCGGGTGAAAAGGGGGTTGAACTGACCGGACGATCTGTTACTTAAATCGCTGCATCTGAGTGAAAAATACCACAGAATCGGGCCATCGATCCTATGGCTTTCCTTTCTGCCTTTTCTGCCTTCCATTTTGAAATTGAAGGGATTTTTATCAAAATGGGCAATGCAATCATTGCGCCGGGTTTCTCTTTCAGCGAAGCTCGCATCGGAACGGTCGAGGGCGGAGAATCCGGGGTTCTAGTGTGGAAATCCGACCAACTGGTCGCCGTGCTTACCCAGATCGACGAGGAAGCCTACTGCACGAAAGGCAAGTGGTTCCTAGAGACAGGCTTCGGCCTGCTGAGCGGGCTGCACAAGAACTTCGATACGATCGAGGAAGCCGTTAAGTGGGTGGGCATATACACCTTCCCCGGGCCTGTTCCTGCAGTAGATTGATCGGCGGCTTCCGCGGCAGCAAGGCGCCTGTGCAAGCCAGCGATGGCTTCGGCCCGTGTCCTGTACCTCACTCGCCGGAAGGGCCTTGACAGCCCGCACCTTGCTGCTTCCGCAATGGAAGTGAGATCCTGTCCCATCCCCTCATGCGGAAACAATGCGGGATGGCCGCATAAGGTCCGTCCTTGCTCCAAGAGAACGAGAAAGCAACGCCTTCGTGGCGTCAGGATGTTGCCGCGAGTCGGGCTTCAGATTGCCCCATGGTCGCATTATTCGCGGCTGGAGGGTTCTCTGGAGTCGTCATTTCAGCTCGGCCGTCACCACTGTTAAAACGGCGGAAGACAACCTGCGTGGGGCGGCCTACCAAGAAACGGCTCGGTCCCGATTCCAGGGCCTGCGCATAGACCGCCAGGGCACCGTCGACGGCCTCTATCGTCTTCATGACGGCCGCGTCGTCATGGGTGTAGCTGACAACGAGAGACGGCATGAGCACTCCACGCCTGATCGTCTCCTGCAGGAACAGCGAGCGGTATGTCTGTGACGGCTTGCCGTTGGGGTCGAGCGTGGCATATGCCAGGCAGCAGGGACGGCCGACAACCTTGAAGTGCCCATCCACCCCATGCCGTCTGGCAGCCTCTGCGATCCCCGCCCTCAGTTTCGTTCCCTGACGGTGCAGGTGTTCGATGACGGACTCGTTCTGGTAAGTCCGCATGGTCGCGATCGCGGCCGCAAGCGCATGGGTCTCGGCGCCATGCGTGGTCGACAGCAGAAACACCCTTGGGCGGTCCGTATGCTCGAGGCCGCCGAGCCGCATGTATTCGCGTTTGCCGGCCAGGGCAGAGACCGAAAACCCATTGCCAAGCGCCTTGCCGAATGTCGACAAGTCCGGCTCTATGCCATAGAGCTTCTGCGCCCCGGCCGCATGCCATCTGAACCCGGTGATCATCTCGTCGAGGATGAGCAGTGCGCCCTTTTCCCTGCAGAGACGCTGGACTTCATGCAGGAATCCGTCCACCGGATCGTCGCCGCGGGAAGGCTCGAGGATCAGGGCGGCCAGCTTGCCGGGGTGCCTGTCGAACAAATCCTTTACGCTGGCGATGTCGTTGTACCGGAAAGTGACGGTGAGCTTTCGGACCGCCTCCGGAATTCCGGCATTCATCGGCGTTGTCCCGATGAACCAATCGTCTGTCGAAAAGAAGGGATGGTCGGCGCAGCAGGCAACGAGATCGCGACCCGTGTAGGCGCGGGCAAGGCGAACGGCTCCCGAAGTCGCATCCGATCCGTCCTTGCAGAACTTCACCATCTGCGCGCCGATGAGCTCCAGGAACGTCTCGGCGCAGTCGACCTCGATCCTGGCCGGCCGCGTGAAATTGGACCCACCTTGGAGGGCCGTCTCCACGGCTCTGACCACGGTCGGGTAGGCGTGTCCCAGCCCGACGGAACGGTTGCCCATGCCGTATTCGATGTACTCGTTCCCGTCGACGTCCCAGACATGGCATCCCAAGCCACGCTCGATGAAGCCCGGCGCGAGGACGGGATACTGGTCTTCGCCTTTTGCGTAGGTGTGGCTACCGCCCGGGATCAGCTCACGACCGCGTTCCTGCAGGCGCACGGATTTGCGAAAACGAAGGCTTTGCTCAGACATGCCGACCACTCCATTCCGGCAGCAAGTCTACATGCTCGGCTCAGGATTTCGCGTTCTCCATAAGGTCAGCGGTTAGCACTTATGGTGGATACACAGGCGGGCACCGACTGTACCGAGCAAATGGAACAGCTTTTCAGGGTGCCACAGAACGAGATCATCGCTACGGATCCAGGCGTTTCGGAGCACTCCGCAAATGTCCACCTGCGGCACACTGTCGGGAGTTAGGGGCAACGATCCGCGTCGAAGCGCGACCGTATATCTCGGCCGGCTCCATCGACCGTCATTGATTGAATCTGTAGTGCGGAACAAATACGACCCGCCAAGGGTTCACCCAAGGCGGGTCGTCTTATTGTTTGCGATCACTCTTCGGCCAGAGCTCCCTCTGCGAAGAGATCATTGACCTTGTAGGCCACTTCCGTGCGGTTGCTGGCCTTCAATTTCTTCATGATGTTTCGGATGTGGACCTTCACGGTGCTTTCGCGCAGGTTCAGCTCGTAGGCGATGATCTTGTTCGCCTTGCCGCGCCGAAGCGCCTGGGCGACCTCTGCCTGCCTGAGCGTGAACATGCCCGTCAAAGGCTGCGTGTCGCGGCTACCTGAACCTATGAGGTGCCGCATGGAAAGGACACTGCTCGCCGGGACGAAGATGCCTCCCGCTGCCGCAAGGTTGATCGCCTCGACACAGACGTCGATCCCGACCGAGGTCGGAATGTAGCCGCGTGCGCCGCATTCGAGAGCCGTCAGTATCTGTCCAAGGTCTTCGGTGTCAGCAAGGATGACCACGGGGACCGACTTGAACTCGGACGAAATGTGCCTGATCTCGTCGGCGATGCCATGATCGGTGACCTTCCGGCCGCCAAGGTTGAAGAGGATAGCTGCAAGTGGCGGGGCTGCCCCCTTCTTCATGCGCCATTCTTCGATCGACCCCATGGCGACGACCGCCATGCCGAGTTCGTGATCCTCGAGGGCCGATGCAAGACACTCGCGGTCCAGTGCCCTTCCGTCCAGCATGAGAAGGTATTGCTTGCCTGCCTGCTCGTGGACATTTTCTATTCCGCTAGACGGAACTCCCGATTGATTTGTCGAAGTGTAGTTGTGCAGTCCTACTGTTGAACCCATACTTATACCCACCCTTTCCCCAACGAAAGCCGCTTAGCGGCGCCCAACAAAGCCCCTCATCTCTTGAATTGAAAGTTTGATACCCAACCCATTTTAAAGCTTCAGGCCGTTACCCCAACCTGGAGCCTTGAGCAGTTCTTGGCTGCCGACATGTACAGCAGCTTGGGCAGTCTATGGGCTATCCATAAGCAGTCTCTAACCTAGGTTAATTTTCGGTAAAATTTTTAAGTCTGTGTATGAAACGTACACAGTGGGTCCCGGAGCGCTGCGAGACCTTGAATGGGACGGCCCGGCCATTCCCAGGGCGCAGCTCCGCGCGGCGAACCCGCCGTCAGCCAGGTCCCAAGAAGTTGATTTTGGAGCGGCAAAGCAGGATCCGCCTGCGGGCAGGGCTGACGTCGGGAGAAATGAAGTCCTTCACCGCAAGGCTTCACGGACCCCAAGATGAGGCCTGGTCTCAGGCGTTTCCCTGGGGATTGGCCTCGCTGAGCCACTTCACATCCAGAACCGTACCGTCAACGTGGATCACGGTTTCGAAGGCCTCTATAAGCCTTTTGGCGGCTTTGCTGGCAATGTGAGACTCGGGATAATTTGCCTCCACTACCCGCGCCCGCTCGTAAACTTCCTTGAGTTTCGTGACCTGCTTGGGGCCGAATACGCTCTGTACAACCTGAGTGGTCATACCGCTTCTCCTCCTGGTGCTGGAACTCAAACAACCCGCCCTTTGCCCAGCGCTCCCACAATTTCATCATTAACACAGGATTTTGCAACTGAAAGCAAAAACAAGCCTGCAACCGTACTGTAAGATTACTATTTTCTTTGGTCGAGGCGTTCTTTAGTAGGCGTTCGCGGACCGAGGGTTAGCCGTTTGCAGGAGGCGTAGGCCGGACTGCCGTCGCGAAACAAAGAAGCCCACCGACCGCTGGTCACCCCTCGCTCGAAAACGAAAGGCACTCCTTTCATATCCTCCGATCTGCCGCCGTGCATTTTACATCGCAGCACCCGTGACCGGGACATTCAGCTTATTCAACCTTTGAGCGTACGCCGGGCGGATGATCACACTTCGGTACCCACCGCAGGGAGGGGTACCTGCACGTCCAGCAGATGCGGGGGGCAGGCTACGTCCTTTGGCTCTCTTGCCCGCGATATCCATCTGCCGAAAGATGGGTGGTCGGACGGCGTCCTGCGTCCGCACAGTCCGGGGCCAAACCAAGCGGGAGGCTCGATCAACAATGCAGGTCTCTTTGGTGGGGCTGCTGGTGTGCGCGGCGATTTTGGCCGTTGCCCGCTATTCCAGGGGAATGCTGATCATCGGGCTGATCGCGTCCCAGGCGTTCGGTGCGACCGCCATCGTGACGCTTACCTTTCTAGGAGGGTCGTCCCCACTGATCTACACCATGTTTGCGGCCCTGCTCGTCATGGCCGTGACAGTCAGGCGTCGCATCTGGTTCGATCTTGGAAGTGTGTTCGGGAGCATCCGCCCGGTCTGGGTTCTCACAAGCCTCATGGCTTACGCAATCATCGGGGCTTGGCTGTTTCCAAGATTCTTCGCGGGACAGACCGCCGTCTTCGTGCAGTCGAAAACCCGAGGCGCTGTCGTAGAAGCGTCCTTGGCCCCGGTTTCGGCCAACACTTCACAGACGGGCTACTTCATTCTTGGCGGGCTCACCGCCATCGCGCTTTGTGTGCTGCTGCTCCACTCCCAAAGGATCGACCAGGTCCGCCGCGGCTTCTTCTTGTGGTGCGGTCTGCACACGGGCTTGGGGCTGGTCGATTTTATCGGCAAGAATGTAGGAGCGGGAGACTTGCTGGCCCCGATCAGAACCGCCAATTACGCACTCATAACGGAAGCGGTCGAGCAAGGATTCGTGCGGATTACCGGGCCATTTGCGGAGGCCTCTTCGTTCGCCAGCGTTTCCCTCGCCTGCCTGGCATTCTGCTACACCTACTGGCGAAAGACCAAGTCACGCCTTGCCCAGTGGCTGGCGGGCATCCTGCTCTTCCTGACCATTCTGTCGACTTCATCGACCGCTTACGTCGGTCTGACTCTCCTGTGCCTTCCGGTCGCCTTCTCGATGTTGGTTTCAGTCCTCAGGGGGCGGGTTGAGCGCGAGGACATACTGGTAACCGCTCTGATGGCGATAGGCGTGGTCGCCATCATGGGCATCAGCCTCTACCATGCCGGAGCCTTGGAGCCTTTCGTCAGGCTGATCAACAGCACCATCATCAACAAAGCGGATTCTGCCTCAGGCCATGAGCGCACCTATTGGAACGTCAAGAGCCTGCAGTCCTTCCTGGACACAAGCGGCCTTGGCGTCGGTTTCGGCAGTTCCAGGGCATCAAGCTGGCCGATCGCAGTCCTTTCCCAACTAGGCTTGTTCGGATCACTGATGATGGCGATCCTGCTCGGCGTCCTGGTCGGCGGATTGGGACGGATGCGGGAATGGGTGGACCCAGAAACCGAAGCAGTCGTGACGAGCGTCAGGAATGCTTCCCTCGCCGGCATAATTGCCATCTCCCTGTCGGGTGGCAGCGCCGATCCTGGCATCCTCTTCTTCATCGCACTTGCCGTAGTTTGCGCCACGAAGGTCCATGCTCGACGTACGTTGACAGCGTTTGAGCGAACCGCCTGGCATCAGACAGCGGTGGAGGCAGCATGAATGGTCTCACCGTCTGGCACGGTGTAACCATGGCGTAGCAACGGTGGCAACTCCGCTCCACGGGATCGCCTCGTCGGTTGAGGAACGGACAGTCCCGCCAGCCTAGTTGGTCTTCAGCTTGCCGACCCGGTTTTCGGCGATCCAGCGCGCGGCGAGCACCAGCGCGCCCATGCTGAAATCCTTGCCATGCCTGGCCACCATCTCTTCCGACAGTTTGGCCAGCCGTTCGAAAAATTCGTCCTTGCTCTCGTCTTCGGCCGTAAGTTCGGTCTGCATCTCATCCTCCTGTTTCGCCACGTCTGCTATTTGAACATCTGTGCGGGAAAGGTGACGATCGCGGCGGTGCCGTCGACAGATCCCATCGCCAGGTGCCGTCCGTCGCCGGACCAGGCGAGAGCGGTGACCGCGCTGCCCAGGGGCCTGACGAGAAGCTCGTCGCGTGACCCGATCTGGGCGACCATGATACGGCCGTTGGCGTAACCCGCGGCAATCAGCTTCTTCTCGGGGTGCGCCGCCATCGTTTCGACCAGAACCAGCCCAGCGCGACCCGTCTCCAGTGCGCCCGAGGCTTCGCCGCCAAATGGCGGGGCGGTCATCGACCAGCCGGCGATCCGGAACGCGCCCGAGGCAAACAGAGCATTTGCCGGCGGGCTCCAGCACACCGTCCGCACCGGCGATGGAAATCCCGCGACGATATCGGCTCGGCCATCGGCCAGGCTGATCAGCGCAAAGCCGCCTGTCTCCAGCCCGCAGGCCAACCAACTTCCGTCGCCGCTCCAGCGGATCGACACCGGGCGCGATGAAAGAGGAATGTCTCGTATCAAGGCAGCGTCGCCTTCGACCGACCAGATCGACAGCCCCTCATCAAGGCCGCAGGCGAGGCGTTTCCCACCAGGTGAGAACGCAAGGGCGTCCATAGACGATGTCGTGGCATGTCTCAGCTTCACCGCATCGCCCTGGCCACTCGCCAGGAAGACATCTTTTCCGTTGCTGGCTGCTGTCAGCGTCGCCTGGGCGCTGTAGTCGATGGCTACGATCGGCCCGTCGATCCTGACCAGGGGTTCCCCGACTTCACCGCCGGCGGTCAGACGCAACGCTTCGCCGCTGGCCCCGCCGACCAGAAAGCCGGAATGCGCATGGGCGCAGAGCGGGACGTCGCCATCTCCGAATGCCGCCGTGGCGATCAATGGTACCGGTGGCTTTTCCCGGGGGCGGATCGTCGTCTGGCCGAGATCATTGCTCACCCTGATCCGCGACTCCGGCGGCTCGTGATCCGCAAGCGCGGCAATGGCGACGGTTCCGTCGACGGAGGTGAAGGCGACAGCCGAACCGTCGGCGCTGAAGCGCAGATCGGCGATCGCCGACGGTCGCTGCCAGCTGCGGGCCAAAAGATCGAACAAGGTCAAGTTCTGCATCGTCTGCTGGTTCATGCTATCTCTCCCGTCAGTCCTCGTTCGCGTTGCGGCAAGCCTGCGATCAACGTCCTCGATGTCGCCTTCCGCCGCGACGATGCGATCCTCGCAAGCCATGCATGCCTGCACGATCGCCGCGGCACTTCGCTCTGCTTCATGCAAATCCTGCACCAGTTGTGCATCGGCGCCGCTTCTGCCGATTTCGAGCTCCAGGCGCAGGACGTCCATTTCGATGCCGGCGCGTTTCTGATTGAGCCGCAGCGCTTCGGCGGTGAGGGCGGAGACGCTGGCGACGAGATTAAGCCGGCGAGCAAGCAGCACGTCACGCCTGGCAATACTGGATCCGCCGGTCATTTTTCGCTCCCCGAAAATCCCTGCGGTTTTTCGAACGCCGACAGTAATTTGGGTAACGTGCCGGCCTGCGAATGGAACTGCTTTTCCGCCGTCTCGATGTGGCTCTTGAGCTGATCCCAGATGTCGACGCGGATCATCGATGTCGTGTCGCCGGTCAGGCGCTCGATCTCGTCGACGCGGAACTGGCGTGTCAGCGAAACGCCGGAAAACACGAAGTCGCGCAGCAGGATCGCATGGTTTTCGATGAACAGATGGATCATCGGATGCGTCTCCGTGGTGACGCCGCCGGCGGCCAGCTCGGCCCGGATGAAGTCCTGGAAATGGCTCTGCAGGCGGTGCTGGCTCTCGCCCATGAAGCGCATGACAAAGACCAGATCGCGGGGCATCAGCTTGACAAGATCGCCGGTGACGCCGTCGGCATGGCTGGACATTGGCCGGGGCGGCCCGCTCCTGTCCCTATCGTTCGGCATGGTCTTTCTCCAGCGCCAGGCCCGCCCATGGGCCGTTGGCTTCAAATAGTAGAGAAAGACGAATAATTAAATAGATGGCGCATGCATTTTAGTATTTGTTGCAACTGCTAACTAGATATGTTGCAGTTGCGAATAGATTGAGAATATTACAGTCGTAAGTTACACCTGTAAAATAACGTTACAGTTTGTTGTCCACTCACGCGCCGAAGAGATGGCGATCTTGTTTTAAGCGTTAGCCGCGAACCTCGTTTTCAAACTGGCACGACGCTTGCATTGTTCATTTCACAAGAAGCCCATCGCGCTTGGCGCGGTGCCAAAAGAACGAAGGAACGGAGGAAGCAGAGACAAATTCCGCTTCGATACGCCCATCGCTATTGCGGTTGGCGCCGCGGGTCCCTGCCAGACGCCTCGAAAACCTTTGCCGCGATCCACTTGAATGGCCGGACCATGAGTCGCGCCTTGATGCGCAACCCTTTGTCATGCCGTTCGCACTCTCACTGGCGGTGCTTTGTGCCGCTTCATGCCGGGGTCAAGGGACCCGCGGCCCAAACCTGGTGGAGGCTTATGACCATGACGTCTCTGACGCTCAACAAGATTACCTCGCAACGCGGAATTTCCGTCGGCGAGGCGACCAAGAAGATTGCCGATCTCGGCTGGAATCCTTCCTACGTGCAGGAAGCGATGACATTTCCGACCGACTACAAGATCAACAAGACGCCGCGCGATCCGATGAAGCAGGTCCTGCGGTCCTACTTCCCGATGCAGGAAGAGAAGGACAACCGCGTCTATGGCGCGCTCGATGCGGCATTGCGCGGCGACATGTTCCGCAACGTCGAACCGCGCTGGGTCGAGTGGATGAAGCTCTTCCTGGCCATCATTCCGTTCCCGGAAATCTCCGCCGCCCGCTCGATGGCGATGGTCGCCCGCATCGCACCTGGCGAGGAACTCAGAACCGGCTTCACCATGCAGATGATCGACGAGTTCCGTCACTCGACGATCCAGATGAACCTGAAGAAATGGTACATGGAGAACTACATCGATCCGGCAGGCTTCGACATCACCGAGGAAGCCTTCGGAAAGTGCTACGCCACAACCATCGGCCGACAGTTCGCCGAAGGCTTCATCACCGGCGACACCATGACCGCCGCCTGCATGTACCTGACCGTGGTGGCCGAAACCGCCTTCACCAACACACTGTTCGTCGCCATGCCTTCGGAGGCCGCCCGCAACGGTGACTATGCGCTTCCGACCGTCTTCCTGTCGGTGCAATCCGACGAGAGCCGGCACATCGGCAACGGCCACTCGCTGCTGATGGCGGCGCTCAAGGAGCCGGAGAACCATCTCTTGCTCGAGCGCGACCTGCGCTACGCCTTCTGGCAGAACCACGCGATCGTCGATGCCGCCATCGGCACCTTCATCGAATACGGCACCACCAACCGCGACAAGAACAAGGAGTCCTACGCGGAAATGTGGCACCGCTGGATCTATGAGGACTACTACCGCACCTACATGCTGCCGCTCGAGAAATACGGCATCAAGGTCCATCACGACGACGTCCAGGCGGCCTGGGAACGCATCACCAAGAAGAACTATGTCCACAAGGTCGGGCAGTTCTTCGCGGTTGGCTGGCCGGTCAATTTCTGGCGCATCGAAGCCCAGACCGACAAGGACTTCGAGTGGTTCGAGCACAAATATCCGGGCTGGTACGCCGAATTCGGCGACTTCTGGAAATGGTACGCCAAGCTCAGCCACAAGGGCGAGAAGGTGCTGCTGTTCAACAGCGACGTCGGCTACGTCTATCCGCACCGCTGCTGGTCGTGCCTCGTTCCCTGCCTGATCCGCGAGGACATTGTGGTCGGCGAGATCAATGGCGAACTCTACACCTTCGCCCATGAGCTCGACCGCTGGACCGCAACTGTCGCCTTCGCCGACGAGTATCAGGGCCGTCCGACGCCTGCGATGGGCCGCTTCAGCGGCAAGCGCGAGTGGGAGACGCTCTATGACGGCTGGGATCTGGCCGATGCCATCAAGGACCTGAACTTCGTCCGCTCCGATGGCAAGACGCTGGTTCCGCAGCCGCATCTGCGCTTCGACGACAAGGAGATGTGGACGCTCGACGATGTGCGCGGCAACACGCTCGGATCGCCGCTCAACGCGCTGCGTGCCATGTCGCCCGCCGACCGTGAGAAGCACCTGGCGGAATACCGGGCCGGCTTCACGATCAATCCCTGCAACTGATCAGGCCAAAGGGGGGCGGGTTCGTCCCGCCCCTACCTTTCACTGGAGGTCCGTATGTCGGAAACCCACACGGTCAGGCTGAGCCCGGTCGGCGTCGAATTCGAGGTCGAGAATGGCGAAACGGTGCTCAACGCCGCGTTCCGCCAGGGCATTGCGCTGCCGCACGGTTGCAAGGAAGGGCAGTGCTCGGCCTGCAAGAGCGTGTTGCTCGAAGGCGAAGTCGACATGCTGAAATACTCGACTTTCGCACTGAACGACATGGAGAAGGAAAGCGGCCACGTCCTGTTGTGCCGTTGCATCGCCTACTCCGACCTGGAAGTCGAGCTTCTCAACTACGACGAGGAGATTTTGGCGAAAGCGATCGCCGTGAAAACGTACAAGGGCCGGATTGCTCGGATCGAGCAGCTGACCCACGACATTCGCGGCATCGAGATCGAACTCGGCTCCCCGATGAAGTTTTGGGCGGGGCAATATGTCGACATCACGGTTACCACGCAAAAAGGGGAGACGATTACGCGCTCGTTCTCCATGGCAAATACGCCGGACCAAACCCAAAAACTCTCCTTCATCATCAAAAAATACCCTGAGGGAAAGTTCTCGGGAGAACTCGATTCCGGAGGCATCAGGGCCGGAGCCGAAGTCACCGTCGTCGGACCCTACGGAACCTGTTTCCGCCGCGACGAACGGCAAGGACCCCTGATCCTGGTCGGCGCCGGATCGGGCATGTCGCCGATCTGGTCGATCCTCAACGACCACCTGAAGAGCGGCGAGAAACGTCCGGTCTATTTCTTCTACGGTGCCCGCACCCGCAACGACCTGTTCTATCTCGACAGGATCGCCGAGCTGGTCGGCAATCATTCCGACGTCACCTTCATTCCCGTGCTGTCGCACGCCGATGACGACGCCGAATGGCAAGGCGAACGCGGCTTCGTGCACCAGAGCGTCGACGCCAAGCTCAAGCAACTGGCGGTCGACGGGCAGGGTGATGTCCATGCCTGTGGCCCGCCGCCGATGATCGATGCGCTGCAGCCGGTCCTGTTCATGAACGGGTTCGAAACGGAGCGGATCTTCTTCGACAAGTTCACCACGTCGGCAGGTGCAACGCCGGCCCATTGAGGGCGGCCGTGCCAAGCCAACCACAACTGCAACAAGGGAGAGAGACTATGCCTGCAACCTCGAGTTCAGTCGGATCCGGAGCCGCCGGCGCGGCGATCTTCGCCGATTCCGATAGCCGGAAATACCGGTATTTCGACCCGAAAGGCCAGCGCGCCACCCACTATGAGGATATGACGGTCGACGTTCAGCCCGACCCGGAACGCTACCTGATCCAGGACTGGATCATCTCCTTCGCCGACGGCAAGGGCGCCTATGTCAAGCAGAACACCGCCGCCCAGAGCTCCAACTGGCATGCCTTCCGCGCCCCCGACCAGGAATGGGAGCGCACGCACTACCAACGCCAGTCGAAGATCGAGACGATGGTGCAGAGCGTCATCAACAATGCCCGCAAGTCGGGTGCGCCGAAGACCTTCGACAAGGCCTGGGTCAAGATCCTGCAGACGCAGCTCGGCGCCTGGAAACACGCCGAATTCGGGCTCGGCACCTCGCTGATGCAGGCGCAGCGCTACGGCTACACCCAGATGATCAACAACGCGACGCTGACCAACTCGTCCTACAAGCTAAGGCTTGCCCAGGACATCACGCTCTACCTTGCCGAGATCGGCATGGACCTTCCCGACTGGGACGACGAACTCGGCAAGAAGGCTTGGCTCGAGGACAAGAACTGGCAAGGGACGCGCGAAGCGGTCGAAACCATCATGGGCGCGACCGATTATCTCGAGCAGTATTTCGCCATCAACATCGTCTTCGAGCCGCTGGTAGGCGAAGTGTTCCGCTCCGGCTTCCTGATGCAGATCGCCGCCGCCAACCACGACTTCATCACGCCGGCGGTGATTTCGGCGGCCGAGGCCGACTACGAGCGCAACCTCGCCAACACGATCGACCTCATCCACATGCTCGCCAATGACGAGACGCATGGCGCCGCCAACCGCAAGCTCTTCCAGGGTTGGGTCAAGAAACACGGCGCGCTCGCCGACAAGGCAGCCATCGGCCTGCAGCCGATCTGGTCGATGCCGCATTCCAAGCCCGTCGCGTTCGTCGATGTCCGCGCCAAATCCGAGGAACGGATTGGCCAGATCCTCGGCGAACTTGGCCTCAAGCGCTGAAACAGGAGAATTTTGTCATGTCACTAGCAGCACGCGACGCAACGCATTCCAACATCTTCAAGGCGATGAAGGACATCACCTTCGAGCAGACGATTTCGCATCAGTGCGGCGTCACCATGAACGACTCGGTCGAGGCTCGCGCCATCGCCGAATTCATGGGCCAGAAGCCGGGGGTGACGATCACCTACCAGCCGGCGCTGATCCGTATCGACGGCGATGGCAAACTGATCTTCAAGATGGATGCGATCGGTGAATATCTGGGCCGCGAGATCTCAGCCGAGACCTTCGAGGTCAACACCTCCACCCACTACGGCCGCATGGTTCGCGTCGACGACAACACCGTGATCCTGTTCGGCAACATGGACGAGATGTTCGAATACATCGAATAGCCGCCAAAAATCTGGCGCGCCGTTGCATGCGGCGCGCCGAACCCGTCAACGCGATCATTGTGGAGGCAAGAATGTACAGGACACCGGAAGGCAAGGACATTTTCGTGGTCGACGGCCACACCCATTTCTGGGACGGCAGCCCGGAAAACCAGAAGAATATCCACGGCAAGCAGTTCATCGAGTGCTTCTATGCCTATCACACGGGCTTGAGCCCGAAGGACCAGCTGTGGGAGAAGAGCAAGTTCGAGAAATACAGCGCCGACGATCTCTATCGCGACCTGTTCATAGACGGTCCCGACGATGTGGCGATCGTGCAGTCGACCTATCTCAAGGACTTCTACAAGAACGGCTTCAACACGATCGAGCGCAACGCCGAGGTGGCCAAGCGCTATCCCGAGCGTTTCATCGTCAACGGCGCTTTCGATCCGCGTGACGGCGAGAAGGCGCTGGAATACATCCACTTCCTCAAGGAGACCTACAACGTCAAGGGCGTGAAGATGTACACGGCCGAATGGAACGGCGCTTCCAAGGGCTGGAAGCTCACCGATCCCGATGCCTACAAATGCTTCGAACTCTGCGACAAGCTCGGCATCAGGAACATTCACGTCCATAAGGGCCCGACCATCCTGCCGCTCTCGAAGGATGCATTCGATGTCCATGACGTCGACCATGCGGCGACGGATTTCCAGGGCCTCAACTGGATCATCGAGCATTGCGGCCTGCCGCGCCTCGACGATTTCTGCTGGATCGCGACGCAGGAGACCAATGTCTATGGCGGGCTGGCGGTGGCGCTGCCGTTCATCCACGCGCGCCCGCGCTATTTCGGCGAGGTCATCGCCGAGCTGCTGTTCTGGCTCGGGCCGGAGAAGATCCTGTTCGGTTCCGACTATGCTATCTGGACGCCGCGCTGGCTGGTCGAGAAATTCTGGGCCTACCAGATCCCGCAGGACATCGCGGCCGAACGGGGTGTGCAACTGACCGACGAGATCAAGGAGAAGATCCTCGGCCTCAACGCCGCGCGTCTCTACAACATCGATGTCGAAGCCAAGAAGAAGGCGCTCGCCAGCACGCCCTTCAGCATCGCGGCGGAGTAGGGGCCATGGCAACCGCCAGCGTTTCCGACGGCCGCGAGAAGGAACTCTGGCGGCGCCTTGGTGAGGTCAATGACCCGGAACTTGACGAACCCGTCACCGAGATTGGCTTCGTCGAGCGGGCGCAGGTCACGGGCGAAGGCAGCGTGGAGATAGACTTCCGCCTGCCGACCTACTGGTGCTCGCCCAACTTCGCGTTCCTGATGCTGGACGGCGTGCGCAAGGCGCTCGACCAGCTCTCCTGGGCGCCGGCCTATCGCGTCAAGTTGCACGACCACATGTTCGCGGAAGAGGTCAATCGCGGCATGGAGGCCGGCAAGACGTTCGGCGACATCTTCGCCGTGCTTGCCGAGGATCAGGATCTCGGCGCCTTGCGTGAGACCTTCAGGATGAAGGCGTTCAAGCGGCGCCAGGAGGGGGTTTTGCGCGGCCTGCGGCAGCACGGTCTGACCGATCGCGAAATCCTCGGCATGGACCTGCCGGCATACGATGTCGCACGGTTCGAGCCGGGCGAGGCGGCCAAGCAGAAGCCGAGATACAGGGCGGCTCTGCTCGAGCGGTTTCCCGATCGCCGGGTGGATGATCCCGTCTTCGTGACATGGGAAGGGCAGCGCATACCGCCTGGCGCACTCGGTGCCCATCTCGCCGAGTTGCGCGGTGTGCGCATCAACATGGAGTTCAACGGCGCGCTGTGCCGGGGGCTCAAACAGACCAGATACAAGGAACTGGATGTGATCGACGGCGAACCGACGCTGGTCGATTTCATTCTGGATCGCGTGCCGGCCACGACCGCACCGACCGCCTGAAGCAGAACTGACAGCAACGGCCTCCCTCGCACGAGGCCCCTAACCAACAACCCGCCCGTAAGGCGGAAGGAGGAATCATGCCCAAGATAATGCTTCACAATTCCGAGGCCCGCCGTGCTCTCGCCCGTGGCGTCTTCCGGCTCGCCGCCGCCGTCGAGCCGACGCTCGGCCCCAAAGGCATGAACGCCATGATCGACCGGCCGATCGGCACGCCGATGGTGACCCGCGACGGTGTCAGCATCGCCTCCGAGATCGAACTGCACGACCGTTTCGAAAACATGGGCGCACAGGTCGTCCGCGAAGTGTCGATGCAGACCAACGAGATCGCCGGCGACGGCACCACGACGGCCATCGTGCTCGCCAACGCGCTGATCCAGGGCGGCGTCGAGGCGAATGAGCGCGGGGTGAAATCCGTTGATCTCTGCAAGGGCATCGACCTTGCCGTGGCGGCGGTGGTGGCGGCGCTCAAGGCTTCGGCCAAACCGGCCAAGGGCAACGGCATCCTGGCCTCGGTCGCCAACATCGCGGCGACCAACACCACGCTTGGCGCGCTGGTGGCGGAAGCCCATCGGCGGGTGGGCGCCGAAGGCGTCATCACCACCGACTTCAGCGTCACCACCGAGACCACGCTCGATGTCGTCGAGGGCATGTCTTTCGAACGCGGCTATCTCTCGCATCACATGATGACGGACCAGGAGAAGATGGAGGCTGTTCTCGAACGGCCCTACATCCTGATGACCGATCTCAAGATCAAGGAGCCCGGACAACTCGATGCGGTTCGCCGCATTGCCGACGAGGCCGGCCGGCCGCTGCTGGTCGTGTCCGAGGAAATGTCGCCGGAAGTGGTGGTGACGCTGCTCGGCAAGCAGGGACCGGGACGGTACCTCGTCGTCCATCCGCCGGAATATGGCCACTGGCGCAAGGCGATGATGGAGGATCTGGCCATCATCACCGGCGGCAAGGTGATCGCCCGCGATCTCGGCGGCCGGCTCGAGGACGTCACTGCCGAGGATCTCGGTACCGCTGACCGGGTGAAGACCAGTTCGTCCTACACCTCGATCATTCGCGGTGGCGGCGACCATGCCGCAATCGCTTCGCGCCGCGCCCAGGTGCAGCGGCAGTACGAAGCCTCGCAGCCGAACATCGACCAGGACAAGCTGCGCGAACGCCTGGCCAAGCTCTCCGGCGGCACCGCGATCCTCTATGCCGGCGGTGTCACACCGGTCGAGCAGAAGCGGACCATCCAGCTGATCGAGGATTCCTTGAATGCGGTGCGCGCCGCATCCGAAGAGGGCGTCGTCGCCGGCGGCGGTTCGGCACTCGCGCAGATCGCGCCGCTGCTCGACAAGGTCGCGGCTGGCGTCGATGGCGATGTCGCCGAGGGCGTGCGCCTGGTGCGCTCGGTCCTGTCGCGACCGCTGTGGCGCATCGCCGCCAATGCCGGCGCCGATCCCGAAGCCGTCGTGGTCGAGGTCACCCGCATCAACGGCGGCTACGGCTACAACGCCTCAACCGGCGCGTATCAGAACATGTTCGAGGCGGGGATCATCGATCCCGTCCGCGTCACCTACACAGCACTCGCCAACGCGGCTTCCGTGGCGACGCTGATCCTGACCACCGAAACGCTGATTGGCGATCTCGCCGAGGCTGAGGATCCGACGGCCGGACCGGCACGTGGCGGCGGCTCCGAAAAGCTCGGCCGCGCCTGAAGCAATCCAGACATTTTGAAAGGATACAGCCATGAAAGCTGCCAGACTGTACGAATACGATCCGAAGATGAACGTCCAGCTCAGGATCGAGGAGGTCAAGGCGCCGACGATCACCGCGCCCGACGAGGTGATCGTGCGGGTCGGTGCCGCCGGCCTTTGCCGTACCGACCTGCACATCATCGAGGGCGTGTGGAAGCCGACCATGGATCCCGAAGGCACGCTGTTGCCCTACATCATGGGCCACGAGAATGCCGGCTGGGTCGAGGAGGTTGGCAGCGGCGTCAGATCGGTCAAGCGTGGCGACGCCGTGATCTGCCACCCCTTCCGCTCATGCGGCATCTGCCTCAACTGCCGCCATGGCGAGGACATGTATTGCGACAACGGCCAGTTCCCCGGCCTTGGCATGAATGGCGGCTTCGCCGAATATTTCATCACCAGCGAGCGTTCGCTGATCAAGCTGAATGCCAACATCACGCCGATCGAAGTGGCACCGCTGGCCGATGCCGGCATCACCGCTTACCGCGCCGCCAAGCGCGCCGCAAAGCTGCTGCGGCCGGGGAGTTACTGCGTGCTGCTCGGCATAGGCGGGCTCGGTCATATCGCGCTGCAATCGCTGCACGCGATTTCGGGATGCCGCATCATCGCCGTCGATCGCGAGCCGGCGGCGCGGGTGCTGGCCAAGGACCTTGGCGCCGACTTCATCCTCGATGGCGGGCCAAACGTCGTCGAGGAGGTCAGCCAGATCACCGGCGGCGGCGCGCATGTGGTGATCGACTTCGTCGGCGAACTCGGTGTCGAGAACATCTGCTGGAAGATGGTGCGCAAGGGCGGGCAGCTGTTCGTCGTCGGCTATGGCGGTAACATCAACGTACCGACCGCGCATCTCGTCATCGAGGAGATCAATATCGGCGGCAGCCTGGTTGGCAATTTCACCGAGCTTGTCGAACTGATGGAGCTCAACGCCGACGGCAAGGTGAAGATGCACTACACCGAGTACAATCTCGCCAGCATCAACACCGCGCTCGACGATTTCAAGAACCGCCGGTTCACCGGCCGCGGCGTCATCGTGCCCTGAAGGCGGTTTCGGTCGCCGAACTTTCCCCGACCCGCGGCGCGAATGCCGCGGGTTTTTTGCCGATGATTGGATCTAGTGCATGTCGCCCAAAAGTGACCCGCGACGCGCTTTAGAGGAAACCGCGCCGGATGCCGTATTGGCCGAGTTTGCGATAAAGCGTCGGCCGCGAAATGCCGAGCCTCAGCGCGACCTTGCTGAGATTGCCGCCCTCCACGACAAGCGCATTCTTGATCGCCTGTCGTTCTCCATCCTCGAATGTACACACGGGTGCTTCCAGCATGGTCGTGGGATGGTCGCTGTGCATGGCCATGGTGTTGCGATTGTCCGCACTGATTTCTCCAGGAAGGTCCTGGAGTCCGATCGTGCCGTCGCGCGCCAGTATATGCAGGCGCTCGACCAGGTTCTTCAATTCGCGCACATTGCCCGGCCAGCGATAGGCCAGCAGCGCGTCGAGTGCCTCGTTTGAAAACGCCAACGGATCAGTGCCCGCCAGTCTTGCGATCTGACGATTGAAATGCTCGACCAGCAACAGCACGTCGTCGCCGCGCTCGCGCAGCGCCGGGACATGAATCGAGACCGCGCCGATGCGGTAATAGAGATCGCTGCGGAAGCGTCCGTCCGCGACTTCCTGCTTGAGATCGCGATTGGTCGAGGCGACCAGTCGCACGTCCACCGGCCGGCCCCTCGAGTCGCCGATGCGGTGAACCACGCGCTCCTCCAGGACACGCAACAGGAATGGCTGGATTTCGAGCGGCAACTCGCCGATTTCGTCAAGGCTGAGCACGCCGCCATTGGCGAGTTCGAAGATGCCCGGCTTGCCGTCCCGCGAAGCTCCGGTAAAGGCTCCGCCCACGTGGCCGAACAATTCGCTGCCGAACAGTTCCTTGGTGATTGCGCCACAGTTCATGGCGATGAACGGGTCGTTTTCGGTGCGCCGGCTGCCGGCATGGACAAGCCGTGCAAACAGCTCTTTGCCGACACCGGTTTCGCCTTCTATCAGCAGCGAGGTAACACCGTTCGATCCGGCCACCCGGGAAGCGATATCGACGGCGGCCAGCAATTTTTCGCTTTCGCCGATGATCATCGCTGCGGCTGCCTGCAGGTGTTTGTCCCCCTCCCGACGCATCACCGTCATGCTGGAGACGGCCGGTACGGAGGGAAACACCAGAGCGGCGCCACGAAGGTCGCCATCCAGCTTCAGCGGCGTGACATGGCAAGATCGCAGATGCGCCGGCAGCGCGTTGGCGAGATCGGTCTCCGAGCCTGAGGCCGGCAGGTTCATCAGCCAGCGACCGCGGCCCGGCTCCATCGGTCCGTCCATCATCTCCGTCGCGTCGCCGTTGGGCACGTTGTTGCAGAAAATCGCGCGGCCACGATGATCGACAATCACCAACCCATCTTTCCGGCGGTAGCTGGGCGCCGAGGAAATAAAGGCTTCGAGCAGGCGCGTGCGCTGCTCCTGCTGCTGTTCGGCGAGAGCCTTTTCGATCTGCCTGGCGGTGGCTGCGACGAGCGCCGTGTTGTGCGGCCGGAAGATCGGCGAATAGCCCGACAGGTCGACAACGCCGATGATCTTGCCGTCCAGGGGATCGCGGATCGGGGCGCCGGCACAGGTCCAGGACTTGATGCCGGCACAGAAATGTTCGGCCGCGTGGACGAATATCGGTTGGCCGGTCCACAGCGCGGTGCCGATGCCGTTGGTTCCGACGGCATCCTCGTTCCATTTGCCGCCGACGGCCAGATGGATGTCCATGCCGTCATGCAGTGTCTTCTTGTCGCCGATGGCGTCGATCAGCACGCCATCGCTGTCGGCAAGCACCAGCATCGCTCCCGTTCCGTCCAGCAACTGGCCGAGCGACGCGAATGACCGCCTCGCCGCCGAAAGCAGTTCGGCATTGGCGCGGGTCAGGTATTCGATCTCGTTTCGATCACTGCTCAGCGGCGCTTCGATGCCCTGCGCATTGATGCCGCCGGTGGCGCTGCGGTACCAGGAATCGTGGATCAGCGAGCGGACGTGGACCGGATCGCGGGCGCAAGTCGGCTCGTCGGAAAGAAAACTCTCCCAGGCGCGCATGGTGGCGCGCTCGTCATAGTCGATGTTGTCCAGGAACAATTGTCCGGTAGCCATTGCAGGGCGCGCCGGAAGAGCATCGGTCTTCGTCTGATCGGGGCCGTTCGCGTGTCTCATTCAGCCATCACAGTACCTTTGAGGTATGCCATTTCTGTATGCTGTCGCGGATTGGACGCGCAGGGACGCCCGAATGCCGGTCGTCAGTCGATGCCGAGTTTCGCACCGATGTCGGCGGCAAGCTGGTCTTCGGTATAGGTCGCGGTGAGCCGGGATCCATCCAGTTCGGCAAGGGCCTCGGCGATGGTTTCGTCGATGGGCGAGAAAAACCCGTTCTGCCTCGTTGCCAGGACGAAAATCTGGTCGCCATTCCGGTTGCGGACGTCGCCGATATGATGAAGCTGACGGCCGGTGTTCTGATCCTTGGAGATCACACGGCCGTTCATGGTAACACGGATGGACGGGCTCGCTTCGGAGGCGGTTGCCGCGCTACCGCCGACATGGATGATCAGGCCTTCCGCCTTGGGTTGCTGGCGTGGCTGTCTCGAAGCCGAATAGCCGCCGCCGCTGATCTGGTCGGCAAGACGGACGATGGTCGAGCGGTTCTGCTCGATCAGTCTTTTGACCTGGACATCCTCGCGCCGCGGGCCATCCCGCTTGGAGATGATCTCAACCATGAATCCTCCCAGATTCGCTCGGCTTGGCCGAGGGTACGGCTCACTTTTTCTTCTCTTGAGGTGAACCCTACCTCGCCTCGGTGAGGTTCGCCACCCATATCACATAGCACCTAAGTTCGGGTCGCCGGTAGCAGGTGGCTGCTACAAGGGGTTCGGGTACAATGACGTTTTTGTGTAGATGCCCACGCGCTGCCGCACTTGATCGATGTTGGCTGCCGATCCCTCAGGTGGGTACGAGCCCGTAGGCAAGGCCCATCTTCGTCCTAGCCATGGTGGTTGATGAAGCGTCCACCAGAAGGCGTTTGCCCCAGCTCTCGTCCCGATCGATTTGAAAGCCAACGTCGCGCAACATGGCAAAGAGGCTCGAGGCCGTCACCGCGGGCGGCGAGCGCGCCCGTGGGCTTGGGATGGTGATCGGGTGTTTGCGGAACAGCAGTAAGCTGGCGTTAAGCTTTCGGTAACCCTCCTAAGTCGAAGACCAAAAAAGACATTGGCTTCTCGTACCCTCCATAGATGCTGTGGCTGGCATCGAGTCGAGGAGCAAGACCACAATGACCACCGTCCTGAACGCCTATGGCGTTCCACTCCCCTACAGCGGATCCTCGACAAAATGGTACTCGGCCACGAATTCAGGCCCGGCGCTTTATGGCAGCATCTACAACGACTCGCTCTATGGCGACGGCAACGTCAGCGTCACGATGTATGGCGGGAAGGGCGATGATATCTACTATCTGTATTCCACGAAGAACAAGGCGGTCGAGCTGGCCAACGAGGGTGTCGACACCATCTCGACCTGGATGAACTACAGGCTCCCGGCGCATTTCGAAAACCTCACGGTCACGGGCGACAAGCACTATGCTTTCGGAAACGACCTGAACAACATCATCACCGGCGGGTCCGGCCAACAGACGCTCGACGGTTTGAAGGGGGACGACGTTCTCAAGGGCGGCTCCGGGGCGGACATCTTCGTCGTCGCCCCCGGCAACGGTAGTGACCTGATCCTGGACTTCAGCGCCGACGATACGGTGCGCGTCGGGAGCTACGGCTTCACCTCCTTCGAGCAGGTGCACGCCAACATGGTCCAGTCGGGAGCGAATGTCCGACTTGATCTGTCCGGCAACGAGTTCCTCGTCTTCGCCAACAAGACGATCGACCAGTTCGCCGCAAGCCAGTTCGATCTCGCCTTGGACAGGTCGCATCTGCAACTCACCTTCGCGGACGAGTTCAACACACTGAACCTGCGGAATGGCTCGAGCGGCACCTGGAACACGAACTTCTGGTGGGGAGGCGCCAGCGGCAGCTCGCTCACCGGCAACGGCGAGCTTCAATGGTATATCGATGCCAACTACGCCCCGACGAGTTCCGTCAAGCCGTTCAGTATCGAGAACGGTGTTCTCACGATTACCGCCGCCAAGGCCCCTGACGCTATCAAGCCCTACATAAACAACTACCAATACACGTCAGGTTTGCTGACGACGCACGACTCCTTCGCGCAGACCTATGGCTATTTCGAAATTCGGGCCGACATGCCCGAAAAACAGGGCGCGTGGCCGGCCTTCTGGCTTCTGCCGGCGGACGGCTCCTGGCCCCCGGAGCTGGACGCCATAGAGATGACCGGTCAGGATCCAAACAAGCTCCTTCTGACAAGCCACACGAACGAGACGGGAACTCATACGACAGTATCCTCCACGCCCTATGTCGCGGATACCGAAGGGTTCCACAAATACGGGGTGCTGTGGACGGAAAACGAACTCGTCTGGTATTTCGACAACGTCGAAGTCGCGCATGCCCCAACGCCTGCCGACATGCACGAGCCGATGTATATGCTGGTCGATCTCGCGGTTGGCGGCATCGCGGGAACGCCCGCCGACGGGCTTGCGACACCTGCGGAGATGCAGATCGACTACATCCATGCCTACTCGTTGCACGATTGGATTGTCTAGGCGGGGTCGTTCGGACACGGATTTGCACAGCGAAGTGGCGGCCGGACTCCGTGATGTCAGCGCAAATGTCGGCACCATAAGCATGCAATCAAGGGGCGGCAAAGAAGCGCGCCTGACCGCCAATATCCCTAGAACACGCCACCAATGCCTATGCCCGCACCAATGTCCGGCGGGGGCGCTGCTGGGCGTTGCGGGGCGGCCTGCGAGCGTTTCGCGGTCTTGCGGCCGGAGCCGGTTTGCGACGGGCCGGCATCCGACGCGACCTTAGCCGGCTTGGCCTTTACGATGACCGGCTGCTTGCAAATTCTGCCGGAGCGCAGAAAGAGATCGCCGAGCAGTCCGACGGTCGGCTCCATCGTCGACGTAACCTGTTTGGTGTTTTTGTAATAGTCGGTGAGGGCGCGGATGGAGCCGGTGCCCCAATCGCCGTCAACCTGCATCCGGTAGCAACCCAGGCGACGAAGTTCCGTCTGAATGCTGCGCGCAAGATCGCCAGCCTTGTCCTTTTCCGCTTCGCCCGGCGATGCGCCGACAATGAGGGTTTCGAGGCCGGAGACGACGTTTTGGCGAGCATCTTCAACGCTTTCAGTTGGCGACAGATTGGCGACCTGAGTGCCAACCGGCTCAGGTACCCCGGTTGATGGTGCGGGAATCTCGACCGACCGCAACGTCTGCCCGACGACCAGCACGGCAGTTTGCAGGTCGCTGGAGGCAAGCTCGACCTGCAATCTCTTCTTGGCGATGGGGTCCGCCAGAATTCGCGAAAGGCTTGCGCTCAACTGTGCCGGATCGAGTGCCTGCTGCTCCGTGAAATAGAACTGCTCGCGCAGGTTCGATTGATCCCACGGAACTTGACGGCCGACCGTCAATGCTTCGGTTTCATTGCGGACGCGGATCATCATGTCGGAGACGCTCAGTCCGGGGATCTCGAGGTTCTTCAGCAACGCAACGGTGAACGGGCTGTTCTCGCCGCCGCCATCGGCCGTGACATTGCCGGGCTGCGTGGCAAAGGCAACGAACGTGTTTTCACCGACGTCGACTTGCGCCAGACCATTGCCCGCACCGGCGCCGGGACCGAGCGGATTGTTACGGCACGCGTCCAGGAATATGAATGTCTGGCGGTCCCGGCGCGCGTACCTGGCGATGACGTCATTCAGCTTGATGGCGCTGGCCACCAGTTTTTCCAGGCTTTCGGGGTCGGGCGTATCGACCGGGAGCAGGTAGTTTTCACCATTCAACTGCACGCCATGGCCGGCATAGAAGATCAAAACTGCACTGGCGGTCGGCAACTTTGCATCGGCGTCTCGAAGCAGTTTGGCGAAACCCTCGGTCGAAAGATCGGTTCCCGTCAGGACTTCGAAATTCAGCCGCTTCAGGCTCTCCGAAAGCCGTGTCGCATCGTTTGCCGCGTTGGGGAGATGCTCTAGGCGGGTGCTTTGATAGTTCGAATTGCCGATGACGATCGCCAGCCGGTTGCGGGGCTGCGGCGACGGGTTCTGCTCGACCGCGGCGCGAGCGCCGGCCCAGCCAAGAAGCACGAGAAGCAGAAGCAGCGGGATGCGAAGCAGGAGTTTGTGGCAATGGGTCATATCAGTATGCCCGTTCCGGTCTGCGTCAATCCTGGTCTTGCAACCTTCGAAGCGCACCCCCCACGCAAACACAGTCATGCCTGAGCGTATGGACCCCGTGCCGCCAAAGGCCAGCAAAAATTTATACCAAGAATCATGTCAAAGATAGGGAAAACGGGTTTGTATGCTCTCGGATGGACTGAGGAGGACGCGATGCCGATCAAGATCAACCTTGCGCTGCCGGTTTATGGAGCAGCCTACAAAAGCGTCTTCGTTCGCAGCCTCTTCGCGGCCCTGACCCACAAGAGCCTGTCCAGCTACACCTTCGCGCTGTCGGAAATCGAGTACACGGATATCCCGTTTTCCCGGAACTATCTGCTGACCAATTTCTACTACAACAAGCCGGATTGCAGTCACATCCTGATGATCGACAGCGACATGGGCTTTGCGCCCGATCTCATCGCGGCGATGCTGGCGCTGGACAAGCCGGTGGTCGGCACTTTGTATCCCCGGCGCCTGGTCGATCTTCGCAAACTTCACTCACTGTCGAAATTGCCCTTCGACAAGGCCTTTGCACGGAGTTTGGAGTTCCTCGGAACCATCATTGAACCGCGGCAGGAGATGGGCGGCTTTGTCCGGGTATCGCTATGTGGCACGGGTATTTTTTTGATTTCCCGTGACTGCGTGACGACCATAATTGAGAAACTGCCCGAAACGGTGAACCGGACCCGCTACAGAAACAACAAATACACCGCCCAGTTCGAGAGCTTTCTGACGCCGTTTTCAAAGATCGTGACGCCGGACGTGGATTTGCCCACCGATTTTTCTTTCTGTCACCGCTGGGCGCAGCAGTGTGGCGGCGAAATATGGGCAAGCTACAATCGCAAGGTTGCTCATGCGGGAGACCTGACCGTTTCCGCGGCCTATTCTGATCTCTAAGATGTGCCCTTTGAACTGTGAACATGGGTGTAAAAAGCTCGCTTTGAGCTTTTCTATAGTGACCTTCTCGCCACAGATGGCCTTATAGTGGTCCGAGGGCGAACGTCTAACCATTGCCGCAGAGCAGCCCGCCACGTACACTCAAGGTCAAGCAAGTCGACGAGCCCCATCAGATGGGTCGGGGACCTATCTTAATTGCCTTAATTCGTGACGGTATCGATTTCTCGTAAGGTGGAGTCGAATGAGAGTGCCGCGCGAGGCCTATCAGTTGGCAGGTGTTTCGCTGCTCGCGTTGGCGGCAGCATCTACTTTCCAAATATCTGGCGCGGCAGCCTGCTCCGCTGCCGCGAGCGGCACCGCGACAACGGTCGGCTCAGGCATCTCGGCCGTGACGACGTTCGAAACGACGTCGGTCACGGTCAAGTGCACAACAACCGGAAATGTCCAGGACATCAACGGCGCATTCACGACAGGGTTCAAGGGTTACCAAGGGCAAGACAACAGCTCTTCGACTGTCGTCGTCAACAATTATGACGGCAATGGCGACGACATTGTAAACATGGTTGGCGGCATCCTGGACAACATTACGGCTACGCCCAACGTCAGTGGCCTGCCGCCGATAACGTCGGAGGTAACGACCACCTTGGAGCCGGGAGCGGGGACCGTCCAACTCCTTGGCGGCAACGACCAGTTTGAGATGTCCTACGGGGATTCCGAAGGCGAGCCATTCGCCCCCAACGTCATGGCCAATCTCAATACAGGGGCGGGCGATGACAAGGTCATCATCCACGCCGGCAGCATTCAGGACATCGACCTTGGCGAAGGCAATAATTCGCTGGAGATGACCGGCGGTGAAATTCACGGTTCGGTCTTCGGCGGAGATGGCATCGACACCATCACCATTGGCAGCAATACAAGCGTCGTCGATGGGGCCGGCGGCGTTGTCACCGGATCTGTTTTCACCAATGGCGGCGCCGATATCGTCACCATCAAGAACGGCGCCATAGTTTACGGCGATTCGGAAGCAGGAGGTGCCATCGGGCTTGGCGACGGCGCCGACCAATTCACCATGACCAGTGGCATCCTCGAAGGCAGTCTGAGCGGTGACGGTGGCAACGACACGCTGGTTATCAGCGGAGGCGCGATCCACAGCTATGTGACCGGAAACGCGGGCGACGACCAGATCACGATCAACGGCAATGCCGCGGTCGATCTCTACGTCGATGGAGATATCGGAAACGACACGATAACGGTCGGCGGCAAGGCCACGATCGGCGGCAGCATATTCGGCAACGAAGGCAACGACACCGTCAACATCAACGGCGGCACCGTCGGGACGACGGCAGCTCCGAGGATCGTCGACCTTGGCGACGGCGCCGATATTTTCAAAATGACCGCAGGCCGTGTGACCGGTTCGGTTTTCGGCGGTGGCGGCGGCGACACCTTTGACGTGAGCGGCGGCAGGATTGACGGTTCGATTTTCGCCGGCAGCCAGAACGACAAGGTTACGATCTCAGGCAACGCCAGTATTGGCGTCGATCTTGGTGAGGGTGGGGACGGCACCGATTCTGTCGGCCTGGAAGATGGCGACGACAGCTTCCTGATGACCGGCGGCACGCTCGGCGGCGCCGTGAGCGGCGGCGCGGGCAATGATACGATCGATCTGCGCGGCGGCACGATAAACGGTTTCATCGAAGGCAATGACGGCAACGATCGGATTTTGGTATCCGGCGGTGTAGTAACCGGTCAA
The DNA here is from genome assembly GCF_056405075.1 of Mesorhizobium sp. P2_A12. Classification (NCBI taxonomy): domain Bacteria; kingdom Pseudomonadati; phylum Pseudomonadota; class Alphaproteobacteria; order Hyphomicrobiales; family Phyllobacteriaceae; genus Mesorhizobium; species Mesorhizobium sp. P2_A12. Next base: position 102,667 of record NZ_JBFUCU010000018.1, read on the forward strand.
ATCATCGGCGATCTCGGCAACGATACAATCACCATCAGCGGCGGAACGATCGCTGGGTCGGTTTCCGGCAATGACGGCGATGACCATATCAGTATCTCGGGCGGCACCATCGGCAGTTCGGTCAACGGCGGCACGGGCAACGATACGATGACCGTCAGCGGCGGCACCATCACTGGGAACGTAACTGGCGACGACGGTGATGATATCGTAGCCGTCTCCGGCGGCACCATCCACGGCAGTGTCAGCGGCGGTGCCGGATTCGACCAGGTTTCAGTTTCGGGCGGCACCATCGAGGGTGGCATCGACGCAGACCACGTCCATCTCTCCGGCGGCACGATTGACGGCAACATCACCGGAATCGGCGCCAACACGCTGATCATCGACAATGTGGGTACGGTCGATCCGCTCAGCCTTGCCGACGGGGTCCTGTTCAGCGGAACGGGCGCCAATGGTTCCGTCACCAGCACCGACCTCGCTGCCGGCGGCAAGAGCCAGAACTTCACCGGCTTCGACAATTTTTCGGCCGACGCTTCCACGCTCCGCTTCAGCGGTGGCACGCAAGGCATCAACCAGCTCAACCTCGGCAACGGCTCGACGCTGTTCATCAACGGCAACATCACCATGTCTGGTTCGATCATCGCGACGACGAATTCGCTGATCAGCATGAAGGACGGTGTCGCCGACGACGTCTTGACGACGCTCGGCGGCCTCACCCTCAACGGCGCCAGGATCAGCCTCGACATAAACCAGCAGACGCTTCAGTCGGATCAACTCGTTGCCAACCCGTTTTCGGCCACCGGCGTCAACACCATCATCGTCAATCTGTTGGGCACGCCGCAATTCGCCCAGGCGACCGATATCCCGCTCATCGTCTCGACCGGCGGACCGATTGCCGGGACCTTCAAAGTCGAAGGCACTCCCGGCACGCCGGGTTCGCTTTTCACCTATGAAATCGTAGCTGGCCCGAATGGCTTGTTCCTGCGTGCCACGCCGGCCAATTTCGGTATTGCCGCGGCGCCCACCAGCGCCACCAACGCCGGCGCTGTCACGGTGGCAATCGACGCTCTCTACGGCATAAACCGTGATGCGCTCGATGCTGACCTCAACCTCTCGCCCGCAACCGGGGGTGCAATGGTGCCGGTTTCGTCCAGTTTCGGCGTCTTCGCCTCCGGCCAGTTCGCCCATACCGAGCATGACGGCTACGACATCAGTGGCGGTGGTTTGAATGGCCCCGGCCCGAGCTTCGATGCCAATGATTTTTCGGCCGCCATCAGCCTGGATTTCAATGCCGCCAAACACTTCCAGTTCGACAATGAGTATGGCCTGAACCTCGGCGTTTTCGCCGGCTATGCCTCGACCGATGTCAACCTCGGCGGGTTCCGGGGATTTGACGCCATCGGCGAAGGCACCAACAAGGCCGGCATGTTCGGCGGCTACGCGCTGTTCCGCAAGAACTTCAACTACGCGCTGGTCTCCGCTTCCGGCTTCATCGGCGGAAGCGATGTGACGAACGGCGTGCTCGGCACCACCGGCAGCTATGACACCCAGGGCTATGCGGTGACGGCATCGGTCGGCCACATCTTCAAGCTGGGCGAGCGTACCCGTTTCGATCTGCGAGGCGGCCTGCTTGGCGTTTCGTTCCGTGGCGATCCCTACACCGACAGCGGCGGCAACGAGTTCGGCAAGAGCCGGCTTTCTTTTGGCGCGATCAAGTTCGAGCCCGGCATCTATGGCGATTACACGCTAAGCAACGGCATGGTGATCAGCCCCTATGCGCGGGGCGAATTGCAGCAGCGTTTCGGCTACAAGAACAC
>NZ_JBFUCU010000019.1:0-94718 GCF_056405075.1 Mesorhizobium sp. P2_A12
TCCGGCGCCATCCAGCACCTCGCCGGCATGAAGGATTCGAAGGTCATCGTCGCCATCAACAAGGACGAGGAGGCACCGATTTTCCAGGTCGCCGACTACGGCCTCGTCGGCGACCTCTTCGTCATCCTGCCGGAACTGCAAAAGGCGCTTTGACGCTGTCTGCCAAAGCGTATTAAATAGTGAGGGGTGGGGTAGACGAAGTCGCCCCGCCCTTTTAGTTTGCACCGCACAAAAAGCAGGCCGCAAAGGCCTTTTGACGGGATCGGTGTAATGAGCAAGATCGAGACGATCGGCATCATCGGCGCGGGCCAGATGGGCGGCGGCATCGCCCATGTCTCCGCCCTTTCGGGCTACAAGGTGCTGATCTACGACATATCGCCCGACCGCATCGAGAAGGGTATCGCCACCATCAGCGGCAACATGGCCCGCCAGGTAGGGTCAGGCAAGCTCGACGAGAAGGTGCGCAACGAAGCGATGGCGCGCATCGCCTCCGCCCCGGCGATGGCCGATCTTGCCGGCGCCGATCTGGTGATCGAGGCCGCGACCGAGGACGAGACGGTCAAGCGCAAGATTTACGCACAGCTCTGTCCGCAGCTTAATCCCGAAGCCATCCTGGCGACCAACACCTCGTCGATCTCGATCACGCGGCTTGCCGCGCAGACCGACCGGCCGGAGCGCTTCATCGGCATCCATTTCATGAACCCGGTGCCGCTGATGAAGCTGGTCGAGCTGGTGCGCGGCATCGCCACCGAGGACCAGACGTTCGAGGCGGCGAAGACCTATGTGAAGCAGCTCGACAAGACGATCACGGTCTCGGAGGATTTCCCGGCCTTCATCGTCAACCGCATCCTGCTGCCGATGATCAACGAGGCGATCTACACGCTCTATGAGGGTGTCGGCTCGGTCGACGCCATCGACACCGCCATGCGGCTCGGCGCCAACCATCCGATGGGCCCGCTGCAGCTGGCCGATTTCATCGGGCTGGATACCTGCCTGTCGATCATGCAGGTGCTGCATGACGGCCTGTCGGATTCGAAATACCGTCCCTGCCCGCTGCTGGTCAAATATGTCGAGGCCGGCTGGCTCGGCCGCAAGACCGGGCGCGGCTTCTACGACTATCGCGGCGAGCATCCCGTTCCGACGCGCTAATCAGGTCTGAGGCTGATCGGCCGGGATCACGAGGCCGCGGCCAGCGGCTCGGGCGGTTCCGTCCTGTCGTCCATGACCTCGCCGTCCAGCGCCACGCAAACGCAGCCGCGGCCGGCCGCCTTGGCCGCATAGCAAGCGGCGTCGGCCCTGGCGATGATCTCGTCGACCTCGCCGCAACTGGCGCCGATCGCAGCCAAGCCGATGCTGGCGCCGATTACGTGAGGACGGCCATCCCAGGCGAAGTCCAGGCCGCGTATCGCATCGATGATGGAACGCGCCGCGATCTTGGCGCCGGCAGCCGAACCCGATTTCAGGATGACCGCGAATTCGTCGCCGCCCAGGCGCGCGACCATGTCTTCGGGACTAAGCACGCCGCGAATTGCCTCGGCAACCCGCTTGAGCAAGGCGTCGCCGGCTGCGTGGCCGCCGGTGTCGTTGACCAGTTTGAAGTGGTCGAGGTCAATGAACATGAACTGATGTCCGCTGCCCGAGGTGCCTTCCTTGCGGGCCTGATCGACCAGTTCCTCCATGGCGCGGATGAAGTTCGAGCGATTGGCAAGGCCGGTCAGTGCGTCATGTGCGGCCGCATGGGCAAGCTGACGCTGCAGCGCGCGCGCATCGGTGAAGTCCTGGAAGACGATGACCAGTCCGCAGAATTCGTTTCGCTCGTTGATGATCGGCGACACCACCTGACGGATGCTGCAGCGCGTATCGTCGCGCCGGATCAGGACGGCTCGACTGTTCTGGTCGGCAGGCGCCTGGCTGCCGATGGTCGGCCGGGTGACGCCGATCCTGTGCCCCGTCTCCTCGTCGACCGCCCAGTAGACGTGGCCAAGCATCTTGCCGAGGGCCTCGCCGCCGGCAACCCCTGTCAGCTTTTCGGCGACCGGGTTCATGAAGGTGACGCGGTTTGCGGCATCGGTGCAGATGACTGCATCGCCGATCGACTGCAGCGTCACCCTCAGCCGCTCCTTCTCATCGGCCAGCATCGCCGCCGATACGGTGAGGCGTGCTTCCGCCTCCTTGCGCCGGGTGATGTCGGTCAGGCTGCCGATGGCCCTGACCAGCCGCCCCTCCTCGTCACGCTCGATGGCCTTGCCGCGGTCGAGGATCCATATCCAGTGGCCATCCCTATGGCGCATCCTGAATTCGGCTTCGAAGTAGGGCGTGTTGCCGTCGAGATGGGCGCGATCCGCCTCGGCGACGGTCTCGCGATCGTCGGGATGGATCATCGTCAGCCAGCGGTTGGGATCACCGTCGAGCTCGCCATCCTCAAAGCCCAGCATCTTGCCCCAGGTCTCGGAGTACGTCGTCCCGCCCTTGCGCATGTCGAGATCCCAGACGCCCTGGCCGGCGCCGGCAAGCGCAAAATTCCAGCGCGTTTCCGCTTCGGCAATGCGCGCCTCGGCCTGCTTGCGTGCGTCGATGTCCTCGATCTGCGAGACGAGATAGAGCGGACGGCCGCTCCTTTCGTCGCGGATGACGGAGCCCGCAAGATGCGCCCAAACGGGTGTGCCATCCTTCCTGAGATAGCGTTTCTCGAAGTGGAAGGAATTGACCGTGCCCGCCTTCAGACCAGCCATCGTTTCCCGGCCGATCTGGATATCGTCGGGATGCGTGATCTGGAAGAAGGTCAGCGCCTCGATCTCCTCGCGGCTGTAGCCGAGCATGGCGGCAAAGGCCGGATTGGTCTGGAGAATGCGCCCGTCGAGGCCGACAACGGCGATGCCGATCGCCGAATCCTCCATGGCGCGGCGGAAGCGCTGCTCGCTCTCCGCGATCTGCCGGCGGTCCTTGCTGATCCGGCGGTTGAACAGGGCTGCGAGGCAAAGCGCACCCACCGCCACCGCCACCGATATCTGCAGGCAGAATTTCAGCACCTCGGTGCCGGGATCCAGTCGCGACAGCAGAATCGAGGCTGCCCCAACACAAAGGCCGGCCACGAGCAGCACCAACCCTGCGTGCCCAAAAGATCTTCGGCCGGTCAATCCTCGCCCCATCACGATACGTGCCACCCCCGTGCGCAAACGCATGTTGTCCCGCCGACCTTGGCGGATCGATTTTAAAGAATGGTTGCGTGCGGCATGCCGGCGCGATCAGTAACCGACAAACAATTGCCGGCATGATTAAGGATCGGTGAGCAGGGGGCGCGACGGAGCAATTCCAGGAAAAGTGTGAAGCGCTTTCCGTCCGGAATTGCGTCAAACAAAAAGATGGAGCGGTTCGGCGTTTCCGTGAACCGCTCCGGGCGCCGCACTACCAGCGCACGAAAAACCGCCCGCCGAGCGCGCCAAGCAGCGCGAGGATCGCGATCGCTATTGTGTACCAGGTGGCGACGAAAAGCGGCGAATCGTCGAAGCAGTGCGCGGCGTAGAAGGTTGCCGCCAGCCCGCCCCCAAGCAGGCCCGCGACCGCACCGGCAAGCACCGGCCGTGTCGGCGCGCCGTAGCGTAGCATCCATAGGAAAATGGCAAGCGGGCCAATGCCGATCAGCGGAATGAAGCCCATGCAGATCATCATGTTGGAGCCGACCATCCTTGTGCCCCAGTCCGCCTCGGGCACGGCGAACAGCTCAAGAACCACAGCCAAGGCCACCAACAGCGGCGCGGCGACCATCCCAGCCATTGCCCTGCCGGTCGGCGCACCGGGTGTCGACAAGGCACGGATCAGGGCAAATGCGCTGACGGTAAGCACGATGGTGAAGACGAATTTGGAGAGAAAGCGCATCGTGTGCGCGGCCGCCATGAAGTCGGGGCGCGGGCCGATCGTCAGCAGGAAAATGATGGCCGCGACAACTGCTGCCGCACCGGCGGCCATCCACCAGGCCGATTGCAGCGGCATCGCCTTGCTGCGGGCATCGGCGTCCAGGGCCTTGATGAGATCGTCCGTCCTCATGTCATTCCCGCCCGAATCGCCCCTGCCCGAATCGCTTGGCTATCGCGGCAAGCCCCCGATGCAGCGACACCCGCACCGCCGTCTCGCTGATGCCGAACCTGGCCGCCGTCTCGCCGATCGACCGCCCCTCCACCGACACGGCAGAGACCACGGAACGCTGTGCCGGTGACAGGCCGTCCAATGCCCGGTTGATGTCGCGTTCGCTGACGCTCTCCTGTTCCGGTTCGGCGAAGGTCTCGGCGATATCGTCGACATCGATCTCGATGCGCCGTCCGCGCCGCCGGAACGCGTCGATCAGTTTGAAGCGGGCAATCGCATAGACCCACGGCAACACCGGCGCATCCTGGCGCCAGGTATGTCGTTTCACATGAATGGCCAGCAAGGTTTCCTGCACGACATCCTCGGGATCGACCCCGCCCTGCACGATCTTGCGCCTGACAAAACCGCGAACCAGCGCGGCAATCCGGTGCAGAAAGTCGACGTAAGCCTTTTCGTCTCCCGCGATCGCGGCCCGCATCAGCCGGGAAAGCTCGGCCTCATCCTTGCCGGTCACAAGAGTTACTCCCCGATTTTCGCGTCTCGGCAGTGATTTGTTACGTGGCCGGCGAAATAATGTCCAAGCCAAATTACCGGCAAATCACGAAAGTTTGCGTCTCGGCGCTTGATTAAAATAGGCAAGACAATGTTGACTATCCCTGTCAGGTATTGATAGGTGCAGCCGTGACAGACGCAAGCCCCCCGAGATCGAGGACAATGCCATGAAATATGCTCTTTCCACCCTCGTCGGCGCCACCGCGCTGGCAATTAGCCTGATCGCCGGCCCGGCGATGGCGGAAGATAGTGGCATCATTGTCTACAACGCACAGCACGAGAACCTGACCAAGGCGTGGGCCGAAGGCTTCACCAAGGAAACCGGCATCAAGGTCACTGTCCGCAATGGCGGCGACAGCGACTTCTCCAACCAGATCGTCGCCGAAGGCGCTGCCTCGCCCGCCGACGTGTTCCTGACCGAAAACTCGCCTGCCATGGCGCTGGTCGAAAGTGCCGGCCTGTTCGCGCCGGTAGACGCCGACACGCTGGCGCAGGTTCCCAACGACTATCAGCCGGCCAGCGGCAAATGGGTCGGCGTCGCCGCACGCAGCACCGTCTTTGCCTACAACAAGACCAAGCTGACGGCCGACCAGCTTCCCAAGTCGATGCTGGATCTCGCCGATCCGAGCTGGAAGGGCCGTTGGGCCGCCTCGCCGTCGGGCGCCGATTTCCAGGCCATTGTCAGCGCGTTGCTGCAGCTCAAGGGCGAGGCCGCCACCGCGGACTGGCTGAAGGCGATGAAGACGAATTTCACCGCCTACAAGGGCAACAGCACGGTGATGAAGGCGGTCAATGCCGGTGAGATCGAAGGCGGCGTGATCTACCACTATTACTATTTCGGCGATCAGGCCAAGACCGGCGAAAACAGCAAGAATGTCGAACTGCATTATTTCAAGAACCAGGATCCGGGCGCATTCGTTTCGATCTCCGGCGGCGGCGTGCTGGCCTCGAGCAAGCATCCGAAGGAAGCCCAGACGTTCCTCAAGTGGGTGACCGGCAAGGGCGGCCAGGAGATCTTGAAGACTGGCGATTCTTTCGAATACGCGGTCGGCAAGGGTGCCGAGTCCAATCCGAAGCTGGTGCCGCTGGCCGATCTCCAGGCACCCAAGGTCGATGCCACGACGCTGAACTCCAAGAAGGTCACCGACCTGATGACGGCAGCCGGCTTGCTTTAGTTGCCATTCCTCCTAAAAGGACAACCAACCACGCTCCCGCGGGAATTGGCCTTCCGCGGGAGTGATTTTGTTTTTCGAGATGGCATTCGTCGATGACGACACGCTGTGTTCCCGACCGCAATTGCGGTCCTTCAACTGCTGCCGCTGGACGGCACCGGCGCGGCGTCTGACCTGATGCAGTCTGCGGTCGATCTCGCGCGCTCGGGCCTGCCTGCGGGCACAGCCCGAAGGGCTCGGCGACGCGCGGCACCCTGGCTGGTCATCGCCGCCATCTTCGTTTCGCTGCTGGCGCTGCTGCCGCTGGCCTTCATCATCTGGATCGCGGTGCAGACCGGTTGGGAAACAGTCTCGGCTCTGGTCTTCCGGCCGCGTGTCGGCGAACTTCTGGTCAACACGGTCCTGCTGGTGTTGCTGGCCGTGCCGATCACCGTCGTGCTGTCGGTGGCGCTGGCCTGGCTGACCGAGCGCAGCGACCTGCCTGGCGCCCGGCTCTGGGCCTGGCTGTGCGTGGCGCCGCTCGCCATCCCGGCTTTCGTGCACAGCTACGCATGGATCACCATGGTGCCCAGGCTGCACGGCCTGTGGGCCGGCGTGCTGGTTTCCGTCATCGCCTATTTCCCGTTCCTCTATCTGCCGGTGTCGGCGGCGTTGCGCCGGCTCGATCCCGCCCTCGAGGACGCCGCGGCGGCACTCGGCCTTGGCCCGTGGCGCGTATTCTGGCGCGTCGTGCTGCCGCAACTCAGGCTCGCCATCTGCGGCGGCTCGCTGCTGGTCGGGCTGCATCTGCTGGCCGAGTACGGCCTCTATGTCTTCATCCGCTTCGACACCTTCACCACCGCGATCGTCGACCAATTCCAGTCGACCTTCAACGGACCGGCGGCCAACATGCTGGCCGGCGTGCTGGTGAGCTGCTGTTTCGTGCTTCTGGGCCTCGAAGTGCTGGTGCGCGGCGAAGAGCGTTATGCGCGCGTCGGCTCAGGCGCCGCACGACACCAGCAGCGCACGCCCCTCGGTCGCGCCACAATCCCGTGCCTGGCCGTGCTTGCCGCCACCACGCTGCTGGCGCTTGGCGTGCCTTTCGTCACCATCGGCGGCTGGCTGGCCGCCGGCGGCACCGCCGTCTGGCGCTTCGACGAGATCGGCCTGGCGCTCGGCCAGACGCTGTTCCTGGCGCTCGCCGGCGCATTGCTCGCCACCGTCGCCGCCATGCCGATGGCCTGGATCTCGATCCGCGCGCCCGGACCATTGCAGCGCCTGCTGGAGGGCTGCAACTACATCGTCGGCTCGTTGCCCGGGGTCGTCATCGCGCTGGCGCTGGTCACCATAACCGTGCGCATCGCCATGCCCCTCTACCAGACCCTGTTCACCATCCTGGTGGCCTATGCGCTGATGTTCCTGCCGCGCGCGCTGGTCAGCCTGCGCGCTTCGATCGCGCAGGCGCCGGTCGAACTCGAGCGCGCTGCATCCAGTCTCGGCCGGCCGCCGCTGCAGGCGCTGTGGTCGACCACGATCCGCCTGTCGGCGCCAGGTGCCGCGGCCGGCATGGCGCTGGTGGCGCTCGGCATCATGAACGAACTGACCGCCACCCAGATGCTGGCGCCGAACGGCACCCGCACGCTGGCGATGGCGTTCTGGTCCTACAGCGGCGAGATTGATTACGCCTCGGCGGCCCCTTACGCCTTCATCATGGTGGCGATGTCGCTCCCCTTGACCTGGCTGCTCTATGTCCAGTCGAAACGGATGGCCGGACGATGAGCTTTCTCGAAATCAGCGGCCTGCACAAGCATTACGGCCCGGTGGCGGCACTTGCCGGCGTCGACCTGAGCGTCGTCAGCGGCAGCCGCACGGCGATCGTCGGCCCATCCGGTTGCGGCAAGACGACCTTGCTGCGGCTGATCGCCGGCTTCGAGGCGCCGGACCAGGGCCGCATCACGCTCGACGGCGAGGTGCTGGCCAAGGACGGCAGCGCGGTGCCGGCGCATCGTCGAGGCATCGGCGTGGTGGCGCAGGACGGCGCGCTGTTCCCGCACCTGACCATTGGCGACAATATCGGTTTCGGCATGGGTCGCGGCGAGGACAAGCGCGCCGAGCGCATCGCCGAACTCGCGTACATTGTCGGGCTCGACAAGGCGATCCTCAAACGCCGCCCCCATCAACTCTCCGGCGGCCAGCAGCAGCGCGTGGCGCTGGCCCGCGCGATGGCGATGAAGCCGCGGCTGATGCTTCTCGACGAGCCGTTCTCGGCCCTGGATACCGGCCTGCGCGCCTCCATGCGCAAGGCCGTCGCCGAACTCCTGAAGGCAGCCGGCATCACCACCATCCTGGTGACGCACGACCAGGCCGAGGCGCTGTCCTTCGCCAGCCAGGTGGCGGTGATGCGCGACGGCAAGTTCTCGCAGGTCGGTACGCCGCGCGAGCTCTACCTCAAGCCGAAGGACAGGATGATCGCCGAGTTCCTCGGCGACGCCATTATCCTGCCGGCAAAGATATCAGGCGGCTTCGCCTACTCTCCGCTCGGCCGCATCGCCGTCGATACGTCGGACAGCCGCGATGTTGTCCGCATCATGCTGCGGCCGGAGCAGATTGCCTTGAAGCGCACATCGCGCGAAGGCATGTCAGGCACCCCTGACATGCTGTTCGGCGAAGTGACGGAATCCGAATTCGCCGGCTCGATGTGCACGGTCGCGGTGCGGCTTCTGAACAGCGCCGATCCGCCCGACGCCGCCGCGATCGGCAACACGCCGCTGATCCTGCGCAAATCGGGCATGGACGCGCCAACCGTCGGCGAGATCGTCCGGCTGACCGTATCGGGAACGGCGCACGTGTTCGCCTGAACGGTGGAAGGCCTGGCGACGCTGCGGCTCGACGCGGCGCCGCCGGCTCACGCCGTGATGCGTTCGCCGGTTTCGCCGGAATAGGTCGGCCATTGTTCAAGAAAATCGCAGCCATGCACGACCACGCGCCCGTTGGCGCTGTCGACGAGGATGACTGCGTAGGAGGGTGGCGCCTGCTCGACGATCTCGCTCGATCTGTCGAGGGCGAGCTCGAACCTTGCATGCAGGCCGCGCTGCGCCGAGAACGGAATGCCGGCGACCGTTCCGGCAATGTCGCGATGGACGTGACCGAAGAAGATGTGGCGGACGTTGCCATGGCGCCGCAGCAGGCCGAGGAAGCGTTCGGGCTGCTCGAGCGCCAGCGGATCGAGCTGCGGCAGGCCGAGCGCGACCGGCGGATGGTGCATGAAGACATAGGCAGGCCTGCCTGCGGTCTCTTCGAGCCGGGCGTCGAGCCAGGCAAGCCGCCTTTCGCACAATTCGCCTTCGATGCGTCCTTCCGCCAGGCAGTCGAGGAACAGCAGCACCTCGTCGGCCATCTGATGCGCCGACTGCACGAAACCGTTCCCATCGACCGGAACTTCAGGAAATGCCGCGGCAAGATTGGCCCGCCGGTCATGGTTGCCCGGCAGCAGTCGCCAGGGCACCGACAGCGCGTTCAGGGCTGTCCTGAGATCGGCATAGCTCTCGGGCGCTCCGGTCTCTGTCAGGTCGCCGGTGAAGACGCAAAGCACCGCGTCGGCGTGATGCGCATTGATGTGCGCGATGCATGAAGCCAATCGCTGGTGCAGGTCGACGCCATAGCGGCGCTCGCCCTGCCGGCCAAGATGGACATCGGTGACCTGGATTATTTTCATCGTACAACCGTCTTGCCAGTGCCGGCTGCCCCATCATCGGCGACAGTGACTGCCTTCATAAATCAGAGTACCGGCTCCGGCACCGAAGCCTTGAAGACCTCGAGACGGGTTCCCGTCTCCGACGAGAAGAAATGCAAGTCATCCGGCGAAAACCGCAGACCGACAGTGCTGCCTGGTTCGGGGTGGACGGCCTCCGAAGTCATGACGGAGAACGACGCGCCGTCGAGATCGACATAGATGACCCGTCCAGCGCCCAGTTCCTCGACGAGGTCGACCGTCGCGTCGAGCGCGCCTGTGGTGCCGGGCGCCACCAGACGGACGGCCTCCGGCCGGATGCCGACGGCCACCCGCGTGCCGACAGCCAGACCGGCGCGTTGAACGGCAAGGCGCCGGCTGCCGCCGAGCAGCGAAAGCCCGTCGAGCTCGACCGTGCCTTCGAGCATGTTCATCGCCGGCGCACCGACGAAGGTGGCGACGAAACGGCTGGCCGGACGGCTGTAGACTTCACCGGGTGTGCCGACCTGTTCGACACGTCCGCCATTCATCACCACCAGCCGGTCGGCCAGTGTCATCGCCTCGACCTGGTCGTGGGTGACGAACACGGAGGTGGCGTTCAAGCGGCGATGCAACTTGCGGATCTCCGAGCGCATCTGGACGCGCAGTTTGGCGTCGAGATTGGACAGCGGCTCGTCGAACAGGAACACCTTGGGTTCGCGGATCATCGCTCGGCCCATGGCAACGCGCTGCCTCTGGCCTCCGGAAAGCGCCATCGGCTTGCGGTCGAGCAGATGTTCGAGTTCCAGCGTACGGGCAACCGCCTGGATGCGCTGCGTACGCTCGGCGGCTGGAACACCCGCGACCTTGAGCGAATAGCCGATGTTCTGCGCCACGCTCATATGCGGATAGAGCGCATAGTTCTGGAACACCATGGCGCAGCCGCGCTCGCGCGGTTCCAGCTTGTTGACGACGGTGCCGTCGATCGCGATCGTGCCGCCGGAGATATCCTCCAGTCCGGCGATCATGCGAAGCAAAGTGGACTTGCCGCAGCCGGACGGCCCGAGGATGACGACGAATTCGCCCGACGCGATATCGAGGTCGACGCCGTGCACGACCTGCGACTTGGCGTAGCTCTTCTTGACGTCGCGAATGGTGATGGAGGCCATCGGCCGTCTCCTTGTTACTTTTCGGTGGCGATCAGGCCGCGCACGAACCAGCGCTGCATGGCGACCACGACAATCAGCGGCGGCAGCATGACGATAAGCGTTCCGGCCATGGCGATGTTCCATTCCGGGATGCCGCCAACATTGGGGATAAGCTGCTTCAACTCGGTGACCGCTGTCGCATGCGACTGGTCGGTGGTGATGAGCAGCGGCCACAGATATTGGTTCCATGCCCACAGGAACATGATGGTTCCAAGCGCCGCCATGTTGTTGCGCGACAGCGGCAGCAGGATGTCGATGAAAAAGCGCAAGGCACCGGCGCCGTCCATGCGCGCGGCCTCGGTCAGCTCATCGGGAACCGTCAGGAAGAACTGCCGGTAGAGGAAGGTGCCGGTTGCCGTCGCGATCAGCGGCAGGATAAGTCCGGAATAGGAGTTGAGCAGCCCGAGGCTGAGCGAGACCTGCACGCCCGAGACTTTCTCGATGAGCCAGCTCAGACCAGTCAAATCGAGGATGGTCTGATAGGGCGACAGAACGTTGGCGACCACTGCGTAGGTCGGCACGATGCGCACTTCCAGCGGCAGCATCAGCGTGACGAAGATCAGCCAGAAGATGAAGGTGCGGCCGGGGTAGCGGAAATAGACGATCGAAAAGGCGGTGAGCGCCGAGATCATCACTTTGCCCGCCGCGACGCCGGCAGCCATGATGAAACTGTTCAGAAGCTTGGGGCCAAGGTCGGCGGTCGTCCAGGCCGTCTTGATGTTGAGCCAGAAGTCGCTGCCCGGCAGCAGCGACATCGGCACGTCGTTGACATCCTTGAGATTATGCGACGCGGCAATGGTGACGACCACGAACGGCGCGATGCAAAGCACGAAGCCGACGAACAGGATCACATGCGTGAAGAAATTGAGGAAAGGGGTGCGCTCTACCATATCGGCCTCATCTGTAGTGCACACGCCGCTCGATGAAGCGGAACTGGAAAATGGTCAGCACGATGATGAGCAGCATCAGGATGATGCTCTGCGCGGCGGCACCCGAGTAATCGAGCCCTTTGAAGCCGTCGGAATAGATCTTGTAGACCATCAGGTTGGTGGCGTTGGCCGGCCCGCCCGAGGTCATGATGTCGACGATGCCGAAGGAATCCTGGAAGCTTTCGGTGATGTTGATGACCAGCAGGAAGAAGACCGTCGGCGTGATCAACGGGAACTGGATGTCCCGGAAACGCCTCATGACGCCCGAGCCGTCCATCGCCGCCGCCTCGATCAGCGAACGCGGGATGGCTTGAAACGCGGCGAGGAAGAAGATGAAATTATAGCCGACATATTTCCAGGAGAAGGCGACGATGATCGAGGCCATGGCGTCGGCGCCATCAAGGCCAGGGTCCCAGAAGCCGGGCCAGACCTGGTTGACGACGGCCATGAAGCCCGCTTCCGGCGCCAGGATGAATCGGAACGCCATTGCCAGCGCCGGAGCGGCGATGCCGTAGGGCCAGATCAGAACCACGCGATAGAAGCGCGAGCCGGCAAGCTGCCGGTCGGTCAGCGCCGCGAGCACGAGCGCGATGAACATCGCAAGCCCGGTGCTGATCCCGGCAAAGACCAGGCTGGCGGTGATCGAGTTCCAGTAATCGGCGTTGGACAGGATCGAGCGGAAATTGTCGAGCCCGACCCAGATGTTGCCGCCGCCCCAGGGCTGCTGCAGCGTCAGCGACCAGTAGACCGCCTGACCGGCCGGCCAGTAGAAGAACGTGAAGATCAAGAGGAGCTGCGGCACCGCGAAAAGGATGCCGATCGTCCAACTGCTGAAGGTAACGCGTTTTTCCATCGGTCCGCCGACGCCGCTTTACAGCTGGCTTAGAGCAAGGGAGACTAGTCTACGAAATGGCCGCCCGTCGACCCAAGCATGATCCCGAAAGTGGAAACCGGTTTTCGGAAAAGATCATGCTTGGACAAAACCGCAGGGGGGCCACGTAGATCCGAGATCAGGGCAGGGTCTTGCCCGGATAGGTCTGCTGGAAGCGGTCAAGGATGGCGTCGCCATTCTTGACCAGCGTGTCGAGGCCTTCCTTGACGCTGACCTTGTTGGCGAAGATCGCCTGCATCTGCGTGCCGAACTCGGCGCGGATCTGGGTGAAATTGCCCAGACGGATACCGCGGGTGATTTCGGTCGGCTCGGACGCGGTCAGGCTGGCGATCGCGGTTTCACGGCCCTTGAAGGGCGCCTTGTCGTAGAAGCCATTCGACTTCATGTAGTCGAAGCCCGACTTGGTCACCGGGATGTAGCCGGTGTTGGTCGACCAGAACAGCGCGGTCTTGGGATCGTGGATGAAATTGAGGAACGCGGCCGCGCCCTTGTATTCCGCGTCCGACTTGCCCGAGAGCACCCACAGCGAAGCGCCGCCGACCAGCGAATTCTTGCGCTCGGTGCCGGCGTAGGCCGGCAGTTCGGCGACATCCCAGTTCATGCCTTGTTTCTGGGTCTTGCCGACGGTGCCGTGGTCGCCGACCGAGGTCATGATGACCTGGCAGGTGCCCGAGGCGAAAGCCTGGACCATGTCCTGGCCGAGGTCCTTCGACTTGATCTTGATCAGGCCGGCGTCATACCACTTCTTGAGGTCGGTGACATACTGGACGAACTTGGTCTTGTTGACTTCCAGGCGGGCGTCGAGGCCGTCATAGCCGTTGTTCTTGGTGGCGATCGGCTGGTTGTGGATGGCCGAGAACTGCTCCATCAGCTGCCAGCTTTCATTGGCCGAGATGTTGATCGCCATCGGGCATTCGTAGCCGGCGTCCTTCATCGCCTGCAGGTCGGCGCCGACATCTTCCCAGGTCTTCGGCGCCTCGGTCTTGCCGATCTTGGCGAAGGCGTCCTTGTTCCAGTACAGCAGCGCCGTCGAGGAATTGAACGGGAACGACAGCATCTCGCCCTTCGACGTTGCGTAGTAGCGCGCGATGCCGGGGAAATAGTCGGCGTAGTCGATCTTGTAGCCGTTTTCTTCCATCAGCTTGTCGGCCGGCTTGTAGGCGCCCGACAGCATCATCGTGGCGGTACCGACATCATAGACCTGGACGATGGCGGGCTGTTTGCCGGCGCGGAAGGCGGCGATGGTGTTCTGCAGCGTGGCGTCATAATTGCCCTGGCTGGTGCAGACGACTTCATAGTCGGACTGCGAGGCGTTGAAGTTCTTGCACAGCGTGTCGACGACCCGTGCGAGGTCGCCCGAAAGGCCGAACCAGAAATCGAACTTGGTGGGCGCAGCGGCCGCTGGCAGCGCCATGGAAACGCTGATTGCACCGGCGGCAAGAGCCGCCAGGCCATTTTTGATCATCGACATGAATCTCATTCCCTGTTGAGTGGCTCGTTTCAAGGATCGTTGCGCAGGTCCCGGGCCGTCTCATAGAGAAAGTATGTGACAGTTCTGCTGTGCCTTTTCAGGCCTGTGGACAGCCAATCTCTCCTCCCTCGACGGCTTGCGCCGGCATGAAATGAAAACGTCATATCGGCGCCCTAGGTACCTAGGGCGTCGAAAACTGGCGTAAAGGCCCACGTCGTTAACCGGCTAAAAATGGATAGACGAAATGCTTGTCTCGCAGCTGACACATGTGCCGATCGCCGACCGCGAGGCCATGCGCGAGGGGCCGCGTGATAGCGCGACCCATCTGCGCCTCGCTGCCGCCACTCCCGCGCTGGGTCAGATCGAGATCGGCGGCAGGGCCTCTGGCCTGGCCCTGAGCCACTTCCGACCCTATGAAACCGCGTCCACCCGAACGACAGGCCAATCTCCCGCAGCCGTACCTGCCCGGCAAAGCACGCCAGGGTTGCAGCGTACTTAATCGATCCTTCAACTGCCAGGGACTAATCAATGCTATTGCCTTGTTTATTCCCGGTAGATCAGGTGAGAGAAGATGCTGACGGTCTACAATTGTATCGTCAATGAACACGATTTGAGACTAGTGGCGCTCGCCGCCCTGATCTGCGGAATATCTTCTTTTTCTGCCGTCAACCTGCTTCACCATGTCGGCCGGTCGACAAATCGAAACCGGCTTGCCTGGTTGATGATCGCGGCGGCGTCGACCGGCTTCGGTATCTGGGCAACGCATTTCATCGCCATGCTTGCGTTCACGCCGGGCATACCAAACGCCTACAATCCGGAACTCTCCGTGCTCTCGCTTGCCGCCGCCGTCGTCGTGACGGCCGCCGGCATGTGGGTCGCCACGTTGCGCAACGGGCTCGACCATTATCTCGTCGGCGGCGCCATCCTGGGCGCTGGCATCGCCACCATGCACTACATCGGCATGGCGGCGTTCGAGGTGCAGGGCCGGATCGAATGGAACCCGCTGCTCGTGGCGGTCTCCCTGCTGGCCGGGGTAACGCTCGCCGCGCTGGCGCTTGTGGTTGTCCTGCGTCGCCCATCGCTATCTGCGACACTGGGCGGCGCCGTGCTGTTGACGCTGGCGATCTGCACCTTGCATTTCATCGCGATGGGCGCGGTGTCGATCGTCCCGGATTCCTCGATCGAGATATCGCCATACACCATCGCGCCCACTTCGCAGGCCTTTGCCGTGGCGGCCGCCAGCCTGGTGATCCTTGTTCTCTCGGGCACGGCACTTTGGATCGATCTGCGCTTCCGCCGCCAGAAGCTCGAGGCCGACCGCATGCACGGTTTGGCCAATGCCGCCGTGGAGGGTCTGATCGTCTGCGACGGTAACCGTGTCATCAGCGCCAATGACAGCATGGCGAAGCTGACGGGCATGGCCACCGCGACGCTGAATGGGATGCAGCTTGGCGACCTCTTCGGGTCCGATATGTCCGGCTTCGGCGAGCAGCCGCAGGAGGCCGAATTGAGGGCACACGACGGCACGGGCATTCCTGTCGAACTGATCGCCAGGAGCATCGACTATTGTGGCAAGCCTCACAACGTGCTCGCAGTCCGCGACATTCGCGAGCGCAAGAAGGCGGAACAGGAAATCCTGCGCCTTGCGCATTTCGATCCGTTGACCGGACTTGCCAATCGCCGCAGTTTTTCCAGCCGGCTCGAGATGGAAATCGCGGCGATGGGCCGGGCCAGGAAAACCGGCCACCTGGCGCTGCTGCTGCTCGATCTCGACCGGTTCAAAGAGGTCAACGACCTCTACGGTCACGGCGCCGGCGACGCCATGCTGCAGAAGGTTGCGCAGTGCGTCACCGGCGTCCTTCGCCAAGGACAGATGGTTGCGCGGCTGGGCGGCGATGAATTCGCCATCATCGCCCCAAACCTGACCGACCCCTTGGAGGCCGGCCGCATCGCCAACGCCGTGCTGAACGCGATGCGCGAGGAAAACAGGCTCTCGGTCGGCGGTGGTCTCGTGTCGGCCAGCGTCGGCATTGCGCTTTTTCCGTCGGATGCCGAAAACCAGGCCAGCCTGATAACCCACGCCGATACCGCACTCTACCGGGCCAAGACCGAAGGCAGGGACACATACCGCTACTTCGAGGCCTCGATGGGGGCCGAGGCGCGCGACAAGCGCGTGATGGAGCACGAACTGCGCCAGGCTGTCGCGCGCAAGGAGTTCTACCTCGTCTACCAGCCGCAGAAGGAGATCAGCAGCGGAAAGATGGTCGGCTTCGAAGCCCTGATCCGTTGGCGGCATCCGACGCGCGGCGACGTGCCCCCGACCATATTCATCCCGATCGCCGAAGACAGTGGAGCCATTGGCCAGATTGGCGAATGGGTGTTGACGGCGGCCTGCGAGGAAGCCGCCCGCTGGGAAAATCCGCTGACGGTGGCCGTCAACGTTTCGGCGGTGCAGCTTCACAATCCGAGTTTCAGCCGCAAGGTCCACGAAACACTGCTGAATTCCGGTCTTGCACCCGGCAGGCTGGAACTTGAGATCACCGAGACGGCGCTTGTGAAGGACATGCCGCGCGCGCTGGCGACCTTGCGGCAGGTTAAGGCGCTGGGCGTGCGCGTGGCCATGGACGATTTTGGAACCGGCTATTCCTCGCTCTCCAACCTTCGCGCCTTTCCCTTCGACAAGATCAAGATCGACGGCTCCTTCATCAAATCCGTCGACAAGAACGGCCAGGTCGCGGCAATCGTGCGCGCCGTTCTGGGGCTCGGGCGCGGCCTCGGCCTGCCGGTTCTGGCGGAGGGTGTCGAGACGCTCGGCGAGCTGAAATTCCTGGATGCCGAAGCCTGCGAGATCGGCCAGGGTTACTATATCGGCAGGCCTGGCCTCATCGAGGAGTTCGGCGAGCTGACCGGTGTCGACGCAGCCACGGTCAGCAACGACGCCGCCGGCCAGCGCAACAGAAGCGTCCTGGCCTTCGCACCCGCGCCTGCACTGAGTGTGGACAGAGCCTAGCTTTCGGGCTGGAGCGCGGCCTCGACCAGTCGCTTTGCGTCCGGCCCCGACCATTCGGCAGGGCCGTTCATATGAGCGATCAGGCAGCCTTCACCGTCGATCAGCATGGTGGCGGGAAGGCCAAGCGCCAGGCCGCGCGTCTTGAGATCGTTGAACACGGCCATCGTCGAATCCCGGTAGTAGCCGAGCGTCTCGACGCCTGTCTCGCTGAGGAACTTCTTCGGCTTCACATCGTCGCCGGCATCGACATTGACGGCGACCACCTGAAAGGCGTCGCTGCCCTTTTCCTTCTGCAGCGCATCGAGCGCCGGCATTTCGGCACGGCACGGCGCGCACCATGTCGCCCACAGATTGAGCAGCACCGTCTTGCCGGCAAGGTCGGCGAGCGTCATCGGCTTGCCGTCCGGCCCATTGAAGGCAAGGCTCTTCAACGATTGCGGCGGATCGGCCGGCAACAATGCCGCGACCTCGCCGGTGGCCGCTGCCGCCACCTTCTTGGCGCGCTCGCCCTTGGCGGCGCAGGCGACATCGTCCTTGCTGTCGCCGACAGCCACCTGGTGCTCGGCGTTGTTGCCAGACCGGCTCTCGCTGACATATACCGCGACCGCGCCGGCCAGCGCGCCCGCCACCAACGCGGCGAGGATCAGGCGCGGGGCCGGGAAGAATCTATTACCGTCTGCCATTTTCTCAAAACTGCTCCGAAGCACGGGTTATAGCCATGAGCGACAAGAAGACCAGCAACCAGATGTGGGGCGGACGTTTTGCCTCGGGTCCGGCCGCGATCATGGAAGCAATCAACGCGTCGATCTCGTTCGACCGCAAACTCTATGCGCAAGACATCCGAGGCTCGATCGCCCATAGCGAGATGCTGGCGCAAACGGGCATTATTTCGGCGGCCGATCAAGAAAAAATCGCTCACGGGCTGAACACGATTCAGAAAGAGATCGAGGCCGGCACATTCGAGTTCTCGACCCGGCTGGAAGACATTCACATGAATGTCGAGGCTCGCCTCGCCGACCTGATCGGACCGGCGGCCGGCCGCCTGCACACCGCCCGCTCACGCAACGACCAGGTCGCGGTCGACCTGAGACTGTGGGTCAAGGACGAGTGCCTTCGCGTCGCCGGGGCGTTGAAAGGGCTGATCGAGGCGCTGCTGGCACGGGCCGAGGAGCATGCGGCGACGGTGATGCCGGGCTTCACCCATATGCAGGCGGCGCAGCCGGTGACCTTCGGCCATCACTGCATGGCCTATGTCGAAATGTTTGCGCGTGACCTTTCGCGGGTTCGCGACGCGATCGAACGGATGGACGAGAGCCCGCTCGGTGCCGCGGCCCTTGCCGGCACCAGCTTCCCGATCGACCGCCACAGAACCGCCAAGGCACTCGGCTTCCGCGAGCCTATGCGCAATTCGCTGGACAGCGTTTCGGATCGCGATTTCGCGCTTGAGTTCCTCGCCTTGGCGGCAATCTGCGCCACGCATTTGTCGCGGCTCGCCGAGGAGATCATCATCTGGTCGACGCCGCAATTCGGCTTCGTCAGGCTGTCGGACAGCTTTTCCACCGGCTCGTCGATCATGCCGCAGAAGAAGAACCCCGACGCCGCCGAACTGGTGCGCGGCAAGACCGGCCGCGTCACCGGCCATCTGGTCGGCCTGCTGACGGTGATGAAGGGCATGCCTCTGACCTATGGCAAGGACATGCAGGAAGACAAGGAATCGGTGTTCGATGCCGCCGAGACGCTCGACCTGATGCTGGCGGCGATGACCGGCATGGTCTCGGACATGACAATCAACGCAGCGGCGATGAAAAAGGCCGCCGGCTCGGGCCACGCGACCGCCACCGACCTTGCCGACTGGCTGGTGCGCACGCTCGGCTTGCCGTTCCGCGAGGCGCATCATGTCACCGGCCGGGCGGTGGCGCTGGCCGAAGACAAGAAAGTGGGGCTGGAGAAGCTATCGCTGGAAGACCTGCAGTCGATCAATCCCGGCATCACTGCGGATATATTTTCGGTGCTGGCGGTGCAGAACTCGGTGAAGAGCCGCACCAGTTTCGGTGGCACCGCGCCGTCGGAAGTCAGAAGGCAGATCCGCGGCTGGAAAAAGCGCATCGCCAAGGCATGATCCTGGATAGTGCGACCAGCAATATCCGGGGTGCAATGCTCTGAGAACTCGGCTAAAAGCGGCGGCTGGAAAAAGTTTCGGACGGATGGATCGATGACCGGAAGCAGGATTTTGGTGACGCTGACGCTGCTGGTGGCGATTGCGGCCGTCTCGGCCTGCGGCAGGAGGGGCGCCCTCGACTCGCCCTATGAGGCAGCCGTCCAAGCGCGCAAGGATGCCTCAAAGGCGCACCAGCCCGTGCCGCTGGAGCCGGAAAAACCGGTCAAGGACAAGAAGTTCTTCCTCGACCCGCTGATCTAGGCCGATGACACCCGGGTTGGTCGTTTATAACCCGGTCTCATCGTGCTCCAACTTCCGGAACCACTCTCGTGAACCATTTCGACTACCGCGACGGCGTGCTGCATGCCGAAGACGTGGCGATCCCTGATATCGCCGCACAGGTTGGCACGCCGTTCTATTGCTATTCGACGGCCACCTTGACCAGGCACTACCGGGTGTTTGCCCAGGCCTTTGCCGGGCTCGACGCGCTGGTCTGTTACGCCATGAAGGCCAATTCCAACCAGGCGGTGCTGCGAACGCTGGCCAGGCTCGGCGCCGGTGCCGACGTGGTGTCGGAAGGCGAATTGCGGCGGGCGCTGGCCGCCGGCATCCCGGCAAGCAAGATCCTGTTTTCGGGCGTCGGCAAGACCGCGCGCGAAATGGACTTTGCCCTCGCCACCGGCATCCTTTGCTTCAACGTCGAATCCGAGCCGGAACTGGAGCTGTTGTCGGCCCGTGCCGCCGCCCTTGGCAAGGTGGCGCCGATCTCGCTGCGCATCAATCCGGATGTCGACGCCAAGACCCACAAGAAGATTTCCACCGGCAAGGCCGAGAACAAATTCGGCATTCCGTGGCAGCGGGCGCGTCAGGTCTATGCCCGTGCTGCACAGCTGCCGGGCCTCAAGGTCACCGGCATCGACACCCATATCGGCAGCCAGATCACCGAGCTGCAGCCCTTCGACGACGCCTTCGCCCTCCTTGTCGATCTGGTCGGCGCGCTGCGCGCCGACGGCCATGCCATCGAGCATGTCGATCTCGGCGGCGGCCTCGGCATCCCCTACCGTATCGACAACAACCCGCCGCCCTTGCCCGACGCCTATGCCCAGATCGTCAGGAAGCATGTCACCAAGCTGGGGCTCAAGGTGATGTTCGAGCCCGGCCGGCTGATCGTCGGCAATGCCGGCATCCTCGTCTCCGAAGTGATCTTCGTGAAGGAAGGCGACGCCAAGAATTTCCTCGTCGTCGACGCCGCCATGAACGATCTGATCCGGCCGACGCTCTACGACGCCTTCCACGACATAAGGCCGGTGGTGCAGCCGCCGGCCGACACGCCGCGCATGATGGTCGATGTCGTCGGCCCGGTCTGCGAGACCGGCGATTATCTCGGCCTCGACCGTGACCTGGCCAGGCTGAAGGCTGGCGACCTGATTGCCGTTTCCACCGCCGGCGCCTATGGCGCGGTGCAGGCCGGCACCTACAACACCCGCCTGCTGGTGCCCGAGGTGCTGGTCGACGGCGACCGTTTCCACATCGTGCGCCCGCGCCTGACCTATGACGACCTGATCGGGCTGGATTCGGTACCCGACTGGCTAAGGTAGACGCTGCCCTGTCCGAAACGCTGTGCCGGGGCACTACAGCCGGTTCTGGATAAGCGCCCTTGTGTCGGCGATCCTGTCCTCGTCGCGCCGGTAGAACGTCCATTGCTTGATGCGCTTGGCCCGCAGCAGGCCGGCCTGGGTGAGCACGCGCATGTGCTCGCTGAGCGTCGCCTGGGTGATGCCGAGCTTCTCGGCGATCAGCAGCGCGCAAACACCGTCGTCGACCAGATCGCCGTCGGCTTGGCGCGGGAAATGCGCGCGCGGGTCCTTCAGCCAGTCGAGAATCTGCAGCCTGCGTTCGTTGGCGATCGCCTTGAAGACATCAACCTCTTGCATTTAGCCATTTTGCCAAGTTACTAATTGCTGTCAATCCCGAGGAGACGTCGATGAGCAACGGCAACACCGTCACACGCGAACGCATTGCCGCGATGGAACCGCGCATCCGGCCCTATGTGCGCCACACGCCGGTGCTGCGCGTCGACATGGCCGACTTCGACCGCCCGCCGCTGACCGTCGACCTGAAGCTCGAATGCCTGCAGCATTCCGGCTCGTTCAAGGCGCGCGGCGCCTTCACCAACCTGCTGGAGAGAACGGTTCCCAAGGCTGGCGTCGTCGCCGCATCGGGCGGCAACCACGGCGCCGCGGTCGCCTACGCCGCCATGCGGCTCGGCCACAAGGCGACCATCTTCGTTCCAGAGGTGAGTCCGCCGGCCAAACTTGAGCGGATCCGCAGCTACGGCGCTGAGCTCATCGTCGGCGGCGCCCGCTACGCCGAGGCGCTGGCCGCCAGCGAACGCTTCGCCGAGGAAACCGGCGCCTTGCAGATCCATGCCTTCAACCAGGAGGAGACTCTGGTCGGCCAAGGCACGCTCGGGCTGGAAATCGAGAGCGATTTGCCTGAGATCGACACGCTGCTGGTCGCCGTCGGCGGCGGCGGCCTGATTGGCGGCATCGCCGCCTGGTTCGCCGGCCGCATCCGCATCATCGCCATCGAGCCGGAGGGGGCGCCAACGCTTTACCGCGCCTTCGAGGCCGGCCGCCCCGTCGACGCGCCGGCCGAGGGCATCGCCGCCGATTCGCTGGCGCCCAAGCGCGTCGGCGAAATGATGTTCCCGATCGCCGAGGTCTTTGTCGAACGCTCGATCCTGGTTAGCGACGACGACATCGTCGCTGCCCAGAAGGCGCTGTGGAACCGGGTGCGCATCATCTCGGAACCGGGCGGCGCCGCCGCCTTCGCGGCCGTGCTGTCCGGACGGTATGAGCCCGCGCCCGGCGAAAGGGTCGCCGTACTGGTCTGCGGTGCCAACGCGAACCCCGCCACGTTCTGACAGCAACCGGTCCGGCAGCTTCACGTTTTCTCAAACTGCCTCGCCTTTGCCGTGTTTGCTGGTATTCTTCGAGTCGTGAGGATCGGGCTATCCTGCCCGCCCATGGAAGGGCCGATGACGCAACGACCCACCTTCAGCAGCCATCGCGGCCTGGCCCGGCGCCTTGCCTTGAGCCGGCTGGCGACGCGGGTCTCGATGATGGTCGAGCGTGGCTGGCCGTTGCTGCTTCCGCTCGTCATCGTCGCCAGCCTGTTCCTCAGCGTCTCCTGGCTCGGCATCTTCTCTCGCCTGCCGGACATGGGGCGCATCGGCCTGGTTGCCGCATTCGGCGTGGCGGCACTTGCGGCACTCTATCCGCTGCGTTTCTTCCGCATGCCCCGCGCCGCCGAAATCGACCGAAGGATCGAAGCGGCCAATCAATTGCTGCACAGCCCGGTACTGGTGCAGACCGATCGGCCAAGCGGCCGGGAAAGCAGCTTCTCGCAGGCACTGTGGCGCGAACACCAGAAGCGCATGGCCGGAAAGCTGGACAGCCTTGGCGCCGACCTGCCGCGCACGCGTGTGCCGGAGCGCGACCGCTGGGGCCTGCGCGCGGTGGCCGCACTTCTGCTGGTGACTGCCTTTGCCTTCTCCTTCGGACCGAGCGGCGGCAGGATTGTCGACGGGTTCAATGCCCATAGCGTCCACGATGCCGTACCACCGCGCATCGACGCCTGGGTGACGCCGCCGGCCTATACCGGCAAGCCGCCGGTCTTCCTGACCGCCGACGTCAACCAGGCGACGCCGACCTTCATCATTCCCGAAGGCAGCGACGTCTCGCTGCGCGTCACCGGCGGCTCGGGCGAGGAAACGCTCGCCTATGCCGACAAGAACGGCAATTCCCGCGCCATCGACCCCGCCGGCCCGCAGGCTCCCTCGGCCAAGCCGGCGGCAAACCCGGCAACGCCATCCAAGGTCCGGCAGTTCACCGGCAAGCTCACCGGCGACGGCACCCTGACGCTGACGTCGGGCGAGGACCAGCTCGGCCGCTGGGCGTTCTCGGTCATGCCGGACAAGCCGCCGCAGATTCGCTTCGTCGGCGAGCCAAAGCGTGCCGCCAACGGCGCCTTCGAGCTCAACTACCAGATCGACGACGACTATGGCGCCGCCAATGCCAAGGCGGTTTTCGCGCTCGCCGATCCGCAGGCGCCCAATGCACATCCGCTCTATGGTCCGCCTGAAATGCCGCTGTCGCTGCCGCGTCGCGGCGGCAAGTCGAATGCCGCCCGGACGACGAAGGACCTGACCGAACATGTCTGGGCCGGCGGCAGCATCAAGCTGACGCTGGTCGCAACCGACGATGCCGGGCACACGGCGTCGAGCGAAACCAAGACGCTGGTTATGCCGCAGCGGCCTTTCGCCAATCCGCTGGCGCGCGCGGTGATCGAGCAGCGCCGCCTGCTGGCGCTCGACGCCAACGCCAAGCCGCGCGTGCTCGACCTGATGGACGCGATCACGCTGCGGCCCGAGGACACGTTCGACAACATGTCCCACTACCTCGCCATTATGAGCGCCCGCAGCCGGCTGAAGATGGCCGTCAATGACGACCAACTGCGCAGCGAGGTGTCCTATCTCTGGGAAATCGCGCTCGGCATCGAGGAAGGCAATCTCTCGGCCGCGGAAAAGCGGCTGCGCCAGGCGCAGCAGGCCCTGCAGGACGCCATCAAGAACGGCGCCAGCGATGCGGAGATCGAAAAGGCGATGAAGGAACTGCGCGAGGCGATGAACCAGTTCCTGCAGGAATTCGCCGAACGCGCCAAGCAGAATCCCAACGCACCGCAGATGCAGCAGAACGGCCAGGAACTGCGCCAAAGCGATATCGACCGCATGATGGACCAGATCGAGAACCTGGCGAAGTCGGGCGATCGCGACAAGGCGCAGCAATTGCTGTCGCAACTGCAGGACATGATGAACAACCTCCAGGCTGGCCGTCAGCAGCAAGGCGGCCAGCAGGACAGCGAGATGCGCCAGCAGATGGACAAGCTCGGCGAGATCCTGCGGCGCCAGCAGGAGATGATGAACGACACCTTCCGCATGGACCAGATGCAGCGCGGCGAGCGCCAGCGCGGGCAGAACCGCGAAGAGCAACTCGGCCAGGACGGTGAGCAAGGTCAATCGGGCGAAAACGGCAAGCCCGGCGAGGATGGCCAGCAGAAGCCGATGACACCGCAGGAATTCGCCGATGCGCTGAAACAGCTGCAGCAGGGCCAGGGCCAGTTGAAAAGCGACCTCGAGCAGCTGAAGAAGGGGCTCGAAGGCATGGGCATGGAGCCCAATGAGGGATTCGGCGAGGCCGGCAAATCCATGGGCAATGCCGAACAGGCGCTCGGCGAAGGCGACGGCGATCAGGCGGTCGGCCACCAGGGCCGGGCGCTGGAAGCGCTGCGCAAGGGCGCCAAGGACATGATGAAGCAGATGCAGGCCATGCAGGGCGATCAGGGCGGCAGCGAGGAAGGTGGCCGCCAGCAGAACGCCGACCGTGACCCGCTGGGCCGGCCACGTGCCAGCCAGGGCCCTGATTTCGGCGATTCAGTGAAAGTGCCCGACGAGATCGACGTGCAGCGCGCCCGCCAGATTCTGGAAGCGATCCGCAAGCGGCTCGGCAACGCGCTCAGCCCCGACATCGAACGCAGCTATCTGGAACGCCTGCTCGAGCTGAAATAGGGATCGCCGCCCGCTTCCAACCTCACCCGAAGACACTCGAACGGTTGCAACACCATGCCGAAACTTGGCGCCGTCACGCCCATCCTGCGCATCTTCGACATTGCCAAGGCGCGTGAATTCTATGTCGGCTTCCTTGGTTTCAAGGTGCAATGGGAGCATCGCTTCGACGACAACGCGCCGCTCTATATGGCGGTCGACCGCGACGGCTGCGTGCTGCATCTGAGCGAACATCACGGCGACGGCGCGCCTGGCATTGCCGTGCGCATCAAGGTCGAGGACATCGCCGCACTTCATCGCGAGCTGATCGGCAAAAACTACCGCTTCGCCAGGCCAGGCCTGGAGGAGACGCCGTGGAAATCCCGCGAAATATCGGTCGCCGATCCGTTCGGCAACCGGCTGCATTTCTACGAGGAAGCGGCCGCCTGAGTCCCAACACCGCTGCACATGGACGACAGGCACTAAATCTGCCTGTTGACGAACGCCTCGCGGATTGCCTCTTGCATGCCGTCGATCGCCTCACCCGAGGCATTCGGGTTGCGGTGCATCACCACATTCGAGGAATCGATGTCGCCGAACCCGTCCGCCGACGTCAGTTCGCGACAGCCGGCCGGAATGTTGCTGCGCGAGATCGGCGCGATCGCCAGTCCGGAGGTGACGGCGAGCTTCAAGCCGCCAGTGGTGTCGCTCGTATAGGCGACGCGATAGGCAAGACCGCGCTGCTCCAGTGATTTGACGGCAAAATCCTTGCACCAGCCGGCCCGGTTGTAGAGCGCGATCGGCACCGGCCGCTCCTCATGCATGTGATGCAGCGTCGATGTCACCCATACGGTCGGATCGTGCATCAGCACTTCGCCGCCGGCAGGATCCTGCCATTCGAAAACCACGCACAGATCGAGTTCGCCGGCGGCGAGCGCCGCCATCTGCGCCCCCGAATGCGCATAGCGCACGGTGACCTCGACCTGTGTGTGGCGCTTCGAAAAGGCGCCGAGCGCGCGCGACAGGATGGCATGGCCATATTCCTCCGGAATGCCGATGCGCACCGGCCCGCCAAGCGGCGCCGCCGCCATCGACGCCGCCGTCTCGTCGAGCAGCGAAACGATGCGGCGAGCGTTGACGATGAGTTCGCCGCCGCGCCGCGTCAACACGACCCCGCGCGAACCGCGCTCGAACAGGCTGTCGCCGATCAGGTCCTCGAGCTTCTTCATTTGCATCGACACCGCCGACTGGGTGCGGCCGGCCTGCTCTGCCGCCCTGGTGAAATTGCCGGCTTCGGCAATAGCCACGAAGGTGCGCAGGAGGTCGCTGTCGAGGGTCGGTCGCATGAAATCCGCCATAAGCAAATTTGATCGCTGATATCATTCCAATTCGTTTGCAACATGTCAAACGCCGAACGATAGTCGCCTCACCCATTGGATATGCGGCTGCCAAAATCGGCCGCGGACCAATTCGAAGAGTCCTCACTCATGCCCGCTGCCCGAAACGGTGGCGGGTTCTTTTTCGCTTGCAGGGAGAGCCCCGAAGGCACATGCAGAACCGGATGGTGCTTGGCATCCTGAGCCTATGTCTTGGCGTGCTGGTTTTCTCGCTGCAGGACCCGCTCGTCAAAGCCGTGTCGAGCGGCTATCCGGTGACCGAGGTGATGGCGATCCGCTCGATCGTCGCCTTGCCGATCCTGATTGTTCTCGTCCATGTCGATGTCGGCTTGCCTGCGATCCTGTCGAGACGATTCGGCATGCTGACGATGCGCGCCTTCATCCAGTTCACCTCCTATACGGTGTACTATCTGGCTATCGCCGCCTTGCCGCTGGCCGACGCCGTGGCGCTCTATTTCATGGCGCCGCTGTTCATCATGGTGCTGGCCGGTCCGTATCTTGGCGAGCGCGTCTCGTGGCAGACGCTGGCGACGGTGCTGATCGGGCTGTTCGGCGTCCTCGTGATGCTGCGCCCGGGCGCGGGTCTCTTCGACTGGGCAGCGCTGCTGTCATTGGGTTCGGCGGCGCTCTACGGCTTTTCGCAGTTGATGGCCCGCAAGATCGGCGATACCGAATCGTCCACCGTCATGGCCTTCTATCAGAACGGCGCCTATCTGGTCGGCGCCGCCGTGGTTGCCGGCGCGTTTCACCTGGCCGGCGTCACCCACGCCGTCCACCCGAGCCTGGAATTCCTGGTGCGGCCCTGGCTCTCGCCGACACTGCCTGATTTTCTCAAGATGGCGGCCTGCGGTTTCGTCGCCTCCGCCGGCATGATCCTGCTGTCGCAGGCCTACCGGATGGCACCGGCCAACCGCGTTGCCACCTTCGAATACACCGGCATCCTTTGGTCGCCGCTGTGGGGCTTCCTGTTCTTCGCCGAGGTGCCACGGTCGACGACCGTGATCGGCGCTGCTCTGATCATCGGCGCCGGCCTGCTGGCGCTCAACTTCGAACGTCGCAAGAGCGCTTCGCCCGTGCTCGCTGCAGCCGATCCAGCCTGATCAGGCGAAGCAGATCAGCGCCCTTTCCACCCGGGAGCGGATTTCGGCCAGCGTAAACGGCTTCTGCACGACATCGAGGATAACGCCGTTCAGTTCCTCGGCGCGCTCGCGCTGGTCGGCATAGCCGGTCATCAGCATGATCTTCATCGACGGGAAGAGGGCCGCCGCCGCAATCGCCATCTCGATGCCGTCCATCTCCGGCATGCGGATGTCGGAGACGACGAGATCATAGCCGCCATTGGCTGCTCGGATCAGCGAAAGGCCTTGCGCGCCGTCCGCAGCGATATCGATTGTGTGTCCGGCGCGTTCAAGCGCGCGGGCGGCCAGGGTGCGAACGGACTCATCGTCCTCGACGATTAGAAGCTTTGCCATGGCAGGCATATTTGGCTGCGAAAAGTTGACTTTTTCTGAAGGCGCCAGGGGTCGACAAGCCTTTTTGGAAGTCGCTTACACGTCGCCTTTGACGACACCGACAAACGGCAATTCGCGAAAGGCATGTGCAACGTCCATGCCGTAGCCGACGACGAAATAGTCGGGACAGTCGAAGCCGACATAGTCGGCGCTGAGTGAGGTCTGGCGGCGCATGCGCTTGTCGAGCAGCACGGCGATGGCGCAGCTTTTGGCGCCGCGCGACAGCATCAGGTCGCGGGTGAAGCTCAGCGTCTTGCCCGATTCGAGAATGTCGTCGATCAACAGCACGTCGCGCCCGGCGACCTCATTGTCGATGTCGCGCAGCACCCTCACCTCGCCACTGGTCGTGCCGGCGCCGTAGCTGGAAATGAAGATGAATTCGACCTCCGGCGACAGGCCGACATCATGCATGGCGCGGATCAGGTCGGCGGCGAAGATGAACGAGCCCTTCAGCACCGAAATCACCAGCAGATCATGGTAGTCGTGGCCGGCGATCTCCTTGGCGAGCTCTAGATTGCGCCGTGCGATCGCTGATGCCGAAAACAGCACCTCGATGTCCTTGCCGCGTACGATTGGCATTGGTGGTCTTCCCCGGTAATCGCCTATTGGGTGAAAGTGACCAAAACGGTTCTTACGCCGTTCTTAGGCACGTCGAGCCGGCTGGCAAAGCCGAATCTTTCGCCTGACGCCAGCGCCCGACCGGATGTCCCCAACGTATAGCGCGTCGTGCGCCCGTCATTGCCGGTCACCCGGATTTCGAGCGGCGGCAGCGGTGCCGGTTTCGCTCCGTCATTGCCGGCCTCGCCATCGACGAACAGCACTGGATTCGGCCCGGAGGTGTCGACGCGTGAGGTGACGCCTGAAATGCTCAACGCCGACGCCTGCGCACCGGACCGGAGCGGCGCCTGGCGCAACAGCGCATGCCCTCCGGAGACCCAGAAGGCTGCCAAGGCGGCGCCAATGCCGGCGATCCAGAAGATCGGCCCGCCGCGTGAAGCCGGTGGCCGCTCCGCCGGGGCCTCGGGCTTGCGCAGCATGTCCATTCCCTCGATGGGCGGCGTGACGATCGCGCGCGGCAGCGGCGAGACGCTTTCCGAGGCCGGGACAAGGCGCGGCATCACCACATAGTCGGCATCGACGATGTCGGACGCTGGAGCGCGCATGAACCGGTCCGTTGCGGCAATTGCCGCCGGATCGGTCATGATTTCGCCGGAAACCGGGCGCGCGGTTCTATCGTCAGCCATCATGGCCCCAGCATTGCAGCAGGTGTTCGCTTTTCGTTTCTTTTGCGTAAACACAAATGGTTAACGCTTCCCCACCGGAGCCCTCGTGAAGAGCCGAAAAAGCCCAAGAATTAACCGCCGGTTAACCATGCCGGCCGATGGTCATTACCCAGAACAGGCTGGCTCGCTGCCGCCGCGAATTTCAGGTCGCCGAAATTGATTCGCTTCGAAAATGTCGGCCTCCGCTATGGCATGGGTCCGGAAATCCTCCGTGACATCTCCCTGCACATTCCGGAGCGCTCCTTCCAGTTCCTGAGCGGGCCTTCGGGTGCCGGCAAGACAACCTTGCTGCGCCTGCTGTTCATGTCGTTGAAGCCGACGCGCGGGCTGATCACCATTTTCGGCAAGGACCGCTCGCGCATCTCGCGCGCTGAACTGCCGCATCTGAGGCGCCGCATCGGCGTGGTGTTCCAGGACTTTCGCTTGCTCGACCATATGACCACCTACGAGAACGTGGCGTTGCCACTGCGCGTGCGCGGGCGCGAGGAGGCGAGCTACCGCACCGATGTCACCGAGCTCTTGAAATGGGTCGGACTGGGCGAGCGCATGCATGTGCTGCCGCCGGTCCTGTCCGGCGGGGAGAAGCAGCGCGCCGCGATCGCACGTGCGCTGATCGAGCAGCCGGAGATCCTGCTGGCCGACGAGCCGACCGGCAATGTCGATCCGCCGCTGGCGCGACGCCTGCTGCGACTGTTCATCGAGCTCAACCGTCTCGGCACCGCCGTGGTGATCGCGACCCACGACCTTGGCCTGATGGAACAGGTCGACGCGCGCCGCATGATCCTGGCCGGCGGAAGGCTGGACATCTATGACTGAGCTGTCTGCCGAACATCTTGAACACCAGGAGCAGGACGCCGAGGCGACCGAAGCGAGGCCGCGTGCCCAGCGTAGGATGGCGCCGATCGTGCCGGCACAGAACATTGCCGGCCGGGCACTGGTGCTGGTCATTGCCATCATGACCTTCCTGTCCTGCCTGACCTTCGGCGCGGTGACGCTGGTGCGTGACACCGCCTCGGTCTGGGAGAACCAAATCTCGCGCGAGGCGACGATCCAGATCAAGCCGGTCGACGGCCTCGACATGGAAGCCGCCCTTGCCCAGGCCTCGCAGATGGCCAGCGAGTTTCCTGGCGTGAAGGCGACCCGGATCATCGATCGCGACGCGACCGCGAGGCTCTTGGAGCCGTGGCTGGGCTCCGGCCTCAACATCGATGAACTGCCGGTGCCGCGCCTGATCATCGTCACCATCGACGAGAGCAGCCCGCCCGATTTCGCCGCCATGCGCGCCGCGATCACGCCAAAATTGCCAAGCGCATCGCTCGACGATCACCGCACCTGGGTCGACCGGCTGGTGGCCATGGCCCGCACCACTGTGACCATCGGTATCGCCGTGCTGGCGCTGATGCTGTCGGCGACCGTGCTGACCGTGGTGTTCGCGACGCGCGGCGCCATGGCAGGCAATGGCCACATCATCGAGGTGCTGCATTTCGTCGGCGCCGAGGCGAGCTTCATCGCGCGTGAATTCCGCAGGCATTTCCTGGTTACCGGCATGAAGGGTGCCGCCGCCGGCGGAGCCGCGGCTGTGCTCGTGTTCATCGTCTTTTCCTGGTGGTCGTCGCGCAACATGGCGACGCCGCAGGCCGACCAGGCGACCGCGCTGTTCGGCAATTTCGCAATCGGCTCGGCAGGCTATCTCGGCGTCTTTCTCATGGTGCTGGTGATCGGCGCACTGACGGCGGCAACCTCGCACGCCACCGTCGTCGCCTATCTCAGCGACATCGAGGTTCGCCAGCCGGATGCCGGCTAATTCACGTCGCTTGGAAGCAGAGACCAGTTCGAGGCAATGACATCGATAGAAACAGGATGATCACGGATGGAGAATTGGCGTAACGCAAAGTGCGTCTTTCTACTACCCAAAGTCACATTTGGGGATTAACCATATGGCGATGGACGCGCGGCAAACGACCGGGACGGCTGGGCAGATGCCAGTGGTGGTTGCCCATTTGCGCGACCACGGCAAGCTCAGCCGCCTAAAAGCTGCTCTGCGCCTGTCCGCGCTTTCCCTGCTCATACTCGCAACTCTGTTTGCCGGCGGCTTTGGGTGGTTCGCCAACAAGGTCAGCCACCTGACGACGCCCGCCAATCCGGCCAAGGCCGACGCGATCATCGTTTTGACCGGCGGCCAGTCCCGCCTTGACGCCGCGATGGATCTGCTGGCGTCCGGCAAGGGCGAGCGGCTGTTGATCAGCGGCGTGCATCCTTCCGCCAGCCGCCGCCAGCTGCAGGCGGCGATCGGGGGCGACAAGCGCTTGTTCTCCTGTTGCGTCGATATCGACCGCGCCGCGCTGGACACGATCGGCAATGCCGAGGAGAGCGCCAAATGGGTGGAGAGCCATGCCTACGGCACGGTGATCCTGGTTACCAACAACTATCATATGCCGCGCAGCCTGCTGGAAATGGGCCGGCTGCTGCATGGCGCCAAACTCGAACCGTATCCCGTGGTCAACACCAACCTCGACAATGGCAGCTGGCTGACCAAGCCGCGCGCATTGCGCGTGCTGTTCACCGAATACAATAAATATCTGCTGGCGCTGGCGCGCGGCATCGTGCCGATGAAGCCGACGCCGGACGGCATCGCACTGGCCGAGACCGCGGCCGGCGGCTGAACCATCATTCCCCGGTGGCTGCGCCCGCCCCGGCGGCAGCGCCTGAAATCCCCTTGAGGCGCGCTATCTCCTGTTCGAGGCGCTCGATACGCCTGTCCCGTTCACCAAGCGCCGCTGCCACGTCCGCCGCCTCGAACCGCTGCGGGATATGTTGCGGGCAATTGGAGTCCCAGGCCGAGACCGTGAACAGGATGACCTGCTCGGGACGCGCCTTGTAGTCCTGCGGCATCAGCCTCGCCATCAGCTCGGCATCGTTCTCGACGACGCGGGCCGTGCCCCAGATCTTGATGCGTTGCCGGTGGGCATAGTCGATCAGGAACAGGAAGGCCTTCGGATTGTCGGCCAGGTTGCCCTGCGTGATGAACTGCCTGTTGCCGGAGAAATCCGCAAAGCCGATCGTGTGTTGATCCAGCACCTTGAGAAACCCGGCGGGTCCACCTCGATGCTGGATATAGGGCTGGCCATCGCCATTGGCCGTCGACAGAAAGACGCTGGTCTGCATCTCGATGAAGGCGGCAAGGTCGGGCGTGATATCAGCCTGCCACCCCCCACGCTCCTCGACGCGGGCATAGGACTGGCGTGAGCCCTTGCGGGCCTGGATCGCCTTGACGGTCGGTGTGAAGGCGACGTCGCTGGTGAAAGCATGAGCATTCATGAAAGCCTCCTTGCCCGAACGACCCTAAAACCCAAGCTCCGACAATGACGGGTGGTCGTCCGGGCGCCGGCCGAGCGGCCAGTGATATTTGCGATCCGCCGCGCCGATCGGCAGGTCGTTGATGCTGGCGATGCGCAGGCGCATCAGCCCGTGTTCGTCGAATTCCCAGTTCTCGTTGCCATAGCTGCGGAACCATGAGCCGCTGTCGTCGTGCCATTCATAGGCGAAGCGCACGGCGATGCGGTTGCCGTGGAAGGCCCAGACCTCCTTGATCAACCGATAGTCGAGTTCGCGGCTCCATTTGCGCGTCAGGAAAGCCTGGATGGCATCGCGGCCTTGCAGGAATTCGGCGCGGTTGCGCCAGCGGCTATCTGTTGTGTAGGCAAGCGCCACCCGGGCCGGATCGCACGAATTCCAGGCATCCTCGGCCATGCGCGCCTTCTGCGCGGCGGTCTCGGCTGTGAACGGCGGCAGCGGCGGCCGGCTTTCGGACATGGTAGCTCCTTGCTCGTTGAGGCCACGCTGCAGGCAGGCCAAGAATCCTCATATAAAGCCTTCCATCCTTCAAATGCAGATGACATATTCGCAATCCGTCCTTCCATTTTCTGGAAGAAGCTATGGATCGTCTCGAAGCCATGTCGCTCTTTGTCGCTGCGGTGGAGGCCGGCAGCCTTTCCGCCGCGGCCCGCCGTTTCGGCATTCCGCTGGCGACAGTCAGCCGCAAGGTTTCCGATCTCGAACGACATCTGAACACACGCCTGTTGAACCGCTCGACGCGCCGGCTGACGCCGACCGATGCCGGCCAGGCCTATCTTGCCGCCTGCCGCCGCATCCTCGACGATGTCGGTGAGGCCGAACGCACGGCGGCCGGCGAATACAGCGCTCCGACCGGCGAACTGGCCATCACCGCGCCGGTCGTCTTTGGCCGCCTGCACGTGCTGCCGGTCGTCACCGGTTTTCTCGCGGCCTATCCCGACGTGAACATTCGCCTGACGCTGGCCGACCGCATAACCCAGCTGGTTGAGGACCATTTCGATCTCGCCATTCGCATCGGCCAGTTGCCTGATTCGAGCTTGGTCGCCATTGCTGTCGGCTCGATCCGCCGCATCGCTTGTGCGAGCCCGGCCTATCTGGCCGAGCATGGCACGCCTATGACCCCGCAGGATCTGGAAACACACAGTTGCATCACCTTCGAGGGACTTGCTTCTGCCGCCACCTGGAGCTTCGCCCAGGGCAGGACGGAAGTCCCGGTTCAGGTCCGCTCGCGGCTTCAGGTCAACACCGCCGAGGCGGCCATCGACGCCGCGATTGCCGGCATCGGGGTGACAAAAGTGCTTTCCTACCAGATCGAAGCCGCGCTGCGGTCAGGCGCGCTGCGCATCCTGCTGCAGGAGTTCGAGCCTGAACCATGGCCGGTAAGCCTGGTGCATGCCGGCCACGGCCTGCTGCCGGTCAAGCTGCGGGCCTTTCTCGATTTCGCTGCCCCGCGTCTGAAGGAGCGGCTGGCGCGATTGACGTAGCTGAAACGAGCCGCCCGACCATCGTTCTCCTTCGCTCGTCAGAGCGGCTCGCGGCCATTTCCTTTTTCGCCGCGCTTGGTGTAACCAACGCACACCTCTCACCGGGCCTCCCTCCATGCTGTATGTCCGATCGCTGGCGTTCAATTTCGTCTTCTACGTCAATCTGATCGTCCAGATGATCCTCTGGACCCCCTACTATTTCCTGTCGCCCCGTCACCGCGCCTGGTTCGTGCCGAAATTCTGGTCACGCACGTGCATGTGGCTCTATGACAAGATTGCCGGGACCAAGAGCGACATCACCGGCCTGGAAAACCTGCCCGAGGGTTCTTTCATCCTGGCGCCCAAGCATCAATCGTTCTGGGACGCGATCGCCTTCTTCCCGTTCCTCCAGGATCCGCTCTACATCCTCAAGCGCGAACTGACCTGGATCCCGTTCTTCGGCTGGTACATCATGAAGATGCGCATGATCCCGGTCGACCGCGGCAGCCGCTCGAAAGCGTTGAAGGCGGTGGTCGCCGCCACCAGGCAGGAAATGGCGCGCAACCCACGCCAGCTGATCATCTATCCCGAGGGGACGCGCCGCGCGCCGGGCGACGAACCGGCCTACAAATACGGCATCGTCGAAATCTATTCGCAGCTTGGCGTTCCGGTGGTGCCGGTCGCCCATGTCGCCGGTCTCTACTGGCCGCGGCGCAAATTCCTGCGCTACCCCGGCACGATCAAGGCGCGGTTCCTACCGCCGATCCCGCCCGGCTTGGGCAAGGACGAATTCATGGCCCGGCTGATCGGTGAGACGGAGGCTGCCTGTGACCAGCTTCTCATCGAGGCATCCCGCACTCCCAACCCGCCGGCCTTGCCCTCGACCGCGGTGAACCGGTTGCGGGAACTCGGCGCGAAAGCCTGAAAAGCTCCGAGCCAACAATCAGCCGAACACGGCCAGCGCGGTGGTCAACACAAGCGCCGCGGCAAAGACCAGATTGATGATCCGCGAGGCCGCAGGCCTGCGCAGGAAGCGGGCGAACGCCGCCCCTGCGACGAGCCACAAAGCGTGGATGGCGACGATCATCAGCGTCAGAACGGTCAGCTTGAGCCACAGGCCAATATCGTCGGCGCTTTGGCTCGACGAAGCGCCGGCGAACACGGCGGCGATCGCCACATAGGCTTTTGGGTTGGCGACAGCCAGCAAAAACCCGGCCAGCCATGTCGGGCGCGTAGCCTCGGCCGCGCGCGCCGCCAATGGCGGAGCCGTGGCGATCTTGAACGCGAGATAGAGAATATAGGCGCCGGACGCGAAAGCCAGCAGCGGTGCCAGCTTCGGCACCGACGTGAGCACCGCCATGACCCCTGTGGCCACCACCAGCAGCACGGCGATCGTGCCGAGGACGATCCCCCAGGCGTACCGCAATGAATCACGCAAGCCGAAGGCAGCTCCGACGGCGGTGACGCTTATCGTTGCCGGCCCCGGGCTGCCCATGACGACAGTGGCGGCAAGCACCAGCGCGAACAGCTGGCGCCAAAGATCCGGCTGTGAAGCGAAAAATTCGGCCATCTCACCCTCTGTCTTGCCCCGTGCGAAGGACGGTATGGCAAGACAGGAGGTTGGTATTGGACGTTCGTGCGAGCAGCGGCCGCCGGAAGTGTCAGCCGCTCGCTTTGTCGAGCTCGGCCATGTCGTCGGCGGTCAATTTCAGCGACGCCGCCTTGATCAGGCTGTCCATCTGCTCAGGCCTGGTGGCGCTGGCGATCGGCGCCGTGACGCCTGGCCGTGCGATAACCCAGGCAAGCGCCACCTCGGCCTGCTTGGCCGAATGTCTGGCCGACACCGCATCGAGCGCCGCGAGGATGCGCGTGCCGCGCGCGTTGAGGTAGTCTTTCACCCCGCCCCCACGCGGGCTTTGGCCGAGATCGGCCTCGCTGCGGTATTTGCCGCTGAGGAAGCCCTTGGCCAGACTGAAATAGGTGATGACGCCGATATCCTCGGCCACGCACAGATCGCGCAACGGCCCGTCGAAGGAGGAACGGTCGTAGAGATTGTATTCCGGCTGCAGCACCTCGTAGCGCGGCAGGCTGCGCAGGCTCGCCACATCGAGTGCCGCGCGCAACTGGCCGGCGTCGAGGTTCGAGCAGCCGGCATAGCGGATCTTGCCCTTGGCGAGCAGCTTCTCGTAGGCGCCAAGGGTTTCCTCATAGGGCGTGGTCGGATCCGGCCAGTGCGACAGATAGAGGTCGATGACGTCCGTCTGCAACCGCTTCAGCGACGCGTCGACGGCCTTTTCGATATAGGCCGCGGACAAGTCCTTGTGGCCCTGCCCCATATCCGAGCCTACCTTGGTGACCACCACGACGTGATCGCGATTGCCCCGGTCCTTCATCCACTTGCCGATGATTGTTTCCGATTCGCCGCCCTTGTGGCCTGGCACCCAGCGCGAATAGGCGTCCGCCGTGTCGACGGCGTTGAGACCGGCCCCGACGAAGCGGTCTAGCAGATCGAACGACGTTTTCTCGTCGGCGGTCCAGCCGAAGACATTGCCGCCCAGAACCAGCGGCGCGATGGAAAGATCGGTGCGACCAAGACGGCGTTTCTGCAAGGCGTATCTCCGGGATGATTAGGGGGCCGGTGAATGCAGCCCTGGCTGAGGTTCAAAACCTAACCTAGGTCTTGCCATATCGAGGTCAAAGGCCTGACGACTTTTTCCGCAGAGCCAGCGCTTCACAAAGGCGCTACCCGGCGCGCGACATCCTCCAGCCAGTGGTCGCTTATGCCCAGCGCCTCGAGGTGTTCCAGCGTGCTGATCACATAGTCCTCATTGTTGCCGGACTGGCCGACCGCGCCGCGCACCACGGCCGCTGCATGCGCCGCGTCGAGCGCGCCGGCATATTGCTCATGCTGGCGGTCGACGATGTAGGCCACGGCTTCGACCGTCCGGCCGACGGCAAGGCGAATCTTGAGCGTACGTTCGAGATAGACGTTGGTGACCAGCTCGCGCTCGCGCAGATAGGCGATGACCTCATCGCGCAATTCGCCGGGCACGCGGAACGCCAAACCGACGCAGGAGCCACCACGGTCGAGACCAAGCACCAGCCCCGGCCGCTGACGCGTGCCGCGATGCACGAAGGAATAGACGCACAGTGAGCGCCGGTAGCCGTGCAGGCGGGCGCGCTGTGTCTCGACATGCGCGAAACCCGGACGCCAGATCAGCGACCCATAGCCAAACACCCAAAAATCGCCCATATCGCCGCGCCTGATTGTAAAGAATGGCAGCACCACACCGGAATCGGTGTTTTTTCCGTCCGCCTCTGTCTACCTATTGTTGTCGGAATCGCGAGTCCGCCTGCAACACCCATGCGTTAACGAGAGCCAAAGCATGACGTCAAGTGACGAACGCCAACCGAAGCGCCGACGCCGCCTGTTCTGGCTTGCCGCGTTCATCGTCGTGTTGTTCGCCATTTACAGCGCTGGCTGGTTCTATCTCGCTGACCGGGTCAGAAGTGAAGCCGACAAGGCCGTTGCCGCGCTCAACAAGACTGGTGTCGAGGCCGGCTGCGCCAATCTCCAGGTCAGCGGCTATCCGCTGAGCTTTGCCGTCTCCTGCGACAATCTCGCTTATGAGGACGATGCCAAGAACATCGCGGCCTCGGCCGGCAGCTTCAATGCGGTCGCCCAGATCATCCAGCCGCTGTCGCCGGTTGCCGATCTGCGCGGTCCGCTCAGGACCTCCGTTCCGGGCATGATGCCGTTGTGGATCGACTGGGACAATCTGCAAGCCAACGTCAAACTGTCATGGCCGCTGCCACGCCGCATTTCGCTTCAGGCCGAGGGTCTCTCCGGCCAGACCGATCCGGCTGATGACACCGATCCGGTCGAACTGTTCAGTGCCGGCAAGGCGGACAGCCAATTGCAGCCGAACGGTGGGGATATCAACTATCTCGGCAATTTCAGCGATCTCGAGATCGATTCCGAGGCGATCGGCGGGCGCGTGCTGCCGGCGCTCGATGCCAGCGGCGACGTGACGCTGAAGAATGGCGTGGCGCTGATCGGCAGGCAAGTGAAGAGCCTGCGCGGCCAGGCGATCGAGATCCGCAACCTTGACCTGTCGTCAGGCACGGCGCGCGTCACCGTTTCCGGACCGTTGTCGGTCGATGCCGAAGGTCTGATCGACGCCGACCTGACGATCACGCTGAAGGATCCGAAGGCCGTGGCGGCGATCCTCGGCGGTGCCATCCCCGAGCAGAAAACGCAAATCGAGCAGGGCTTTGCTGGCTTGGCGCTGCTCGGCAACCAGCCGTCGATGCCGCTCAAGGTGGTCAAGGGCAAGGCCTCGCTCGGCTTCATTCCGCTGGGCAAGATCAAGCCGGTGGAATAGCGCATCGATGGCAAAAACCGTGAGACTGCTGAGTGTCGGCGCGCTGACGCTGGATACGATCCTGCGTGTCGAGACGCTGCCCGACCACCAAGGCAAGTTCATCGCCTCCGACGGCGTCCAGATTGCCTCGGGCATGGCGACGAGCGCGGCCTGCGCAGCACTTCGCCTGGGCGCCGCCGTATCGCTGTGGGCGAGCACGGGCGACGATTCCGTCGGCGATCAGTTGATCGCCGGGATCCAGGCGGAAGGCGTCGATTGCAGCTTCGTGCGCCGCGTCAGTGGCGCCCGCTCGGCGCTCGCCTCGATCCTGGTCGACGCGCACGGCGAGCGCATCATCGTGCCTTTCTACGACAGCCAAGCCCAGGCCGATCCCGAGGCTTTACCGGTCGCCGACCTCTCCGCATTCGATGCCGTGCTGGTCGACGTCCGCTGGCCCGGTGCTGCAGCGCTTGCCCTGGAGGCGGCGCACGCCATCGGCCGCCCGGCGATCCTTGATGCCGATACCGCGCCGAGGGAGGTGCTGGAGCTGCTGCTGCCGCTGGCTTCCCATATCGTGGCTTCCGAGCCGGCGGCGCGCATACTGTGCGGCGCGGAACTGGATTCGCGCCAGGCCTGTGAGGCACTTGCCCGGCGCGGCGATGCATTTGTCGCGATTACCGGCGGCGCGGGTGGAACCTGGTGGTTCGATCGCGCGACGGGATCATCGCGCCATGTCGCGGCGCCAAAAATCAAGGCGGTCGACACGCTGGCCGCCGGCGATGTCTTTCACGGCGCCTTCGCCGTCGGGCTGGCAGAAGCCATGCCGGTCGAGCAGGTCTTGCGCTTTGCCAGTGCGGCCGCCGCGCTCAAATGCCTGCGCTTCGGCGGCAGGCTGGGCGCGCCGGACCGGGCCGAGACGATGGCGATGATGAAAAGCCACTGGCCAGCAGGCTGAAGAACCGATCTATGCCTTCGCCGGGTGCTCGACCGCCTGACGGCCGAAATCGGGGACGTCGATGTCCTGGCCGGCCTCGATGATCGAGCGGCGCACAGCGCGGGTGCGGGTGAACAGATCGAACAGCTTTTCGCCGTCGCCCCAGCGGATCGCCCGCTGCAGCGACGCCAGATCTTCCGAGAACCGCGCCAGCATTTCAAGGATGGCGTCCTTGTTGTGCAGGCAGACGTCGCGCCACATGGTCGGATCCGAGGCGGCGAGACGGGTGAAATCGCGAAAACCTGAAGCCGAATATTTGATCACTTCGGACTTTGTCACCGACTGCAGATCGTCGGCGGTGCCGACGATGTTGTAGGCAATGATGTGCGGCAGGTGCGAGACGATGGCCAGCGTCATGTCGTGATGCTGCGGATCCATGGTGTCGATGTTGGCGCCGCAACGGCGCCAGAATTCCGACAGCCTCTCCAGCGCATCCGGGTCGGTGTCGGGCAGCGGGGTGAAGATGCACCAGCGATTGTCGAACAGGTCGGCGAAACCGGCATCGGGGCCGGATTTTTCCGTGCCCGCCAGGGGGTGGCCCGGAATGAAATGCACGCCATCGGGCACATAGGGCTGCATCTGCGCGATGACTGATGCCTTGGTCGAGCCGACATCGGTGAGGATCGCGCCCTGCTTCAGTGCCGGCGCGATTTCCTCGGCCACAGCGCCCGACGAGCCGACCGGCACCGAGACAATGACCAGATCGGCATCGCGGACCGCTTCTTTCGCATCGGTGGTGTAGGAGGAGCCGAGCCCAAGCTCTTGCGCCCGCGCCAGCGTCGCGGCACTGCGGGTCGAGATGGCGACGTGGCGGGCGAGGCCCTCGCGGCGGATGACGCGGGCCAGCGACGAGCCGATCAGGCCGATGCCGACCAGCGCGATCTTTTCAAACATCGGTGATGTCATGGTGTTCTAGCTTTTCAGGAAAGTCGTGAGAGCGGCGACAACGCCGCGATTGGCCTCTTCGGTGCCGACGGTCATGCGCAGCGCGTTGGGGAAGCCGTAGCCGGAAACGCGCCGCAGGATATAGCCGCGCGCCGTCAGATAATCGTCCGCCGCGGCAGCCGAATATTTCTGGTCGTTGGGAAAATGGATCAGAATGAAATTGCCGACGCTTGGCGTCACCCGCAGCCCGAGCTTGCCAAACTCCTCGCTCAGCCATGTGAGCCACGTTTCGTTGTGCATCACGCTGCGTTGGACGTGGTCGCGGTCACGGATCGCGGCGATGCCGGCCTCGATCGCCGTCGCATTGACGTTGAAAGGGCCACGCACACGGTTGATGGCATCGACGATGTGCATCGGCGCGTACATCCAGCCGATCCGCGCCCCGCCGAGGCCGATCTTGGAGAAGGTGCGGGTCATCACCACGTTCTCGGCGCCGCCGACCAGTTCGATGCCGGCTTCATAATCGTTGCGGCGGACATATTCGGCGTAAGCCGCGTCGAGCACCAGAAGCACATTTCTGGGCAGGCCGGCATGCAGGCGGCGCACTTCCTGGAACGGCACATAGGTCCCGGTCGGGTTGTTGGGATTGGCAAGGAACACGATTTTCGTGCGCGGTGTG
This sequence comes from Mesorhizobium sp. P2_A12, assembly GCF_056405075.1. Classification (NCBI taxonomy): domain Bacteria; kingdom Pseudomonadati; phylum Pseudomonadota; class Alphaproteobacteria; order Hyphomicrobiales; family Phyllobacteriaceae; genus Mesorhizobium; species Mesorhizobium sp. P2_A12. The sequence goes on from NZ_JBFUCU010000019.1 coordinate 40,699, forward strand.
ACCGCGGCCAGCATCGCATCGATGTCGGCACACTCATCGGTCTCCTTGACCGCGACCGGAGTGGCGCCGGCCGACTGGATGTAGATCTTGTAGACCATGAAGGCGTGTTCGGTGAAAATCGCCTCGTCGCCGGGAGCGAGATAGGTCTGCGCCAAAAGGCCGAGAATTTCGTCGGAGCCGTTGGAACAGATGATGTTCTGCGGATTGAGACCATGCACCTCGGCGATCGCCTCACGCAGCCGCCTGGCGGTGCCGTCGGGATAGACGTCGAGCTTCGCAGCAATCTCCCGCGCTGCCTCGATTGCCTTCGGCGACGGACCGAGCGGGTTCTCGTTCGACGACAGTTTGAACACCTTGGCGACACCGGCGGGCGCCGTGCTCTTGCCCGGCACATAGGCGTCGATATCCATGATGCCCGCGCGCGGGGTTGGACGTGCCTTGTCCGGTGTCTGGCTCATGTCGTAAAATCCGTCGAGACCGCTTCCGCCTGGAAGCCGCAGCGGAAATACAAGCCACGGCTCGCAATGTCGAGAGGTGGCAGCCTCTGGACTACGGCTGGCCGTTGACGCCGGCGTGCCGCAGTCCTAGAAGGGGTGAGAACTTCCGTGGTGATTTGGCCGGTCGGCTTGCAGCCACGTTAAACAACTTGCTAAAGGGCCGTTTGCATCCTGTAACCGGCTTTGCGACTGCAATGCCGGTTTTTTTGTTGTCCGTGCCGGCCGGACACCGCATTGGCCTCCAATTTCGAAAGCACCGTGCGGATTCAAAGTGTGAGATGGATGCAATGGCCGCTCTGCGCGCTGGAAAAACCAACAACGAGGCTGATCAGCCGTCGAGCCCGGTGCTGCGCTTTGGGCCCGACAAGCCGCTCAAGCTCGATGCCGGCACACTGCTGTCGCCGTTCCAGATCGCCTACCAGACCTACGGCACGCTGAACAACGCCCGTTCCAACGCCATCCTCGTCTGCCATGCGCTGACCGGCGACCAGCATGTCGGCAGCACCAATCCGGTGACCGGCAAACCGGGCTGGTGGGAAGTGCTGATCGGCCCCGGCAAGATCATCGACACCAGTCGTTTCTTCGTCATCTGCTCCAACGTCATTGGTGGCTGCCTGGGCTCGACCGGCCCGGCCTCGACCAATCCCGCCACCGGCAAGCCCTATGGGCTCGACCTGCCGATCATCACCATCCGCGACATGGTGCGCGCCCAGCAGATGCTGATCGACCATTTCGGCATCGAAAAACTGTTTTGCGTCCTCGGCGGCTCGATGGGCGGCATGCAGGTGCTGGAATGGGCGTCGAGCTATCCGGAGCGCGTCTTCTCGGCTCTGCCGATTGCCACCGGCGCGCGCCATTCCTCACAGAACATCGCCTTCCATGAGGTTGGCCGGCAAGCCGTGATGGCCGATCCGGACTGGCACGGCGGCAAATATTTCGAGCACGGCAAACGCCCGGAAAAGGGCTTGGCGGTGGCGCGCATGGCCGCCCACATCACCTATCTGTCGGAAGCCGCCCTGCACCGGAAGTTCGGCCGCAATCTGCAGGATCGCGAGGCGCTCACCTTCGGCTTCGACGCCGACTTCCAGATCGAGAGCTATCTGCGCCACCAGGGCATGACTTTCGTCGACCGCTTCGATGCCAATTCCTATCTCTACATGACGCGATCGATGGACTATTTCGACCTCGCCGCCGACCATGGCGGCCGGCTGGCGGATGCGTTCGCCGGTACGAAAACCCGCTTCTGCCTGGTGTCCTTCACCTCGGATTGGCTGTTTCCGACCGAAGAGAGCCGCTCGATCGTGCATGCGCTCAATGCGGCCGGCGCGTCGGTGTCCTTTGTCGAGATCGAGACCGATCGCGGCCACGACGCCTTCCTGCTCGACGAGCCGGAACTGTTTGCCGCCATCAATGGCTTCATCGGCTCCGCGGCGCGGGCGCGAGGGCTCAGCGCATGACCCCGGAAAGTTACAGACTTTCCGGATCGGGATCATGCGCCAAGCAGGAGGCGAAGCCATGAACGTCACCCGCAACCAGCGCGTCGACCTCGAAGTCGTCGCCAACCTCATCCCGCCACAGTCGCGCGTGCTCGACGTCGGTTCGGGCGATGGCTCACTGCTCGAATTGCTGCAGGACACCAAACAGGTCGACGGCCGCGGCCTTGAACTGTCGCAGCGTGGCGTCAACGAATGCGTGGCACGCGGCTTGAGCGTCATTCAGGGCGACGCCGACAAAGATCTCGAGTTCTATCCCGACAAGGGCTTTGACTTCGTCGTCCTGTCGCAGACCTTGCAGGCCACCCGCAACCCGAAGCTGGTTCTCAAGGAACTGCTCAGGATCGGCAATCGCGCCATCGTGTCCTTCCCCAATTTCGGCCATTGGCGGGTCCGCATGTCGTTGTTCCTCAATGGCCGCATGCCGGTGACCACGGACCTGCCCTATTCCTGGTACGACACGCCCAACATCCATTTCTGCACCATCCGCGACTTCGTCAATCTGTGCGACGAGCTTGGCGCCACCGTGGAAAAAGCAACCGCGCTCGACGCCAATGGCCAGAAGATCGGCCTGTCGATGCCATGGTGGTTCTGGAACTTCTTCGGCCAGCAGGCGGTGTTCTTGCTGAAACGGTAATCTCGCTGCTCTATCTCTTCGTTTGGACGCAATTCCCTCAGGGAAAGCGCTACGCGCTTTTCCTGTCGACTTCACGCTGGGTCAAGGACATCCGTGGCCATATGCGGATGTTCTACGCCGTCAACGAAGATCACATCGGCTTCCGAGTTGTCGGTCCTCAACGACAGTATCGCCTGGTAAGCGGCCGAATTGTACCACCCGCATACGTGCTGCCTGTCAGGAAATTCGATGATGATCAGGTGGCCCGGCCAGGTGTTTTCGATGACCTCGATATCGCCGCCATGGACCAGGAAACGGCCGCTGAAAGGGGCCAGCGTTGCGTCGATCCTTTGCAGATATTCAACGAGTTGCGGACCCATCCCGGCTTGGCGCATATGGGCAACGGCGTAGGCTGTCATGACAGGTACTTCCTCTGGAACCGAAGCCGACCAGCCGACCTCGCCACGGCAATCTGCCCAAACACCGGCGCGATGCGATTACGTCTTACGTAGTGGAATGCATTCGGATTCTAGACGCGTCATTCATCGCAAGGGCGATTCGCAAGCAAAACGCGCGGCAATAGTGTTGCAGTTGAAGCGCTAGATTCTGGAATTCGTCATTTCACACGCATTGAGCAGCATCCCTGTGGGGTGACAGGTGCGCTTGTTTTTCGTAGCGTCGTGACCAATACGGGGGATATCGAAGGGGGAGTCCGATCCATTTGACCGTCCTGAAGATCGAAAGATCTGGCAGGAAGCGTATTTTTTGCGCTGGAAATGGCTGACGCAGTATGACCGGGAAGACAGTGCACGCTCCTCTCATCACGGTGATTACGCCGACTCACAACAGGCGTGAGGCGGTATTGCGCGCCGTGGAAAGTGTACTTTCCCAGAGCATGCCGAGGTACGAGCATATTGTCGTCGACGATGGCTCGACGGACGGAACAGCGGCGGCGCTGGCCGGCATTCGCGATCCGCGACTGATCTATGTCGGCGCGAAATGGCGAGGCGCCAATGCCGCCCGCAATGCAGGCATCGAGCGCGCGCGCGCCCCCATCGTGACGTTCCTCGATTCCGACGATGTCTATCTGCCGCACAGGCTCGAACGGACACTGACCTGGTTCGATGCCGATCCCGCGCTCGAAGTGCTGATCAGCTCCTATGTCTCCCTGAAGGGCGGACACGCCACCAATTGCATCAATCGCGATGCATTCCTCAACTCGGCCACGCTGGAACGAACGCTGGTCGCGGAGACAATCTTGATCGCAGGATCGGCGATAACCGCCCGCCGTGAGGCGTTGCTGGCCATCGGCGGCTACGACAGCGACATCGCCCGGATGCAAGATCGGGAATTGTTGCTGCGTCTTGCCCTGCGCTTCGGTGCGCAATTGTCTCAGAACATCGACTGGACGAAGCACAATTCGGAGAATTCGATTTCGCGACGCCGCCACGGCTATGTCGAAGCCTATGCGAACCTGATGCGCAAACACCCGAATATTGCCCGCTCCTACCCGCATATTCCGCCCTACATGATCACGCGACAGATCATTTCCGATATTCTGAAGTGCCGGATTCCGGAAGCCTTCTCGGGCTACATGGCCAACCGTTCGTCGAAAGACCTCGGCTACTCGCTGCCCGAACTGATCAATGGCTATGTCTATGGCCGGCGCTGGCGCCGCGACCTTCACGATGAGTTTCGGCAAAAGTTCGAGGCCCGTCCGGCCTGACCCCTGTCACTACGACGAAAGCTATCGGTCGAGTTCCGGAAAATACGGGTCCGAAAAAAACCGTCTGTCCCGCTCGCCTTTCAGGCAGTCGACAGGCGCGGCAGCGTCGACGGGGATGACCCTCGTCCTCTCTTGAATGCCGCTCACTTCGAGGATCAGCTTGCGCCGGATGGCGGTCGAAAATTCGGCGGCAGCGTAGATCGGCAACACGAAGGAACCAGGCCCTCCGGTCACGCACTGCGCATAATACTGGTCGAGATGGCTGAAGGTTGGTGACGGATTGATCAGGATCGGCAGGCCGTTGATGACGATGCCTTTGGCGGTTGCCGCATCGCGCGTCGCGGTGACCGGCGGCCCGATATTGTTGGGACCATCGCCAGATATATCGATGACGCGGCGTTCGCCCTCGAAAGAAGGGCGATCGAAAAGCTCGGTGCCGAAAGCCAGTGCACTGGAAATCGAGGTGCCGCGGAAGCTGCGGAACGGTCGGGCCGCAACCTTGTCGGCAAAGCTGTTGGCGCTCTCGGCGCTGTCGATGATTTGCCAGTCGATGATCGCGTCGTCGCGCACCGTGCCGGCCCATTCGAAATAGGCGAGCGCGATGCGACCCGTCTTGCCGGCGCGGACCGCCTGGATGAAATCGGGGTGCCGCAGCGCCTCGACATAACCGGCGCGCTGCAGGGCGAACTCCTTCTCGTCCATCGACAGCGAAATGTCGACCGCCAGCACCAGTTCGACATCGACCGCCAGCGCATCCGGCGGCGGAGCGACCGGAGTAGCCTGGGCACAGGCAAGACAGGCAAGCAGGCGCAAAGCATCAAGCATGGCCGACGCCAAGGTTGTTTCTTTGGGAAATCTTCCTTCGCGATCGCGGCAAAATAAAGCTTGGAGCCCGTAGCCCCGGGAAAACAGCCTATTTCTTGCGGCGGGCGGTCGCCGGCGGCGGGTCGATCGCACCGGCCCTGACGCGGACGGGTTTCAGCGCCTGCGCGCCGGTATCCTTGACGATCGTCAACGCGCGCGGAAAGAACTGATTGTTGTGCAGGCCGCGTCCGATGTTGAGGATCGCGGTCCCGGGCAAGCGCTTCTCCAGTGTCGACAGCACGCGCCGCAGCGAGGGTCCGTCGAACGCGTCCAGGGCTTCGTCGATGATCACCCACTTCGGCTGCCGCAAGGCCAGCCTGGCGAAGGCCAGCGAACGCTGTTCGTCATCGCCCAGCTCATGCTCCCAGCGCGCGCTGCGATCGAGTGAGGATGACAGCCGTCCAAGCCCGACTTCGGCAAGCACCGCCGAAATGTCGGCGTCGCTTGCCGGCGCAGGTCCGTTCGGGTGGTCCAGAACCTCGCGCAGCGTACCGGTCGGGAAATACGGGACGCGCGGCACGAATATGGGATTTTCTCCCGCGGGCAGGCCGATCCGCCCGCTCCCCCATGGCCACAGGCCGGCAATGGCGCGGAAGAACAACGTCTTGCCGGCGCCCGGGTCGCCGGTGATCATGACGCGCTCGCCGGGGCGGATTTCGACATGCTGGTCGGCAAGTTTGGTGCAGCCGTCCCGCGAGGCCACTTCAAGCTTCTCGAAAGTCAGGCTGCCATTGGCGTTCTCGCCGAAGGCAATGCGCCTTTCCTTGTCGTGCAGCACATCGGTCTCATTGAGCGCGATGCGGAAGTCGGCGACGCGCATCAGCGTGGCACGCCAGTCGGCGATGCTGCCGATGTTATTGATGAACCAGCGCAACGAAGAGTGAACCTGATTGAAGGCGCCGACCGCCATCATCAGCCCGCCAAAGCTGATTTCGCCCGAGAAATAGACTGGCGAGGCGACCAGGATGGGTGCCACGACGGTGATCCAGCCATAGGTGTCGGTCACCCAGGACAGGTTGATCTGGGCGGTGTAGATGCGGCGCATGGCGCCCAGCACCGTGCTGAGGTCAAGCCCGAGCCGTCGCCTGGCATCGGCCTCGCCATGGTACAGCGCGATGGCATCGACATTCTCGTTGACGCGCACCATCGATGAGCGCAGCTCGGCTTCGCGTGTGTAGCGGTCGCTGTTGAGGCGGATCAGCGGTCGCCCGACCAGCCAGCTCAGCCAGGAGGCGGTACCGGCGTAAAGGATGGCGGCCCAGACCATGTAGCCCGGTATGGCCAGGGAGGTGCCGCCGACATGGAACACGAAGCCCGAAGACAGTTCCCACAACACGCCGACGAAGGACACGAGCAGGATGCATGACTGCAGCAAGCCGACGCCGAGATCGGTCGACAGGTCGGACAAATGCGCGGCGTCCTGCTGCATGCGCTGATCGGGATTGACGCCGATGGCGCCGGCATTGGCAAGACGAAAGGCCCGCGCCGGCCGCATCCACTGGTCGATCAGATCCAGCGTCAGCGCCTCGCGCAGCTTCAGCCTGATCATCTGGTTGAGCCAGGTCTGGCCGATATTGAGCACCAGAAGTCCGCCGGCGATTGCCGCAAAGACGAAAAGCTGGTGCAGGAAGGCCGCCATGTCGCGGCGCGCAAGCGCATCGTAGAAAGGCTGGTTCCAGCGGTTGAGCAGGACCTGACCGATCGACGTTGCGATGATGACGGCCATGATGCCGCCCGATGTCCAGAGCAACCAGCTGCGAACCGGTGATCCCGTCAGCGCTTGCCTGATCGTCGCCACCTGATCACGCAGGCTGCTGGCTTCGACCGCCATGGCAGCCGGCTGAACGGTGGCTGCATTGTCCAGTTGATCAGCCATAGCTGAGGTCCTTGCGTTCAGTGCTGAAACCGGATGGAGAGACTTGATCGCATCCGTCGTTCAAATGGGCTGCGAGCCCCCTTGCGACAGATAGGGTGGGACAAGGCCCCAGGCGTTCTTGTCGCGATCACGAAGCCGTCACCCCCGCAGCCGATGGCCTGGCATCCCCGGCCTCATTCTGACGGCCGAGCCGCGTGGCGCCATGCGGCGACAGCACCGGCACGAAGACGCGACGCGAGGCACGCTGGGCGACCGGAACGCCTTGATAGAGCCGCTTCTGCGCCTCGACGACGATGACACCGGAAAAGATCGGCCACAGCCGCCGGCCGGCGCGTTCCAGCACGTTCTGGAAGCGCATCATGAAGCGCCGCCGCGATGGCGGGAAGAACAGCGCATCGGACCAGGCTGCCGGCGTGAAATTCGTCTCGCGCAGCAGTTCGGTGAGCTGGCCGCGCGAGAACGGCCGGCCATTGCCGAACGGCGTATGCTCGAAGCGCGCCCAGACGCCACGCCGGTTGGGCACGACGATGACGACGCGGCCAGCCGGCGACAGCACCCGCCAGATCTCGTTCAGCGTTTCGCGCGGATTTTCGACATGTTCGAGCGAATGGACCAGCAGCATGCGGTCGATGCAGGAATCGACCAGCGGCAGCTCCTCGTCGAAGACCAATGCCGTCGCCGTCGGCCCCGTCGCCGGCCACACCACGGCGCCTTGCGTTGCCGGCATGAAGGCGAAGACCCGCTCGGCATCGGTGCCGAAACGCTCCAGCCACGGCAAGGTGTAGCCGAGGCCGACCAGCCGCTCATTGGGCACGGCCGCCCAGATCGACGACAGCGCCATGGTGATCGAGCGCTCGGCGAACCGGCCGAGCGTTGTCGAATAGAAGGAGCGAAGATCGACGATGTCGGAATGCATGCGAGGGATGTAGCCGTGATATCGGCGGGTTTCAACAAAAGGCCTCGACGAGGTCGACATTCCCGAGTGACACTTGTCATCTCCCTGGAATGTCATTCGACATTCCGGGATGACATCGGCGCCTTGGCGCCCTATGTCTGCGGCGACAACGGAGAGATGCGATGCCGGTCGAAATCGAACAGTTCAACTGCCGCAGCGACAATTTCGGCGTGCTGGTGCATGACCCCAAAAGCGGCCAGACCGCGATCATCGATGCGCCCGAGGAAGCGCCGATCCTGGCCGCGCTCAAGCGCACCGGCTGGACGCCGACGATGATCCTGACCACGCATCACCATGTCGATCATGTCGAGGCCAATCTGGCGCTGAAGGAGCGCTTCAAGCTGCGCATCATCGGCCCGGAAGCGGAAAAGGCGAAGATTCCCGGCATCGACGAAACCGTCGAAGACGGTTCCGTCGTTCATCTCGGCGATGAACGCATCGAGGTGATCGCCACGCCTGGCCATACCGCCGGCCACGTCTCCTACTACTTGCCGGCATCGAAGGTGGCGTTCACCGCCGACACGCTGTTTGCGCTGGGCTGCGGGCGGCTGTTCGAATGCAAGCCGCCGGTGATGTACGAGTCGCTGAAAAAGCTTGCAGCGCTTCCCGCCGCGACCGTCATCTATTGCGGCCACGAGTACACGCTCTCCAACGCCCGTTTCGCGCTGACCGTCGACCCGACCAATTCGGCGTTGAAGGAACGTGCCGCCAAGATCGAGGCGTTGCGGGCCGACAACAAGTCGACGCTGCCGACGACGATCGGCGAGGAACTGTCGACCAATCCGTTCCTGCGCTGGCACGACCCGGCGATCCGCAAGCATCTTGGGCTGGAGAAGGCCTCGGACGCCGAGGTGTTCGCCGAAATCCGCAAACGCAAGGATAATTTCTAAGCACAGGATGGTCCGGAACCCATGACCAGCGCAGCCGAAATCATCGCGATCCTCGGCCTGAAGCCGCATCCGGAAGGTGGCTGGTATGCGGAGACGTTTCGCGACGGCGCCGGCGGCGCGCGCGGCCATTCGACCGCGATATATTTCCTTTTGGAACAGCACCAGGTTTCGGCCTGGCACCGGGTCAAGGACGCCACCGAGGTCTGGCATTTCCACGCCGGAGCCCCGCTGGCGTTGTCGATGAGTGAGGAAGATGGCGCCGTGTTCGAGCAGGTGCTCGGCATCGACCTGGCGGCAGGCGAGCGGCCGCAGGTCGTCATCCCGGCAGGCTGGTGGCAATCGGCGCGCAGCCTGGGCGAATGGACGCTGGTCGGCTGCACAGTCGCTCCAGGCTTTGAGTTCGCCACCTTCGAATTGGCAGAGCCCGGCTGGCAGCCGAAACAACCCCAACTCAGCGAGAACCCCTAGCTCAGCAGGAATCCTAGGGTGATCGCCAGTTGGGCGGCGTAGTAGAGACCCCAGACGGCCAAACGCATCCAGACGCGGTGCGGCGAGATGGCGGCCGCCAGGAATTTTTCCGCGGCGAGCAACCCGTCCGATGCCATGAACAGCAGCGCGCCGCCGACAATCGAGACGCTGCCCGTCGTCAGTGCCGAAACGCCCATGGCGAGGATGGCCGCGACATAGGCGACGATCGGAATGCGCAGGCCGGGACCGACACGCCGCCAGAGCGCCGCCAGCATGACGATCGCGAACGCCGCCATTGCCAGCGCGATCGCCCCGCGCCACGACTCGGCGCCAAGCAACTCCAGGCCGCCGCCACTGCGCAAGAACAACGCGACATAGACGATGTGGGCAACGAGAAAACTGGCCAGCCCGCCGAGAAAGGCCCTTTCGCCGTCGCGCGACAGGAAGGCATCGCCAGCGGCGCTGAGCGCAAGGGCGATGACCAGCAGCAGCGGGCCGCCTTGCAGCGCCACCAGCACGGCAAGCATCGCCACGGCCAGTGTCTTTGCCGCCGAGCGGGCGAGCGTCGGCGGCATGCCTGATATGAAGGCGTAGATCACCGCCGCCACCAGCGAAAAGATCAACGTCGCATTGGCATTGGCGTCGATGCCGCCTGCAAACGGCATCGTCATGCCTTGGCTCCGCTTTCCGTCGCGACCGGCTTGCGCAGGAACAGCGATTTTGCCGCCAGCGCCGCCCCGCCGGTGATGAGCACGCAGGCGGCGAGGACGCGCAGCGACGGCTCGGCGACGCCGGCCGCGATCAGCACAAGCGTCGACAATAGCGGCGCCGCATAGCTTGCCGCGCCGAGCACCTGGATGTTGCCGCGTTTGACGCCGATATCCCAGGCGTAGAAGGCCGCGCCGACAGGCATCAGGCCAAGCCCGAGCACGGCCAGCCACTGGCCGGCACCCTCCGGAAGCACGGTCTTTTCCAGCGTCAGGTGGCAAGCGAGCGACAGCACCGCGGTGGCGGCGCAGAACCAGGTGACGATGCTGGTCGGCACCGACGGGAAGCGCCGCGACAAAAGCGAATAGGACGACCACAGCACGGCGCAGACGGCGGCCATGGCATAGCCGAAGGCGTAGCGGGCATCGAAGGCGAGGCCGCCGCCCTTGGTGACGATCAGCACGGTGCCGGCAAGGCCGAGCAGCGCGCCGACGACATGGTTCCAGGCCAGGCGCTCGCCCGGCATCAGCGCCGAACCCAGCACGATGAGCAGCGGCCACAGATAGGCGATCAGGCTCGCCTCCACCGCCGGCGCATTGCGCAGCGCAGTGAAGTAGAAGAAGTGGTAGCCGAACAGCCCGGCAATGCCGATCAGCCAAACCTGCGGCGGTATCTTCTGGCTCTTGTCGGGGGCCGGCATGACCAGCCGCGCGACAAACCCGACCCCGGTGCCGATCGAAAAGGTGATTGCCGACAGCAGGAACGGCGGCACCTGGCCGGAGGCATCCGTAAGCAGCGCCAGCAGCGCCCACATGGCGACCGCCGAAAAGCCTATGAGTGTTGCGCGCCCCATTCTGTCTCCAGTGGTGCGCCCCGTTCTGTCCCCAGTGGCGCGCCTGACCTATTGTACCGCTTCGAAACGCCTGGCGCTGATGGTCAAGGTGCCGATCTGCGTTCCAACCGTGGCGTGGATCGGCGCATATACGCCGGTTTGGCCGAGCGGCGCAAACGTCACCATCATGCGGCTGCGGTCCTTCAGGTAGTTGAGCGCCTTGCGGCCCTTGCGATAGCCCGCCACCGGATCGAAGCCCATCCGGCAGGTGATGGTATCGCCCTTGTAACCCGGCACCGAGATCGTGCCTTTCGACGCGTAGGTCAGCGTCAGATCGGCGCGCATCTCGCCATCATAGAATTTCACCGTGCGGCCGCAGACCTGGTCTAGGCTGTCGGCGTGGATGACCGTGGCGGCCATCGGATCAAGCACCGATGCCAGGTCGCCGGTGCCAATCGGCACCCAGCTCTTGGGATCGCGCTTGTCCGGCGCCGGGATGACCTGCGTCGAGGTGACCGTGCCATTGGCAAAGCGGATATCGACCACCGATGCCTTCTTGCCGGAGGTGTAATCGGCACGAAACGCCTGCGGCACCATCTTCTTGCCCGAGATCGTGCCCTTGGACGAGACCGTGCCCTGGGTATCGTCGAACAGCTTGGCGAGACCGGCAGCTCTGACGCTGCCTTCGATCGCGTAGGCGCCGTTCTCATAGTGGCTGGAAAACGTTGATTTCGCTATCGAAAGACCAAAAAATGACACGATGTACTCGCCCTTGAACGACTGCGGCGAGGCAGCTGTGGCGGCGGACGGCAAGGCGATGGCGAGCACGGCAGCAAGGGCGAGAGAGGAACGAAGCATGGCGGCATCGGGTCCTTGATTCTTGGCCGGAGGCGGGCAACTCCGGGCTGGCATGTCCCTGTCAGACCGCTTATAGGATGAATTCCGGCCTTAATATGAAATGCCGGGCGCGTCCGTGGGCATGCCGGAGCTTGACGCACCGGCGAAATGCAACTATGGAACGCCAACTTTTTCCATAAGGCCGCCTGACCAGAACCGCGCGCCACCCGGCGTGGGCATAAAGGTTTGGCAGACCCGAGAACTGAAGGTTAGAACTATGTCCCGCACCTGCGAACTCACTGCCAAGGCAGTCATGTCCGGCAACAATGTGAGCCACGCCAACAACAAGACCAAGCGTCGCTTCCTGCCGAACCTCGTCAATGTGACGCTGATCTCGGAAGCGCTGAACCAGAACGTGCGCCTGCGCATTTCGGCCAACGCCCTGCGTTCGGTCGAACATCGCGGCGGTCTGGATGCCTTCCTGGCCAAGGCCGACGTCAAGGAACTGTCGCAGCGCGCGCGTCTGTTGAAGAAGCAGATCGCCAAGAAGCTTGCCGATCAGCCTGCTGCCTAACATCGTTTAAAGGCGGGGGACGACCGCCTTGGGCATCGGATCCAAGCCTTTCAAAGTGGCTTCCGATGCTCAAACAAAGCGAGCGTGATTCGGTTTCGGAATAACGCTCCGCTGGTTCCATTACCCAGGATAAAAAAATGAGTTCCTTCTCGCGATACCTGCCCTTCGTGGCCGCCATGGCGCTTGTCGTCGTGGCATCGAACATTCTCGTGCAGTTCCCGATGCAGGGGCAGATCGGCAGCCTGTCGCTGGCCGACCTTTTGACCTGGGGCGCCTTCACCTATCCCTTCTCGTTCCTGGTCACCGATCTCGCCAACCGCCGCTATGGGCCTGCCGTGGCGCGCAGGATCGTCTTTGTCGGCTTCATGACTGCCGTCATCTGCTCGATCCTCGTCCCGCCCTTCCTTTTCCGCCACGGCCTGATGGAATTCGAGACCGCGGCCGACCGGCTGGTGCGCATCGCCGCGGCGTCAGGTGCTGCGTTCCTCTGTGCGCAATTGCTCGACGTCACCGTGTTCAACCGGCTGCGACGGCAGAGCTGGTGGCAGGCGCCGATCGTCGGCACACTGGTCGGCTCGGTGTTCGACACCGCCGTGTTCTTTACCGTCGCTTTCTCGGCCGCTTTCGCCTTCGCTGGTCCCAACGACAGTTTCGCGCTCGAAACCGCACCACTGATGGGTGTGTTCCATGTCGACGCCATGCGCTGGATCTCCTGGGCTCTCGGCGACCTCAGTGTGAAGCTGATCATCGCCATTGTGGCGCTGATCCCCTACCGGCTTGTCGCCGCCCGCTGGAGCCAGCCGGCTGTCGCGGTCTAGGCCGTTTCGGATAAGGTCACGGCCAAACAGAAAGAAAGCCCGTGATCCCCTGGGTCCAGCTCGATTCGGCAAAGACCCCAGACGGCCAACAAGAGCTTCGCCTCAAGCGGCGCGGTTCCGAATTCTCGATCATGCTCGGCACCAATGAGTTGATGAACAGCCGCCTCAGCGGCTCCGAGCAAGCGCTGGCAAAACTGTCTTGCCAAAGGATTGCCGGCCATCGGCGGCCGAGAATGCTGATCGGCGGGCTCGGCATGGGTTTTACCTTGCGCGCCGCCCTCGCCGAACTCGGCAATGATCCCAGCATCGTCGTTGCGGAGCTGGTGCCGGCAGTCGTCGCCTGGGCACGCGGCGCGATGGCCGAGGTATTTGGCGGCTGCCTCGACGATCCGCGCGTCACTGTCGAGGAGGCCGACGTCGGCCAGTTGATACGGTCGGAGCCGGCTGCCTGGGACGCCATCCTGCTCGATGTCGACAACGGCCCGCAAGGCATCGTCCACAAATCCAACGACGCGCTTTACAGCCTGCAGGGGCTGGGAGCCGCGCGCACCGCCCTAAAGCCGGGCGGTGTCCTGGCGGTGTGGTCGCAAGGCCCCGACGGCGGCTTCACGCGGCGGCTGAAGCAGGCAGGCTTTGCTGTCGAGGAGATCAACACGCGCGCCAACGGCAAGCGTGGCGCCCGCCACGTCATCTGGATCGCAACCAACGGCCGACGATCCTGAGCTAGAGCCGGGCAGCGGACCGGTTTACTTCGACTTCTGGAGTTCCGCGCCAAGCGCGTCCAACAGCCCGCGTGTTCCCTCTTCCCGTCCTTTCGCGGAATCGACACCGTCGAAAAACGCGCCCTGCTCGGTATAGGTCAGCCGCGTGCCATTGCCGGAGGGGGTCAGTTCGACGGTGGTGAGGGATGCCGACATTGGCTGCGGCCCGATCGCCATCCTGTAGGAGAAGACGATGCGCTGGTCGGCAACGATGTCCTGGAACTGCGCGTCGAGCCTGATCTCCGGACCACCGGCATAGCTGAATCGCGACACCTCGCCGCCGCCGACACGAAAATCGAAGCTGAATTCGGCGATGGCAAAACCATCGCCTTCGATCCGCCAGCGCCGCACGGTCGCCTTGTCGGCGAAGGCATGGAAGACTTGGGCAGGCGATTGCGGATAGGTCCGCTCGATGGTGAACGTGGAGTGGATGACGGAATGCTCGTCTTTCACGGGGGCGATTTGGTTCATGTCTGTTCGTCCTTTTCCTGATCTTGAACTTTCGGGGGCGATTGATCTGTGTCGGCCAGGATCTGGCCAAGTCGGTCGAGGTGACGTTCCGCCGGTATGCGGCGTTCAGCAATCCAGTCTGCGAGCGGGGCAAGCCCGCCCGGTTCGATCCGGCAGGTACGCACCCGTCCGATCTTTTCGCTGCGGATCAGCCCGCAGGCTTCCAGCACCTGCAGATGTTGCAGCACGGCGGCGAACGTCATCCCGAACGGTTCCGCCAGCTGGCTGACGGTGGCCGGTCCGCGGCTCAATTTTTCCAGGATCTGGCGGCGGGTGGGCTCGACCAGAGCCCGCAAGATGCTGTCGATCTCGGAATAGTTAAGCATGGACTTGAGTATTGCGGGGTCGCCGTTAATTGTCAAGTCTAGACTAAAGTATTTTGACGCGCGAGCATGCAGCCGGAAAACCATTCGGCGTCAAGGACTTGGCAGGGTGAAGCGGAGCGGACCAGCTGCGCCTTCGAAAATCACTGGCGAGCGTCAGTTGGTGAGGCGTTGTTCAATCCTGGTGCAGGATGAATTCCAGATAGAGGTTGCGCTGCAGGATCGAGTGGTTGTCGTCGGAGACCAGCGACACCATCAGCGCGCCGTCGTCGCGGGTCCAGACGTCGAGCCCTTCCATATTGTCGATCTGGTAGCCCATGTCGGCCTCCAGCAGCACCGGTCCGTCGGCGACGGCGCCCTTCTCGACGCTCTCGCCATAGATGCGCCGCAGCCGCATCTTGACGCCGCGAGCCATCGAGAAGCTGCGCTCCAGCAACAGCAGGTCGCCATCCGGCAGGAAGGCGCCGTCGGTGATGTCGAAGTCGCCGTTGCGCTTGACGGTGAACACGCCCTTGTGCGGCCCTTCGATGATGGCGGCATAGATGTTTCCGGCCTTGTCGAGGCTCTTTTCGGAGACGACGACCAGCCCGCCCTCATGCTGGCCGTTGGCATTGGCGTGGGTGACGGTCTCGAAACCGCGGTTCTGACGCAGTTCCCGGGCCGGCACCAGGAAATCCAGCTGCTTGAACGGCGCCTTCATATCGTTGGGGTCGATCTTGAACTGGGCGACGTGATGGCTGCGCTCGAAGCCGACAGTGGCGATGCCGTCCTTGACGGCGAGGCCTTCGGCGTCGACCTCCCGCTTCTCGTCGATCGCCCGCCCCGCTTCGTCGACCATCTGCTGGATGCGGAAATTCTGGATGCCGGACGGCCGCTTGTCGGCGTTGCGGACCACCGTTCCGAAGAACCAGAAGCCTGTGTCGGCGACGCCAATGAAATCGCTGCCGCCTTTGAGAAAGCGGAAGGCCGACAGCGCTCCGAAATCGCGTGTCGCCGAGGTCATTTCCAGCCCGCCGACGAATTCGAATGGGCCGAACTGTTTGTCGGCGCGGCCGATTTGGAATTCGGTGATCGGGCGGGCCGAGATTTCGACCGGTTCGACCGAAGTCGCGTCGGCCGATCCGGCTTGTGCCGAAGCCACGCCGGCAAGCAGGGAAATGGCGGCGAATAGCGTCTGCTGGAATCCGCCGCGCGAAAAGATCATCCGGCGCGCCGCATGCCGCCGCGCCGCGTGTCGCGCGCGCTTTCCTCGGCGAACAGCGAGGCCAGTTGCTCGGTCATGGCGCCGGCCAGTTCCTCGGCGTCGACGATGGTGACGGCGCGCCTGTAATAGCGGGTGACGTCATGGCCGATGCCGATGGCCAGCAACTCCACCGGCGAGCGCGTCTCGATCAGTTCGATGACGGCGCGCAGATGGCGCTCGAGATAATTGCCCGGATTGACCGACAGCGTCGAATCGTCGACCGGCGCGCCGTCCGAGATCATCATCAGGATCTTGCGCTGTTCCGGCCGGGCAATCAGCCGGTTGTGCGCCCACAACAGCGCCTCGCCGTCGATATTTTCCTTGAGCAGGCCCTCGCGCATCATTAGGCCAAGGTTGCGCCGTGCCCGCCGCCACGGATGATCGGCGGATTTATAGATGATATGGCGCAAATCGTTGAGCCGGCCGGGGTTCGGCGGCTTGCCGTCCTTCAGCCACTTCTCGCGCGCCTGCCCGCCCTTCCAGGCTCGGGTGGTGAAGCCAAGGATCTCGACCGAGACGCCGCAGCGTTCCAGCGTACGCGCCAGGATGTCGGCGCAGGTGGCGGCGACCGTGATCGGCCGGCCTCGCATCGAGCCGGAATTGTCGAGCACCAGCGTCACCACGGTGTCGCGGAATTTGGTGTCGCGTTCCTGCTTGAAGGACAGCGGCTGCATCGGATCAATGACGACGCGCACCAAGCGCGCCGGGTCGAGGTAGCCTTCCTCCAGGTCGAAATCCCACGACCGGTTCTGCTGCGCCATCAGCCGCCGCTGCAGCCGGTTGGCCAGCCGCCCGACGACGCCGGATAGATTGGCAAGCTGCTTGTCCAGGAAGGCGCGCAGCCGGTCGAGCTCTTCCTCTTCGCAAAGCTCCTCGGCACCGACCGTCTCGTCGAAGGCCGTGGTGAAGACCTTATAGTCGATTTCCTTCGGCAGATTGGTGAAGGGATTGTCGTTGCGGCGCGCCTCGCCGGGCGTCTCGGCATCCGCATCGTCATCGTCGGACAGGTCGTCGGCGGTGGCGTCGGAGGCTTCGGTCTCGGCCGACTGCTCATCATCGGCGGACGCCTCCGCATCCTCGGACTGCGACTGCTCGGAGCCGGAATCCTCTTCGCCGCCCTCCTCGCTCTGCTCCTCGCCTTGCGGCTGGTTGTCGTCATTCTCCTCGGAGTCTTCTGTCTCCTGGTCGTCGCCGAGTTCCTCCGCCATTTCCATGGAGGCGAGCATCTCGCGAACGACGCGGGCGAACGCCTGTTGGTCGTCGAGCTTGGCCGAGAGACCGTCGAGGTCGGCGCTGGCCTTTTCCTCGACCCAGGGCCGCCACAGCTCGACCAGTCGTTCGCCGCTCTTCGGGATCGGGCGGCCGGTCAGCTTCTCGCGCACCATCAGCGCCAGTGCTTCCTCGATCGGCGCGTCGGCCTTGTCCTTGACATCGACGAGGTTGGCCTTGGCGTATTTGTCCTCGAGCATCGAGCCGATATTGTCGGCGACGCCTTGCATGGCGCGGCTGCCGATCGCCTCGACGCGGGCCTGCTCGACCGCGTCGTAGACGGCGCGGGCCTGCTTGCCCTCCGGCGCCAGCTTGGTGTGGATGCGCACGTCATGGCAGGCGCGCTTCAGCGCCATGGAATCGCCAAGGCCGCGGGTGATGGCGATGTCGGCCTTGGACGCCTTCTTCGGCAGTTCGGGCAGCCGGGCGCGGCTGCCCGCAAGTGCCGGCCGGTCCTTGGCGAAGCCGACTTCGAGCTCCTTGTCGCCGGCGATGGCACGCATGCAGACGGTGACGGCGCGCTTGAAGCTGTCGGCTTCAGACCCCGTCTTCGACTTGTTGCGCGTGTTGTCGCCCGGACCCGCCATTATCTATCTCTATTTCACCGCTGGCTGTTGGCCAAGCTGAGTGCGTAGGAGGCCGACAATCTCTTCCACCGAGATTGTAAAGTAGCCTCCTTTCCCACTGTCATGTGCCTGTCTCCACAGACTGTATCCGTGGTCAAAGCCATCAGGAATCGGACCAATCCCCTCAAGTTCAACCACACTTTCTTTCAGTACGCTGGCGGCTACAGGGAGGTGAGGAATGGTTTGTAGCTGCTTTCCATCATTAGGTATTGGCGCATCAGTGACTGAAATCGAAACGATCGGCTGGCTTTCGCCCTCCAAATTATCGACCGCGCCTATGATCACCCGCGATGATGCCGGTGTCGCTCCACGGTAAGTCCAAATCTGCCCAGGTTTGAATGGTTCGTTCTGGGCCATAGCTGCCTGACAGATACCAAAGCTCAGGATTGAAAAACTCCACAGGAACGTCCGGCGGGTTGTTCCCATAGAGCGGTGTCATCCCAGCACGACGTTGGCGGCGCTTTCCGGCAGATCCTCGCCAAACGCGCGCTGGTAGAACTCGGCAACCACCGAACGCTCCAGCTCGTCGCACTTGTTGAGGAAGGTCAGCCGGAACGCCATGCCGATATTGCCGAAGATCTCGGCATTCTCGGCCCAGGTGATGACGGTACGCGGGCTCATCACGGTCGACAGATCGCCATTGATGAAGGCCGAGCGCGTCATGTCGGCGACGCGCACCATCTTGTTGACGATGTCCTTGCCCTTGCCGTCGCGATAGTGCTTGGCCTTGGCCAGCACGATGTTCACTTCATTGTCGTGCGGCAGGTAGTTCAGCGTGGTGACGATCGACCAGCGGTCCATCTGCGCCTGGTTGATCTGCTGGGTGCCATGGTAGAGGCCGGTCGTATCGCCGAGGCCCACCGTGTTGGCGGTCGAGAACAGCCGGAAGGCCGGATGCGGACGAATGACACGGCTCTGGTCGAGCAGCGTCAGCCGGCCCGACGATTCCAGCACGCGCTGGATGACGAACATCACGTCCGGGCGGCCGGCGTCATACTCGTCGAAGCACAGCGCGACATTGTGCTGGTAAGCCCAGGGCAGGATGCCGTCGCGGAATTCGGTGATCTGCAAGCCGTCCTTGACGACGATCGCATCCTTGCCGACGAGATCGATACGGCTGACATGGCTGTCGAGGTTGACGCGCACGCAAGGCCAGTTGAGGCGGGCTGCGACCTGTTCGATATGGGTCGACTTGCCGGTGCCGTGATAGCCCGACACCATGACTCGACGGTTGTAGGCGAAGCCGGCAAGGATCGCCATCGTCGTGTTCTTGTCGAACAGATAGTCCGGATCGATGTCGGGCACATGCTCGCTGGTCACCGAATAGGCCGGCACCACCATCTTGGATTCGAACCCGAATTTCTCCTTCACCGACACCGTCGTGTCGGGCAGGTTGGCGATGTCGCGATCGACCTTGTTCATATCTCTCAACGTCTCCACGGGCGAAAAGCCTGATTTCGCCGGCAATTGATTTTGTCCGGGGGCGGTCTTAGAGCCTTTTCCAACCTTATGAAAGTTGGAAAACGACACGAACCGTATGGTCGCTCAGCACAGGCCCGCCTGTTTGAGCACGCGATAGGCCTGCAGCACATCGCGGAACCGGTCTTCCGAACCTCGGTCGCCACCATTCGCATCCGGATGGTGACGCTTCACCAGTTCCTTATAGCGCGCCTTGATCTCCTTGCCAGTCGCCTTTGTATCAAGGCCAAGCGTTTCCAGCGCCTTGGCCTCAAGCGGCTTGGCCTTGCGCTCACGTGCTTCGCGCGGATCCTTTGGCCCCTTGAACAGGTCGAACGGGTCGCGCATGCGATTATAATAGCCCGCGCGGCCGGAGCGCATCTGGGCCACATCCGGCGACGAACGCGTCGAGGCGCCATTGACGCCCATCTTCCAGGTCGGCCGGTGGCCGGTCATGGCTTCCTTCTGGAAGCGCGCGACCTCGGTGTCCGGCACGCCGGAGAAATAGTTGAAGCCCTTGTTGTACTCGCGCACGTGGTCGAAGCAGAAGCGGAAATACTCGCCCTCCTTCATGCGCCCGACGGGCGCACGATGGGTGCCCGCTTCCTTGCAGCCGTCCCACTGGCAGATCGGCGAGTGCGACTTCAGCTCCGCATCCTTTTCCGGGCGGATGCGAATCTTCTCGAAATATTTGGGATACGGCTTCATCTCACCCATTTATGGGGCGTTCGCAAATGCGAAACAAGAATTGACATTTTCGCGATGATCGCCCTAACCGCTGAATCGCGGCATAAAGCAGGCGAATGGCGGATTTTGTTGCACGGCAGCGGCTTTTGCGAGGCCGATTTTGGTTTTGCCGGCTGCTGCGCCAGCCATATGTGGTGAAGGGAGACGGCGATGTCCATACAGGCAACCATGGAAGACAAGCTCAACAAGGCTTTTTCGCCGGACCGGCTGGTCATCATCAACGAGAGCCATCTTCATGCCGGCCATCACCATCACGGCTCCGACCATCACGGCGCCTATGACGGCACCGGCGAGACACATTTTCGCGTCCGCGTCGTCTCTTCGGCCTTTGCCGGGATGAGCCGTATCGACCGCCACCGCGCCGTCAACGAATTGCTTGCCGACGAACTGAAGGCCGGCGTGCATGCGCTGGCGATCGAACCGGCGGCTCCCGGCGAAAAGACCCGCTGGTAGGTCGGTTCCGCCTTCGCTGTGCTCAGAGCACCGCTTCGATGAGAAACGGTCCGCGCCGCGACAAGGCGCTCTCCAGCAGCGCGTCGAACCGCTCGCAGGTATCGGCGCGGGCTGCTTCCACGCCCATGCCTTTGGCCAGGCAAACCCAGTCCAGCGACGGCTGGTCGAGATCGAGCATGCGCCTGGCGTTCTCGCCGATCGCGCCGACGCCGACATTGCGCATCTCGCCATGCAGGATCGCATAGGTTCGGTTGGAAAAGACGATCGTCACCACGTCTAGATTTTCCCTGGCCTGCGTCCACAGCCCCTGCACCGTGTACATGCCGCTGCCGTCGGCCTCCAGATTGATCACCTTGCGGTTCGGACAGGCGATCGCCGCGCCGGTTGCAAGCGGAATGCCCCCACCGATCGATCCGCCGGTGGTCATCATGTAATCGTGCGGAGCGGCAAACGCCGACAAGGCGAAGAAACGCCGTGCCGAGGTGACCGCCTCGTCGCAGACGATCGCATCGGCCGGCAGTTTGCGCGCCACCGACAGCGCGATCGCATCCTCCGTCAGTTTTCCGCTCGGCGTTGCCTCGTCGGGAAAGGCGGTTGCGAAGACCGTCTGCTGCGACGGCTTGATGCCGAGTTCGTCGCGAAGCGCTTCCAGCGCCGCATTCAGATCCTTGCCATGCGCGGCCAGCGTCAGCACCTGGCAGCCGTCCCGAACAAGCCGTCCCGGCTTTCCCGGATAGGCGAAGAAGGCAACCGGCTCCCGCGCGCCGACCAGAACCAGAACGTCGATATCCCTGAGCAGGGCCGTCGCCGTATCGATCGGATAGGGAATGCGCATCGGCGCCACACGCCCGCGCCCGCGTTGCATCCGGGCGATCAGCACTTCGCTGAACAGACGGACATCGCTGCCCGTCGAGATCTGCCCGGCGACGGCAAGCGCATCGGCTCGCGCGGCCTGCCCGCGAACGATGATGCCGGCCCGACCCGGAGCGGTACGGATGGCTGCCGCGACCGCGCGCACGGCGTCCATATCGACGGTGGGCGATGGCGCCAGCGTCACCTTGCCGACTGAGGCCGCGCCAACTTCGCCCCAGGCGGCGTCAGCCGGCAGGATCAGGGTGGTTACGCCGGGTGGCGTCAGCGAGGCGCGGAAGGCGGCCTCGGTCGCCGGCGCGACATCGTGTGGGCCAGCGATGCGGCGCACCCAGTTCGACATCGGCTTGGCAAGGCTCTCGATATCGCTGGTCAGCGGAGCATCGAGCGGCAAATGATAGGATGCATGGTCACCGACAATGTTGATCATCGGGCTCAGCGCGCGCCGCGCATTGTGCATGTTGGCCAGGCCGTTGGCCAAGCCGGGGCCGGTATGCAGCAGCGTCGCGGCCGGCCGATCGGTCATCCGCGCATAGCCGTCGGCTGCACCGGTCACCACGCCCTCGAACAGGCCGAGCACGCAACGCATCTGAGGTTTCCGGTCGAGCGCTGCGACGAAATGCATTTCGGAAGTGCCGGGGTTGGCGAAGCAGACCGTCACATCATTGGCCAGAAGCACATCACACAGGACATCGGCGCCGTTCATGGAATTCTCTCCCGCTTGACGATCGAAGAGAGCAGTTGCACCGGCAAACGCCCGCGCAGCAATATCCCGTCGGCACTTTTGATCTGATCCAGTCCCTCCGATGCCTGTGCCGCGTCGGGGTCAGTTGACGGTCGATCTCAGGAACGCCAGCGCGGCGGCGGTCAGCGCATCGCCATCCTCGCCGAAATCGCGATTGATCGACATGTGCGTATAGGCACTGCCGTCGAACACTGTGACCTTGGTGCCGGTCGCCCGCMGGCGCGCGGCGAAGGCCTTCGAGGCCTCGCCACGGCCCGCGGCGCGTGAATAGGCGATGAAGGTCGGCGGATGCTTGTGGCCGTCGACATAGCTGACGGGCGACAGCGCGGCCCATTGCGTGGGTTCGGAAAAGACGCGGGCATAGGCCCGGACCATGCCGCCATTGCTGGAAAGCGCTGCAAGATCATAGGCCCTGGTATCGTCGAGGATGAGTGCCGCGACGCCAGGCAGGCCACCGCGCATGCCGGTCAGCGCAATCAGATGGCAGCCGGCCGAGTGGCCCATGCCGACGATACGATCGGGATCGCCGCCATGCTGCGCGATGTTGGCGCGCACATAGGCATAGGCCTTTTCGACGTCGCCGGCCTGGGTGGCGACGTCGGCCTCGGGCAACATGCGATAGTCGATGGAGACGAAGCAGAACCCATTGGCGAGCAGGAAGGCCGGCTTGGCGTTGACCTGGCTGCGTTTGCCGAACTGCCAGGTGCCGCCATGGACGAAAAAGACGACCGGCAGGCCGGTTGCACCCTCAGGCGCATAGATGTCGAGCTTGGCCGGGCCGTAATCGAAGGTTTTTGGCGCGGGTTGGCGCGGGCGCCGCGCGGCCGATGCTCCCAATGGCAGCATCGCCGCAACGGAGGCCAGAATGAGGCTTCGTCGATCGATCATCATGGTCTCCCGACCGTGTGGGCCAACAGTGCCCGCAGGCGCAATGAGCGTCCAGTTAAGGATTGGTAATACCGGAGGCCTGGCTCGGCGATCGATCATCGATCCGAATCTTGAATGGCACTCGAGCTTTAGGGGCTCCATCCGCTGTCGAGGGGGCCGGATCAACCGGCTTCGCCGACCTCGCGTCGGGTCGCCGTTGTGCAGCATCAGGCCGTATCACATGCACTGTCTTGCAGTTAAGTTCATGAAATCAATATCTGCCCCTTGACGGTCTCATCTGGCCATCACCACCTAAGTATTTGGGCAAGCATTTTAGCCACATGGGTGGTGCCCGGGTTTCAATGCCAGATGCACGCGCTCTCCTTCATGTGAAGGGAACCACAATGCATTCCGGCAGTTGAATATATGATGAGCCGGAAGGCAGCCAAAACGGCTCTGAGGGCAGAGTATCATGCGCGAGAATCAATCCGACGTCTTCGATCTGTTTTCGGAGATTTATGCGAACGCGGCCCAGGAAGAAATCAGCCTCCAGCAATATCTCCTTGCCTGCCGAGAGGACAGATCGATGTATGCCTCGGCGCCTGAACGGATGGTCGAGGCTATCGGCGAGCCGAACCTGGTTGACACCAGCAAGGACGAACGGCTCGGTCGCATTTTCTCGAACCGCACCGTCAAGATCTATCCCTCCTTCTCCGACTTCTACGGAATGGAGGACACGATCGAACGCATCGCCGGCTATTTTCGCTATGCTTCGCAGGGGCTCGAGGAGCGCAAGCAGATCCTTTATCTCCTGGGCCCTGTTGGCGGCGGCAAATCCTCCCTTGCCGAACGGCTGAAGAAATTGATGGAGCAGCGCCCGATCTACACGTTGAAGGTCGGCAACCAGGTCAGCCCGGTTTTCGAATCGCCGCTTGGCCTCTTCCATCCCGATCGCATGGGCGACCTGCTGCAGGATAAATACGGCATAGCCCGACGCCGGCTGAACGGGCTCATCTCGCCATGGGCGGCCAAACGCCTCGACGAACTGTCCGGCGACATTTCCAAGTTCAGCGTGGTCAAGCTGATGCCTTCGCGGTTGCGTCAGATCGGCATCGCCAAGACCGAGCCCGGCGATGAGAACAATCAGGATGTCTCGGCCCTGGTCGGCAAGGTCGACATCCGGTTATTGGAAAATTTCAGCCAGTCCGATCCGGACGCCTATTCCTATAGCGGTGGACTGAACCGGACCACCCAGGGCCTGCTTGAATTCGTGGAAATGTTCAAGGCGCCCATCAAGGTCCTGCATCCGCTGCTGACCGCCACCCAGGAGGGCAGCTACAACGGCACCGAAAATTTCGGCGCCTTTCCCTACCAGGGGATCATCGTGGCCCATTCCAACGAGTCTGAGTGGCAGCAGTTCAAGAACAACAAGAACAATGAGGCCTTTCTCGACCGCATCCTCGTGGTCAAGGTGCCTTATTGCCTTCGGATCACCGAAGAGAGGCAGATCTACGAAAAGCTGCTGCGGGAGAGCGAATTGGCCGCCAGCCCCTGCGCGCCCGAGGTGCTGGACATTCTCAGCCGGTTCACCGTCTCGACCCGCCTCGCCGAGCATGACAATTCGCCGCTCTACACCAAGATGCGTGCCTATGACGGCGAGAACCTGAAGGACGTCGACCCCAAGGCGAAGTCGGTTCAGGAATATCGCGATGCCGCCGGGGTCGATGAGGGCATGAGGGGCGTCAGCACGCGCTTCGCCTTCAAGATCCTGTCGCAGACCTTTAACTACGACACCAAGGAAGTGGCTGCCGATCCTGTGCACCTGATGTACATTCTGGAGGAGGCGATCAAGCGCGAGCAGTTTCCCAAGGAATCGGAAGCAGCCTATCTCGATTTCATCAAGTCGGAGATCGCCACGCGGTATGCCGAGTTCATCGGCCACGAGATCCAGAAAGCCTATCTCGAATCCTATAGCGAATATGGCCAGAACCTTTTCGACCGTTACATCGCTTATGCCGATGCCTGGATCGAGGATCAGGACTACAAGGACCCCGACACCGGCCAGATCTTGAAACGCGAGGTTTTGGAAAACGAATTGTCGCAGGTCGAAAAGCCGGCCGGCATCGCCAATCCCAAGGACTTCCGCAACGAGGTGGTGAAGTTCACGCTGCGCGCGCGCGCAAGGAACCACGACCGTAACCCGTCATGGACGAGTTATGAAAAGCTCCGCGAGGTCATCGAGAAGCGGATGTTCGGTCAGGTCGAGGACCTCTTGCCGGTGATCAGCTTCGGCTCCAAGCAAGACAGCGTTACGGAAAAACGGCACAACGAATTCGTTCAACGCATGGTCGAGCGCGGCTACACCCAGCGGCAGGTGCGTCGCCTGGTGGACTGGTACATGCGGGTGAACAAGGCGGGCTGAGGGAGCCCGATGGGTCCATGCCGATCTTCATCGACCGTCGCCTGAATCCGAAGGACAAGAGCCTCGGCAATCGCCAGCGCTTCCTCAAGCGTGCCCGCGAGGAACTGAAGCGGAGCATACGAGATCAGATCCGCGCTGGCAGGATCGCCGACGCGGATGCCGAGCACACCGTGCCTATGCCCGAAAGAGGCACAGGCGAGCCGAGCTTCAACAACGCCCGCAACAGCGGCAGGCGCCAGCACATCCTGCCGGGCAACAAGCATTTCTCCCCTGGAGACCTGATCCCCAAGCCCGGCCAGGGTGGCGGCGGGGGAGCGTCGTCCCCGGGAAACACGGCGTCTGAAGACGACTTTCGTTTCGTGCTGTCACGCGAAGAGGTGCTCGATCTTTTTTTCGAGGATCTCGAACTTCCGGACATGGTCAAGCTCAACCTCAAGGAAATCCTTGCCTTCAAACCGCGCCGGGCTGGTTTCGCCGCTACCGGTTCACCGACCAACATCAATGTTGGGCGCACGATGCGCAACAGCCATGGCCGCCGCATTGCGCTGAGGCGTCCCAAGCAGGCGGAGTTGGACGCGGTCCTCCAGGAAATCGCTACGCTTGAGTTGGTGCCATCCAGCGCAGCGGCAAGCCAGCGCATTGCGGCATTGCGCGAGGATCTCGACCGGCTGGAACGCCGCCGCCGGCGAATTGCCTATGTCGATCCGGTCGACATCCGCTTCAACCGCTTCGATCCCCAGCCTGTGCCGAACGCCAACGCCGTCATGTTCTGCCTGATGGATGTGTCCGGCTCGATGGGCGAGCGCGAAAAGGATTTGGCCAAGCGCTTCTTCGTGCTGCTGCACCTGTTCTTGAAACGGCGCTACGAGCGCATCGAGATCGTCTTCATCCGCCACACGCACCTGGCACAGGAGGTCGATGAGGACACATTCTTTTACAACACGCAAAGCGGCGGCACTGTCGTTTCCACCGCGCTGGAGGAAATGCATCGCATTATTGAAGAACGTTACCCGGCCCGCGAATGGAACATCTATGCCGCCCAGGCCTCGGACGGTGACAATTTCGCCGGCGATTCCGAACGATGCAAAGCCTTGCTCAACGGCAAGCTCATGCGGCTGTGCCAGTATTTTGCCTATGTGGAGATCATCGACGAGCGTGAGGCCCATATCTTCCGCACAACCGAAAACGGGACATCGCTATGGCGTGCCTACAGCGAAATCGATCTGAGATGGCCGAACTTCCAGATGAGCCGCATCGCCACGCCCGCCGATATCTACCCGGTCTTTCGCCACCTCTTCGGCAGACAGCCGGCTCCCCTTAAGAGAGCGTGAGGGGTACGATGGCAAGACAAGCCAGTAAATCCAGCCTGCTTTTTTCAGGGTCCGACTGGGATTTCAAGACATTGTCGCGGGCCTATGACGCGATCGAGGCAATCGCGGTCGAAGAGCTTCATCTCGATACCTACCCCGTGCAGATGGAGATCATCTCCTCCCAACAGATGCTCGACGCCTATTCGTCGGTCGGCATGCCGCTGATGTACCGTCACTGGTCTTTCGGCAAACATTTCCTCTACCAGGATCTGCTCTATCGCAAAGGCGGGCGAGGGCTTGCCTATGAACTGGTCATCAATTCCAATCCCTGCATCGTCTATCTGATGGAGGAAAACACCATGGCCCTGCAGGCCTTGGTGACGGCCCATGCTGCGCTCGGGCACAACCATTTCTTCAAGAACAATCAGTTGTTCAAGCAGTGGACGGACGCCGGGGCGATCCTCGGCTACCTGGACTTCGCCAAAGGCTACATTGCCCGTTGCGAGGAGCGGCACGGCCTCACCGCCGTCGAGGCTGTTCTCGATTCCGCCCATGCGCTGATGGCGCAGGGCGTGTTCCGCTATCACCGGCCGCCGAAGCTGTCGTCGGAGCGGCAGCGCGAAGGGCTTCGCGAGCGCCTCGAATACGAGGAGCGCTCCTACAACGATTTGTGGCGCACGCTGCCGCCTTCTCAGCAAAGGGTCAGCGATAAGGAGCAAGAGCCGGAGCGGAAGAAATCGCTCAACCTGCCCGAGGAAAACCTGCTTTATTTCCTGGAAAAGAACAGCCTGGTCCTGGAGCCTTGGCAGCGAGAGATCATCAGGATCGTTCGTGTCATAGCGCAGTATTTTTATCCGCAGGGGCAGACACAGGTGATGAACGAGGGCTGCGCCACTTTCGTGCACTATACGCTGATGAACATGCTGTTCGATCGCGGCCTGATCAGCGAAGGCGCCATGCTCGAAATCCTGCGCAATCATTCCAACGTGGTCTTCCAGCCGGGGTTCGACGATCCGCGCTTTTCCGGCATCAACCCCTACGCTCTCGGCCTCGACATGATGCAGGACATCCAGCGTATGTCGACAGAGCCGACGGCCGAGGACCGGGACTGGTTTCCCGACATCGCCGGCCACGGCAACTGGCGCGAGATCCTGCTCGACGCATGGGCGGATCACCGCGACGAATCCTTTATCCGCCAGTACCTCAGTCCGACTTTGATCCGAAAATGGCGGTTCTTTGTGCTCGGCGACGTTGCCGACCAACCGCATTGCCAGGTCGCCTCGATTCACAACGAGCGCGGCTATGCCAAGATACGCGCCGCGCTCGCTCACAGCTACGACGTTGGCGCGAAGCGACCGGACATCCAGGTGGTGGATGTCGATCTGCTCGGCGACCGGCATTTGCGACTGCAGCACAAGGTCAATGGCGGCGTCCTTCTCGAGGATGCCAGCCGCGACGCCACGCTTCGTCACATCCGCAGGCTTTGGGGTTATGAGGTCAGCTTGGCCGCCGTCGACGCTGAAACGGGGGCAACGATCCAAGAACGCTCGACGAGCCAGATCACAGAATGAAGCTGCGCAGTTGCGCTGGTTCTCATGGCGTCAAAAAGTGCGCGCCGGTCTTGGGCGACATGCATCAAAACAGGGGCTTGAAGCACGTCGCCTGAATTCGTTCAACGCGACAAGCCCTAGAGCAATTCCAGGAAAAGTGTGAGACGGTTTTCCGTTCGGAATTGCGTCGAAACAAAGAGTTAGAGCCGTTTGCCGTTTCCGTGAAACGGTGAATTGCTCTAAGCGTCGCCGGCTGGCCGTATTCTCAACCTTGCGATCCGGTTCTTGTCGCGCTTCATCACGACGAAGCGTTTGCCATGGAAAGTAAACGCCTGTTTTTCCTCGGGGATCGACTGCGTCTCGTGGATGACCAGTCCGGCGATGGTGGTGGCCTCCTCATCCGGCAGGTTCCAGTCGAGCGCCCTGTTCAGGTCGCGGATCGGCACCGTGCCATCGACGACGACCGAACCGTCGGCCTCCTGCTTGACCCCCTGGATGTCGACGTCGTGCTCGTCGGCGATCTCGCCGACGATCTCCTCGATGATGTCCTCCAGCGTCACCAGCCCTTCGACCTCGCCATATTCGTCGACGACGACGGCGAAATGCGCCTTGCGGCGCAGGAAGGCGTTGAGCTGTTCCTGCAAGGTCGTGGTGTCGGGCACGAACCAGGGTTTCGAAGCGATCTTCATCACGTCGATCTTGGAAAAGTCGTTGCCGACGTCGTTGAGCGCGCGAAGCAGGTCCTTGGCGTGCAGCACGCCGACAATGTTGTCGAGCGAGCCCTTCCACAACGGCATGCGGGTGTGCGGGCTCTGCAGGATCTCGCGCACCACCGCCTCCGGCGCATTGTCGGCATTGACCGAGCGCATGTTGGTACGGTGGACCATGATGTCGGACACTTCGAGCTCGGCGAGATCGAACAGGCCGCCGACGCGATCGCGATCCTCGCGCACCACCTGGCCGTCGCGGCGGAAATCGTCGACCGCGCCGCGCAACTCGGCCTCACTCGAGCGCTGCGGCCCGATGCGCGATAATTCGTAGCCGAAAGCGGCAAGCAGGCGCGCACGCAACGCAACGGCCAGCAGGACGAGGACGGCAAGGACAGCGACGACGATCCAGCCGGTCTCGTTGGTCATCTCGGCCGGCTCTTCTGCTGGCCCGGCCGGCTTTCCTGCTCGCCCGGATGGCTCTCCTTCAGGAACGACAATACTTCCGAAGCCGGCACATCCTTGGCGATGAAGGCCTGTCCGATGCCGCGCGTCAGGATGAAGGTCAGCGCGCCGCGCGACACCTTCTTGTCCTGGGCGATAAAGGAGAGCAGCGCCTCGGCATCGGGCAAATCACCCGGAATGTCGGCCATCCGCCACGGCAGGCCGACGGCGCGCAGATGCGCCTCGACGCGTGCCGCATCGTCGGGGCTGGCGAGGTTGAGCCGCGATGAGAACCGATGCGCCAGCGCCATGCCGATGGCGACACCCTCGCCATGGACGAGCCGGGTTCCATCATACTGGGTGGCGGCTTCCAGCGCGTGGCCGAACGTGTGGCCGAGATTGAGCAGCGCACGGTCGCCGGTCTCGAACTCGTCGCGGGCAACCACATCGGCCTTGGCGCGGCAGGCCTCAGCAATGGCCTGCGCCCTCTCCGGGCCGCCGGCGAACACTTGGGACCAGTTCTCTTCCAGCCAGGCGAAAAACCCCGGCCGGTCGATCAGCCCATATTTGGCAAGCTCGGCATAGCCGGCGCGGAATTCTCGGATCGGCAGCGTGTCGAGCACCTCGGTATCGGCCAGCACCAGCTTCGGCTGATGAAAGACGCCAACCAGGTTCTTGCCGCGCGCACTGTTGATGCCTGTCTTGCCGCCGACCGAGGAATCGACCTGAGCCAGCAGCGAGGTCGGGATCTGCACGAAATTCATGCCGCGGCGCACGATACCGGCGGCAAAGCCGGCAAGGTCGCCAATGACGCCGCCGCCAAAGGCGATGACGATGTCGCCGCGTTCCAGTCGGGCGGCCAGCACGCCGTCGACCACCTCTTCGAGATGGGCGAAGCTCTTGGTCTTCTCGCCGGGCGGCAGCTTGATGATAGCGTGCTGGATGTCGTTCCTTTCGAGACCCTTCTTCAGTGCATCGAGATGCGCTGCCGCGACATTGGCATCGGTGATGACCGCGGCGCGTGTACCAGGCAAGCGGCGCGAAATCTCCTCACCGGCGCGCGACAGCAGACCGGAGCCGATCAGGATGTCGTAGGCCCGGTCGCCAAGGCCGACTTCGACGGTGACCGG
Source organism: Mesorhizobium sp. P2_A12 (assembly GCF_056405075.1). NCBI lineage: Bacteria > Pseudomonadati > Pseudomonadota > Alphaproteobacteria > Hyphomicrobiales > Phyllobacteriaceae > Mesorhizobium > Mesorhizobium sp. P2_A12. The sequence continues at coordinate 71,288 of NZ_JBFUCU010000019.1, forward strand.
CTGATTCGCGCTCACGATCGCACCTCGTCTGTAGGGACAGTCTCATCAATTCCGAAATGCCGGCAAAGCGCATCCACCACCTCGGCCGCGATGACCTCCTTGCGGTCGTCGCGGGTCGGCACGGTGACGTCCGATGTCGCGTAGACGGGGTAACGCTCCTGCATGAGCCGCTCCAGCACGGCGCGAGGGTCGGCGCTTTTCAGGAGCGGCCGGTTCTGCTTCTTGGAGACGCGCTCCATCAAAAGGTCGAGCTCGGCCTTCAGCCACACCGACACGCCATGGCCGGCGATGGCATCGCGCGTGTGGGCGTTCATGAAGGCGCCGCCGCCGGTCGACAGCACCTGCGGGCCGTTCTCCAGCACGCGCAGGATGACGCGTTGCTCCAGGGCCCTGAACTCGGTCTCGCCATAGCGCTCGAACAGCTCCGGAACGGTCATGCGCGAGACGCTTTCGATCTCCTGGTCGCTGTCGATGAAGGGCAGCGCCAGCATCGCCGCCACCTTGCGGCCGATCGCCGTCTTGCCGGCGCCCATCAACCCGACAAAGACGACGGAACGGCTGCCCAGCCTGCCAAGCAGCGCGGCGTGGTTCTCGTCTGGAGGATTTGATGGCAGCGCGTTCATCTGATGCTTCGAGGGCCCCCTTTGCCGGCGTATCGACATGAAAAGCCCGTTTTCGTCAAGCTTGGCGAACAGCCTGGGCCTAATATGGCTTGGCCGTGCCGCATCAGAAGTTGCTAACAGACCTCAGCTTCTTCCTTGAATTGGGCGGATTGGCGTCCCATAAGGGCACAGGGTTTGGAAACGCAGAACAAGAAGACGGGCGAAAATTGATGCCGACACTGTTTCGCTTTGTCGTGATCCTCGCGATTCTGGCCGGCATTGCCTATGGTACGATGTTCGCACTGGTTATGTTCGTCGAGCCCAGGAAGGCGGAAATGACCGTGCGCATCCCTCCCGAAAAGCTCAATCCCAAGAAAAGCTGAATGAACAGCGCCGCCCGCATCGAAGCCTTCCTGGAAATGATGAGCGCCGAGCGTGGTGCCGCGGAGAACACGCTGTCCTCTTATCGCCGTGACCTCGAAGACGCTTCGGACGCTATCGATGGCGGGCTTGCCAGTGCCGCGGCCGCCGAAATCCGCACCTATCTCGACGATATCGCCGCGCGTGGCTTCGCGCCAACGTCGCAGGCGCGCAAACTGTCGGCGATCCGCCAGTTCTTCAAGTTCCTCTACGCCGAGGGCCTGCGCGCGGATGACCCGACCGGCACGCTGGACAGCCCGAAAAAAGGCCGCCCGCTGCCGAAGACGATGAGCGAGGCCGACACCGGCCGGCTGATCGACCGAGCAGCGCTTGAGGCCGGCGATCCCGGGCTCGGCAACGATGCCGCGCCTGGCGACGGCGATCGGCTGGCGGCACTGCGCCTGCATGCGCTAGTCGAGGTGCTCTATGCCACCGGCCTGCGCGTTTCCGAGCTGGTCGGCCTGCCGGTGACGGTGGCGCAGCGCGACGACCGTTTCTTCATGGTGCGCGGCAAGGGCGACAAGGAGCGCATGGTGCCGCTATCGGCCAAGGCGCGCACGGCGATGCGGAGCTGGCTTGCCGCCCGCGCCAAGGTGCCTTCCTTCGCCGACAGTCCGTTTCTGTTTCCGGCCGCCTCGGACAGCGGCTATCTCTCGCGCCAGGTCTTTGCCCGCGACCTGAAAGGGCTGGCGGCAAGGGCCGGCATCGCCTCCGCGAAGATCTCGCCGCATGTGCTGCGCCATGCTTTCGCCAGCCATCTCCTGCAGAACGGCGCCGATCTCAGGGCCGTGCAGCAGTTGCTCGGCCATGCCGACATATCGACGACACAGATTTACACCCATGTGCTGGAAGAGCGGCTGGTGCGGCTGGTCAACGATCATCATCCGCTTGCCGACTAGGCCTCATATCGCTATGTGAGGACGACGTTCCACCGCCCGGAGCCTTGGATTTCAGGGTTCCGCCAGTCCTCGCCTTCCGACGTATCGGTCCGCTCACGCATGTACAATTACCTCGATTTCGAAAAGCCGGTGCAGGACCTCGAGGGCAAGATCCTCGAGCTGAAGAAGCTTGCCGAGAGTGGCGAGGCGGTCGATGTCGGCGACGAGATCAGCCGTCTCGAGAAGCGCTCCCGCGACGCGCTGCGCGACGCCTACAAGGCACTGACGCCGTGGCAGAAGGTGCAGGTGGCGCGCCATCCCGACCGGCCGCACTGCGTCGACTACATCAAGGGCCTGTTCAACGATTTCACACCGCTGGCCGGAGACCGCAATTTCGGCGAGGACCAGGCGATCGTCGGCGGTTTCGCCCGCTTCCGCGGCGAGCCGGTGGCCATCATCGGCCAGGAAAAGGGCTCCGACACGACCAGCCGGCTGAAGCACAATTTCGGCTCGGTGCGGCCGGAAGGCTACCGCAAGGCGGTGCGGCTGATGGAACTCGCCGACCGCTTCAATATCCCGCTGCTGACGCTTGTCGACACCGCCGGCGCCTATCCCGGCGTCGGCGCGGAGGAACGCGGCCAGGCGGAAGCGATTGCCCGTTCGACCTCGGCCTGCCTTGGCCTGAAAGTGCCGTCGATCTCGGTGGTCATCGGCGAAGGCGGCTCGGGCGGCGCCATCGCAATCGCCACCGCCAACCGCGTCTACATGCTCGAACACGCCATCTATTCGGTGATCTCGCCGGAAGGCGCCGCCTCGATCCTGTGGCGCGACACGACACGATCGAAGGACGCGGCGACCAACATGAAGATCACCGCGCAGGATCTTCTAGAGCTCAAGATCATCGACGCCATCATCCCCGAGCCGCTCGGCGGCGCGCATCGTGGCGCCGAAACCGTGATTGCCGCGACCGGCGACCTCATCGCCAAGACGATGAAGGATTTTTCCGGCGCCAACACCGACTTCCGCGAGCAGCGCCGCGAAAAATATCTGGCAATGGGCCGCAGTCTCTAAACCAAGGCCCTGCCCCGCCCGCCGCAATGTGGCGGCACGGAGCATTTTTGCCACAAAAATGCCGCTGCATTCGGCTCAATGAGACTGCCGCAGGGGGACGCGTCGACACTTGCGGTAAGGAATTTTCAAGGTTAACGGGCTTAGTGTCCGTACACGTTCAGTGCAGAAGCCTTGGCATGAATCGCCTTGGCGCCAGAGAAAAGACGATATCCGCAGCCATGTTCGCCAAGCTTGCCCGCACTGGAATCCTGATCGCTGCCCTCGGCGTTGCGGGCTGCAACGATTCGTCGATGAAGGATTTTGCCCCGGAGGCCAACAAGCCGCTGCCCGACAAGATCCTCGCCGACATGAGGTCCAAGGGCATGGTGCGCACCTCGTCGGTGATGGCCCGTATCTTCAAGGAAGAGGGCAAGCTCGAAATCTGGAAGGCCAAGACCAACGGCCGCTACGACATGGTGGCGAGCTATGACATCTGCAAATGGTCGGGCAAGCTCGGGCCGAAATACACCGAAGGCGACCGCCAGGCGCCGGAAGGCTTCTACACGGTGCGCCCGTCGCAGATGAACCCGCGCTCGAACTATCATCTGTCCTTCAACATCGGCTTTCCCAATGCCTATGACCGGGCCAATGGCCGCACCGGCGCCAATCTGATGGTGCACGGCGCCTGCTCGTCGTCGGGCTGTTATTCGATGACCGATGCGCAGATCGAGCAGATCTATGCCTTTGGCCGCGATGCCTTCCAGGGGGGCCAGACCGAATTCCAGATCCAGGCTTTTCCGTTCCGTATGACCGCCGCTAACATGGCGCGCTACCGCAACGACCCGAACTATGAGTTCTGGAAGATGCTGAAGGTTGGCTACGACAATTTCGAGGTCACCAAGGTGCCGCCGAAGGTCGACGTCTGCGAGAAGCGCTATGTCTTCAACCAGGTCGCCGCCGACGGCCAGACATTTGATCCGACCGGCACCTGCCCGGCGACCACACAACCGGATTCCTTGAAGAGCGCCTACAACGCCTATCAGAGCACCTATGACGCGGCGTTCAACGGCGCGCTCAAGGCCAGTGCGCCGCCGCCGAAGCCGACCATCGCCGGCGTCAAGGAAGCCAGCATCGTCTCCGACTGGTCCAAGCGCCGGGCGCGCGGCGAGCGTGTGCCGATCGATCCGCCGTCGCTCAACACCGATGGCTCGGTGACCGAGACGGCGCGCATGGGCCGCATCGATTCGCCTGCCGGCCGCAAGATGGCGGCACTCGACGCCGAAAAAGCCGCCAAGCAGAAGGCCGAGGAGCAGAGGCTTGCCGCCATACAGGCAGCCAGGCAAGCCAAGGAAGCCGCCAAGGCGCAGGCCCTGGCCGAGAAGGAAGCCGCCAAGGCCCAGAAAGAGGCGGCCAAGGCCGCCAAGGAAGCGCCTGTCGCCACCGCCACAATCGCAGCCCCCATGGAGGCCGCGCCTGAAGCTGAAACGCAGGCGGCGAACGCCGACGAGAGCAGGGTCACCAGACTGAAGAACAAGCTGCTCGGCATGTTCGGCGGTTGAGGCTTTTCGCCAATGCGTGTCACCCAAAGGTGCGTAGCGGTTTTGGGACAACGACATGCTTGAAAACAAGCTTGCCAAGCCTGCGAGCGTCTACGATCTCAAGGGGCTGAACTGCCCTTTGCCTGTGCTGAAAGCAAAGAAACGGCTGGCCGGAATGCAGCCAGGCAGCCGGCTCTGGCTCGAAACCACCGACCCGCTGGCCGTCATTGACATCCCGGCATTCTGTTCCGACAGCGGCCACCATCTCGTCGAAACGGCGGCGGTGTCAGGCGGTCATCGCTTTCTGGTCGAGCGCGGCGAGCAGCAATCGTAGAGTTTACCGCCCCGCGATCGCCAGCGGATTGTTTTCCAGCGCCGCGCGGTCGGGCGTGTCGATCGACGGCCGGTTGGTGAACGCGGCGAACAGCCGACGCACATAGTCTTCCGGCATGTCGAGCGTGATCAGCACCAGCCGCGTGCCGCGCTGGCCATCCGGCCAGGACGGCAATTGCACCGGCGGATGCAGGATCTTCTGCACGCCATGGATCACCAACGGCCGCGACGGGTCTTCGCTGAGCTCGATGACGCCCTTCATCCGCAGCAGACGCTCGCCATGTGCCGAGCGCAACAGGTCGAGAAACATCTCGATCGCTGAAAACGGCACCGGGCCGTCGTGGACCAGAGAATAGGAACGCACGCGCTGATCGTGGCCGTGGCCGTGGTCATGCTCCTGATCATGGTCGTGATGATGATCATGATCATGCGCCTCGCCCAGCCAGCGCCGCACATCGGCGGATTTGGTCGCCGGATTGTAGAGACCGCAATCAAACAGCGCCGCCACGCCTGTCTTCGTGTCGGCAACGTCAAGCAAATCGGCGCCCGGATTGATCTGCCGCAGGCGCGCCCGCAGCGTTTCCAATTCATGCGGATCGGTGACCAGATCGGCCTTGCTGAGCACAATGCGGTCGGCAACCGCCACCTGCTTGACCGCCTCGACATGCGCGTCGAGCGTGGCATTGCCATTGACCGCGTCGACCAGCGTGATGACGCCGTCGAGCCGGAAGGCCTGGACCAGTGCCGGATGCGCCATGATCGACTGCAGCACCGGCGCCGGATCGGCGAGCCCTGTGGTTTCGACGATGACGCGGGCCAGGCGGGCGATGCGGCCGGTCTGCAGCCGGTCGACCAGGTCGGCCAGCGTGTCGACCAGTTCGCCGCGCACCGTGCAGCACAGGCAGCCGTCCGACAGCTGGATGATGCCGTCGGACGCCTGCTCGACCAGCAGATGGTCGATCGCCACTTCGCCGAACTCGTTGATGATGACCGCCGTGTCGGCCAGCGCCGGATCTTTCAACAGCCGATTGAGCAGTGTCGTCTTGCCGGCGCCGAGAAAACCGGTCAGCACCGAGACAGGGATCGGGAAGCCGCTCATCCGGCTAGTTCGCAACCTTGACCGGCTGGTCGCCTTGCGCGGCGGGACCGGCAACGACCGGGCCTGTGCCGGCCGGCGCCGGCTGGTCGGGACGCCAGCTCGGGATCGGCACGTCGGCATACTCCTGGCCGCCCTGGTCGAGCATGGCCTTCGGCGCCGGACCGGTGGCGCCGCCGAGGCCTACGGCAACCAGCGTCGGCACATGGTCGAGCTTTTCCTGGTAGGGCGATTTCGGCACATCCTTGGCGGCAGCGGCGGCGGGCGGTGCCTCGGACTGCTCCGCCCGCGCCTTCTTCTTGCAGATCTCGTCCTGCATGTCGTTGGGCGACACGGTGTCACCATAAGGCGCCAGCGTGGCGATGGTGGCCGAGCCCGCGGCCTGCGTGTCAAAACCCTGGTCGAGCAGTTTCGCCGCGGCCTCGGCGCGGGTGATTGCCGACTTCTCGCCAAGCACGACCGCCACCAGCGTGCGCCCATTGCGGGTCGCCGAGCCGATCATGTTGAAGCCGGAAGGGCAGACGAAGCCCGTCTTCATGCCGTCGGCGCCGGGATACCGGCCGATCAGCAGATTGTAGTTCGGAATCGCCTTCTTGCCGACCGCAAGCCCCTCGATCGAGAACCACGGCGCATATTGCGGAAATTCACGCCGGATGGCCATCACCAGCACGGCGAGGTCGCGCGCCGTCGTGTACTGGTCCGGCGAATAGAGCCCGTTCGGATTGACGAAATGCGTGCCGTTCATGCCGAGCCTGGTCGCCTCGGCGTTCATCCGTTCGGCGAAGGCTGCCTGTGAGCCGCCGACATTCTCGCCGACGGCCATGGCGATGTCATTGGCCGACTTGACCAGCATCATCTTCAGCGCGTTATCGAGCCGCATCACCGAGCCCGGCTTGAAGCCCATCTTGCTTGGCGGCTCGGCGGCCGAGTGTTTCGTGACCTTGATCGGCGAATCGAGCTGGACCTCGCCGGCCGCGATCGCCCGGAAGGTCACATAAGCGGTCATCAACTTGCTCAGCGACGCCGGATACCAGCGCTTGAACGCATCCTGATGCTGCAGGATCTGGCCGTTGTTGAGGTCGAACACAACGACCGGATTGGCCTGCGCCGACCCGGCCAGGACCGACAGCACGATTGCGCCAGCCGAGAATAGTTTGAGGAAATGCCTGTGCCGCATGATCAAATCCGAAATCGCCTCTTGCCGTAGTCACCCCTGGCTCCGTAAGATTTCGTTACGCGATCGCCAGCACCCTGCAGTCCGACCCTCAAAAACCGGACTGCGTCGTTGCGGTGCTATTTACTCTATGTGACGCCAACATGGCAAAGTGCCTGACGATCACAATTGCAAGGCAGCGGACAACACCCGCCTGTCCCAACAGCGAAATGGAACCATCATGCCAATCCTGAACCGTGCCGCCGAAATGCAGGACGAAGTTGCCGGCTGGCGCCAGCATCTGCACCAGACGCCAGAACTGAACTTCGACGTCTTCAAGACCGCTGCCTTCGTCACCGACAAGCTGAAAGCCTTCGGTTGCGACGACGTGGTGACCGGCCTCGGCAAGACCGGCGTCGTTGGCATCATCCGCGGCCGCCAGGGCGAAGGCCCCACCATCGGTCTGCGCGCCGACATGGACGCGCTGCCGCTCAACGAGATCTCCGGCAAGCCCTATGCCTCGACCATCCCCGGCAAGATGCATGCCTGCGGCCATGACGGTCACACGGCGATGCTTTTGGGCGCCGCGAAATACCTTGCCGAGACGCGCAACTTCACCGGCTCGGTGGCGGTGATCTTCCAGCCGGCGGAGGAAGGCGGCGGCGGCGGCAACGAGATGGTCAAGGACGGCATGATGGAACGTTTCGACATCTCCAAGGTGTTCGGCATGCACAACATGCCGGGCCTGCCTGTCGGGCAGTTCGCCATCCGCCCGGGCCCGATCATGGCGGCGACGGCCGAGTTCACCATCACCGTGCGCGGCAAGGGCGGCCATGCGGCAATGCCGCACGGCACCATCGACCCGATCGTCATCACCAGCCAGCTGGTCGGCGCCCTGCAGACGATCGCCTCACGCAGCACCGATCCGGTCGAGGCGGTGGTGGTGTCGGTGACCAAGTTCCACGCCGGCGATGCCTACAACATCATCCCCGAGACGGCCGAAATCGCCGGCACCGTGCGCACCTTGCGCAAGGAAATCGCCAAAAAGTCCGAAGAGCGCATCCGCGCCATCTGCGACGGCCTGGCGACCGCGTTTGGCGCCAGGATCGAGGTCGATTATCAGGCGAATTACCCCGTGACGTTCAATCATGCGGAAGAGACGGTGTTTGCCAGCGATGTCGCGGCCGGTGTCGCCGGCGACGCACATGTCCACCGCGGCATCCAGCCGGTGATGGGCGGCGAGGATTTCTCCTACATGCTGGAAGCCCGCCCCGGCGCCTTCATCTTCATCGGCAATGGCGACACCGCCGGTCTCCACCACCCGGCCTACGACTTCAACGACGAGGTCATCCCGCACGGCATGAGCTATTGGGTGAAACTGGCGGAAACGGCACTCGCCGCCTGACGCCAGTCGCGCAAAGGGCTGGGCGAATTGCCTTCGGCCGGCCTCTTGGCGAAACGATCCGAAGCGGCTATGTGTCTGGCCGCGTGGTCCCGTAGCTCAGTAGGATAGAGCGGCAGATTCCTAATCTGTAGGTCACAGGTTCGATTCCTGTCGGGATCACCATTCAGTCTTTTTTATCAATGACTTAGTGGATATCTCTGTGAGAACCATCCCCAAGATCGGGGTGATGCAATACGCATCAGCCGACGACGGCTCTGACCACTTGTTCCTGCATTTTCGCCATTTTGTCTCTGTTTTGCATAAGTCCGAAAACCGGGCCTAATTCATTAAGGTTTCCGAGGCTTAGAAACGCTCGTAGGTCAACGGTTCGATTCCTGCTCGGTTCACCACTCAGTCACCGGTAGTATTGGCTATTTCGACTGGCTCGGAATTCGTTCGACTTATCCGTGAGTTAGCCGCTGGCTTGCCCGAACAGTCGGGCTGAGCAGCGCAATCCGTCTCTGTACCGGCCGAGTTTTCAAGGCCCGTCTCGCCGACCGGGTTTCCGAGCCCTATTGTTTTCGTAATAGATGCAGAGAGATCGCCTAGGTGTCCCGCTGCGGATGGAAAGCAGAGCGGACTTAGGCTTGACTAAAAGCCCAGGAGGGACTGCTGCTGGTTCCAATCAACCGGAAGATCGGCGAGCCGAGCGAGCCGCCGGGCGGTTAGGCTAACAGGTTGATTGCCTGCCAGAATGTTGTCCACGATTGCCGGAGAGAGGAAGGCCAAGGGCAAAGCTTTGCTGAGGTCGGCCCGATGGATGCCAGTCGCTTTGGAGAGTTCGGAGATGCTGCGAGCCGAGCCATTTGTCAGCGCCGACAGCATCGAGTGAGACCTGGCCAGGAGGTTAAGGAGGATCGGATCAGGAGCCCTCCTTGGTTTGGGTTGGTCTCCAATGATCAGTCGTGCCTCATTTCCACGCCTCTGAATCTGGCATGCGACTGTGATCTTGTGGGTCTCCACTGCGATGACAGGTTGCTGGCGGTCCTTTGTGTCAGAACCCGCGCCCTCTAATCGGGAGATCGCCCTCACCAACGCAGCAGGATCAATCTCGAACTCGATGGTCTCGGGCGAGAGCGTTATCCTGGCGATCGCTGTTTTGACAATCGATCTACGCTTCGCTTCACGTGATGGCGAGTCGCTCAAGAGCCCGTCCGCTGCGCTCAAACCGCCCGCGATCTTATCCCTTGATGCGTATTTCTCGATCCATGCAGCCAGTCGCGATTTGTCGTTGAGCAAAGCAATCAGTTGCTGATCGACGATAGCTTCCAGTTCATCGGTAGGAACTCTCCAGCCGGTATCGTCCTTGCGTCGAGTGACCTTAAGCCGGTTGGAGACGTAGTAGCGGTAGCGCTTGCCGTGGTTGTTCGCATAGGCAGGGCTCAGCCGATCGCCGGTTTCGTCAAAGATGAGACCTGTAAGCAGATGCAGATCCGCGGCATTCGATCGCGATCGGCGTTTCGGCCCTTGCTCCTTCAGCAGTGCCTGAACCGATGAAAAGAATTCCGCGTCTACGATCGGCTCGTGAGCGCCGTCATAGCATGTGTCTTTGTGACGAGCCTGGCCAATGTAAACAGGGTTTGAAAGCAGGTGATAGAGTCGCCCACGGCTGACCCGGGCTCGAAGCGGCGTGGATCCTTTTCCCGTTTGGCTTTGATTGAGCTCATCTGCCAAGGCCAGCACTGACCTCAATTCCAGATAGCGCTGGAATATCGATCGGACGATTGTAGCTGCTGCTTCATCAACCACCAGCTTCTTATCAACTGCACGGTAGCCGAGCGGAACGGTACCACCCATCCACATGCCCTTCTTTCTGGATGCAGCGATCTTGTCGCGGATGCGCTCTGCGGTCACTTCCCGCTCGAACTGAGCGAATGAGAGGAGCACGTTGAGCGTCAGCCTGCCCATCGACGTCGTTGTGTTGAACTGCTGGGTAACAGAAACAAAGGAGACGCTGTGAGCATCGAATGTCTCAACGATCTTGGAAAAGTCCATCAGCGATCGCGTGAGCCTGTCGATCTTGTACACGACCACCACATCGATGCGTTTATCACGAATGTCTTGGAGTAGGCGTTTTAAAGCCGGCCTCTCCATCGTCCCGCCTGAGATGCCACCATCGTCATAGAAGTCGGGAACGAGTTTCCAGCCCAGACCAATTTGCGATGCAATGAAGGCAACGCATGCCTCGCGCTGCGCATCAAGTGAGTTGAATTCCTGTTCAAGGCCCTCTTCGGTGGATTTTCGGGTGTAGACCGCACAGCGCAGTTTTTGCTGGTTGCTCATAGTCCGAAGAACCTCGGACCGGACCAGTGGGCGCCAGTGATCTTGCGGGCGATGGCGGAGAGAGACCGATGAAGTTTTCCTTCAAACAAAAACCCTTCTGCGGTCACGTCGACGACGTGGGTCTTGCCGTTCCAATCGCGCAGGAGGCGAACCCCCTTCGATAGCGAGCGACGCGACTTCGAAGCCGTGCCAGCATTTTTGCCAGCGCCCTGCATGTCATTGGAAGTCCCCGACGCTGAATTCAGCGCTTTCGTTGGTCCATCTATGCCAACCTCTCGAACCGCTTCAGCGATGCGTTTCATTGTCTCTGTCGACAAGCCACCAAGCCTTTTTGCCTGCATATGCCAGGCGGCCGCTCTCACCAGAAGTTCGCGCCGCACCCCGCTCGGCGGCGTGCACCCATAGGTCTTGATCCACCGAGCCGCGAGTTCATCGCGAGAGAGGTCGCCGAGCGCGGCGACCTCCTGTTGAAGCTTTGAGTCAATGACCATGGCTTCAAACGGCCTTGGCCTTATTGTCGAGCCGATAGCGCCGGACACCATCCTTGCCGACTTCGCTGACTACAGTTAGGCCGAACTTCTTCTTCACTATTCCAGAGAGAAACCCGCGCACCGAATGAGGCTGCCAGCCAGTCGCCTCAATCAACCCGTCAATCGTAGTGCCCTTGGCCAAACGAAGCTTTTTCAAGACGGTGTCCGTCTTCGTGTCCGCAGGCCTGGCGCCCTTAGTTTTGTTCGCGACTTCCGCATGCGCGGCTGTCTGCTTGCGAAGGCGCTTCGGCGGATTCGCTACCGCTTGAAGTGAGATTTTTTCAGGGTCGCCAGCACCGGTGCTTTCCGTCCGGTCAATTTCAGTAGAGCGCATTGCTTTTCTCCATCAGTGCCGGCTTCGGACCGTCCGATGCCGGTACTGACAGGGGCCCGCACTGGGCGGGCTGTAAACCGAGGCGGGGTACGTCGTCTCGGTCCCGACAGCAATGCTTGCCGCTCCAAGGAAGTCCAGCGCAATCCGCCTCTAGTTCTCGAATGACCACAGTTGGGCCGGAAGCTGCCAGGCAGCTTCTTGGCGCGGCGTGTCAGATCGCTGCCGGTCATTCGCGCCGCTCAGGCAGGATAATCGCGAAGTTCCAAGCGACGTTTTGGTCGGATACAGTAGGCCCGATCGCGAGTCTCGATAGACTGGCTATTGAACGATGCGGTGGACATGCTACCGATGTCGGGATCGGGGTATTTCTCTTACCATAGTTCGCTTGGGAAACAGCATTGTGCAAACGCCTCTAAACGCTTCGGCAAGCAGTGCGGGCGCCCTGCTGTCCAATGCAACATTCGAGATACCGCCATTTCAACGTGAATATTCATGGGGTTTGGATGAGGTCACGGATTTTTGGACCGACCTTCGGAATAATATTGAAGCAGACTCCTATTTTCTTGGCCTGATAATCCTCACTGAAGGGGATAAACGCAAATATGTCGTCGATGGGCAGCAGAGGATAATCACGCTTACGCTGCTTGCAAACGCGATCTATCACGAGGCGTTAAAGCGAGATCGATCCGCGCTCGCAGGCCGTATCTTGGCCGACTTTATCCGCGCCATCGACTATGATTCTGATCAGACTGACCCGCGCGTTCGGCTTTCCGATGTCCGCGACAACGAGACGTTCCAGACGATCTTAGAGATCGGACGACCGCCGCTGATCCAAGACAAGGAGTCGGTGTCTGCGCGAATGGCGGACTCCTATGATTTTCTGCTGAAGCGTCTGCGCGAGGACCTCGCCCAAGATCCGTTCAAACGCCTCGGCAAGTGGACGAAGTTTCTGACGGACCGCCTGTATTTTGCTGTCTTCCTCCATCCCGATTCATCGTCTGCGTATCAAGTGTACGAAGTAATCAACACGCGCGGGAAAGAGCTGACCACCGCTGACCTTCTGAAGAACTACGTTCTCAGTCAGACGCCAGAAAACAAGCGGCTGGATCGCTATGTCGAGTGGCAAGGTATCCAGCGCCGATTCGCGGATGAGGGGTCCAACAACTTCGTTCAATTTATCCGGCACGCCGTCACGGTTGAAGCTGGCCATGTGCTTCCCAAAGATCTATTTGGCTTTCTCGCCAATCGGCTTCGTTTCTTCGGGAAAGAGCCGCCGACCGTCCCTGAGTTGATGGAGGTCTTGCTCGACCAGCAGCCGCTGTATCTGCAGATGATTGACCCCAGCCTGGACGGTCCGGCTGAACCCGGCGCTCTCAAAGTTTTTGCAGCCCTGAACAGCTTGGGCGTAATCGCCGTGCGCCCAATGCTGTTGGCGGTCGCGAAGGTGCCCGATGCAATGGCAGGTATGGACTATGTCTTGCGCCTTGTGGTGCGACGCATCGTCGTTGGTAATCTCGGAACGGGCAATGTCGAGCGAAGATTCGGCGAGGCGGCTCGAAAGATCGCTGAGACGAAGGATTGGCGCTCGGTGGTGGGAGATCTCCGCGACCTTAATCCACCGCAGGACGATTTCGTACGCCAGCTGACCACTCGTTCGTTCAACAAAAGCGTTCTCGCTTTTGTTCGTCGTTCAGTTATCCAATACACCCGCACACCCGAACATGCCGGTACCCTTCACTTCATTTGGACCCGCCAAGCAGACTACTGGACTGGCATGAGTGAAGAAGACGGAGCCTACTGGGGGGCGACCATCGGCAACACGCTGCTAGCTGACCTCGAACGCCGACCCAAGGACATCAACTCTTGGGGTGAATTCAAGGCTGAACTGCTCCCGTACGCTACCGACGGCGAGTGGCGCGAGACCCTCGAAGCTGTGGAAGAATGGGATGCCGAAGCCGTTGACGAAGCTGGCAAAACTTTGGCCGAGGCGGCTGGGGAGCTCTGGTACTCGGACTAGCGCAGTAGATCGCAAATTTCGGGAAGCGAAGATACTCGGGGTGCTCAACCGCACAGTCGAGGTCGCCGCACTAGATGCGCTTGTTTACGCATACAAGCCAGAGCCGCGCGAAGTCGACCTGCCTCGCACGGCAATCGTGCTCGACTCTAGCGCCTTTTTGCGCCTGGGCCAGCACGTCGATGTGATCGACTATCTCAATTCCAGGCATGAGGCGCCCGTGATCCTGCCTGGGCAAGCAATACAGGAATTTTGGAACAACAATCTCAACGTCGCGGATTCGATAGCAACGGGAATCAGCAAAAAGTATGAGGAGCTGAAGAAGGAAGTCCTTAAGGTCGATGAGAATTTCCAAGATTTTGGCGAACGGTTCGCTGTCCTGATCGACGAGTTTCGAACGTCGTTTGGATACGCCTATGACGGCAGCACGGTGCGTCGCACGATGTCCCTATTCGAAGTCTTGCAGGAAAAGGCGGTGATTTCCTACGTTCGTCGCGATCTCTTCTCTGAATTGGCCGCGCACCGCAAGCGAACGAAGACCCCTCCTGGTTTCAAGGATGATCTCGATGGCGATTTTTTCGTATGGCTGGACATGCTTGATAGCCTCCTGATCGCGCAGTCACGGCACGTCCCCTTCGACAAGGTTGTGCTCGTTAGTAATGACAAAAAGCCCGACTGGAGCCGTGAAGGGATTGCCCATCCGATATTGAGCGCTGAATTGATGGCGCTGATTGGCGTGCCGTTCGAAACTTGGGACGTCGGCAAGCTAGTCCAGAAGGTTGCGACGGCAAGTGAGTAAGACCTCAAGCGGCTGTTCAACGATTGACGCTCGCCGTAGCCCCGACTTACACCTGTTCTCTCGAATCAGGGACTGCTCCGCTCCGATCTGCGCACCTCGAGGAAGGAAGTAGCATGCCGCGACTTGCCATAGCCGCTCTGCCCGGGGCTTCAGTCGTTGCGCTGCGCCGCGGTTCGGCGGGGCCGCCGTCGGCGATACCCGCACGCGCCGCTGCCTATCCCGAACTGCGCTATATGGGCTCGAAGACGCGGCTGCTGCCGTGGATCTTCGAAACTCTCGACTCGCTCGACTTCGAAAGCGCACTCGACCCGTTTTCGGGAACCGGCTCGGTCAGCTACCTTATGAAGTCTATGGGCCGCCGGGTGATCGCGTCGGATTTCCTCAACTTCACCACCACGGTCGCGCGCGCCACGATCGAGAACAACCAGGTTCATCTCGACGGCAAGGCAATTAAGCGACTGCTCGATCCGGCGCCTTCGGCGCATGACTTCATCGAGCGCACCTTCAATAAAGTGTTCTACACGCCCGAGGACCTGCGTTTCCTCGACCGAGTCTCCGGCAATATCCCTGAGCTCGATAACCCCCATCAACAAGCGCTCGCCTTCGCCGCGCTGTTCCGCTCTTGCCTCAAGCGCCAGCCGCGCGGTGTGTTCACCATCTCGGGCGATCTGTCGCGCTACGACGATGGCCGCCGCGATCTCAAGCTCTCGATCGAAGAGCATTTCCTCGAGCAGATCGAAGTCTATAATAACGCGGTGTTCGACAATGGCCGGCGTAACCAGGCCCAGCGCTCGGATTTGTTCGACCTGCCGCCACGCAAGGTCGACCTGGTTTACCTTGACCCCCCCTATGTCCCGCGCTCAGACGATAATTGCTACATCAAGCGCTATCACTTCCTCGAAGGGCTCTCTTGCTATTGGCAGGATTTGCCGGTCGATCTCAATACCAAGGTCAAGAAGATCGCGAAGCGGTACACGCCATTCAGCTATCGCCGCACCGCGCTCGACGCGTTCGATCGCATGTTCGCCAAATTCAAGGGCAGTACGATAGCTTTGTCCTACAGTTCGAACAGCTTTCCCGATCTTGAGCAGATCGAGTCGCTGCTCAAGCGCTACAAGTCGAGCATCCGCGTCTTCACCAAGCCGCATCGCTATCACTTTGGCACCCACGCCGGGGTCGAGCGCGCCGCCGCAACCGAATATCTGATCGTAGGGCGTTGATGCAGGCGCGCGACCAGACGCTCGACGAAGTCCTCGACAGCCTAAGCCCGCTGAACGTCGAGTGGATGGACGAACTCGCGGCCCAAGCGATCGCACGCCTGACCAAATTTCCCAAGAGAGAACAGTACGACCGCGCCGACTTGGCGGCGCTGCTCGATGGTGATTTCGAGGAGGGCATTTTGTGCGCCCGGCTGTTTCTCGCGCTTTCAAAGGACAGTATGGAGGGTGAACTCAAGCGCGAACTCGGTCCGGGCGGCATCGGGGTCACGCGATATACCAAGGACTGCGAAGCTTATCTCGCGGCGCTTGAACGGCTTGGTTTGCCCGACGCAATGGCAGCGACAATCAACTATCAACCAGTTTGGAGCGACATCTTGGTCGAGCGGCTGCGCTCGGGGCGTGGGTCGGCGATTTCGGGACAGCGGCGCGGGCGCGGGCTTGAGGATTTCACCGAAGCAATGGTCCGTGAAGTATTCGGTGAGGCTTATGAGACGCGCTGCACCTTCACTGGCGCTGATGGCAGGACCGCCAAGTGCGACGTCGCCGTGCCCGATCGCTCGCGGCCGCGGATTGTCATTGAGGTCAAGGGTTATGGCGCTACGGGATCGAAGATGACCGATATCATCGGAGACCTTGACGCGATCATCGATGCGTCGCGTCGTGACAGCTATCTCTTGTTCGTGACCGACGGAATGACGTGGAAGGCGCGCCAGGCCGATCTCAAAAAGATTGTCGACCGGCAGAACCAAGGAAAGATCGCGCGGATTTACACGACCAAAATGCGCGAAGAGCTGCTCGCAGATCTACAGAGCCTGAAGCAGATTACCGGGCTTTAGTTCGCGTCCGGTCCAAACGCATGCGAGCCGATGGACGTAGCGAATCTCCTCGCGCCCTCAGATCTGGCAGCGGCCGTCGGCTGTGCCCAGGTCCGTGACCCGGTCGCAGCTCCAGCCCTTTCGTGGTACACCTTCTCGATCCCAGTGCATATCTACGGGCCGAAGAATGAAGGTGCACCTTGCGGCCTGATTATCCGCACCAGGTGACGCGCTCGTGTGACACCGACGCGCAAGACTCGTCTGCTATCCCCAAAGTCCGGTGCTTCGCGAGGCCGCAGGAGCTCTCCCCCTCGGAATCCTTCAACGATCACAACCCCGTCGAATTCCTTGCCTTTTGACTTATGGAGGGTCATGACTACACAACCACGCGGCGGCTTGTCGGCACCGATCAGGCGCTGCTGGTCGAGAATGCCGGAGACGATGCGAACAGCATCGGAGTAGTCTCCGGAGGCGGCCCAGACGCGGCCAAGCGCGAGCGCGATTGGGTCGACGGCGCTGGCCACGCCTACCATGCGGGATTGCGATGCGAGCTCCTGCAAGTCTTTATGACTTGCCAGCAGGGCTCGGCAGGCTGCCCAGTCAATGACTGGGTCGCCAGTAAGAGGCGTGGCATGGCCCGCCAGAAGACATGCGGCGCTAGCACGAATTGCCTTGCCGGTGTCGATCTGCACGCAGGCCGACTGCAATGTTGCGGCGCGCTTTCCGCTCGAGATCGCCCCGTCGCGCGGCTGTTGTTCGCACCAGTCCTTCTTTTGCAGCCAGTAGGAGGCGGCCTGCGAAAGCGAGGCTTTGCGGGTGGCAGCACAGAAATCGGATCGTTGCTCAAGGAGGGATGCCACGCAAAGTGCGGCCGCAATCGATAGCTCAGCGTCCCATGCGATTTCGTGCACTACAGGACCATAGGCTTTGCCGCTGAAGTTTCGCGGCGCGGAAAGCGCGTCAGAAATATCTGCGACCAGATCATTACTTGGCGCAAGAACGGCCACAGTAGGCTCGGTGATACCGCGGCGACGCAGTTCGCTAAGTAGCGTCGCGACATAAAAGCTGACGGAGGAATTGAACATATTTTCGAACGGCCGGTAGGATGCAACGAACACGTCGCGGCATGCCGGCGTTGGTGCCGTGGCGCGCACGACCGCGTCTCCGTACCGAAGGACGTCAGATAACTTGCTGCGGTGATTGTCGGTCTGGAGGTCTGTCTCCTTGAGCGCGATCTTGCCGCGAAGAACATCGAGACGCTCGGAGCAAACACCTTCGCGAAAGGTATAAATGCGTTGATCGGGATCAGCGAGAAACACGCAATTAGTCGCCGCTGCCAACGCATCTACCAAACGCCATTGGTCGTCGTCGGTGTCCTGAAACTCGTCAAGAATCACAAACGGGTAGAGATCAGCGACGCCTTCGCGGAGCACCTTGCTCTCCTCCACTAAGCGGGCTGCGGCGTGGGCGAACGCGTCGAAAGAGATGCGGCTTTCCTCATCGAGAAGCCTGCGGCGCTCGCGCCGCCAATCACCGGAAAATTGCGTGCGCATCACGCTTTCGGTTCCCGGTGTGATCATCAAAAGCGGAAATCCGCGCAAGGCCTGCCCGTGCGCGCGAAGCAGGTCCCAGCAAAAGGCGTGGTAGGTTTTGACCTCGATCCGCCGCAGTTCCTCCGACGAGAGAATGTCCTTGCAGCGCAAAAGGATCTGCTGCACGGCCGCGCGCGAAAAGCTCAAAAACAGCACATTCTGGCCCGGCAAGAGTCTCGCCATGCGCGCATGAGCTTTCAAAATCGCAAGCGTGGTTTTACCCGAACCGGGGCCGCCCAACACAAGCACATGTCCGGGCTCGGCAATAACGCCTTGCCGCTTCTGATCGATCTCAAACTTCATCCGGGAGTGCCGCCCTCCGGCGCCGCGCCGGCATCGCCCTGCGGCTTCGCGGTGGGTGAAACCGTCACGATCTCGGCCTCATCCTCCAGCGAGGGGAGCTTCATAGTCTCATGCACCTGTTTGAGGAAATCGACAATTGTCTTGGGCAACGCGTCCAGCGCCGGACAGTGTTCGATCAGACGACGGGCAAATGCATCGCCCTTGCGGTCGATCAGCACGGCCATGGTCTTGTCGCGCACTTCCGCGTCGGTCGAAGCAGCTGTATGGGTGCCGCGATGCTGTGGGTAGTCGGGCCAAGTGGACACTTCGGCGAGGAAACTCTTCTGAGCGCCGATGGACACCTCAGCGGCAAGAAGCGCCTCGATACCGTTGTAAGCAGTTTCGCAATTGACCTCGAAAAGCGCGAGTTTCGTTTTCTGATCGTCGGTCCAAGCGGTCTTGGGCCTGTCGTGGAAAGCGAAAGCCCGCTTCCGCAGGCTCGAAAACACAGGTCCCCATTTCGGCACATCACCTTGCCCGCCCACATCGAAGAGGGTGACGCCGGTCAGGTCCAAAGGTTCGTAGCTTCCCTTGGGCGCATATTTTTCAAGCGCTTCGGAGGTCGCCATGACAGCCGCGACCTCGGTCGGTCCTTCCCCTGCGATAACGGCTCTAGACAGGACGACATCGGCGAGCTGCAATTTGTGATGCCGGATTGCCTTATATCTGATCCCCTCCTTGGGAAGGGGCGTTCCTTCCAACACGTGTTTCGCTGAGCGGCCGATCGCCAAGATTTCACCGACCTCGAACTCATTGATGACATGTGACGAGTGCGAGGTGACGATCGCCTGCCCCATCTTCGCGCGTAGGTAGCGCGTTACACGCCGCTGCGTGTGGGGCGGCAAAGCGATCTCCGGCTCCTCCATTGCGAATATAACGGATTCGTTGCCGCGAAGATCGGCAATATGAGTGAGAAGTGCAAACACCAGGGTATTGATCGAGCCGGTTCCAAGCCGGTGGAACGGCACAGAGTAGTCGCTTCCTTTCGATCGGACGAAGAACTGCACGACCTCGCGCAGGTTCTCCCGCGTCAGATCGGAGGCAAAGAACGCGGTTGCGTCTTCATGATCTGCAAGGCCGATGAAGCGCTGCATGCGCTTGCGCACCTGATCGCGGATCGTCTTGAGCTGTGAGATGGAGCCGATGGGAGGTGTGAACTCGCGCAGGCGGCCAAGGGTATCCTCCCACATCGACTCTCTGCCCGTGTAGCCCAGCCGCAGGATCGTATCGAGAAGCGATCCGCGTTCGAGGCTGAGCGCTCGGCGACCGGTCCGGAGCGTGCGAAGATAGATAAACCCGCATTTTTGTTTCCATTCGCGCCCAAATGCTTCGAGGCCGTCGCCCGGCCTTTCGGCTTCCTCCTCGAGTTTCCCGGTCGGTGGATGGGCGAAGTAGGTCCTTGCGTCGAAATCATCGAGTTTGCGATCGTACCAACCCATAAAGACGACGGGCAGCGCGCGTTCGATATCGTCTCCGTCCAGATCGGAAGGTTTAACGCCCTGCACGTCGACGAAGCCGCCCTTGGATTCACTCCAAGGCCGCGTCTTCGAAAAAAGCTTGCGCTGCGTTTCTTCCGGCAGCCCGAGGAGGATCACCTCGATGCGAATGACGACCGGCTTCCCATCGTGCAGATACTCGCCGTTGTGGAAGTCGTGCTCATCAACGATCGGACGCCGGAAAAGTCGCTCCGTGCCGAGCGCGAGTTCGAGCGCTTCGCACATCGTGGACTTGCCGGCATTGTTGTCACCTACTAGCAGCGTGTGGCCCGGCAGATCGACGACCCCGCTCGACACACCCCGGAAATTTTCTATTGCTACGCGGCGTATGCGCATGAACATTCCCCTCCCGCCGGCATTTATACGCCCCACCAGCACTAAACTTATACTGAAATGCTACTGTTGCTGACCCCACCTGGCGAGCTGGAGCCCTCTTAGCTGCCTACTATGTTCCGCGCTATGAGGCCAACCGCTTGGTTTCTCCGTCGGGCGGACGTCGCGCAAGAAATCGGGCAACGAAGACCTTCTGTCTATCGTCAACGACGCCTGCTTTCAGGATGAGGCAAGGTAACGCTCTATGGCTGACATGCGGCGCAAAGCTGTCGTCGAAGTCGCGGAACATCATTTATGGAAGAGTATGAGCGCCGAGTGCGCGCGGAGCAAAGTCGCATAGGAGGCAGGCTGGGCTTTATCCTAGAGATCAGTTGATCCGGAACGCTGGCATATCCAAACCTCCGAACCCGTTTTCGCGCGTAATGTGGCGTCCCGCCCCGGTGGTCGGGAGGTTAGCAGGGAGTACCGCCGCCAGCTGAGTGGGGGTCGGCTTGTACCGACTCAAGATCTCGAGGTTCTTCGACAAATCGAAGTGAATCGCCGAGCGCTCATAAAAGCCTCGTTCTATTCGACCTTTGATGTCCATCATCATGTCGTAGGTCATCAAGTCTGAATACTTCTCCGCAGCGATCGACCGGTCACCTCCGAACTGCAAATAATTTTCTGGGCCACTACCAAAGAAAATATGCAAGGCCGTTGCCAGATCGCAGTCTTCTCGTCGGCTGATCCAGAGCAGCGGTGCAAGGCCGTAATCCCAGTTCCAACTCAGCGCCGCCACATGGCGTTGATCGGGATCGGCTCGGCGTAGCCAATCTGCATAACGCACAAATTCACTGGCGGAGTAGTCGGTCCATGGCTGACAATGTTTCGCCCAGGTCAGGAGCATGGCGTCGTCATCGTCGGTTATTCGCTTCCAGGCATTGGCGAGCTCCCGTTGTATTCTTTCCTTCTCAGCCCTCTCCTTCCAGAACGCCCGTCGAGCATCCATGATCTTCGAATGACCGGGCTGAAAGATGCTCAATTGCTCAAGATACGATGGCGTCTCGCCAGCCGCTTTCCTGAACATCAGCATGATTTCAAAGCCGTCCGCCGTGTTCCCGATGAGATATCGGACATCAGGGTGAGTGATTTCCATCGTGTTAAGTCCGAGCTTGGCGATCTCGCTTTCGGCGTCCGATCGCGCCATACCGACCGCGAACCCGTAGAGACGGAGGGTTTTCGGAAAAGGGGCTCTGAAGTCGATCCGTTCGACGATGTTGTCGCTGGCGATCCCACTAGGATCGTTGTGTGCGGGTTGCCCGTAGCCGAATTCTACGCCGAACTTTCCGCCGCGCGCATGTTCGGCCCAACTCTCTTTCGGGAAGATCGCGTCGACTTGAGCCCGGGTCATCGAGGGGCGAAGTCGAACAATGTTGCTGATATAGCCGTCCATTTTGAGCACTCCGCCTGAAGCAGATTGCGATACCTGGTCCACAAGTCACCGGTTCTGATCGGGCATGCCGATGTGTATCCCAGACCGAAGAAGTATTCCACACATGGGGCTCCCGGCCCAAACACGACGCTCATTGTCTGGCGCCGAGTGTTGGTCGGCACCGAGTCGACGATTGAAGTCGCAGAATATCATTTATGGAAGAGTCCCTAACGCCGAGTGATCACTAGGAGCGTATCGGCCGCTTTGCTGCCAGAAGCTGTCACCGCCGCGGTCACAATGTCGGACTCCAAGCCCCCAATTCTTCACGAGAGGGACCTCCAGCTTCGACAGAAATCCGGGTCTAGAGCATTTCCCTGGCATCTGAGTTAATATTGCGGCTGAGGGACCCGAATTCAGGCTTGGGAGAGCTGTTTGGACGTTGCCGCATGGTTGCGAGGCCTCGGCCTCCAGCAATACGAGCAGGCATTTCGCGACAACGCGATCGACGCGGAAGTCCTGCCGGAACTGACCGATGCCGACCTCGAGAAGCTCGGTATGCTCCTCGGTCATCGCAAGCGATTCCGCAAGGCGGTAGTGGGGCTGGGGTCGTCATCAAGCCATCTCGACGCGAACACCGATGACGTCGCGGCTCAGAGCCGCATCCCGGAGCTAAGCGCGGAGCGTCGACAGCTGACCGTCATGTTCGCGGATCTCGTCGGCTCGACGGCGCTGGCGACGCGTCTGGATCCCGAGGACCTGCGTGAGACCATCGGAGCGTATCACCGCTGTGTCGCCGATACGGTCGCCCACTTCGGCGGCTTTGTTGCTAAGTATATGGGCGACGGAGTTTTGGTGTATTTCGGCTACCCGCAGGCGCACGAGAACGCCGCCGAGCAGGCGGTGCGCGCTGGCCTTGCTCTTGTCAATGCCGTTAGGCTACTCCCAGACCCCGAGCCATTGCGGGTTCGTGTCGGCATCGGCACCGGACAAGTCGTCGTCGGCGATCTGATCACCGCCGGCGAAGGGCAAGAGCGCGGCGTCGTGGGCGAGACGCCGAACCTCGCCGCCCGCCTGCAAGCTCTTGCCGAACCAGACGCGGTCGTGATCGGGCCTCAAACGCGGCAACTGGTCGGCGATCTTTTCGAATATCGCGATCTTGGCGCCGTCGAGGTGAAAGGCTTTCCGGAGCCGATCCATCCCTATCAAGTGTTTCGTGAGAGCGCTGTCGAAAGCCGGTTCGAGGCGCTGCATGGGACGGCGCCCACGCCGCTKGTCGGGCGTGATGAGGAGGTCGACCTGCTGCAGCGCCACTGGCATCGCGCGAAAAGTGGTGAAGGTCGTGTGGTGCTGCTCTCAGGTGAGCCCGGCATCGGAAAGTCGCGCCTCACCGTCACCTTGCAGGAGCGGWTCCAGAATGAGCCACACACCMGCTTGCGCTATTTCTGTTCGCCGCACCATCAAGACAGCGCGCTCCACCCGACCATTGCGCAGCTAGAACGTGCCGCCGGGTTGGAGCGCGACGACCCACCTGAGAGGAAGCTGGAYAAGCTTGCRGCCYTGCTTGCCCCGGCCTYGCCGGAGGACGTGGCGCTGMTGGCCGAGCTGCTGTCGTTGCCGACCGAAGGCCGTTTCCCGCCTCTCCAACTGACGCCCCAGCGTAAGAAAGAGAAGACCTTCGATGCGCTGCTCCGGCAGCTCGAAGAGCTGGCGCGACAAGGTCCGGTGCTGATGCTCTTCGAGGATGTGCA
>NZ_JBFUCU010000020.1:0-92490 GCF_056405075.1 Mesorhizobium sp. P2_A12
CCGACGTCGTAGACCGTCACTGACCAAAAAAGTTTGATCGGCGGATTGGGCGGAACGCGCAGGCGATACGACCTGCCGCCATCGAGCCATTCGCCGGCCTTGTCCTTGTAGGCACTGAGATAGGCTGACGACGGGCCTGGGTGCTTGGGTGCCATGCCCGGGGCGGCGCCCACCGCCTCGTAGAACCAGGACGCGCGCTCGTCGAGCAGGTTCCAGAACGCGTCGGGGTCGCCGGCGTCGAGCTGCAGCGCGAAGTCCCAGTGCGCATCGGGCCTGAACCGTCCGCCGGCAAAACGCCGGTCCGCGGAGTTGGCCTTTGCCATCGCCTCGCCGACCAGTGCGGCTTCGGTGAGGATTTTGGTCTGCCGCGGGTCGGGATTGAACGGCTTGCCCTTCTCAAGGCCAAGCGGGCGCAGCATCGCATGGAAGAAGATGTCCTGCGCCTCGATCGGTTCGCGCTGAATGACATCATCGAGCCGCTGCCAGTATCCGATGCCGCGTGGCGGCAGGCCGCTCCAGGTCTTGTTGCCCGCGTCAAGGATGTCGGCCTTGGGCGGATTGGCGCGCTCGGCGTAGGGATACATCTGAAGTTGCGACAGCGCCTGCTTGGCCTGTTTGGGGTCGGTGTCGGTAAGCCGGGCACCGAGGAAGATGTTGAAAGTGGCTGACTGGCGCACGGTGTAGGCGCTGACATCGTCGGGCGCCTTCTGCCCGGGAGCCAGCACAAGGTAGGTGCCAGGCGACTCCGTCCCTGGAATGGCCCTTTGCCAGGCGTCGCTGATCCCGCCCTGCACGCCGCGCGGCGGCACCACCATGATGAGCGGGCCGGCGGAAACATCCGCGAAGCCGAGATAATAAGGCGTCGTGGCATTTGCGGTGAGGACCCCGCGCCGTGCCTCGATCGACAGGAGCGCGACGATCTGGCCGTTCTTGGCGCCAATCTGGTCCGTGATGCCACGCTGGAACGACGTGAACGCGACGGCAGGCAGCGACCACAGATAGGCCTGGCAGGCGCGCTGGAAATCGCGCTCGTCGTAAAGCTTGTCGATCGTGGCATCGGTTGGATAGCCATCGGCGAAATTATTGGTGAATTCGAGCGTGCCGATGCGGGTGTCGATCTTCGTCGTGGCCATGTCGCCGGCCGGCGCCGCTGCCGCAAGCGTTGCGCTTGTCGTTCCCGCAAGCGACAGGATCCCAAGAGCAGCCGGTGCCGCACCGGCGAGTATCGTGATGGTCTCTCTACGATTTGGCTTCATCACACACCTCAGGCTCGGGGAGCGGAGATCCGCTCGAGGTCAGGATTGGGCGGACGCAAAGAGCCGCGGCCGCCATGGTCGAGCGGAGCATCACTTCACCCTTTCGATGTCCGGCAGCGTCCAGGTCTTGTCGTAGAGCGGCTTTTGCGGCCCGTAAAAGCGGAACAGGACTTCGAACTTTCCGCCTGGCGTCGTCGGCACCCAATTCGACGCCTCGCCGGCCGACGCCTTTGGTCCGAAATAGACGTCGACCGATCCGTCGGCGTTCTTCTTGAGACCGGGATTGAGCGACGAGCGGCTGACCGTGCTCTGGTTACGCAGCAGTGCGTGGGTCTCGCGATCGTAGACGGTGGCCGACCAGTACTGGCTGACGGGCGCATTCGCGGGCACGGTCAACCGGTAGGTCTTGCTCCCTTCGAACGGCTTGCCCGCCTGGTCAAAAATGTCCATGAGGTAGAAGGAGCCCCCGCCGCTCTGCTTGGGCGTAAAGAAAGCGAACGTGAAGATCAGACCGCGATCATCGACCGGATATTGCTCCGGCGCGCTGTAGCCGCCCTGCGCCGCCTTGATGAATTGCTGCGGCACCGGCAGGATCCAGTGGCTGCCAGTGTAGTAGGGGGTAAAGCGGGTCGCATAGGCCTGCTCGAAGAAAGCGTGCGCCTCCAGTGCGGCGCTACCGAGCGAAGTCTTGGTCGCGGCGTCGGGCGCGAACGGCTTGCCCTTGACGATACCGAGGAAGGCCAATTGGTCGATCATCGCCTTGTCGCGCGTCAGCCAGCGTTCGCCTTGCACGAAACGATCCAGCGCCTGGAAAAAGTGGATGTCGTAAGGAATGGTCGCGTCGTAGAGGATGCCGAGCGCGTCGACGAAGGTCGTCGGCGGCGGGCTCGCGGCAGCGGCAAGCGGATAGACCTTGATCCGCTTGCCGTATGCGATGGCCTTGGCGATGTCGGCGTCGCTGCCGCTCTTCAGGATCGAGCGCAGCAGCGCGTAGCCACAATCGGTGATCGAGGGCAGCGCGATGTAGCCGTCTGGCGGCGGGTCCTTGTAGTCGGGCGGCATGATCAGGTATTTGCCACCCTTGCCGGCGTCGGTGCCTGCCGGTCCGACATCGGCCAGCGGCGTCTGCCAGGAGTCCATGATCGTCCCGGTGATCGAGCCTTCGTCGGCCGGCGGAATTTCGATCACCATCGGCCCGGCATCCTTGGTGTCGATGAAGGGCATGAGGTAGATCGCATCGGGATTGGGCGTCAGCGTCTGGTTCTTCCAGTCCGGCAGGCCCGACCAGTAGACGATCTGGTTGAAGCCGCCCTTCGACGCACGAACCATCGCCTCATACATGAGCTGGTAGTTGACGGCCGGCATGCCCCAGATCACCGCCTCGACGGCGCGCCGCTCGACGGTGCGGCGGTGGAGTTCTTCCGCCGAAAGAGCTTTGGCATTCGCCCCCGCAGCCAGCACGACCGCTGCGAAGGCGGCAGCCGCTGCAACCAGCAAGGAAAGGGATCTCGGCTTTTTTTTCATCTCGTGCCTCTCCAGGATAGGCCGTCTTCGAGTGTGCGCTAGAAGCCCACCAACGAGACGCCCACCTCGATGTTGAAATCGTAAGGGCGATCGTTGCCGATGCCGACGCCGGGTCTGATGTAGCCGTTGATGGCTCCGCCGCCTGGCAGCTTCCCCAGGTTCGCGCCCAGGGCCACCTCCCAGGATGCTGGCGCCGTCTTGCCTTCGAAGTCGTAGCTTGCGGTTACATCCGACGTGAGCCACCAGCGTTTGCCCTGGGGCCGGTAGACGACGTACAGATCGAAATCGCCGCGATTGACATCGGCCCGGTCGCCGTCGCCGCCGATCGAGAAACTGTGGATGTAGGCTGGCGCGATGATGATCTCGCGGCTGGCGAAATAGGCCCAGGTTATGCCGGGTGCTGCCACCCATTTGCCGGTGCCCAGTACGTCCTTGGAGGCAGTAGGCGCAAAAATCTCACCGCTGAGGATGAACGCCTGCTGCCTGCTGACATAAGGGATCCAGCTCAACTTCGCCGCCATGTCGCCAATGCCGAACTGGTCGTCACCCGTCAGGTTGGTTGCGTCGAGCGGCAAGGTCACGCGAACCGAAGCCTTTCCGTCCAGGAATGGCTCCGTGTAGCGGAAGTTGGTGATGTCGTAATAGTCATCGCTGGACAGGAACCGGTACTCGTTCGAAATCGAGAAGGTCCTGCTCAGCACCGCGGGGTTCGTTCCGGACGTATCCTTGGCCTCCTGCGCTCCGGCTCCCGACGCCAGGGCACACAGGGTCGCAACGATCATCATAGCTGCAAACTTCACGGGTCTGGGCATGGCGCACCTCTAAATTCGTTGCCCTCACTTCGCTGGCGTGTAGGGATCGGGCGTGCCGACCGGAATGGGTGGATGCTTTTTCAGGCTCAGCTCGAATTCGGCGAGGACCGCCAGGGCGGGTCCGGCCACCCAGCTGTTTCGCAGCCCGGTCGCCGGGTACTCCTCCTTGGGATCGGTGATCAGGTCGAAGGCCTTGGGCGAGCCGAGCTTGGTCGGCGGTGTCCACCAGTCACGCTCTTCGTCGTAGAACACGACCTTCCAGTTGCGCCATTTGACCGCCTCGAGGCGGTCCGCCACGAAGACAGGGAATGCTTCCCGCGCGGACTTGTCGGACTTGCCAAGCAGGAAGTCCGTCTCGTCGACGCCATCGATGACACGGTCGCCTGGCACCGACGCCCCGGCGATGCTTGCCAGGGTCGTGTATGTGTCGACCTCATGGACGATTTCGTTGCTGACGCGCCCCGCCGGAACATGGCCTGGCCAGCGAATGATGAAGGGAACCCGAAGCGAGCCCTCCATATGGGTGAAATAGTAGCCGCGCCATGGACCCGACGACCCTTGCCAGGGCCAGGTTGCTTCCGGGCCATTGTCGCTGGTGAACACGACGACGGTGTTCTTCTCGATGCCCATCTTGTCGACCGCATCGAGAATTTCACCGACGTGGAAGTCCATCTCCGCCAGGCAGTCGGGAAAATCGCCGTTCCCCGTCTTGCCGGCAAAGGCCGGGTTGGGCAGCGATGGAAGGTGCACGAGGGTGAACGGAACATAGGCATAGAATGGCTTGTCGGCATCGACGCTTCGCTTCATGAAGTCGATGGTTCGGCGTGTGATCTCGGCATCGATGAGGCGCCGCTGCTGGAGGTCGTAGCTGCCGACGGGCTTGCTCTTCTCGCCCTTGCGGCCTTCGAGGATTTGCTCGGGCTCGGCTCCCGCTGCCAGGGCCTGCGGGTTGTCGGGCCAGAAGGCCTCGTCGGTCGTGCGCGGTATGCCATACCATTCGTCAAAACCCTGGTCGTTGGGCAAACGGCCCTGCTCACTGCCCAAATGCCATTTGCCGAACGCGCCGGTGGCATAGCCGGCGGCAGACAGCGTTTCGGCGATGGTGTTTTCCCATTGCGTGAGGCCTTCGGCTCCTCCGCCGATCGGGACCGAATAGGTGCCGGAGCGGATGGGAAAGCGCCCCGTCATGACGGCGGAGCGGCTGGGCGTGCATTGCGCCTCGACATTGTAGTTGGTCAGCCTCGTCCCTTCGGCCGCAAGCTGGTCGATCCTGGGCGTCGCCGCCCCTCGCGTGATGCCGCCGCCATAGACACCTGGTTCGCCATAACCCAGATTGTCCATCAGGATGAAGACGATGTTCGGCTTGTCCGCTGATGAAGAGGACTGCGCCAATGCCGGCTGAATGGAACCCGCTATTCCAGCAAATACGATCGACCCTATTTGCAACGCGAGGTTCATTTGTCCCCGGCTTTCGAACTATGTCGATATCCACACCAGCCGCCGGCTCTCGAAGCACTTCGACGCTTTCGACCATGACTTTGCGGGCAGTGGCGCGCCCGGCTCAGGCATTCAACTCTCCGCCGGCTTAGATCCCGATAAAGGCCGGTTCTGAAACCGCAGGCCGCAAACTCTTGATCAGGTTTGCAACGGGATTCTCGGTTTTTTGGCGGGCTCATCTGCGTCGTCTGCAAACGCAGCGAGGCTTAAATGCAACCGAGAACGGGTCACAGAAACCAATTCCGCTATGCGTTGCAAACGCATCGCGCGGTTCTAGATATATCGCCCATCTCCAGAATAAATATTCTGACTTTGACTCGGCAATGTCAACTTAGAAAAAAACGATAATGTTAGCACACTATCACATGCTAAGACTTTATTCTATATATTAGAGAATTGTCGCTTCGCCCCCACGTTATTTAGTCCATATAGAGTCCTCCAACGACCTAGGCGAGATTGCATCGAGAGCGCAGGGTGGCAGCCTGGAAGACGTTATCCGTGTGCGAAATCAGGCAAATTCGACATGCCCGCAAGAGTGCGCCAGCGTTGGACAGATGACCGCTGGGCGCAAACATGGCGTTCCCAATGATTGCCAATAGTGTCTGCTTCCAGCAGTAGCAACGATCCCCCCAACGTCCGGGATGAGGCGCAAAGCTGCCGTTCGCATCGTGGATCGCTTTCGGGTCACAGTCTCCCGTTGCGGCACCGAGAAGAAGCTCCCGTTCGAAAATGGCGCGTCGCATGGCGCGCGTGCTGTCGGCCATCGGTGTGGCTGTGAGCCATTTCTCACCGAATTCGCCAAAACTCTTTGCCTCTTTCAGGCGGTGCTTGTCGCGCTGCTTCTCGATCGCCGGCGATCGCCCCCGCCGATAGCGCGCTTCGCGTCCAGGCACTTCTGTCGGCCAACGCGCGCGAAATTCCGTCTCTGCCATATCTGCCTTGATAGACCGTCTCACGGCGGCCATTCAGCCTGTAATCCAGCCGAAACGAGATCGCGCCACTGGGCATAACGCGGACGTACATGCCGTCACGGTCAGCAATCATGTAGATTTTTTCTTTTGGTTTCAGCGCTTTAAGGGCGGCGTCCGTCAGCATACCCATTGCTCCCTGAAACGTACCGTCAGTACAATTCGAGGTTCCGCAGAAGGAAATTCCTTTTTCCTTCAATGCCTTAAGGCACAAAAAAGTACCGTCAGGAGCCTCATTGGCTCCGACGGTACTTAGAAAAATTCGGATGGGCAATATGCGGACGGTCCGTCAAGCGGTCCGTCAAAGCCAATCTCTGCGCACCGATTGTCGCTGATTGTCTCTGAAAGGATTTATATTTGTTATCAGATGGTTAGGGCGCAGATTGGCGTATTTTCGGCGGCGTTTGAGTAGGCCTGAATCATTCCCATTCGATGGTGCCAGGCGGCTTTGAGGTGACGTCGTAGACGACGCGGTTGATGCCGCGGACTTCGTTGATGATGCGGGTGGCGGCGGCACCCAGGAACGCCATGTCGTAGTGGTAGAAATCCGCGGTCATGCCGTCGACCGAGGTGACGGCGCGCAGCGCGCAGACGAACTCGTAGGTGCGGCCATCGCCCATCACGCCGACAGTCTGCACCGGCAAGAGCACGGCGAAGGCCTGCCAGATGGCGTCGTAGAGGCCGGCCTTGCGGATCTCGTCGAGATAGATGGCATCGGCCTCGCGCAGAATCTCCAGCTTTTCGCGGGTGATGCCGCCGGGGCAGCGGATGGCAAGACCAGGGCCTGGGAACGGATGCCGGCCGATGAAGCTTTCGGGCAGGCCGAGCTCCTTGCCCAGCGCCCTCACCTCGTCCTTGAACAGTTCACGCAGCGGCTCGACCAACTGCATGTTCATGCGCGCGGGCAGGCCACCGACATTGTGGTGCGACTTGATGGTCACCGACGGGCCGCCGGTGAAGGAGACGCTCTCGATGACGTCGGGATAGAGCGTGCCTTGCGCCAGGAAGTCGGCGCCGCCGAGTTTCTTCGCCTCCTCCTCGAACACCTCGATGAACAGCCGGCCAATGGTCTTGCGCTTCTTCTCGGGATCGGCTTCGCCTTCCAGCGCCGAAATGAACTTGTCCGCGGCATCGACCAGGATCAGCGGCAGATTGTAGTGCTGGCGGAACATCGCCACCACGCCCGCCGCCTCGTCCTTGCGCATCAGCCCGTGGTCGACAAGGATGCAGGTCAGCTGGTCGCCGACCGCTTCGTGGATCAGAAGTGCGGCGACCGACGAGTCGACACCGCCCGACAGCGCGCAGATGACCTTGCCCTTGCCGACCTGCTTGCGGATCGCCTCGACCGCGTGTTCGCGATAGGCACGCATGGTCCAGTCGCCCTCGATGCCGGCGATGTTGTGGACGAAGTTGCGCAGCAGCCTTGCGCCGTCCGGGGTGTGCACCACCTCGGGGTGGAACATGATGCCGTACATCTTGCGCTCGACATTGCCGAAGATGGCGAAGGGCGAGCCTTCGGACTTGCCGAACACTTCGAAGCCCTTGGGCAAGGAGATGACCCGGTCGCCATGGCTCATCCACACCTGGTGGCGCTGGCCGGGCGCCCACAGGCCCTCGAACAGCGGGCTGTCCTTCTCGATCTCGACGAAGGCGCGGCCGAATTCGCGATGATCGGAGCTTTCGGCGACGCCACCCATCTGCACGCACATCGCCATCTGGCCGTAGCAGATGCCGAGCACCGGCACGCCGGCATCGAAGACGATCTGCGGCGCGCGCGGGCTACCGATGTCCGACGTCGAGGCGGGGCCGCCGGACAGGATCACGGCTTTCGGATTGATGCGCTTGAACGCCGCCTCGGCCGACTGGAACGGCACGATCTCGGAAAACACGCCGGCCTCGCGGATGCGGCGGGCGATGAGCTGCGTAAACTGGCTGCCGAAATCGACAATCAGGACGGTGTCGGGATGATTGGCTGTTTTCATGGCGAGCGTTTAGAGAAAGAAATGAGTCGACGCAATGGGTTGCGGGGCCTTGCTGTCACTTCGATTCCACGACTTCACCTACAGCGCCAGCGTCTTCATCCTTCGCCGCAGCCTGTCCGGCCGCAAGCGCCCGCAAAGCGCCCATCAGCGCCGTGAACCGCTCCTCGCCAATGCGACTGACATAGCGCCGCTCGATCTCCATCTTGACCCGATCGCCGTCGCGCAAGGCATCCAGCCCCTTGCTGGTGTAACGCACCAGCTTGCCGCGGCCATCTTGCGGATCGGGTAGACGCTCGACGATCCCCTCCGCCTCGAGGCCGTCGAGCAGTTGCTGGACCGCCTGCTTGGAGATTGCCGAGCGTTCGATCAACGCCGACTGGCGCATGCCGTTCCTGCTGATGTGTCCAAGCAGTCCGGCGCGTGCTTCGGTGAACCAGCCGTGACCGGCGGCGCGCATCGCGGCGGCGAATTCTGCCTGCCAGGCACGGCTTGCCTGCCACAGGCGCCAGCCGACGTGATCCGGCAGGGTTTCGATTTTTTCGTCAAGTTCCTTGACCATTTTATCTCGGCTCCGTATAGTCAAGATACTTGACGATAATCACTGCGTCGAGACTCTTTCGAACTCAAGCCCGGACACAGACCATGACAATTCTCGACAGGAACATGCTGGCCGTTCTCATGGTTGGCACCACGCATGTCATCGACATGGGCGGCAAGGACGCCTTCATCCACTACGAAAACGAGAACCGGGCGCATATGCTGCTGCCGGATGGAACCCTTTTCCATGGGATCTGGATGCTGCTCGACGACGGCTACAATGTCGAATGGAAAGACGGCCCCACCGGCTCCTGGAAACTCGATCATTCGCCAGGAACGATCGACTATGTCGATGCAAACGGCGCCGTGCGCGGGCGCATTTCGCGCATCGATTTCGGCGATCCGGAGAGCCTGGCGGCTTGATGCTATTTCCGGTCAGGCGCTCAGCAAGCCATCGCCGACCGCCTGTTCCAACCGCCCGACCGCTCCGGCCAGCTTCTCGTCGATGACGTGCAGATATTCGGTCCAGTCGCCGACGTGCCGCAGGTCCGCCGCCCCGTCGGAAATGCCGCGCAGCCCAATCAGCGGGATGTCGAACAACTGGCAGGCGCGCAGGCAAGCGAAAGTCTCCATGTCGACCATGTCGGCGGCAATTGCGTCGTAGGCGGCACCGGTGACGATCGCGCCACCGGTGGACAGCGTTGCCTCCCTCAGGTCAGGAATCCTGAACGGCAGCGGCACGGTCACCGGCAGGTCAAGGAAAGGCGTCGCGCCCTTTTCGAAGCCGAGCGGCGAGGCGTCGATGTCGCGGTAGCTGACCGACACGGCCTGGTAGATTTCCGTCTGCTCCAGCGTCCGGCTGCCGGCCGAGCCGAGCGATACGACGAGGTCCGGCAGCGTCTTCCGCGACTTCAGCAGGGAGAGTTCGGCGCCCAGCCTGACGCCGGCCTCGACCGGTCCAACGCCGGTCATCAGCGGCGTGAACAGCCGCTTGAGGTGCGGGCCATACTCGGCCTCGGCGGCCATCACGAAGAGGACGCCCTTGCCGCCAAGCCGCACAATCTTTCCCATCGGATCAGCCTTCGATGCCATCACGCCCGACCACCGTCATCATCGTTCCGGTCATGGTGGCGATCAGCCTGGCCTCGCCGTCGGCGGCGAAGGCATAGGCCTGGCCGTCGGCGACGATGATGGTGCGGCCGGGTTTTGTCACCGAACCGCGGAACAGGAAGCGTTCGCCCCTGCCCGGCGCCAGCAAATTGACCTTGAATTCGATGGTCAGAACGCCGGAGTTTTCCGGCATCAGCGAGAACGCGGCATAGCCACAGGCCGAGTCCAATGCCGTCGAGATGACGCCGGCATGCAGGAAACCATGCTGCTGGGTCAGTGCCGCCGAATAAGGCATCTCGATCTCGATGATGCCCGGCGTCACCAGCGTCAGTTCGGCGCCGATCGTGGCCATGGCCTGCTGGCGCGCGAAGGAGGTTCTGACGCGATCCTCGTAGTCCGGGGCGGGTACGATCTTTGCTGCCATGGCCGCTGCCTTTCTTTATGCGGATAAGCTTATTGCAGAGGCACGGGCGGCAGGCAAATGCTTTTGCTGCACTGCAGCAATCGACCTCGCCCGCCGGCTGAGGTCAGGCACACGTCAAGGATTGGCGATATCCGATGGGGCTCAGGCCGACCTGCGCATGGCACAAAAGTAGAATCCGTCAGTTCCGCTCAGCGCCGGCGACAGCGAGACGTCGCCGGCCGGACCGATCCGCACGGCTGCCGCATGGCCGGGAAAACGACTGTCCCAGAGGGCTCGGTGATCGACCGGGACAAAGCCGCTGTTGCGCTCCCGAAACGCCGCGACCTGCTCGCCATTCTCCTCTTCGAACACCGAGCAGGTGATGTAGACCAGCAGGCCGCCTGACTTGACGTAGGCTTTGGCCGCTTCGAGGATCGCCGACTGCTCGCCCTTGCGGGCGTCGAGCTGTCTTTGCGTCAAACGCCATTTGGCATCGGGACGGCGCCGCCAGGTGCCGCTGCCGGTGCAAGGCGCGTCGACCAGCACGATGTCCATATGGTTGCCGAGCGGAGCGAGTTCGGCTGGCTTGGTGACGACCTGCACATTGCGGTTTTCCGAACGACGGATGCGGTCGAAGATCGGCGCCAGCCGCGCCTTTTCGGCATCGTGGGCAAAGATCTGGCCGCGATTGTCCATCGCAGCCGACAGCGCCAGCGTCTTGCCGCCGGCGCCGGCGCAGAAGTCGAGCACCTGCATGCCGGCTTCGGCCCCGGAAAGGGCGGCCGCGACCTGCGAGCCTTCGTCCTGGACCTCGAACCAGCCTTTCTGGAAAGCCGGCTCGGCTTGCACGTTGGGGTGCCTGCCGTCGCCATCGATCGGCGGGATGCGGATGCCTTGCGGCGCGATGGTGGCTGGTTGCGCGCCGGTTCCGGTCAGCTCGCCCAGCACCTTGTCACGGTTAGCCTGCAACGTGTTGACCCTGAGGTCGAGCGGCGGGCGTGTCGCCAGCGCCGCCCCCTCATCGACCCAGCTTGCACCGAAGGTTTTCTCGAAAAGCGGCACGCACCAATCGGGTATGTCGGCCCGTACCGCGGCCGGCGCATCGGCGAGCCGGCGTTCGGCAATTGTCTGCAGTTCGGTGGCCGTCAGCAGCGGCGGCGCGAATTTGTCACCGTCAAGCGCATCGTTGAGCGACTGCGCCGTCTGGCCCCATTCGAGCAACAGCGCGCCGAAGCCGATGGCGCGCGGCGTGTCTTCGCCGAGCAGCCAGCCGGCGGAACGCTTGCGGCGCAAGGCGTCATAGACGATGTTGCCGATCGCGGCGCGGTCGCCGCCGCCTGCGAAGCGGTGCGACAGGCCCCAATCCTTCAGCGCGTCCGCAACCGGCCGGTGACGCCGGCCGATGTCTTCCAGAACTTCGATGGCTGCTGCCAGCCGTCCGCCCAGTCGCATTCGTCATTCCATCTAATCGAGCACATGATCTCCGGGCCTGCTCTTAGAGCCTTTCTCGATCGGATTGAACCCCGCTTCCGTCTCACGGCGACGAGGTTATCCTGACCGAGGCCAGCTGATCCGCCCGACAAGTAAATGTCTCTGGCCGGCAACAACAGATCGATCAATAGATGACAGATCTCTAATGTTCGTGACTGGGGCGAGCAAGCACGCAATCTGGCGCGACCGCTCTGCTTTCCAAGTTTTTCGGTTGGGAATACTCTAGCCGCCATGATTCGCGGCACGGAAAACGTGGACCGGCGGATCGATACGAGGAGAGGGCAATGAAGACTTATCTGGCGGAAGTTCTAGGCACATTTCTGTTGGTGTTCATCGGTACGGCTTCGGTGGTGACGGGCGGCTTCGGCGGTGCGCTGCCGCTCGGCCAGGAAGGCATCGGACTGGCATTCGGCATCGGTCTCATTGCGGCGGCCTATGCGATCGGGCCGATTTCAGGGGCGCATCTCAATCCGGCGGTGACGCTGGGTGTCTTTCTTGCCGGCCGGCTGCCGGCCAAGGACGTCATCCCCTACTGGATCGCGCAGATCATCGGCGCCATCCTGGCCTCGCTGGCATTGTGGATCATCGTCTCTGGCCAGGCCGGCGGACACACTGGCGGCTTCGGCGCCAATGGCTGGGACGTGGCGAAATGGGGCGTCAGCTCGGCGTTCCTGTGGGAACTGATCGGCACCTTCACCTTCGTCACCGTGATCCTCGGTGTCACCGCTGAAAAGCACTCGACAGCGTTCGCCGGGCTGGTCATCGGCCTGACGCTGGCAGGGTTGCACTTCGCCATCATCCCTGTCACCGGCACCTCGCTCAATCCGGCCCGCTCGATCGGCCCGGCGCTGTTTTCCGGCACTGCTGCGATCGGCCAGCTCTGGCTGTTCATCGTTGCACCGTTGATCGGCGGCGCCCTCGCCGGCGTCGTCGCCAAGGCGCGGATCTTCGAGAAGGACTGAGGTTTAGACGCTTGAATAAGAAAAAAGCGCGGGCCGTGGCCCGCGCCTTTTTTGCCGATCCTGCCGCGTCCCAACGACAAGGCCATACCTCACTCGCCCGTTTTCGCCCGCTTGGTCGGGCCCGCGGGGAAACCGGGCTACAGCTTTCTAAAGAAGCCGGACAGAATATTCGGACCCGCTTCGCCGGGCCGCAGTCTAATCCCGTCCTCGAAGCAGTTCAGTGTCACGCACTGGAAGCCGTTGTGCGCGAGGAGTGCCACCAGCGAGTCACGGTCGAAGTGGTGCAGGTGCTCGTTGGGGAGACGCATACGCCACGTCCGGAACCACGCGTCGCCGTCGGCACCGAGTTCGCGCCAGCGGCAATAAGGGACGGCGACCGCCAGGTAGCGGGCCTGAAGGCGGGCGAGGAAGCCCAGATCCGGGATGTGCTCCAGCACGTCGAACATGGCGACGAGATCCCACGAGCTGGCGAGCGCCTCATCCCAATCGACAAAGCGGACGCCCTTGGGCAGCGGAAACCTGGCGATGTCGCAGCCGGCGCAGTCGGCGACCCCGGTTATTTTCGCGGCTTCGACAAATGTCCCCGTGCCATATCCAATCTCCAGCACGGACCGAGGAATCTCGCCGGTGATTCCCAGCACCCAGCCAAGTCGCTGATATCCGAGCTTGATGGTCCGGTCACTCAGGTCCTCGTAATAAGAAATGTATTGCTTGTCGTATTTGATCGGGGTGAAGTCGATCTGGTGGATCACGCCAAACCCGTCCACCTCGTAGTTGTCCAGCATCAGCCTGCGGCCTCCGATCCTAAATTCCTTAGAGCCAACCGCTGATCTCGGCGCAAATCGGTCATGGTACAAATATAAGAAATATATACGTGAAAAATACCACGATATGGACCATGCCAGTCAGGAATGTCGTTCTTTCGGTACTAAAGCTCACATTGCATATGAAGAGTGCTAAAATTAGAAGTACTGTGTCAGTTGCAGGAAGCCCCAGGGTCAACCCTCTTCCCGTCAGCAGGCTGGCGGCTGCGACCGCCGGTATTGTCAAACCAATTGTAGCGCAGGCGGAACCCATCGCAACATTCAAGCCGCGTTGCAGCTCATTGTGAAGTGAAGCGCGAACCGCGGAAATGGCCTCCGGCATCAAAACCAACCCGGCGATCAATGCCCCCACAATACTGTCGGACTGAGTCACCTGGTAGGCAACGAGCGTATCTTCAACACTTGCGGCGACTTGCTCGGCGAGCATGACAATTCCAATCAGCCCGATCAACAGGAGCAAAGTGCCGGCAGCGACGCTTTCATGAGGGACGGTCCGCGTCGAAACGTCGTGTTCTTGTCCTTGGACGAAGTCGTCTCGGTGCCGGACAGTCTGTGCGAACACAAAACTTGCATAGAGTAGCACTGAGAGCACGCTTACGAAGCCAAGTTGAGCAGCTGAAAATGTGCCAGGCCCCGTGGTTTGTGTGTAGGTTGGCAGAACAAGCGTCATGACGGTCAGTGCGGCCAGAACCGCCAAATATGCGCTGGTCCCTTGTCGAACAATTGCCTGCTTGCGATGACGCCAGCCGCCAAGCGCGAGACACATGCCGACAACGCCGGTAGATGTGATCATCACGGTCGAAAAGACGGACTCACGTGCAAGCGTGGGGTTGTTCTCTCCATGCAGCATCATGGAGACGATGATCGATACTTCGATTGCCGTCACGGCGAAAGTCAGCACCAATGTGCCGTAGGGCTCTCCTACTCGCCGAGCCACCGCCTCAGCGTGGTCGAGCACCACGAAAATGGTGGTGAACATGATCGCACACGAAAGCGCTCCGATAAGGATCCTGACGCTCAGCGAACCTTGATCTACCGACAGCCCGCTTGCCCTGACTGCGACAGCCATCACCAAAGCGGCTAGGGGCATTGCATAAGAGGTCACCGATCGTCCGAAACCACTCATTCAAGCCCCCATGCATTCGCGAAACTTGCGGAAAACTCATGGAGCGCCTTCGCCGATATCCGGCGGGCGCCCATTCGACCCCTCACAAACAACGTCAACCGCGGCTCCAAACGATGCCGCAGGATCCGCGACCTTGGCAAATCGAAGCGCTGCTCCCTTACGCCGTCTTCTGCGTCACCAGCCCCAGTTCCTTGACCATCGCCTCGCGCATCAGAAACTTCTGCGGTTTGCCGGTCACCGTCATCGGCAGTTCGGTGCGGAAGCGGATGTGGCGCGGGATCTTGTAATGGGCGATCTGGCCGGCGCAGAAGGCCTTGATCTCCTGTTCGGTGGCGATCTGGCCTGGCTTGAGCACGATCCAGGCGCACAGCTCCTCGCCATATTTTGGGTCTGGAATGCCGAACACCTGCACTTCCCTGACCTTGGGATGGCGGTAGAGGAATTCCTCGACCTCGCGCGGATAGACGTTCTCGCCACCGCGGATGACCATGTCCTTGACCCGGCCGACGATGTTGCAATAGCCCTCGGCATCGATGGTGGCGAGGTCGCCGGTGTGCATCCAGCCATCGGTGTCGACCGCCTCGCGGGTCTTGTCGTCGTCGTCCCAATAGCCCTTCATCACCGAATAGCCGCGCGTGCATAGCTCGCCCGGCGCGCCGACGGCGACGGTGGCGCCGTCGGCATCGACTGCCTTGACCTCGACATGAGGGTGGATGCGTCCAACCGTCGAGACGCGTTTTTCCAGCGGGTCGTCGACGCCGCTCTGGAACGACACCGGACTGGTCTCGGTCATGCCGTAGGCGATCGTCACTTCTGACATATGCATCAGCGACACCACTTTCTTCATCACCTCGATCGGGCATGGCGAGCCGGCCATGATGCCGGTGCGCAGGCTGGAGAGATCGAAGGACTGGAAATCCGGATGATCGAGCAGCGCGACGAACATGGTCGGCACGCCATAAAGCCCGGTGCAGCGCTCACTCGCCACCGCTTTCAACGTGGCGCCAGGATCGAACCCCTCGCCTGGGAAAACCATGGTTGCGCCTTTCGACACGCAGCCCATGGTGCCCATCGACATGCCGAAGCAATGATAGAGCGGCACCGGAATGCACAACCGGTCGTCGACAGTCAGTTTGATCGCCGAGGTGACGAAATTGCCGTTGTTGACGATGTTGTTGTGGGTCAGCGTCGCGCCCTTGGGTGCCCCTGTCGTGCCTGATGTGAACTGGATGTTGATGGCGTCGCCGGGCTTCAGCCCCTCCGAGATGCGGTCGAGGCTGTCATGCTCGTCGCGCCCGGCCATGGCCAGCACATCACCGAAATTGAACATGCCGGGCGAGTTGTCCTCGCCCATACGGATGACGATCTTCAGCGCCGGCAATGCCTTTGCCATGAGCTTGCCGGGGGTGGCGGTCGCGATCTCCGGCGCCAGCGTCTCGATCATGCCGAGATAGTCCGAGGTCTTGAACTTGACCGCGGTCACAAGCGCCTTGCAGCTGACCTTGTTCAAGGCATAATCGAGTTCGGTCAGCCGATAGGCCGGGTTGATGTTGACCAGGATCAGGCCGATGCGGGCGGTGGCGAATTGCGTCACCAGCCATTCCCATCGGTTGGGCGACCAGATGCCGACGCGATCGCCCTTTTCGAGGCCCAGCGCCAGGAAGCCGGCGGCCAACGCATCGACCGTGTCCGACAGTTCGCTCCATGTGAAGCGCTTGTCCTGGTCGACGAAGACCGCGGCATCGAGCGTGGCGTATTTGCTGGCGGTGTCGGAAAACAGCGCGGGAATGGTCTTGTTGAGCAGCGGTGTCGTGCGCTCGCCGGAAACATGCGCCGTGCCGTCGACGGGTGCCACGAAGACACCGCCATCGCGCGATCCACGCGCGCGCAAATTGGTGGCATTCTTCAGCTCGTCGAGATTGATCGGCATCGCTGTCTCCTCCCAGGACTGGTCGAGCCTATCAGCCTGCCGGGATGGTGGAAATCCCGCCGATGGTACTGGAGAGGCATCCTTAGCTGATGATGGCGGTCATCCTGGTGGCGATATCGCGCAGGACCGCTTCGTCAGCCGCCGCGCGTGTCTTTTTTGACGCCACAAGACAGGCCTGCGAGCGCAGGACGAGGCCATCGCCGAGCACCTTGAGATGATTGGCGCGCAGCGTGGAGCCGGTGGTGGTGATGTCGACGATGACATCGGCAAGGCCCGCCGCCGGCGCCCCTTCGGTGGCGCCGAGGCTCTCGACGATGCGATAGACCTGGATGCCGTGTTTTTGCGAAAAGAACTGCTGCGTCAGCCGCCAATATTTGGTGGCGATCCTGAGCCGCCTGCCATGGCGCTGGCGGAAATCGGCGGCAACGTCGTCAAGATCGGCCATAGTGTCGACGTCGAGCCAGATGTCGGGCACGGCGACCACGACATCGGCATTGCCGAAGCCGAGACGGGCGACGATTTCGGCGCGGGTTTCCCAGTCGGCAAGGTTCTCACG
Organism: Mesorhizobium sp. P2_A12; assembly: GCF_056405075.1. Classification (NCBI taxonomy): domain Bacteria; kingdom Pseudomonadati; phylum Pseudomonadota; class Alphaproteobacteria; order Hyphomicrobiales; family Phyllobacteriaceae; genus Mesorhizobium; species Mesorhizobium sp. P2_A12. The sequence continues at coordinate 16,979 of NZ_JBFUCU010000020.1, forward strand.
CACCAGGTCCTCGCCGGTGATGCCGAGATCGACCGCGCCCTGGCCGATCTCGCCAGCAATCTCTGAAGCAGACAGGAAGGCCACTTCGATGCTTTCCGCACCTTCGATGCGGGCGCGGTAGGAACGCTGGTCGCCGGGCAGGCTGACGGCGAGCCCGGCCTTGGCCAGCACCTCCAGCGCCTGCTCCTTGAGCCGGCCTTTCGACGGGATTGCCAGCGTGATCATGGCGCCGTCTCCCGCAATGCTTCGATGCGATCGAGCCAGACGGAAAAGCCGACGCCGGGGATCGGCGTCTTGGCGCCAAGCAGCGTCAGCAGCCGGTCGTAGCGGCCGCCACCGACGAGCGGCCGTTCGCCATCTTGCGCCGCGATTTCGAAGACCAGGCCGGTGTAATAGTCGAGCGGACGGCCGAAGGCGGCGTCGTAGCGGATTCTTCCCGTCGGCAAGCCATGCGCTTCGATCGCCTTGGCGCGGGCGGCGAAATTCTCCAGCGCGGCGCCCAGCGAGAGCCCAGCGCCACCGGCGAAGGTCGCCAACGCCTGGGCCGCGCCATCGAGCGGCACGTCGATGGCCAGAAAACTCTTCAGCGCCGCGAAGGCCTCGTTGGACAGTCGCACGCTGCGCAACTCGGCTTTCTCGATCAGCCGCCGTGCAATCTCGGACGGCGAGCGGCCGGCGGAAGCCGACAGGCCGGCCTCTTCCATGCCGCCGGCGATGTGCGCGGACAGACCTTCCAGATCGCCGTCCAGGACGAGCGCGGCGACCGGACCGGAGAGCTGGCCGTTGCGCGGCGGGTTGGCGAGATCGGCGAGTGCTGCCTGCAGCATCGGCGCCGAGCCGAAGGCGCGGGCAAGACGCATGCGCCAGCCGCGCGGCAGCCCAAGGGCGGCCAGCACCGCCTCGAAAATGGTCTGGTCGCCGAGCGTGATCGCCAGCGCCTGGCCGGGCAGCACCAGGGCAAGCAGCGCATGTGCGTCGGCCAGCGAACGGGCATCCGCTTCTGCGGTGTCGCGATCGCCCAAATCCTCGATGCCAGCCTGAAAGAACTCGTTACCGCCTTCGCGGCGCTGGCGAAACACCTCGCCGAGATAGGAATAGCGGCGCGGCGTGCCGGCCTGCGATCTTATGTGGTCGAGACAGACCGGAATGGTGAATTCCGGCCGCAGGCACAGCGCCTGGCCGGTTTCGCTTTCGGTGAGGAAAATACGCCGGCGCAAGTCTTCACCGGCCATGTCGAGGAACGGATCGGCCGGTTGCAGCACGGCAACCTCGACGGCATGCGTGTTGCGTGTAGCGAAGAGGTTGATGATGTCGGCTGATATGGCGGGGTAGCGGGAGGTCATCGATCAGACGGGCGCGAGGCGCCTCCCTCCGGCCTGCCGGCCATCTCCCCCGCAAGGGTGGAGATCGGCAGTTGCAAGCCCCGCGCCTTTTTTCCAACGTTGAAGATTGGCGAAAGCACTCGCGACATCCAATCTCCCCCCTTGCGGGGGAGATGGCCGGCAGGCCAGAGGGGGGTGTTCAAGCGCCACCTTTGACGCGATCGGCGGCCTGCGCCGCCAAGATCTTCTTAACCTCGGCGACCAGCTCGCTTTCCGCCACCGTCACCTGGGCCGGGCGCGCGGCGCGCCATTCGGCGTTGTCTGTGATCTCGGCCGACATGCGCGCACCTTCGATCAGGTCCTTGATCTGCAGCTCGCCCTTGGCGCGCTCGTCGCCGCCCTGGATGATTGCCACCGGGCAGCCGCGCCGGTCCGCGTATTTCAGCTGCGCCTTCATGCCGGCGCCACCGAGATACATTTCGGAACGGATGCCGGCGGCGCGCAGCGCCGCCACCATCTTCTGGTAGCGGCCGAGGCTGTCGGTGTCCTTGTCCATCACCAGCACCACCACCGGCGCGATCACGTCGGCGCTGTCGAGCTTGCCGAGGTTCTTCAGCGCGGTCATCAGCCGGGAGACGCCAATGGAGAAACCGGTCGCCGGTACCGGCTCGCCGCGAAAGCGCGAGACGAGGCCATCATAACGGCCGCCACCACCGACGGAGCCGAAGCGGACGATCTGGCCGTCCTCATTGGGGATCTCGGCCAGCAGTTCGGCCTCGAAGACTGGGCCGGTGTAGTATTCTAGGCCGCGCACGACGGAACGGTCCATTGCAATACGGTCTTCGGCGTATCCCGCTGCCCGGACCAGGGCTTCGATCGTCGAGAGCTCGCCAACGCCTTCCTGGTAGACCGCATTCGTGCTGACGCTGGAATCCTGACCGGCCTGTGCATTCCTCGCTGTCGCACGAAGAACTGCCTCGGCTTGCCCGTCATTCAACCCGGCGCCCTTGGCGAAGTCGCCCTCGCCTTCCTTGCCGCCATCCCAACGCCCCGGCCCAAGCAGAAGTCTCACCCCGTCGGGCCCGAGCTTGTCCAGCTTGTCGATCGCCCGCAGCACCGTCAGCCGGCGGCCGACATTGTCGTCGCCGCCAAGGCCGATCGCCTCCAGCACGCCGTCCAGCACCTTGCGGTTGTTGACGCGGATGACGTAGTCGCCGCGCTTGATGCCGAGCGCTTCCATCACGTCGGCCATCATCATCGCCATCTCGGCGTCCGCCGCCACGCCCGGTGTGCCGATCGTGTCGGCATCAAACTGCATGAACTGGCGGAAGCGGCCGGGGCCAGGCTTCTCGTTGCGGAACACCCAACCGGAGCGGTAGCTGCGATAGGGCTTGGGCAGCCGCTCGTAATTTTCGGCGACAAAGCGCGCCGTCGGTGCGGTCAGGTCGTAGCGCAGTGAGAGCCACTGGTCGTCATCATCCTGGAAGGAGAACACGCCTTCATTCGGCCGGTCCTGGTCGGGCAGGAACTTTCCCAGCGCATCGGTGTATTCGATCAACGGCTGGTCGGCCGGTTCGAAGCCATAGAGCTCATAGACCGAGCGGATCGTCGCCATCATCTTCTCGACGGCGCGGATGTCTTCGGCGCTGCGGTCGGCAAAACCGCGCGGCAGCCGCGCTTTCGTCTTTTCCGATTTGTCGGCCATGGAATGGGTACTCGGTGTTTCGTGGCGATGTGCGGCAGGAAATTTCCTATTTCCGCAGCGCGCGTGTCCTAACCGATGCAGCTTTGTGCGGCAAGGGTTTGCCGCCTTGCCTCTCCCTGCCGGGAGAAGGCAGAGCCGAAGCGCCCTCGAAACAAAAACGCACCAAAAATGAAACAATCCCGCCATGGGTGCGGCATCGTGCCGACACAATCGCACCCGATAAGTCGCGCCGACACGAAGGGGTTCGGGCCATGACCAGCACAGCAAGATTCCATGCCGTCGACGTCGGCGCAGGCGAAGTGCCCACGCGCCTGCGTCCAGCCGACCTCCACGCCCAGAAAATGGTCAGCCAGGCCGCCGGTCCATTCGAGATACCGGCCGACGCCGGCAAGGGACCATCCATGCGCGACGCATTCATGACCGGCCTGCTGGTGATCTACCCGACAGTGGCCACGGTGGTGGCGATTGTCGCCGGGCTTTTCCTGGCCAGCGCCAACGGCACCTGAAGGTACCCACCCGCGCCTTCGGGCGACTCACCAAAGGGATGCAAGCGCCGCTACTTCGGCCGCTTGAAAGCCTTTCGCTCTTTCTCGACTTGCTTGCGGCAGACGCAGCCCTCGAGATGGTCGTTGACCAGGCCCATGGCCTGCATGAAGGCGTAGACCGTGGTCGGGCCGACAAAGCTCCAGCTGCGCTTCTTCAGCTCCTTCGAAATGCGAACCGAGACCGCCGTGGTCGGGTTGGCGCGCAGATGGGCGAGATCGACGATTTCGGGCCGCTCGTCCTTGCCGGGTTCGAACTTCCAGAACCAGGCGGCCAGCGAGCCGAATTCATCGGCCATCTCGCGGGCACACTTGGCGTTGTTGATGGTTGAGACGATCTTGCCGCGATGGCGGATGATGCCGGCATTGCCAAGCAGGCGCTCGACATCCTTGTCGGTGAAGGCGGCGACCTTGTCGAATTCGAAATTGGCGAAGGCCTCACGAAAATTCTCCCGCTTGCGCAGGATGGTCAGCCACGACAGGCCCGACTGGAAACCTTCGAGGCAGATCTTTTCGAACAGCCTGCGGTCGTCCGCCACCGGCCGGCCCCATTCATGATCGTGGTAGTGCAGATAGTCGGGCAGATTGCCGTGCCAAAAGCAACGCGCGACACCGTCGGGGCCGGCGAGCAGGCCGGTGTTTTCTTTTTCCATAGCCAAAGATCCGTTCGTTAATGCGCCTTTGCGCTGCATTTACTGCGGCTTTACCAGATTCCTGAACCCGGCGGTAACCACACCAAAAGCTTTACTGACAACAGCGCATTTTACGCATTCCGATTCATGTTTCGGTTGCTGCTTGCGCGCCAATGATCGCCGAACCGGGGGCGTTTCCACCCGGTTGTATCAGACGATCAAGGTGCGTTCCGATGAAGACAGTTCTGTTTCCCGTGCTCGGCGCCGTGGCTGTGTTTGCCGCAGGCGTCACGCCTTCAACCGCCGGCGATCGCTACGCCGACAGGCCGCCGGTTATGGTGAGCCCCGACCTTTCCGCCCCCTGGCTGCTGCAGCTTGGCCATGCGCCCGGCATCGTTCGCCAGAACCGCCAGGTCGTGCAGCAGCCGCGCCTGCGCTACGCGCAACCGGGGCAGCCTGACCGGGTGCAGACGGCAGCGGTGCAGCCGCCTTCCAAGCGGATGGTCATGCGTCCGCAGATCAACCCGATCTACCTGCCGCAGGAAGTCGCCTATGACGGCCCGCAGAAGCCGGGCACGATCGTCATCGATACGACCCAGAATTTCCTCTTTCTGGTCGAGAAGAACGGCAAGGCACGGCGCTACGGCGTCGGCACCGGCAAACCCGGCTTCGAATGGTCGGGCACGCACAAGATTACCAACAAGCGCGAGTGGCCGGACTGGCGCCCACCGGCGCAGATGATCAAGCGCGAAGCCGCCAAGGGCCGCTACCTGCCGACCTACCTGGCCGGCGGCATGGAGAACCCGCTCGGCGCACGCGCGCTCTATATCGGCACGACCGAGTATCGCATCCACGGCACCAACCAGCCATGGACAATCGGCGGCGCGGTGTCGTCAGGTTGCATCCGCATGCGCAACGAGGACGTCGTCGACCTCTATGAACGGGTCAATGTCGGAACCACGGTCGAGGTGATATAGTTCCGGCGACGAATCACTTGGCCGGCAAAGCACCTCGCTTTTTGGCGGCCAGTCTGAAGATACGGGGGACGGGCCGTATGGGGATGCGGCCAGTCAGGAAGGGCAGCACGGGAAACCGCGCTGCCCTTTCCGTTTCGACCGGAGCCTGAGGGTCAGCGAGACACTCCCTGGTCGGCACGTCGCGCAAAAAGCATGACGGTTCGCTGTCGCGCTGCCCTTGGCGATGTTCTTTTGCTATGTCGGCGGCAACCAAGCAAAAGGGTTCACCCATGTCCCTATCCGACGACAGCCGCTATCTCAAGGGCGGCCCGGTTGCCCAGCGCATCATTGCCGCCGTGCGCGAGGATGCAGCGATCGCCAAAGCCGAGGGGTTTCCACCCAAGCTGATTTCGATCACCGTCGGCGACACCGCAGCGGTGGATGTCTATGTGCGCAACCAGCGCGCCAAGGCGCAGCTGGCCGGCATCGATTTCGAGGAACGGCGCTTTCCCGCCACCATCACATCAGGCGAACTGGAAGCGGCCATCCACGGCCTGAACGCCGATCCGCGCGTCACCGGCATCATCATCCAGCGGCCGGTGCCGGCACATATCCCGGTCAGGACGCTGCAGGCGGCAGTGCATCCGCTCAAGGATGTCGAGGGCATGCATCCGGCTTCGATCGGCAATATCGTCTACAACCAGCTCGACCTCGCGCCTTGCACCGCGGCCGCCTCGGTCGAGCTGCTGAAGGAGACCGGCCTCGACCTCAAAGGGCTGGAAGTGGTCATCGTCGGCCATTCCGAAATTGTCGGCAAGCCGATCGCCTTCCTGCTGATGAGCGAAGGTGCGACGGTGACGGTCTGCCATCACATGACGCGATCGGTTGCCGCGCATGCGCGTCGCGCCGATGCGCTGTTCGTCGCCGTCGGCAAGTCGCGGCTGATCAAGGCCGACATGGTCAAAACGGGTGCGGCGGTCATCGACATCGGCATCAATTCGGAGATCGGGCCTGACGGCTCCAGCCGTATCGTCGGCGACGTCGACACCGAAAGCGTGCGCGAGGTCGCCTCCTGGATCACGCCGGTGCCGGGCGGCGTCGGCCCGATCACGGTGGCGATCCTGCTGCGCAACACGATGGTGGCGCTCAGCCGGCAGCGCGCGCTCTATGAAGCGACCTACGGCACGGCCGACAGGCTGGCGGCCGAGTGAGCGCCGAGACAGCCTACGGAGGCTACTCCGCGGCGATCAGGCTGTCTTCCGCAACGCCTTCCGGCTTCGGTCCGCCATAGGCCCAGTCGAGCAGCTTTATCGTGTGCACCACCGGCATCTTCGCCGCGGACGCGATCTGGGTGATGCAACCGATGTTGCCGGTGGCGACGATCGAGGCCCCCGTGGCCTCAATGTTTTTCACCTTGCGGTCGCGCAGCCTGGCCGAAATCTCGGATTGCAGGATGTTGTAGGTGCCGGCCGAACCGCAGCACAGATGGCCCTCCCGCGGCTCGCGCACGATAAAGCCGGCCTTGGTCAGCAATTCCTTCGGCTGGCGGGTGATCTTCTGGCCGTGCTGCATCGAACAGGCCGAATGATAGGCAACGACCGTGCCCGGCTTGCGCACCGGCTCGGGCAGCTCGATCCCGGCCAGATACTCGGTGATGTCCTTGGCCAGCGCCGACACCCGCGCCGCCTTGTCGGCGTAGGCCGGATCGAGCCGCAGCATGAAGCCATAGTCCTTGATCGTCGTGCCGCAGCCGGATGCGGTGATGACGATGGCATCGAGCTCGCTCTGTTCGATAGCGCGCGTCCAGGCGTCGACATTTTGCCTTGCCGAGGCAAGTGCTGCCTGCTCACGGCCCATGTGATGGACCAACGCGCCGCAGCAGCCCTCGCCCTGCGGTATCACGACCTCGACGCCGAGCCGCGTCAGCAGCGCAATCGTCATTTCGTTGATGGCGGGATCAAGCACAGATTGCGCGCAGCCGGTGAGGATGGCGACGCGGCCTTTTTTGGCCCCTTGCCCGGCGTGGATACCCGGCGAGGCCATTGGCGAGACTGCGGGAATCGATGCCGGGGCGAGCTTGAGCATTGCGCCAAGCGGCTTCAGCGCCGGGACCTTCTCGAACAGGCCAATGAACGGCTTGCCCAGCTTCGCCAGCCTGAGTGCGGCGCGAAAACGCGCGGGATAGGGCAGCACGAAGGCGAGCATGGCGCGGGTGAGGCGGTCGAGCAGCGGCCGCTTGTAGGTCTCCTGGATGTGGGCGCGGGCGTGGTCGACCAGATGCATGTAGTTGACGCCCGAAGGGCAGGTGGTCATGCAGGCAAGGCAGGACAGGCAGCGGTCGATATGGGTGACGATCTCCTTGTCGGCGGGCCGGCCGTTCTCCAGCATGTCCTTGATCAGGTAGATGCGCCCGCGCGGCGAATCGAGCTCGTTGCCGAGCGTGACATAGGTCGGGCAGGTGGCGGTGCAGAAGCCGCAATGCACGCATTTGCGCAGGATCTTCTCGGATTCCGCGACATGCGGATCGGCAAGCTGGGCAAGCGAAAAATTGGTCTGCATCGCGTTCTAGTCCTAGGCCATGCGGCCGGGATTGAGGATGTTTCTTGGGTCGAATTCCTGCTTCAGGCGCGCAGCAAGAGCTGCCAGGGCCGGCGCCTGCGGCTCGAAAACCGGCAGGGCGGCGCGATGGGAAGGGGCGGCGCGCACCAGCGTCGCATGGCCGCCGGAGTGTTTTCTCAACAGCCCGCGCAGCAAAGCGGCTTCCGGGTCGCCCTCTTCCATGCGCAACCACACCAGCCCACCCTGCCAATCATAGAACGCGCTGACGGCGGCCTGCATGCGCAGCGTTAGAACCATCTGGTGGCCCTCTCCCGGCGTCATCGACACACGCCAGACCGGTTTTTCGCTGCCGTCGGCGAAGGGCCTGCAATCGCGCACATCGCGCCAGATCAGCCGTGAAGCCTCGCCGGAAATCTCTTCCAGTGGCCCGGCCTTGCCCAGCAGCGTTTTCAGCGCGGCGGTGCGATAGGCGACGGAGGGGCCAAAACCTTCGACGCGCAGCAAAGTCGCGGCCTCGCTGCCAAGCGTGCCGCCGGCGACCCGCGCGGCGATGCGCTCCGGCAGATGGGCGGCACTCGACACTTCGGCGCTGGAGCCAAGCGCCAGGGCCATGGTGGCAGCAGCCGCGTCGTCGAGCAGGCCGCGGACGGCAAGCGTGACCTCGGTCTCGGCGGCGGGCAGTACCTTGAAGGTGACGTCGGTGAACGCGGCCAGCGTGCCCCAGCTGTTGGCCATCAGCTTCGACAGATCGTAGCCGGTGACGTTCTTGACGACGCGGCCGCCGGACTTGAAGGCCTCGCCGCGACCTGAGACGGCATTGATGCCGAGGATATGATCGCGCGCGGCACCTGCCTTCAGCCGGCGCGGACCTGAAAGGTTCGCGGCAAGCACGCCGCCGATGGTGCCTTTGCCAGCTTCGCCACCGAGCAGCGGGCCGTAATCCATCGGCTCGAAGGCGAGCTGCTGGCTGTTTTGTGCCAGCAGCTTTTCGATGTCTGCCAGCGGTGTGCCGGCCTTGGCCGACAGCACCAGCTCGGCGGGCTCATAGAGTGTAACGCCGGTGAGCTTCGACAGGTCGAGCGTGTGTTCGCTCTGTTGCGGACGACCAATGCCGCGCTTGGAACCATGTCCAAGGATTTCCAGCGGAGATTCCTCCGCCGCCGCCCAGGCGACGGTGGACAGGACTTCGTCCGATGTGGTCGGGGTAAAAGACGTCAAAGCCTGTGCTCCCGGAGCTTTTCGAGCACGGCTTCGCCCCTTGGCGACAGCCGGTAACCGACCTCGAGGCTCTCGGTGAGGCCGAGTTCCTTGAGCTTGCGGACATCCTGCTTGAATTTCAGCGTTTCGACGCCGGCCATCGCAGCCAGCTCAGCCGCCCGCACTTCCGGGTGGGCGCCGATCGTCCGCAGGATCGACGGGAAGTAACCCGGTGTCGTCTTATCCCAGCGCGCAAATCGCGCGGTCAAGGCGTGCCAATCCGCATCGGAAAGCGAGGCCTCGCCACGCAAGGTAACGCGTTCGTCGGGTTCGATACCGTTGAGTTCGATGCGGTAGACCGGGGTGCCGTCATGGGAGCCCAGCATCTCCTGAAGAGCTCCGAGTGCCGGAAAGCCGGCCGCAGTTGCGTCCTTTTCCGTCAGTGCGGACATGTCCACGATCGCAATATCGCCGATCAGCACGACGCCCGACGCCGTCCTCACCCGCCCGCCGGCCTTGACCGTCGGCCGCTTCCAGCGGCGGAAGGCGAGCGTCACCTCCTTGCGCGCGATCTTGTCCAGCGAGGATTGTTTGAACAGCAATTCAGACCTCACTCGGGTATTGGGCGAAGCCTGCGCCAAACAGAGGTGTGGAGATGCCGCGATCCTTCCCACCCCCCTCTGTCCTGCCGGACATCTCCCCCCGCAAGGGGGGAGATCAGATCGTCACCACGGCTTTCGCAAACTCCTTTGGTTGAAGGATAAGCACCAGCACTGCGGCCAGCCAATCTCCCCCCTTGCTGGGGAGATGTCCGGCAGGACAGAGGGGGGTGTTCAAGCGCCGACATTTCCCCTCAAAACCTCGGAATGTCCGGAAACGGCAGCTTGCCGCCGGAAATATGCATGCGGCCGAGTTCGGCGCAGCGGCGAAGCTGCGGGAAGACCTTGCCGGGATTCAAAAGATGATTGGGATCGAAAGCACATTTGACCCGCATCTGTTGGTCGAGGTCGATTTGGTTGAACATCTCCGGCATCAGGTCGCGCTTCTCGACGCCCACCCCGTGTTCACCAGTGAGCACGCCGCCGACCTTGACGCACAGCCGCAATATGTCGGCGCCGAAGCTTTCGGCCTTGTCGAGTTCGCCCGGCACATTGGCATCGTAGAGGATCAGCGGATGCAGATTGCCGTCGCCGGCGTGAAAGACGTTGGCGACGCCGAGACCGTATGTCTCCGACAGCTCGCGCATGCCGGCGAGCACGCGCGGCAGTTCCTTGCGCGGGATGGTGCCGTCCATGCAGTAATAGTCGGGCGAGATGCGGCCAACCGCCGGAAAGGCCGCCTTGCGGCCGGCCCAGAAGCTCAGCCGCTCCTGCTCCGACTGCGAGATGCGGCAGGTGGTCGAACCGTTTCGGATGGCGATCGCCTCGACGGCGGTGATGAGGTGATCGACCTCGACGCTCGGCCCGTCGAGCTCGACGATCAGCAGCGCCTCGACATCCAGGGGATAGCCGGCATGGACGAAATCTTCCGCGGCATGGATCGCCGGCCGGTCCATCATTTCCATGCCGCCCGGAATGATGCCGGCGCCGATGATGTCGGCGACGCACTGGCCGCCCTGCTCGCTGGTCGGAAAGCCGATCAGCAGGGCGCGTGCGGTCTCCGGCTTTTTCAGGATGCGCACGGTGACTTCGGTGACGACGCCGAGCAGACCTTCCGAACCGGTCATGACGCCGAGCAGGTCGTAACCTTCCGCATCGAGGTGACTGCCGCCGAGCCGCACCACCTCGCCATTCATCAGCACCATCTCGATGCCGAGCACATTGTTGGCGGTGAGGCCGTATTTCAAGCAGTGCACGCCGCCGGAATTTTCCGCCACATTGCCGCCGATCGAGCAGGCGATCTGGGAGGATGGATCGGGGGCGTAGTAGAAGCCCTCCTGCTCGACGGCGGTGGTGATGCCGAGATTGGTGACGCCCGGCTGGGCGACGACGACGCGGTTGGGGAAATCGATCGCAAGAATGCGGTTGAAACGGCTCATGACCAGCAGCACCGCGTCTTCCAGCGGCAATGCGCCGCCAGACAGCGAGGTGCCGGAGCCCCGCGGCACGACGCGGATGTTGCGGTCGTCGCAGTATTTCAGCACGCGGGAAACCTGCGCCACCGTCTGTGGCAGCACGACGACCAGCGGCAGCTGCCGATAGGCGGTCAGGCCATCGCTCTCGAAGGCCCGCATGGAATTGGCGGCGTCGACAACGCCCTCGGCCGGGACGATGATGCGCATGTCGGCGACGATCTCGTCGCGCCTGCGCATCGTGGCGTCGTCTGGTTTCGGCATGGCCAGGCCGGACATCAGCAGCCTCGTTTTGCTTGACTGGTCAAAATCTTTTACCAGTGAAGCGCGGTGGTTGCAAATCCCGCTTTGGCGGAAAGTCCAAAGTCACCGCCGGACGGGCTTCCGCAGCGGCAATCTGCCGCTGCGGGTACAGCCCTATTCGCCCGCCGGCTTGCCGGGCTCGGAATGCATCCGGCGCACGCGGCGCACGCCCCACCAGACAAGCAGAATGGCGACGGGTACCGAAGCCGCGGTGACGACCTCCGGCGCGAAGGCATGGCCGAAGATCGAGGCGCCCTTGGCGACATAGCCGACGAGGCCGACCACATAATAGGAGACGGCGGCGACCGAGAGACCTTCGACGGTCTGCTGCAGGCGCAGTTGCAGGCGGGCGCGATTGTTCATCGACGCCAGCAGGTCGCGATTCTGCTTCTCGACCTCGACATCGACCCAGGTGCGCAGCAGCGTGGTGGCGCGGGTCAGCTTGCGCGACAGATTGGCCTGGCGCTCCTCGACCGAACGGCAGGTGCGCATGGCCGGTGCGACGCGGCGCTGCAGGAACCCACCCCAGGTGTCGTAGCCGGGCACGGCTTCTTCGTCGAGCGCCTCCAGCCGCTCGACGACGATGCCGTCATAGGCGCGGCTGGCGCCGAAACGGTAGAGGCTCGACGCGGCGTCCGCTTCCAACTCGGCGGCAAGCTCGGTCAGGTCTGCGAGCAGCGTCTGGCTGTCGCGGGTTTCGGCGACCTTCATTTCCAGCGTGGTCTGCGCCAGCCTGTCCTCGATGCGGCGGGCGCGGCCGGACAGGGTCAGCGCCAATGGCAGGCCAAGCATGGCCAGCGTTCGGTAGGTTTCGATGTCGATCAGCCGTTGCGACAGCGCCCCGGTTCGCGCCGGCGTCAGGCCGCGGTCGAGCACCAGCATTCGGGTCATGCCGTCGCCATCCTGGCGGAAATCGGTGACGATGGCGGCGTTGCCGCGTTCGACCAGCGAATAGCACAGGCTGGTCGGGTCGAAGCCGGCGATCAGCCGCTCACTCGCTTGCGTCCACTTGCGGATTTCGAGCCTGATCCCCGAGATGACGGTTCCCGGCGGGGAAAACCCGTTGCCGAACGGCGAGTCCTCCAGCGCCCTGCCGCTTTCGGAGAGCGGGCCTTCCCACAGATAGGTCGAGAATTCCGTGTGCCGCTCCCAGCGCAGCGAGCCCTTGCCCCACTTCATGGCGTGGTGGCGGGCCTGGCGGTCGGGCGCGGCAATGCCCAGACGCCGCGATAGTTCGGACAGCACCGCATGGTCGACACCGGATCCGCCCTCGGTCATGAAGGCGAGTTGCACCAGGACACGCGGCTTGTCGATCAGCGGATGCGGCCGGGCATGGACCTCGCCAAGCGCACCGGGCCGGCCCTCATGCGCGGGAAAACCCATGACGCTGCCCTTGGCGCGCGGCTGGAACTCGAGATTGGACGGGTCGTCTGACACGGCTTGTCCCCCAGGGTTCTCTAGACCCTCTTACATTGCGTCCCTCTAGGGCCAATGGCCAGATGACGCAAACAGCAAAGTTTAGCCGAAGACGATATGGCGTCGGGTGGCAAAATCGACCCGCTTCGACCAATTGGATAAATAATTTGACCAGTTGGCGACGCAGGCTTTATCCTGCACGACAGCGGTTCACCTTCCAGGCATTCTGTTGAGCGACATTTTTTCCAGGATCGAGCATTCGCGCACCGCCGACGAGGTGGTGCAGCAGATCGAGAGCCTCATCCTCGAAGGCGTGCTGCGCACCGGCGACCGGTTGCCGGGCGAGCGCGAGCTCGCACGCCAGTTCGACGTGTCGCGGCCGATCCTGCGCGATGCTCTAAAGGCGCTCGAAGGGCGCGGCCTTTTGACGACCAAGGCCGGCGGCGGCACGCATGTCGCCGACATCATCGGCCAGCTGTTCACCAAGCCGGTGGCGGACCTGATCTCGATGCATCGCAAGGCGGTGGCCGACTACCTGGAATACCGCCGCGAGATCGAGGGCGTCGCGGCCGAGTATGCGGCGCGACGCGCCACGCCGGAGGATCTGGCGCTGCTCGACCGCATCATGGCGCGCATGGACGAAGCGCACCGGACCGGCGATTTCGACGACGAAGCCGAAATCGATGTCGAGTTCCACCACGCGATCTGCGAGTGCGCGCACAACATCCTGCTCTTGCACACGCTGCGCTCCTGCTACCGGCTGCTGTCGGAAGGCGTGTTCCAGAACCGGCTGCTGGTGTTCACCGTGCCCGGCGCGCGCGACGCGCTGCTTGCCCAGCACCGGGCGATCCATGCCGCGGTGAAGGCCGGTGACCCTGCGGCCGCGCGGCAAGCGGCGATGGACCACATGATCTATGTCGAGCGGTCGATGGCCGAGGCCGAGCGCAGCGGCGACTGGCAACGCGTCTCGCGGCTGAGGCTCAGGCAACGTTCTGAAGGGGCCAGATGAGCCCACACGCAGACGCTTCCAGGACTGATAAGCGGGGACCCTCATGAGCCAAATCCTCACCATCGCCGATCTCAAGGACCTCGCGCGCCGGCGCGTGCCAAAAATGTTTTTCGAATACGCCGATTCCGGCGCCTGGACGGAAAGCACCTACCGGGCCAACGAGGAGGATTTCGCCAAGATCAAATTCCGCCAGCGCGTGCTGGTCGACATGAGCAACCGCTCGCTGGAATCGACCATGATCGGCGAGAAGGTGACTATGCCGGTGGCGCTGGCGCCGACCGGCCTGACCGGCATGCAGCATGCCGATGGCGAGATGCTGGCAGCGCAGGCGGCCGAGGAGTTCGGCGTGCCATTTACCCTGTCGACGATGAGCATCTGCTCGATCGAGGACGTCGCCTCGGTGACCAGGAAGCCATTCTGGTTCCAGCTCTATGTGCTGCGCGACAAGGATTTCGTGCTCGACCTGATCGACCGGGCAAAGGCGGCGAAGTGCTCGGCGCTGGTGCTGACGCTCGACCTGCAGATCCTCGGACAACGCCACAAGGATGTCCGCAACGGACTTTCGGCGCCGCCCAGGATGACGCTGGCCAACATCGCCGACATCGCCATTCGCCCGCGCTGGTGGATGGGCATGGCCGGCACCAAGCGCCGCACCTTCCGCAACATTGTCGGCCACGCCAAGGGCGTCGGCGACGTCGCCTCGTTGTCCTCCTGGACGACCGAGCAGTTCGATCCGCATCTGTCGTGGAAGGATGTCGCCTGGATCAAGGAACGCTGGGGGGGCAAGCTGATCCTGAAAGGCATTCTCGACAAGGAGGACGCACTGATGGCGGCCAAGACCGGTGCCGACGCCATCATCGTCTCCAACCATGGTGGGCGGCAGCTCGATGGCGCGTCGTCTTCGATCATGGCACTGGAGGAGATTGCCGACGCGGTCGGCGACACGATCGAAGTGCACATGGATGGCGGCATCCGCTCCGGCCAGGATGTGCTGAAGGCGCTCTGCCTCGGCGCCAAGGGCACCTATATCGGCCGGCCCTTTCTTTACGGCCTCGGTGCGCTCGGCAAGGAAGGAGTTACCAAGGCATTGGAAATCATCCGCAAGGAGATGGACATCACGCTGGCTCTGTGCGGAAAGCGTCTGGTCACCGACATGGGCAAGGACCAGCTCCGGCGCTAAGTCCGTGACAGCCTGACCACGGAGACCGCGCAGAGTTGGCAGAACCCGGCATCCATTTTCTCGACGCGCATGGGCCGGAGGGTGTGCGTCTCTACGCGATCGGCGACGTGCATGGCCGGCTCGACCTGCTGGCCGCCATGCACCGGCGCATCGAGGATGAGATCGAGCGGGATGCGCCTGCCGACTGGCGCGTCATCCATCTTGGCGACTATGTCGATCGTGGGCCGGACTCCAAAGGCGTCATCGACTTCCTGATCGAGGCGCGAGAGCGCGACCCGCGCCATCTGATGCTGGCCGGCAACCACGACGTCGGCTTTCTCGACTTTCTCAAGAAGCCCGACCCGGAAGGGCTTTTCATCCGTTTCGGCGGCATCCAGACGGCGCTGTCCTACGGCGTGGCAATCAGCGAAGGCAGCATGTGGTTCGGCAAAGCCGAGTCCGTGCGCAGGGGACATCAATTCCTGGTCGAGGCGGTGCCGCAAACGCACATCGATTTTTTGCGATCGCTGCGGCTTTCGCTGACGCTCGGGGATTTCTTCTTCTGCCATGCGGGCATCAGGCCGGGCATCGCGCTGGCAAGGCAAAACCCGCAGGATCTGCTATGGATCCGCGACATCTTCCACAATTACCAGGGCCTGTTCCCGAAGATCGTGGTGCACGGCCACACGCCGGTGCCGGAAGCAGAAGTGATGGCCAACCGCGTCAATGTCGACACGCTTGCCTGGCAATCAGGGATGCTCACCGCGCTCGTCGTCGATGGCCCGGACAAACGCATCCTGACGATCACGATCAAGGAGCCTGGGACGACAAAGGAAGCGTGAGCGGCGCGTCCGGGGACGCGAAAACGTTCCGGCTTTTAGCGAAGCGAGGCGGTGACGCCGTAGCCGTCGACGGCGTTGTGGTTGTTGGCTGCGTCAGCGGAATAGATGCCGAGGCCGCACAGCACGATGGCGGACAACATGGCAAAGGACAGAAGCGCTGCTTTCACGGAGGTCATCTCTTGTTGAGCTTTGTGCATCTGTGCACCGGGCGGTTACCAATGCGTTGAAACGGAGAATTCGCTTCAAAGTTTCGACGATTTCGCGCTTCTAGGCGCGTTCTGTATCGACGGTGTGTCGCGCGGGTCACACCAAAGGTTCATCGCGGTTGCACAGCCGATGCAGAGCGCGCGCCTTCTAGGATGATGGGCGGACACAAGCCAAGGATGAAAGGGGTTTTCCCCAGGCGGTTTCACCACTGCGTGCCAATTATGTCACGCGGCGAGGCGCCGAGGGTTGGACGCTCAGAGACTGTTTCGAAATTCGCTCTGGCGAGTCATATGGTGGTGGTTTCGAGAACCGTAGCGCAGCGGACATTTGGTCCGTGAGCAACGGAAGCGCAGAAACCGCCATCAGATGGCCGCCAGAGTGGAATTTCCAAACAGTCTCTCAGATCGTCGCGACCCAGGCGCGGGCGATGGCCAGGCCGGCAGCGTCGGCATCAGGCCCGTTACGGGCCATTTCGCCATCGAGCTTGCCGGCCCAGTCGGGATGGCGCGCGGCGATGGTCGGGGCAAAGGAGGCGCTCCAGTCCTGCACCATCGGGCGGTCGGCCTCGAAATGGAACTGGAAGCCGTAGACGGCGCGGCCGACGCGGAACGCCTGGTTCTCGGCGACATCGTTGCCGGCGAGCCGCACGGCGTTCTCAGGCAGCACGAACGTGTCGTCGTGCCACTGGAAGATCGGGAATTTTTCCGGCAACGAGCCAAGCACCGGATCGGCCTTGGCGTCCGGCGTCAGCGACACGCCGTGCCAGCCGAACTCGTTGGCGCCACCGATGCGGTTCTCGCCACCGAAGGCGCGGGCAACGAGCTGGCTGCCGAGGCAGATGCCGAGCACGGCACGGTCCTTGTCGGCGAAATCGCGGGTCAGTTCGAGCAGTGCCGGAAAATAGGGGTAGTCGTCGTCGGCCAGCGCATTCTGGCCACCGCCGAGCACCACCATGGCATCGTGCCCGGCCGCGTCATCCGGCAGGGGATCGCCCTTGTAAGGCAAGCGCAGATCGAGATCGGCACCCGCTTCCGCAAGGGCGGCACCAACCTGGCCAAGGCCGGTATTGTCGTAGTTCTGGACCACCAGCACCCGCATCGCAAAACCCTGATGACATGAAAATGATGCGAGGAGCGATATCATGCCGCCAGCATTGCAGCCAAGATGCGTGTTGCGGGAGAAAGCTATGCCACTGCAGAACCGGGTCGATCCGTTCGGCGCCATCCATGCCGTGCCCGAGCGCGGGTTGTTTACCGGCAATCGCGGCATCATCCACGATCCCGAGACAAGGACATTGCTGAAGAAGCGCTGGGCGCTTCCGGCCTGGATCATCTGCGTCTGCAAATTCCGTAACGTGCGGCGCGAACCGATGGGCCGCAACCGGAAGAGCGACGACCATTTGGGTGGCAAAGCCGGCTGGACCGAGCTGTTCTTCCTCGACGAGGTGACGGCGCTGGCGGCCGGGCATCGCCCCTGCTTCTTTTGCCAGCGCGAACGGGCCAGGGACTTCGTCGGCCGCTTCGGTGAAGCGTTTGGTATTTCCGAGCCGCGCGCACCGCAGGTCGACAAGCGGCTGCACAAGGAGCGGCTGGCGTCCGGTGGCAAGCCACCGATGCTGGCCCTCGAGGACCTTGCCGGTCTTCCCGACGGTGCGATGCTTGCTGATGGCGGCACCGCCTATGCCTTGCGCGGCGGCAAGGCGGTGCGCTGGTCCTTTGCCGGATATGGCCCACCCGGCGATTTCAGCCTGCTGGAAGGCAAGGCGCTTGCGCTGCTGACGCCGGCCACGACGCTCGCCGTCCTGCAGCATGGCTTTCGGCCGGTGTGGCATCCGACCGCCGAGGCTTGACGCCGGCGGGCGGCTCGCTCATTCCTCGGCGATGCGCGCCAACTACAAGATGCAACGCCTGTTCGTGCCCGACGGTCTGCGGCCAGAGATCGAGTTCGATGCCGGTCAGCAGCAGAGCCACTATCTCCTGCATGTGCTGCGGCTTGGAGAAGGCGCCGAAATCCTGGTGTTCAACGGTCGTGACGGTGAATGGTCGGCCGCCATTGCGGCGAAATCAAAAAGGGCGGTGCGGCTGAAGGTGCTGACGCTGCAACGGCCGCAACCGCCGCTGCCCGATCTCATCTACTGCTTTGCGCCGCTGAAGCAGGGCCGGCTAGACTATCTCGTGCAGAAAGCTGTCGAGATGGGCGCCGGCATCCTGCAGCCGGTGATCACCCAGCACACGCAAGTGGCCAAGCCCAGCATCGATCGCCTGCGCGCCAATGTCGTCGAAGCCGCCGAACAATGCGGCATCCTGGCGGTGCCGGAGGTGCGCGAAGCCGAAAAGTTCGACCGCCTGCTGACCGGCTGGGACAGAGAGCGGCGGTTGATCTTCTGCGACGAGGACGCCTCGACCAACAACCCGCTGCCGGCTCTGCAGGCGGTCAGGGAAAAGAAACTTGGGCTGCTGGTCGGGCCCGAAGGCGGCTTTTCCGATGACGAGCGCAAGATGCTGCGGGCGCTGCCCTTCGTGACAGCCATTCCGCTCGGACCGCGCATCCTGCGCGCCGATACGGCGGCGGTGGCAGCACTTTCGGTGATCCAGGCAACCGTCGGAGACTGGTGAGACTTCATTCCTTGCAAGGGACGGAGAGCGCAGTATCGTTCAATTCCTGTTGACCTGTGGCTCAGGATTTTTCGCTTGATCGACTACTGACATTTCGTCCATCTAGCGCCGGCGGTCGTCCGACCGTCCTACAACTCCGCGTGTCCTTTCGGACGCGCAAAGGACGCTGTAACACTTGAAGGGGCACGTGATCCTTTCCGAAAATCGAAAGCCGATTTTCGGGATTATGTGCGGAGGGCTCTATCATGGCGCGCGACACAACCGATTTCCGCCCGATCGAAGGCGTCGATGAACTCGTCGAGCATCTGGCCGAAGGCAACAAGCCGCGCGACAAGTGGCGCATCGGCACCGAGCACGAGAAATTCCCGTTCTATGTCGACGGCAACGCGCCTGTGCCCTATGGCGGCGAACGCGGTATCCGCGCCATCCTCGAAGGCATGCAGCAAAAACTCGGCTGGGATCCGATCATCGATGACGGCCGCATCATCGGCCTGGTCGAACCGACCGGCCAGGGTGCGATTTCGCTAGAGCCGGGTGGCCAGTTCGAGCTGTCCGGCGCGCCACTGGAGACGATCCACCAGACGTGCCGCGAGGGCAATGCGCATCTGGCACAGGTGCGCGAGATCGCCGAGCCGATGGGCATCCGCTTTCTCGGCCTTGGCGGCAGCCCGAAATGGTCGCTGGCCGAGACGCCGAAAATGCCGAAGTCGCGCTACGAGATCATGACGCGCTACATGCCAAAGGTCGGCACCAAGGGCCTCGACATGATGTACCGCACCTGCACGATCCAGGTGAACCTCGACTTCGAGAGCGAGGCCGACATGCGCCGCAAGATGCAGGTGTCTCTGAAGCTGCAGCCGCTATCGACGGCATTGTTCGCCAATTCGCCGTTCACCGAGAGCCGGCCGAACGGATTGCAGAGCTGGCGCGGCGACATCTGGCGCGACACCGACAACCAGCGCTCGGGCCTGCTCGACTTCTGCTTCTCACCCGATTTCGGTTTCGCCGATTATGTCGAATGGGCACTCGACGTGCCGATGTATTTCGTCATCCGCGACGGCCACTATCACGACATGACGCATATCACCTTCCGCCAGTTCATGGCCGGGGCCGCCCGCAATGAAGTGCCGGACGGGCTGCCGACGATGGGCGACTGGGCGAACCATCTGTCGACGCTGTTCCCGGACGTGCGGCTGAAGCGTTTCCTCGAGATGCGCGGCGCCGATGGCGGGCCGTGGCGGCGCATCTGCGCGTTGCCGGCTTTCTGGGTCGGATTGCTCTATGACGAGGCAGCGCTCGACGCCGCCGAGGCACTGACCTCAAGCTGGACATATGACGAAGTGATGGCGATGCGCAACGCGGTGCCGGAACAAGGCATTTCCGCGCCCTTCCGCAACACCACGCTGCGCGAGATCGCCCGCGACGTGATGGTCATCTCGCGCATGGGCCTGAAGAACCGTGGCCGCAAGAACCGCGACGGCTACGACGAAACCTCGTTCCTCAACACGCTCGACGAAGTCGTCGCACGCGGCACCACCAGCGCCGAGGAGATGCTCTCCGCCTACCACACGCGCTGGGGCGGCTCGATCGAGCCGGTTTTCATGGAATACGCCTACTAACCCAGCCAGGGTCGGCGCGGCCGTTTGATTGGCAAAAGCCGCTTCAATCGGCCGTCGAAACGAATTAGGCTCTCCACCTTAGGATTTCCCGGAGGAGAAAGCCGATGCCTACCTTGTTCGATATGCTGGCGCAGGCCCAGAACGGCAACGGCATGCAGGCCCTTGCCCAACAATACGGGCTGTCGATGCAGCAGACTCAGGCGGCCGTTGCCGCTCTGCTGCCGGCCTTTTCGCAGGGGCTGCAGCGCAACACTGCCGATCCCTATGGGCTCGGCGCCTTCATGACGGCGATGGCGAGCGGCCAGCACGCCAAGTATTTCGAGGACGCGACCCGAGCCTTCTCGCCGCAAGGCGTCGATGAGGGCAACGGCATTTTGGGGCACCTGTTCGGTTCGAAGGACCTGTCGCGGGCCGTGGCCAGCCAGGCGGCGCAGGCCAGCGGCGTCAGCCAGCAGATCCTGCAACAGATGCTGCCGGCGATCGCCTCGATGGTCATGGGCGGGCTGTTCAAGCAGACGACAAATCAGATGCAAGCCGCCGGCGGCCTTGGCGGCGGCAACAATCCGCTCGGCGAGATCATCGAGCAGATGATGCGGCAAAGCGGCATGCAAGCCCCCGCTCCGCAGCCACGCCAGGCACCGCAGCCGGAGAATCCGATGGACAACCCGCTCGGCAAGGTTTTGCAGGACATGTTCGGCGGCGGTGCCCCGCAGCCGCAAAGCCAGCAGCAGCCGGCACCCAATCCCTATGGCGACAATCCGCTCGGCAAGGTGCTGCAAGACATGTTCGGCGGTGGGGCGCCGCAGCCGCAGCAATCGCAACCACAGCAGACCCAGAGCCCCTATGGCGACAACCCGCTGGGCAAGATCTTCGAGGAGATGCTGCGGCAAGGTGGTGGCGGCTTCGGCGGGGGCGGACAGCCGGCGCCGCAACACCCACAGGCACCACCGCAGCGGCAGGCGCCGCAACCGCAGACCAATCCGAGCGGCCGGCCGAGAAATCCGTTCGACGACCTGTTCGGCAAGATGTTCGAGACTGGCGCCCAGCAGCGTGACGAGTATCAGAAGGGCGTGGAAACGATCTTCGACCAGTTCAAGCGGGACATGGACCGGCGGTAACCCGATCGGCCCTTCAAAAGAAAAGCCCGGTCCTGGGAGGACCGGGCCAGAGTGCAGGCGGGCCGGCGGGGATCCGGCGGGGAGTGGGGCCTGCATACTCGTCTGTCGCGTCGAACCTTAAAAAGGTTCACGGCAACCGATGCGATAGCGACCAAGCCAGGCGATCAGGCCACCTTGCGGGCGAGGTCCTCGATCGTTTCGACGCGATCGCTGGCGATTGCGCGCAAGATCTTCGTCGGATCGCGGCCAAACGGTATGTCGATGGCGACATGGAGGTCGGCGCGCGTCAGGCCGATATCGGCGAGTTCGGAATCCGACATCTCGCCAAGGCGATAGAAGGCGCGGCGGTTTTTCCAGGCGCGGTAAACGTTGGAGACGGTGTTTGCCACGCGCGTCGCAACGGCCGGACGCGAGGTGATGCGCGAAGTCTCGGTGGCGAAATCAAACGTGGTCATGTCGGTCTCCTTCAGACTCGAACGGACGAAACCAGGCAAGCGGCGCTGGCGACAGCGGCCGTTCCGGCTTCGAGTCACATGCCTTCATGTGGACAATGACAATTTGCCATCGACCGATTGATTAATCCAACGAATGTTTCTAATCCTAGGCATCAACACTAGTGATGGATTGAACCGATGAAAGCGCCACTCGATCTCGATCAGTTGCAGACCTTCATCTCGATTGCCGATACCGGCAGCTTTACGCGGGCGGCCGAAGAGGTGCACCGGACCCAGTCGGCAGTATCGATGCAGATGCGCCGGCTGGAGGAGCGGATCGGCAAACCGCTGTTCGAAAAGGACGGGCGTACCAACAGGCTGACCGAGGAAGGCGACAAGCTGCTCTCCTATGCGCGGCGGCTGCTCTATCTCAACCGCGAAACACTGGCCGCCTTCGACGACCGGCGGCTCGAAGGCACGATCCGCATCGGCACGCCGGACGACTATGCCGACCGTTTCCTGCCCGAAATCATGGCGCGGTTCACGCGGTCCAATCCGCGCGTCGAACTGACCG
The DNA here is from genome assembly GCF_056405075.1 of Mesorhizobium sp. P2_A12. Classification (NCBI taxonomy): domain Bacteria; kingdom Pseudomonadati; phylum Pseudomonadota; class Alphaproteobacteria; order Hyphomicrobiales; family Phyllobacteriaceae; genus Mesorhizobium; species Mesorhizobium sp. P2_A12. Next base: position 39,259 of record NZ_JBFUCU010000020.1, read on the forward strand.
TCATCTGCGAGCCGACGCCAGGGCTGGTCGAGCATATAAAGCGCGGCAATCTCGACCTGGCGCTGGTGACGCACAACGATGTACGCGGCCAGTCGGAGGTGGTGCGGCGCGAGCCGCTGCTGTGGGTCACCTCCGCCAACCATGCGACGCACGAACAGCAGACGCTGCCGATGGCCTTTGGCCGGCCAAATTGCATCTGGCGGCGTGCCGCCGTCGATGTGCTCGACCAGCAGAACCGCGACTATCGCATCCTGTTCACCAGCTTCTCGGCAACCGTCATCACCGCCGCGGTGCTTTCCGGCCTGGCGATCTCGGTGCTGCCGGAATGCGCGCTGAGGCCCGGCATGCGGGTGCTGGGCGAAGCCGACGGCTTCGGCGCCCTGCCCGATTGCCGCATCGGCATCATGCGCGGCCAGACGTCGCGGCCGGAGATCGTCGATGCGCTTGCCCGCCACATTTCGGAAAGCCTGGACAATATTTCCGTGCCGATCGGCGAAGAGACCGGGACATTCGACTTCGCAGCCCTCGCCTATGCCAAGATGAAGCGGACGAAGCCGAACCAGATCCTGCCGGGCTGGTAGGCCAGATCCTCCCTGACAGGAAGATCACCCAAGAGCCGAAAAAGCCGACCTGCCCTCACCGGGCGACAGGCCTGCGAGGGCCAGCATCTGGGCCGGCTCCAGCGGCGGCGACAGCAGATAGCCCTGCAACTGATGGCAGCCCATGCCGACGAGCAGAGCCTTTTGCTCCTCGGTCTCGACCCCCTCGGCGGTGACCTCTACTTCAAGAGCGATGGCAAGGTCGACCAACGCCTTGACGATCGCAGTGGAACTTCGATCATGGTCGAGAAGGCGCACGAAGGAACGGTCGATCTTGAGCTTGTCGATGGCATGGCGGCGCAGGTAGTTCAGCGAAGAATAGCCGGTGCCGAAATCATCGAGCGCGACCCCGATGCCCGTTTGGCGCAAGGCCGCCAGTACCGTCCTGGTGGTGTCGTTGTTTTCCAGAAGCACACTTTCGGTGATCTCGAGTTGCAACCGCGACGGCGCCAGCCCGTCTCCGCAAGGATCAACGCAACCTCGTCGGCGAACCCGGCATCGCGCAGCTGTAGCGGCGAGACGTTGACGGCCACCCAGGGTAATTGCGTGCCGACGGCGAACCGGCAGGCCTCGGCCAGCACCCATTTGCCGAGTTCACCGATCATGCCCCGTTCCTCGGCAATGGCGATGAACTGCTGGGGCGGCAACGCGCCATGGATCTCATGCGCCCAGCGGATCAGCGCTTCGGCGCCGGCGATCGTCCTGCCATCCGCGGCGAAAATCGGCTGATAGGCCAGTTTTATCCCGGTCCCGCCGGCAAGGGCGCTGCGGAGCTCGTTCTCGACCTTGCGCTTATGCAGCAAGAGGTCGTCCATGTCGCCTGCGAAGATCTGATGGCGACCGCGGCCGTTCTTCTTGGCCTCGTAAAGCGCAATATCGGCCTTGCGCAGCAGGTCGTCAGCATCAACTTGCGGACCCGACGCCAAGGCTATGCCGATGCTGACACTGACGAAGACCTGATCGTCCATCAGCCTGAACGGCTCCTGCATTTTCCGCAGCAGCCGTTCCGAAACATCCTCGGCCGCCCTGATGTCGCGAACATCGACCAGAATGATCGCGAACTCATCGCCGCCAAGCCGCGCCACCGTGTCGATTTCCCGAATCGTCTGCTGCAGCCTTGTTGCCGTCTGGCGCACAAGCTCGTCGCCGGCGGGATGGCCGAGCGTGTCGTTGACATGCTTGAAACGATCGATATCGAGATAAAACAGCGCCATCCTTGCCGTATCGCGCCCGGTCGTCAGCAAGGCCCGCCGCAACCTGTCCTCGAAGAGAGCCCGGTTGGGGAGGCCCGTCAGCGTATCATGAAAGGCGAGATACTGCGCCTGCGCCTGGCTGGTCTGCAGCGCCAGCGAGGTCCGCCGCAGGCGCCGCAGGAGAAAGATCAATGCACCCGCGGCAAACAGCACGCCAGCGACCAATGCCGGGCCCGCCTTGCGCACCAGTGTCAGACCGGGGCGCTCCTGATCCCAGCCGATGTAACCGAGGATGACACCGCGTGAATTCATCAGCGGAATGGCTGCTGAGTCGACCGGTTGCGACAACAGCAGCAGGTGCGCGCCATCAAGCAGATATTTTTCCGCGATCTTGCCGATGACAGCGTCGTTGATGAACTCGATCGAGACATGCAGATATTCGCTCCCCGGCGCCTGTGTGACGCGGTCCGAACTTGGCACCAGCGGTGCGATACTGAGGATCGCGGGCTTGCCCCCAAGCGACACAAGGTCCTCGGCGACCATCTTGGTCGCGCCGCCGGATGCGTTCGCTTGCGGCGGCTGAGCGATCAGCAAGCGCAGCTTTTCGATGGTGGGCCGCAAAGCAGGCTCATCCGCGCCATAGACGGCCAGCGGCATCACCTTGCCTTCCTGCATGGCGTGGATCGGCCGGTTTGCATCGTCCAGCACATAGACACGGTTGTGTCCGTAGTAGGTGTACATCCAGACGCTGATGTTCTCGACCATCCATTGCTGGTTGCCGGCCTTGGCGTTGAGGATGGAATCGTCCCAGACCGAGATACTTTCCTGCTCGCGCTCCACGGTAGCGATCTGATCCTGCAAACCGTTGGCGAAGAATACCTTTTGTCGCTCAAGCGAGGCACGATCGGTCTGCACGGCCGCGTAGAAGCCAAATCCGACGACCATGACCAGCGCAAAAGCGGCAAGCGCCAGCACGGTCAGCGTGACCTGATACGTCAATGGGCTGCGATGTCCGCTTGCGCTCATGCGTCCTTGGCCAGCTTCGTTGAATGCAACTCAATCAAAGCAGGCTTAAGATCACGTTATGACGCGTGGTCCGTCACAGATGCCTTGACGCGAGCGTCCAACCGTTCCCCAATCGGCCAATGAGCGAGGCAGCATCCGAATCACGCACCAACGCCACCGAATACACGGTGAGCGAGATTTCCGGCGCGCTGAAGCGCACCGTCGAGGACGTGTTCGGCAATGTGCGGGTGCGCGGCGAAATATCCGGCTATCGCGGGCCGCATTCGTCCGGTCATGCCTATTTTGCGCTGAAGGACGACCGCGCGCGGCTCGACGCCGTCGTGTGGAAGGGCACGATGAGCCGGCTGAAATTCCGCCCCGAAGAGGGGATGGAGGTGATCGCCACCGGCAAGCTCACCACCTATCCCGGCAAATCCAATTACCAGATCGTCATCGACAATCTGGAGCCAGCCGGCGCCGGCGCCCTGATGGCGCTGCTGGAAGAGCGCAAGCGCCGACTGCAGGCCGAGGGCCTGTTCGACCCCGGCCGCAAGCGGTTGCTGCCGTTCATGCCGCGTGTCATCGGCGTCGTCACCTCGCCGACAGGTTCCGTCATCCGCGACATCATTCACCGCATCAAGGACCGGTTTCCATTGCATGTGCTGGTCTGGCCGGTGCGCGTGCAGGGCGAGACGGCGGGCGCGGAAGTGACCGCCGCTGTCAATGGCTTCAACGCGCTGGCCTGGGACGGTGCCGTCCAGCGCCCCGATCTGCTGATCGTGGCGCGCGGCGGCGGCAGCCTCGAAGACCTTTGGAGCTTCAACGACGAGGCGCTGGCGCGTGCCGTTGCAGCCTCCGCCATTCCGGTGATCTCGGCTGTCGGCCACGAGACCGACTGGACGCTGATCGACCTCGTCGCGGATCGCCGGGCCCCGACACCGACAGGTGCCGCCGAATTTGCGGTGCCGGTGAAGGCCGACCTCGAAGCGACGCTTGCCAGCCTTGGCGCGCGGCTCAAGGCGGCGGTCTTGCGCAATTTCGAGCGCAAGCGGCAGGCCGCCCGTGCCGCCGCCCGTGCGCTGCCCTCGCCCGATCAGTTGCTGGCGCTGCCGCGCCGCCGCCTCGACGAGGCGACAAGCCGGCTCGGCCGGGCGCTGTCCGTCAGCGTCGACCGCAAGCGGGCGCGGCTTCAAGGCCAAAGGCTGACGCCGGCCACGCTGTCGCGGCGCATGAATGAAGCCCGCACGCTGACCGGCCGCGACCTCGCCCGCGCGCAAGCGGCATTTTTTGCCATCGTGCGCGAACGTCGCGCACGATTTTCGCGCACCGCGACGCGGCTGTCTCCTGCGCCGATCGCGCGGCGCCAGAAGCTGCAAGGGGACACGCTGGCAGCACTAGCGCGGCGGCAGGATCTGGTGATCTCCGTCCGGCTCGAGCGCTTGCGCGGACAATTGAGCCAGGCCGACCGCCTGTTGACCACGCTTTCGCACAAGGCCGTCCTGGCGCGCGGCTTCGTCCTGGTGAAGGACGCCGACGGAGCGGTGATCAAACATGCCACCGAAGTGGCGTCGGGAATGGCGCTTTCGCTGGAGTTCGCCGACGGCACCGCCGATGCGATTGCCACCAGCGGCACGGCAAGACCGAAAGCCGTGGCCAAGCCGGCGGGCAAGGCCAAAGAGCCCGGCAATCAGGGATCGCTGTTCTGAGATCATGACCGACAATCCGAACCATCTGGCAACGCCTTCCGGCAAGCCGCGCGCGCGGCGTTTCGGCATCGGTTTCGACGGCACACCCGGTCCGTTCAACGCGATCACCGATGTGCCGGGCGTCGCCGTCGGTTACACGACGCTGATTTCGGGCGATGGTGCACTCGTCGTCGGCCAGGGACCGGTGCGTACCGGCGTCACCGCGATCCTGCCCCGGCCGCGCGCCGATCTTGCCACACCGGTCTTTGCCGGTATCTTCAGCCAGAACGGCAATGGCGAACTGACCGGCTCGCACATCGTCGAGGAAACCGGCGCATTCAACTTCCCGATCACCATCACCAACACGCATTCCTGCGGTGTTTCACGCGATGGCACGCTGCGCTGGATGCAAAGGGTACTGCCGGCGGCACTCGACAGCGGCTGGGGCCTGCCGGTGGCGGCGGAGACCTATGACGGCTTCCTCAACGACATCAACGGCCACCATTTGACATCAGAGCATGTTGCGCAGGCACTTGACGATGCGGCCAGCGGACCGATCGAGGAAGGCAGCGTCGGCGGCGGCACGGGGATGATCACCTTCGGCTTCAAGGCCGGGTCCGGCACCGCGTCACGCATCGTCGAATGGCAAGGCCGCGCCTACACGGTCGGCGCCTTCGTGCAGTCGAATTTCGGCAAGCGGCACAATTTTACGGTTCGCGGTCTGCGCGCCGGGCCGGAGCTTGCCGAGCCGGCGATCCGGCAGGGCACGCCGCGCGCCGAAAAGGGCTCGATCATCGCCGTCATCGCCACCGACGCGCCGCTCTTGCCGCACCAGATGAAGCGGCTGGCGCGGCGCGTGCCGCTTGGCGTCGCCATGACTGGCGGCTTCGGCTATCACAGTTCAGGCGACATCTTTATCGCCTTCTCGACCGCCAATGCGAGCGCGGCGCTGGCACCATCCGGCCGCATCGCCAGCGCCGATTTTGTTCCCGACACCGACATCGATCCGTTTTTCGATGCGGTGATCCAGTCCGTGGAGGAATCGATCCTCAACGCCTTGGTCGCCAATGACGACATGAGCGGACGCGACGGCAATTTCGTGCCGGCGTTGCCGAAAGTGTGGCTGAAAGAGAAATTTGGCCGAGGGGATGACTGATACAAAGACGCGGGCCGAATAGCCCGCGTTTCAGACGGTTTCCCTTGAATTGCTCTAAGCGGCTATTCCGCTGCTTTGCTGGGCGCCTGCTGGTTCTCGTCGGCCTCGGCCGCTTCCTCGAGCCGGGAGGCGATCAGTTCCTGAATGTCGCCGACCTCTTCCTGGATATCCTCCAGGGGGATGCCTACCTCTGCCGCCTTGGCAGCGCATTCCTTGGCCAGAGTCTCGGCCTGCTTGTCGATCCTGGCGTGGGATGACTGGCAGTGGACCTTTTCGCCAATCCATCCCCGCAAGAATTCGATCGCGTGTTCACTCATACTGCTGTTCCCTGGCGGCAAAGCCGGTTGGTAATCATAAACGCCGACACCCCGCAAAGGATGCATGCTCCCATACGAACCGAGTCGTCGCCAACCGGCAAGCCGATCTTGTCCAAGGTCCACAGCGTCAAAGGAAATCGAGGGGTCAAGAGCATTCTGTTTCTGAGGGGTCGGTACCGTTGGCCGGGATCACGCCCAGCTTTGCGCCACTGTTTCTATTTGCTTTTTTCCGGTTTCCTAGCCGATTTCGTCACAATAGATGGCGCAATCCGTAACACATTTACAGTCGCTTCGGCGGCGCTACCCTCAGGCGCGCGGGTCGAAGCCGCCGGTATATAGTGACATCCTCATGCAATGTCGACTCTGCTCGCAATCAGCTAGTGTCTCAGTTTGAAATTTTGCGATACGGACAATGCAGAGACCTGAGAGGCAGATCGACCCAGGGTCATTTCTCTCGCGCATAAGTCACTTCGTGAATAATCTCGCGCCCGTCGAACGGATTTTGGGCGGGAGGCGAGGTGTAAGTCAGCGTATGTCCGTCGACTTTGCAGAACCGCACCTGTTCCGTGCCACTCCATGTTTCATTCCAGCTCATGTCGACATGATGGACCACTCGATCCGCCTCAACCGTGTAGCTGCCCGAATAGGCGAACATCGAATCGAACAACGCGATCTTCTCTTCGTCGGATGGCGGCAAACGCTGCGGCCGATTGCGATCGTTCCTAAGGATAAAAAAAATGACGCGCTCAGGTGTATAGATGACGATGCCATGAGGTTCCTGACCCAGGGCTGGCTGCCGCTCCCCGGTCGAAACATCTCTCGTCATCCAAGACGTCATCCGCCAGCTTCCAAGGAGGAGATCGCGGCGAATTGGTTGAACGGGCATGTCTTGAGCCATTGCCCACACCTCCGTTATTTCTCGGCAAAGCGCTCTCTATACCGTCCGCGTGGTCCCTGCCTCGGCGCATCCGGGCAGTCTGGACGGCATATGGAATGAAATCTCCCCATGCTTTGCGGTAAGTATATAGGAGTTCGGCCCGGATCGCGACCAGCGAGCCTTCAAACCGAGACACGACCGGATCATGCGCATCGAGAACGGCGTAGCGAATGCCGCCGCTGCGTCCAAGCCGATAATGTGCTGGAGTTCATACCGCCATTGACGCTGCCGCAGCACGAGGTGCGGTGGCAACGGGCCACCCCAATCTTGCCGGAAGCGAAGCCCCATATGCATGGTAGGATCCACTCGTCTTGCTGAGTCCTGCCTAGGGCAGGAAAACTGCGAACGACAGGGAAGCTTACCGGATGTCCCTTGGGATCGATCAGGCGACGATCACAGCCTATCTGGAAGTCATCACCATCAATCTCGTTCTGTCGGGCGACAATGTCGTGGTGATCGGCATGGCGGCCGCGGGCCTGGCAAAGGCGCTGCGGCAGAAGGCGATCATCGCCGGCATCGCCGCTGCGGCTGTCATCCGCATCGTCTTTGCCGTGGTGGCCGTGCAGTTGCTGGCGATCCCGGGCATCATGCTGGTCGGCGGCCTGCTGTTGTTCTGGGTCTGCTGGAACATGTTCGGGGAATTGCGATCCGCCGGCGACGCCGATGACGGGGACGGTGCAGACGCCGATCCGACCGTGGCTTTCCTTGCGGCGACACGACCGGCCAAGGCGCTGCGCACAGCGATCGTGCAGATCGTCGTTGCCGACGTTTCGATGTCGTTGGACAATGTGCTCGCCGTGGCCGGTGCTGCCAGCGACGACATGGATGCGCTGGTCTTCGGCCTCATCCTGTCGGTGGTTCTGATGGCGGTCGCCTCGACGCTGGTGGCGGCGCTGCTGGCCAGGCATCGCTGGATCGGCTGGCTCGGCCTTGCGGTCATCGTCTATGTCGCAGGCAGCATGGTGCTGGATGGCGTCGAGCAGTTGAAAGCGCTCGACTATTGGACGGTTCTTTCATGAACGCCGAGCCCGATGGGGGCCTCAACAATTAGAGTATCCATGCGGGTCAAGGAATGAGCGACCATTTCTTGATTCGCAATGCCCGAAATCCTGTTGGGCAGAGCCCTCAGCGACTTCCGGCGACCCGCACGATGAGCTTGCCGAAATTCTTGCCCTCGAGAAGGCCAAGGAAGGCTCGCGGAGCGTTCTCTATTCCATCCACGATATCTTCCCGGTACCGAATGCGGCCGGATGCTATCCAGTCGGCCATGTCGCGGTAGAATGCCGGGCGCTGGTCGACGAATTCACGCTGGATGAATCCCCTGATCGTCAGGCTTCGGTGGAGCACCTGCTGCATCAGCGTCGGTAGCCGATCGATGTCGGACTCTGCGATGACATTGTATTGCGCGATCAACCCGCAGACCGGCACGCGGGCAAAATCGTTCAGCAGCGGGAACACCGCATCCCAGACAGGGCCGCCGACATTCTCGAAATAGATGTCGATGCCATCAGGGCAGGCCGCCTTGAGCTGCGCGGCAAAATCATCGGCACGGTGATCGACGACCGCATCGAAGCCGAGTTCCTGCCGCACGAAAGCGCATTTGTCAGCGCCGCCGGCGATGCCGACCGCACGCGCGCCCTTGATGCGCGCGATCTGTCCAACGGCTGACCCGACCGCGCCGCTGGCCGCCGCCACGACGACCGTCTCGCCAGGCTTTGGCTGTCCGATCGTGAGCAGGCCGGCATAGGCGGTGAAGCCAGGCATGCCGAGCACGCCGAGTGCCGTGGTGACGGGCGCCGCCGCGGGATCGAGCTTGCGCAGCCCGACGCCGTCGGACAGGGCAGAGCTCTGCCATCCCGAGTGCGACAGGACGACATCGCCTTCAGCGAAGCCGGCATGGCGGGATCTGACGACTCGCGCAACGGTGCCGCCTTCCATCACGCCGTCGATCTCCACCGCCTTGGCATAGGATTTGGCGTCGTTCATCCGCCCGCGCATATAGGGATCAAGCGACAGGTAGAGGATCTGCAGGAGGAGTTCGTCCTCCGCCGGCTCGACAATCTCAACCGTCTCGATACGAAAATCGCTTGGCTTCGGCCGGCCTTGCGGTCGCGCTGCAAGCACGATGCGGGTGTTTGTCTCGGCTGACATTTGGGGACGACCTCGTTGTCAAGAACACGCTATTCGAAAAACCGGTTGGGCGGCCGCTTCAGGCCAAGATTCTCGCGCAACGTCGTTCCCTCGTACTGCCGCCTGAAGATCCCACGTCGCTGCAGTTCGGGCACGACCCTCTCGACAAAGTCGTCGAGCCCGGCGGGCAGATAGGGAAACATGATGTTGAACCCGTCGGAGCCCTCGGTGACCAGCCATTCCTCCATTTCGTCGGCGATTGTTTGAGGCGTACCGACGAAAGCAAGGCCGGAATAGCCACCCAGCCTCTGGGCAAGCTGCCTGACGGTCAGGTCCTCCTTGCGCGCCAGTTCGATGACACGCTCGCGGCCGCTCTTGCTGGCATTGGTTTCGGGGATTTCGGGCAAGGCCGCGTCCGGATCAAAACCGGATGCATCTTGCCCGAGCGCGATCGACAGCGAGGCGATGCCGCTCTCGTAGTAGACGAGGCTGTCGAGCTTCGCCCGCCTGGCCTGCGCGTCCTCGACACTGTCACCGACGACGACAAAGGCGCCGGGCAGGATCTTGATGTCGTCGCGCGAGCGGCCGAGTTTCTCCGCACGGCTTTTGACGTCGGCGAAGAAACTTTGGCCGGCGGCGAGATCGGCATGCGCGGCGAAAATGACTTCCGCCGTCTCTGCCGCCAGTTGCCGCCCTGCCTCCGACGCGCCGGCCTGGACGATGACCGGCCAGCCCTGGATTGGCCGGGCGATGTTGAGCGGCCCGCGCACCGAGAGATGCTCGCCCTTGTGATCGAGCACATGCAATCTGGAAGGATCGAAATAAAGACCGCTTTCAGCGTCGCGGATGAAGGCATCGTCAGCGAAGCTGTCCCACAGGCCGGTCACGACATCATAGAATTCCCGTGCCCGCCTATAGCGCTCGCCATGCTCGACATGTTCGTCGAGGCCGAAGTTGAGCGCCGCATCGGGGTTGGATGTGGTGACGATGTTCCAGCCGGCGCGGCCGCCGCTGATATGGTCCAGCGAAGCGAAGCGGCGGGCGATGTGGTAAGGCGCGTCGAACGTCGTCGATGCGGTTGCGACCAGCCCGATATGATCGGTGACGGCCGCCAGCGCCGACAGCAGCGTGAACGGCTCGAACGACGTAACCGTGTGGCTGCGCCGCAGTGCCTCGATCGGCATGTTGAGGACGGCCAGATGGTCTGCCATGAAGAAAGCGTCGAACTTCGCCGCCTCCAGGGTCTGGGCGAAGCGCTTCAGATGCGCGAAATTGAAATTGGCGTCGGGACAGGCGCCCGGATAGCGCCAGGCGCCGGTGTGCAGGCTGACGGGGCGCATGAAAGCGCCAAGCCGCAATTGTTTCTGTGTCATGGAAATCGTTCCGACCGATCAATATGGTCGAGCGCCATCGCTCGAATCCTGATCGTTAGGATCGGCCTGTCCGATCAACCCGGGAAGGTATTCCGTTGCGCCGCGCCCGGTTTTTGCAGCAATTCCGTTTTGCGATCCACGACCGCGGCATAAAAAATGGCCGGGCGCGAATGCGGCCCGGCCAAAAGAAGGTTCAAACCTTCAGAGGGGAACACCGCTCAGCGGAATGGGAGGAAACCGCCGAACGATTTTACCTGTTTGAGCTTATTTCCGCGACTTGGCGACGAATGACGTTCCAAAGAACAGGCAAAATGGCGAAAATCTGTTCGGCATTGAGGTTTTGCCTATGCATGTCGAGCTCCCAAAGCCGGGGCCTCTTGTGTGGCGACATGCATTTGGCTTTACGGGCGCACCGCTCCCGTCTGGAGAAGATCGGCATAGTGGCGGCGCGCCACGTCGGGATGCGAACGCAGACGGCTTTTCAGGACATTGGTGCCGACGTCGCGGAACAACGGGTTGTCCGGGTCGCTTGCCGGTCCGCGTGCCTCGGCCGCCAGCTCCTCGGGCAAATTCAGCAGCGGTATCGTCGCATCCAGCCGCGCGCTGAAGAAGAAGGGAACGGAAATCCGCTCGACGCCGGCAGACGGCGTCACGACGCGGTGAACGGTGGCGCGCAGATAGCCATTCGACGCCAGTTCGAGCAGTTCGCCAATGTTGACGACAAGCGTTCCGGGGAGCGGGTCCACATTCACCCAGCTTCCGTCATATTCAACTTGCAGCCCCTTGTTGTCGTCCTGCAGCAGCAGCGTCAGGAAGCCGCCATCCTTGTGCGCGCCGACACCCTGGTCGCCATCCGTCGCGTTACGTCCGGGGTAACGCACGATCTTCATGCGATGGTTGGGCGAGTCCCTGTAGATCGCGTCGAAGGCGTCCTCGGGCTGATCGAGCGACAGCGCGAAGGCTTTCAGCAGCCGGATCGCGACAGCCATAGCCCTGGTCTGCCATGCCAGCAGCGCCGACTTGAGATCGGGCAGTGCCGACGGCCATTGGTTCGGTCCTTGCAGCCGTGTCCAAGGCGCAATTCCCGGCCCTTGTGGGATGGGCTGGCGCTCGACGCCGATGTCGAGTTGTTCACGCCAGTCGGCGGCGCCCCTGGTCAGTTCACCGCCGGCGCGGGTGTAGCCGCGAAACTGCGAGGACTTGACCATTTCGATCGCCAGCTTGTCGGCCTCCGGCAAGGCGAAGAACCGGCGTGAGGCATCAAGCACTTCATCGGTCTCCGACGCCGAAATTCCGTGACCGCTGAGATAGAAGAAGCCGACGTCCCGGGCCGCCGTGCGCAGGTCCAGGAGAAAGGTGCGATGCTCGGACGCTCCTTGTTCGAGACGGCTCAGATCGAGTACCGGCACAATTCTGGGCATGGGCAGGTTCCTTCTTTTCTCCGCCCTTGCCGAGGAGAAGTAGGAGCGACCATCGGCAAGCATTCGAGGCGTGGATCGTGCATCCAAGGGTGCCACGCAGGTGCAGCCGATCAAAGCAATGGGCACCCCAATCTCGGCACCAACAGAAGAAAGTCAGCGCTGCATATTGTGACCCGAGGGCAAAATAATATTCCCAAAGGGATGTTCCATGCACAATGCGACGAGACATCGATCAGAGACCGAAGACCCGAGCAGGTTGGCTGTTGCGCCCGGATCCCTTCTCAGGCCAGCCTGTCTGATGACTTCAAGCCAGGCCGAACGTCTCCACGGCGCGCATGATGCCGCGCAGTTCGGCGAGGCCTTTCAGCCGGCCGATCAGCGAGTAGCCGGGATTGATCCTGGTCTTGCCGATATCGTCGGCAAGCAGGTGGCCGTGATCGGGGCGCATGGGGATGCGCCAGTCGGCGCGGCCTTCCCTGCTGCGGCGCGCCTCTTCCTGCATCAGAGCGAGGATGACATGCGCCATGTCGGTGCCGCCCTCGAGATGCTCGGCTTCATAGAACGACCCGTCCTCCTCGATGGTGATGTTGCGCAGATGGGCGAAATGGATGCGGTCGGCGAATTCCTTGACCATGGCGACGATGTCGTTGTCGGCGCGCGTCCCGTACGAGCCGGTGCAGAACGTCAAACCATTGGCGGGGCTGTCGACGGCGTTGAGGATGAAACGCGCATCCGCGGCGGTCGAAACGATGCGCGGCAGGCCATAGAGCGAGAAGGGCGGATCGTCAGGATGGATGCACATGCGCACCCCTTCCTGCTCGGCCACCGGAATGATCTCGCGCAGGAACCAGGCAAGGTTGTCGCGCAATTCCTTCGGACCGATAGCATCGTAGTCCGCCAGGGCCTCGCGAAAACTGTCACGGTCGTAGCTGCGCTCGGTCGCCGGCAGGCCGGCGATGAGGTTGCGCTCGATCCTGTCGATCTTCTCGTCGCTCAATTCCTTCAGCCGTGTTTCCGCCTCGGCGATGCGGGCGGCGCTGTAGCTGGCCTCAGCATTCCTGCGTTTCAGCACGAACAGGTCGTAGGCCGCGAAATCGATTGCATCGAAACGCAGGGCGTAGCCCGTCGTCGGAAGCCGATAGGCCAGATCTGTGCGGGTCCAGTCGACCACAGGCATGAAATTGTAACAGACCGTTGTGATCCCGGCCTTGGCAAGGGCGCGGATCGTGTCGCGATAGTAGCCTGCGTAGCGCTCGCGCTCCGGCGCACCGATCTTGAAGGAATTGTGGACGGGAATGCTCTCGACGACCGACCAGGTCAGCCCTGCCGCCTCGATGATCCGCTGGCGCTCCAGAATGTTCTCGAGCGGCCAGGCGCGCCCGTCATAGATGTCGTGCAGCGCCGATACGATACCCGTCGCACCTGCCTGCCTGACATGATCGAGCGTCACCGGGTCGTCCGGTCCATACCAGCGCCAGCATTGTTCCATTACGGCTTTCCTTCTGCGAGGACGGCAACCTATTGTTGGACCGCAACGACTGTCAAACCAAAGCGCGTCGCGTTTGAGCGGATTCAGGCGACGCGCTTTAGGTCCTTGTTTTTATGCATGTCGTTGCCCCCAAAACCGGGGCCAGTTTTGGGCGACATGCATTAAGGGCCACAGCAAATAACGGAGTAGCCGCAATGAAGGATTTCGACGGCAAGGTCGCTCTGGTGACGGGTACGACCGGGATTGGCCTCGCAAGTGCTATACGCCTTGCGGCAGGAGGTGCCGCGATCATCGCCTGTGGCATCGACCGCGCGGCCAACGCGGCGATGCAAGCGCAACTGGAAAGCTCCGGGCCAGGCGTGCTGGTCATAGGCACCGACGTCTCTGTGCCGGATCAGGTTCGCGATGCGGTCGCGGCCGGCGTCGAGCGGTTCGGTGGCCTCGATATCATCGTCAATTCGGCGGCGGTCCATCCATACGGAACCGCTACCAGCACCGATTTCGAGACCTGGAACAAGGCAATGTCGGTCAATGTCGGCTCGATCTACCTGACCGCGCATTTCGGCATCCCGGAAATGATCCGGCGGGGCGGCGGCTCCATCGTCAACGTGGCTTCGGTGCAGGGTCACGCTTGCCAGCAGAATGTCGCCGCCTATGCGACGACCAAGGGGGCGATCCATACCCTGACGCGCTCGCTGGCGCTCGACTACGCACGCCAGGGAATCCGCGTCAACTCCGTCAGCCCGGGCTCGATCCGCACCCCGATCCTGGAAAAGGCAGCACGCGGCGAGAATGGCACCGATGCCGATGTCGAAGCCGCCTACAAGCGCTTCGGCGAAACGCATCCCATCGGGCGCATCGGCGAGCCGGAGGAGGTGGCAGAACTCATCGCTTTTCTCTGTTCGGCCAAAGCCGGATTCTGCACCGGCGCGGACTATAAAATCGATGGAGGCCTGACTGCCGGCATCGGCGTGAAATAGAGCCATGTAGATCGGTCTTGGCCTTTACCGGGAGTTCCCGCCATCTGACGATCTCCGGCGCGACTGCTTTTGGCGGGCGCGGCGTTGAAATCTTCATCGCCCAGCTCGCAAATTCTTACCACCGTGAATCTCGACCAATACCGATTTTGGGTTTTTAAACAGATTTAGCTCGGCATCTAGGCGCCTCAACCAACTGCTCTATTTCCTCCATTGTCGCATTGATCAACGATGGAGGTTGGCATGGATCGGCGATTGTTTCTGACTGGAATGTTAGGATTGGCGGGCGCTGCGGCCGTGGTCACCGTAGCTCGCCCCGTGAGGGCGGTGGCTGGCATCCCGAGCACTGGGAATGGCATTCTCGATGAACTGGACAAGCCGGTAGACGACCTTGTGGAGCCGGGTCCTGACAGCCAGAATGACGTCGAACCCGTGCAGTACTATCGATGGAGGCGGCGGCGTGTATGGAGGCGGCGTCGTGGATGGCGCGTGGTTTGCCGTCGCTATTGGCGTCGAGGCCGCTGGCGCCGGAGATGCTTCCGCCGATCCTACTGGATCCGCTTCTATTGAAATCCCGCAAAACGCGAAGGCTCCGGCTCCTTGTTGGAGCCTTCGCAAAGAATTTCAAAGCCGGGGATGGAAGCCTTCGGCTGAGTTCATTCCTTGTTGCCGGCTCTAACAGACTGCGCTTGCGGCGGTGGTTCCCATCCGAAAACACTGCGTCCGCCCAGCATGTGCGACTGGTCGAACTCACCTGCCACGATTTCCTTCAGGCTGGGACCGGTGACATAGCGCTCGACCTGGCGCGACTGGTTGTCCAACCGTCTCAATGCGTCGATTTCCTCGGTGCGGCCTAGGTTCGCCTTTTGAACGGCCGATTTCAGCACGCCGATCGTCTCGTCATAGACTTTCAGCGGCACGGGGAACGGGTGTCTGTCTTTGCCGCCATGCGCTAGCGAGAACCGGCCGGGGTCCGAGAACCGGCATGGCGCGCCGTGCACGACCTCGGCCACCATCGCCAATGCACGCACGGTGCGGGCACCAACGCCTGGCACCAAGAGCAGCTCCGGAAAATCCGCAGGCCCGCGTTCGACGGCGGCGGCGATATTGCCGTGCAGGCGGCGCATGACGACATCGCTTTCGCGGACGTCATGATGGGCCGGCATAATCAGATGCGGCAGCAGGGGCTGCGCGGGAGCGGGTGGCGAGCCATGCTCAAGCAAGGCAAACTCTTTCACGATGCGATCGGGTCCCAGATCCCGCAGCAGCTCCAGTTGGCCATGACGCGAAGCATCGGCGCGCCGGTCGGTCAGATTGACGATCTCGCCCTGATTGGCGCCTTCGATCGCGGCATGTGGCTGGTCGACAAAGCTCGTCAGCCCCTCGGACAGCCAGTGATAGCGACGCGCCACCTTGCTGTCGCCGTTCATGCCTTGTTGTACCACGACCCAGTCGCCATCGTCGGTGACGATGAAGCCATGAAGATAGAGATCGAAGCCGTCCTGGACGGCGGCGCTATCGACCTTGGCGACCAGCCGACTGGCCTTGGCCAGCCCCGTTCCGTCGAAGCCGACGCGCTCGCCGATCAGTGCCAGTTCATGCGGGGTCTTGCGCGAATGGGTGCCGCGCCCGCCACAGACATGGATACCGAGTTCGCCGGAGAGTGGAGACAGGCCCCGTTTCAGGGCGCCGACAACGCTTGTCGTGATGCCGGAGGAATGCCAGTCCATCCCCATCACCGCGCCGAAAGACTGGAACCAGAACGGGTGTGCCAGACGGCGCAGCAATTCGGTGCGACCATAGTGATGGATGATCGCCTCGCACATCACCGCGCCAAGGCGCGTCATGCGATCTCCGAGCCATTTGGGCACGCGACCGCCATGCAGTGGAAGATCAGCACTTCCCGATCGTTGCGCCAATTTGTGCCGCCCGCGTTGCTCGTTGCGTAGAGATAGGCATTGCGGACCTGTCAGGGAAGCCTGCCGTCGCCCTTGGCTTGGCCAACGTCAAGCAACACCGCTAGACGTCTGGCTGCGGCACTTTCGATGATGATCTCCTCCAATTGACGGTCGGACAAGCTCGTACCGGTTCGCTTGCGAACCTCATCAATACTGCCGCGAATGGATATCGGGACGGAATGTGCCTGATCGTCAAGGTAGGCGCCGATCGCCAGCACCGCATCGGCATCGACGTTGCGTGGCAATGGCCGCATCGAGCTTCCTCCCAGCAGCAGTCTCCCTGAAGGCAAAGTCGGAGTCGAGATCGATCTCGTGTATGTACGATTTGAACATTGGTCGCGTCTCATCGTGGCGATCGGAACCATCCAGCACTCAGGCGATTTAAGAGCCCGGGAAATCTCTCGTCTGGAGGTTTGAATGGCGAAACGGAGAATGCGTGACCCGTATCAGCTGCGCGCGCAAGCTGACCGGATTTCGAAGGAGATTATCGACCTCGAGCGCTCAGCCCGAGAAACGAAGACCGCAAAGCTCAGGGCCCAACGCGAAGCCCTGCAACAAGCATCTGCCCGGATAAAGCCCGACAGGGTCGGCGGCGGCGACGTCGAATAGACGGTAACATCCACGAAGAGCCAGCCAACGCACCCCGCAGGCTCGTGCGGTTTTGCGGATCCCGGCGGCCAAGCCGGAGGAACGATTTGCACGGAAACCCGTTTGCCCTGACTGGAAACAGGATGAGCAAAATGGTCGCGCCGCGTGCTGCCTGGAAGGGTTTTTTGAAGGTTGGTTCGGTGTCCTGCGGCGTGAAGGTCGTCGGCGCCACCAGCGAGGCATCGAAGGTTCATTTCAGGATATTGAACCGCAAGGATGGTCTTCCGGTCAAAAGCGTCTACGCCGACGAGGAGACTGGAAAGCCGGTCGACGCGGAAGACCAGGTGAAGGGCTTCGAGGTCGAAAAGGATGAGTTCCTCCAGATCCAGCCTGACGACATCAAGGCGCTCAAGCTGACCTCAAAACATACGCTCGAGGTCGGCGAGTTCGTGTCGATTGACGAGATCGATACGCGCTATCTGGAGAAACCCTACTATCTGATTCCGTCCGATGGCGCCGCTGTGGAGGCCTATAGCGTGATCCGCGATGCCATGAAGAACAAGGGCGTCGCTGCACGATCCTGCGTCGTGCTGTATCGGCGCGGCCGCGAGGTTCTGATCCAGCCCTATGGCAAGGGCATGGTGATGACCGAGTTGCGCAACCACAATGAAATGGTCTCGCAGGACAGCGTGTTCGATGGCTTGAAGACGCAGAAATATGATCCCGAACTGCTCGAAATCGCCGGCATGCTCATCGACAAGAAGGTGACGACTTTCGATCCTTCCAAGTTCGAGGACACCTACGAAGATGCGCTGATTGCCATGATCGAAGCGAAACGCAAGGGTAAGCAGCCGCCGAAGCCAGCGCCGAAGCCGAAAGAGAACGTCATCAACCTGGCCGAGGTGTTGAAAAAGAGCCTCAAACAGGAAGGGTTGGGGACACCTAAGAAGACCGCCTCGCCGAAACGCAAGACCGCTTAGCAGCTGTCGCACTTGGCGCGGGCCAACCACGCTAAATCCGATCGAAGTGAGGAACGGCAGCCACCTTGGTTGGCCGGCACGGTAGCAACCTTCGGGGTGGCGCTGGGCCGTGCCGGCCGGCTGGGGCTTCGAGGGACCAGCGACGATCAAGCTATCGGCATATTAGCAATCTCGCAATTAAGCCAAATGGCCTATCCTTCGCGGATATGGCGAAGCTGCGCATGCTGGTTGAGATCGACGCGATCGCTGTGGCTCCACAGTAATTATAGCAATTTCCCCAAGCCCCAGGCACCGCAAACGCTGCAAGTTGGAAGCTGGGAAATGGATACGGTCCACCACCTCGACGACGGCACAATCCAGAAATGGAATGGAGAATGCCATTTTGGCTGGGTGCGCGGAGGCCGCGCGATTCCGGACGTCTGGATCAGGCCCAAGCGGCCTGCGCCGTCAACGATGTATGGCACGACATTGCGCATCTTCGATCCTGGGATCGATGGCTGGCACATCCTATGGAATGACCCGCTCAACCAGGATCACTCGCGCCAGATCGGGCGGGCCGAGGGTAAGGACATCGTCCAGCTCGGCAATGACCCGCGCGGTTTGAAAACCCGATGGCGCTTCCACCGAGATCACTGCCGACAGCTTCCATTGGATCGGCGAGGAAAGCTCTTTCGAGAGCGACCCCTGGCAAATCACGTATGAGCATTTTGCCCGCCGACAAAAGCCTGAAGCCAGGTAGCAGTCGAAAGGAAAGGCCGTCGTTTTCCTACAAACGACGGCCCTATGCTTGCCTGCCCACCACCCCCAGGACAGCACGCGCCTATTTTAGAACAAGCTAATGTCTTCGTCTATTAACTTTGACATACTGGCAGCAGGATTTTGCCGCCTTGATTGGAGTACGCTCGCGTGATGGGTGCGATCAGGGCAGAGATGAATCAGTTCTCGCGCAGCCGCTGGCATCACCATGTCGCTCGGCTTCATGGCGGTGAACGCCGAGCTGGCCAAGCTCGACCTCGACCACATGCTTGCGTCGGACGTTTTCACCGCTGCCGCCTCGGCCTTTCTCGATGCCGTCGGCGCCTCCACGGGGCCGCTCTATGCGACGGCGTTCCGAAGAGCAGCACAAGCCCTCAAACAAGATGAACGGCTCTCGGCTGCCGACCAGGCGGCGATCGTCGAGGCCATGACGACCGGCATCAAGGAGCGCGGCAAAGGCCAGCGCGGCGACAAGACGATGCTGGATGCCTGGATCCCAGCAACGGAAGCAGCCGCCGGTGCACGTGCCCGCGCTGCCGGTAGCCGGGAAATGTGGGCCAGCATCCTGGAGGCCGCGGAAGCCGGCGCAAATTCGACACGATCCATGGTCGCAGCCCGTGGAAGGGCGGCACGGCTGGGAGAGCGATCCCTGGGGCACATGGATCCGGGAGCGGCCTCGGCGGTCATCATCCTGCGCGCCATGAAAGACAACTTTGGTGAAGACATCGCGAAGTAACTCGCGATTGTGCCGCCCGGTTTTGCCCACGACAAACCATGACTGAGTTGGAGCTATTCCGGAGGGTGTGAAACGGTTTCCCTCCGGGATTGCCTTAGAAGGAGATACCGTCGTGTTTGGCGGGAGACGCTCCGTCGGGCTTCTTCTGAACCGCTCGATCGGCATCGGTCGCTTCATCGACGCGGCGGAAAATCATGACGAGCAGGCAGGCGAAATACCCCACCTGCAGCACGACGGCGCTGATGACTGTCCACGCGAACGAGACCCAAAACGAGCCCGTGACGCTGTAGATCCAGCCAAAGATGACGGCCAACGCCGCCGTTGCTCCCACCAGAAACTGTGGAAAATACATTCGCCCTCGAAAGATTCCGGGAAGCATCGACCCGGTTGTCTTTCGCCCTATCGCATGATTTCTACCCCGCACGAACAGTTCCAGTTTTTGGACATCAATGCAAGCATGAACTAATATGCCTCGGCGGCGCGCTATGACGGATCTTTGTCTGTCAAAATTGCAAAACGAGACTCACGCGGCGGAGAGCGTTGCTGCAACGCCCGCGTCGTCACCCCGCGGGGACCGAGCGCCGGCAACTGGAGAGTCTCGTGAGCGCATGTTTGCCGGCGCTCGGTAATCGCAGCACCGGGGGGTCGTTTGGGGTGTTTTGGGCTGCGACCTCTTTACGTTAGCACAAGCTAATATAGAGGTATACGGCCATTTTGCTGGCTATCATCTCCAAGCCCTGCATTTGCACATGGAATGCCGCCGGCCCATCAGGCAAAAATGGCGCGTTTCCAACAGTGAAACAGACTTCGAGGTTCAGTTGAGCTGATCGAGGATTCCAGAGTTGGTCGTCATCACCAAACTTTTGTAGATCAGGAACGCTATCGTACAGATCGCGGCCATCGAGATCGGCACTCCGAATGGCACCACCCCCTTGCGGTCCAAATGCTGGATAATGAGCCGAAAAGCGCCCGCAGGCAGCAGGAGCGGGTTCTTTACGATCACCGCCGTGGCGAGGGCGAAAACCAGGAGCAGCACCGAAAACACCGCGAGATCGCCGCCGCTTATCAGGAAGGGCACCACCGCCAGCAGCTTGACATCGCCTGCCCCGACCTTGCGCAGCGCCCAGAACGGGAACAGCACAACGAACAGCAAAAGCGCGGCAAGGCCGCTCAGCCCCATCTCCCACCACGATCCGGTTTGGAGCGACAGCAGTAGCAGGCCCCCCGCCCCCAGGCAGAGCAGCAACAGCACGTCGCGGTTGGCGATCTTCTGGGTGGTGAAGTCGAGCCAGCCTATTCTGGCCAACAGTGGGATCGCGAGCGCTTTCAGCAGCAGCGATTCGACCAGCAGCATGCTAGCGCTCGATATTCTGCACGCTGGATGACAGCAGCTTCAGATTGTTGGCGACAGTCGGGTCTTTGGGCGCCAGTTCGTAAGCCTTGAGGAAATTGCTGCGTGCGTCCTGCAGCTTGCCGCGCAGCAGGTAGGAATAGCCGACATTGTTGTAATATTCCGCCGTCGGGCCAACCAGCTTGAGGGCTCGGGCATAGGCCCGGTCGGCGAGATCGAAGCGGTGGATCCGGTCGCTGCAGGCAGCCAACCCCATCCACGCGTTGCCGTCATTGGGCGACAGTTGCGTCGCCTTGAAGAACAAGGCGCCGGCATTGCCGTAGTTTTCTGCGCGGAACTGGTTCTTGGCTTCGGCTACGGCCTGGTCCGAGGCGTGATATTCGACATCGGCGACCGTCTTCAGCCCGTCGAAAGCATCGCCAAAGGACGTTACGTCGCCTTTCGACGGCTCGTTGGTGCGAACGACACCGTCAGCGGGGTCTGTCTGGCAGCCGGCCAGCGCGACCGTCAACAGGCAGGCTGCGACAGCGATAAGCCTCTTCATGCAGTTCCCCTCGAGGGTCCCCCGACTCACATTAGGACCAAAGCATACACAAAACTAAAAGAAAATCCCCTTCATGCGGATAATGATCGGTAACAGGACAATCATCAAGACCACCGGAAAAACGCAGACCCCGAGCGGGATCATCATCTTGACCGGAAGCGCGTTGCCCTTTTCCTCTGCCCTGAGAATTCTCTTGCCGCGCATCTCGTCGCTGTAGACTCGCAGGGCATCCGTCAGGCTGGTGCCGAGTTCCTCCGATTGGCGGAACAATACCGAAAGTGCCCTCGCCTCATCGAGGCCAAGACGGTCGGAAAGATCCCGGAGGGCCTCACGCAACGGCTTGCCGGCGCGCAACTGCAGATTCATGATCGAAAGCTGTATCCCCAGCCATTTGTGCGTGCCAGCCAGTTCCTGGCTCACCCGCTCCACGGCGGCCTCCAGGCTCATGCCGGCATCGGCGCAGGTGATCATCATGTCCATGAAGTCGGGAAAACCCCGGCGATAGGTTTCCTTCTTGGCATTCTCGAAACGATCCAGCGCGACACTCGGAATAACCAGACAAGCGAGGCCGAACAGCGCGGAAACCGCGAATACAAGAACCCCCGGAATTCCCGGCGGGACCACTGCAAGCAAGCCGGTATACACTCCCAGAAAGCCGACAGCGACAGCCCCTATTCGGGACAGGGTATAGAAAAGCGGCGCGCTCGCCTGGTAAAATCCGGCACGAAAGAGCTTGGCTTCGAGAGCGTTAGGCTCGCCTCGCTCTTTCTCGACTGAGCGGAAGTAGGCATCGACCGGTCGTTGCGCCGATATCTTGGCGAGTTGTTCCTGGCCAACCAACGACCGACGGCTGGCGATCCCTTCAGACAGCAGGTTTTGCGTGACCAGCTTTCGCGTCTGCAAGGCAGGCCGAAAAACCAGCGCGCCGAACAGGAACAGCGCCATTGCCGCCAGGAACACAGCGATGGAAACCAGAAGGCCCAGATCCTGGGTATTTGAGAACAGGTTTATGGTTCGCTCCTGTCAGAAATCGAAGTTGACCATTCGGTACATGATGAAGTCACCAAGCAGCGCCCAGAGTCCGAAGAGCACGAACGCCGGCATGAGCAGGGGACTGTTCCAAATATCCCCATAGTAGCTCGGCGCGATAACCATCAGCAGGGCAAGCATGACCACCGGAAACAGCGAAATGATCCATGCCGACATCCTGCCCTCGGCCGACAGTGCCCGGATTTTCAGGCGCAGTTTCTGTCGCTCGCGCAGCACGGATGAGAGATTGGCCAGGATCTCGGTGAGGTTGCCGCCGGTCTTGGCTTGAATTGACAGCGAAACGGAGAGCAGGTGAAGGCCTTCGAACCCAACACGTTGCGAAAGTTTCCGCACGGCATTTTCCAGGCTGAGGCCGAAAGTGATTTCGTCGGAAACAATGCCGAATTCGGTGCCGAGCGGGTCGGGCATTTCACGCGCCACAAGCGTGATAGCCACTGTCGTCGGGTGCCCGGCTCGCAATGAACGGACGATCATGTCGAGCGCATCGGGGAGTTGGGCAGCGAATTTCACGATACGCTTGTTGCGTGCGCGCCGAAGAACGAGAAGCGGCAGGGCGAATCCCACAAGCAAAAACGCGAGGAGTCCTACTGTGAACGAAAATCCCAAGATCAATGGAAGGACCAGCGCCAGCACCAATCCCGCCAGCAGGAACATTGCGGCGAAAGCCAGCGGATTGCCGGTGATGCCCGACTGCGTGTAGAGCCGGTTCAAGGCGACCATGCCGAAGATATAATCGCCTGTGACCGTCAACCCGCGTTCGCGCAACAGGCCCTGCAAGGTCTGCTCTGCCGGGGCTTCCTCCGCAAGGCGCGCGAGACGCCGGTTGATCGTGCCGGCTCGAGCGCGCCGCGCGGCATAAGCCATGTAAAAGGTTTCGGCGGCGAGGATCACCGACGCAGCGGCAAGTACATAGATGAAGTAAAGCAGCGTCTGACCGGTCGGCATTACAGGGCAACCTGCGGGTTGAAGGCATCCTTGGCAAACTGATGCCCGAGCGTTGCGACTTCCTGGGCAAAGCGGGGACGCACGCCGGTCGCTCGAAAATCGCCGACGATGGTGCCGTCCGCTGTCACGTCACGACGAACGAAATGATAGATTTCCTGAAGCTGGACGACGTTGCCTTCCATGCCGGTCAGTTCCGATATGGAGATGACCCGCCTGCCACCATCAGAAAGACGCTGCGTTTGCACGATGATGTCGATAGCGGATGCGATCTGCGCGCGAATGGAGTCATGGCTCATCGGCATCCCTGCCATACCGACCATCTGCTCTAGCCGGGATATCGCGTCGCGCGGCGTGTTGGCATGGATTGTGGTCATCGAGCCTTCATGGCCGGTGTTCATCGCCTGCAGCATGTCGAAGGCTTCCTCGCCGCGTACTTCGCCGACGATGATGCGATCGGGCCGCATGCGCAGCGCGTTCTTCAGCAGTTCGCGCTGGCGAACCTCGCCTTTGCCTTCGACATTGGGCGGACGCGTCTCCAGCCGCCCGACATGCGGCTGCTGCAATTGCAGTTCCGCCGCATCCTCGATGGTGATCAGGCGTTCTTTCGAAGGGATGTAGCTCGACAGGGCGTTGAGCAAGGTCGTCTTGCCGCTGCCGGTGCCTCCCGAAACCAGGATCGATTTGCGCGCCTGCACGGCAATCCGCAACAGATCGACCATCGGCGGGCGGATCGAGTTGAACGCGATCAGGCGCTCAAGCGAATAGGGATGCTTGGAGAATTTGCGGATCGACACCAGCGGGCCATCGACCGAGATCGGCCGCACCGCGATGTTGACGCGCGAACCGTCTGCCAGTCGGGCATCGACCATCGGCGCGGATTCGTCGACCCGGCGGCCGATGGCAGAGACAATCTTGTTTATGATACGCAGCAGGTGCGCCTCGTCGCGGAACCGTATTGCGGTTTCCTCGATCACGCCACGCCGCTCGATAAAGACCCGATTATGGGTGTTGATCAGAATGTCAGCGATGGAGTCATCCTTGAGCAGCGGCTCGATCGGGCCCAGCCCGAGCATTTCATCGGCGGTGTCGCTTGTCAGTTGATCGAGCTCGCGCGCATTCAGCGGCACGTTTCGGCTGCGCACGAACTCGCGCACGATCGGACGGATCTCATTCAGGATTTCGTCCTTGGACGCTGTTTCGAGGACGGCGAGGTTGAAGCGGTCAATCAAATGGCGGTGAAGCTCGACCTTGAGGGTCAGGAAATCGGTGCCGCCTTCGGTGGCGTCCGTCGCCGGAGACGGAACGCTGGGCGTCACTGCTACCGGCTGCAGTTGCGCCCGTGTCTCACTCTGTCCTTTTATGAAGCGGCCCAACATCTCGCCAAGTCCCCCGAAAATTCCCCTGCCTGGAAACTAAGCGTTAACCACGGAAGGCACAAGCGCCGAACCCTCCACCGAATGGACAATACTTGTGACATAGTTAAGGACAGGGGGTCAAAAAAAATCGTTTTTATTTGGCGACACGCCAAGACCCGGCAATCGACCTCTCGCTCACGGAACATGAACGATTGTAATGAGCTGGGCCGGGTCGAAGCCCCCTCGTAAGCCCTTATATATAAAGGATTATGCATATTAGCTAATTTAGTGATACCGAATTCGGATGTATGGCCAAATTGTGAATGAATGGTTAAGGCGGTTGAAAAATTAATTGAATCAAGCTCTTGGAAAAACTATCCTGCCTTCCGACCAGGTATTGGAAGGTTAAGGAACTGTTAATCCCATTTGACTCTGCTTTTTAGCGGGACAAGGATTGAGATGACGGGGGATGCTCGGGTATGGATTTCATCCTTGGCTCGTCTCGTCGGGTTCAAACCTCCAAAGGGAGAAATTGGCATGAAGAAGCTCATGACGATGGCCCGGCAGTTCCGCGACGACGAAAACGGCGCTGCCATGGTCGAATATTCTATCCTGGTCGGCATCATCGCCGGCGCGGCAATCCTCATCATCGTCGGCATCGGCCTGTGGGTGAACGGTCGCTTCACCGGCCTCTGCACGGCGATGCAGGGCAGCGGTATCGGCACCTGCGGCGCGGGCGTCGGCAGCTAATCAAAATGCTTCAGGCCCGGATCTATCCGATCCGGGCCTGAATCCAGTCGCGGCGGGCGACTTCCCGCCCTTGGGTTTGGGGCTTGGGCTATGCGTGGCAACACAATCATCATGATCGTACTCGCCGGTGTGTTCGGCGTGCTTGCGGTGGTTCTCATCAATATCTGGCTGGCCAGCCAGCGCAGCGCGATGGCGAGCGCGGAGGGCGTCCAGGCCGATACGGTCGTCGTTGCCGCGGTGGGGCTGAAGTTCGGCGACACGCTGTCGGCCGACAAATTGCGTGAAGTCGCATGGCCTGCGGGCTCGGTCCCGGCCGGCGCCTTCAAGACGACCAAGGAACTCCTGACCGGCGACCCCAAACAGGCGCTGCAGGCGATCGGCGCCAACGAACCTGTCCTCGCCACCAAAATTACCGGTCCTGGCCAGCGCGCCACGCTATCGGCGGTGCTCGGCGAAGGTATGAAAGCCGTTTCCATCCGGGTCAACGACGTGCTCGGCGTTGCCGGATTTGTGTTCCCAGGCGACCGGGTTGACGTGCTGTTGACGCGCACCCTGCGCAATCCCGACGGCGTGGATCAGAGTTTTGTCGATGTACTTTTGCAGAGCGTGAAGGTGCTCGCCATCGACCAGGTCGCCGACGAAAGCAAGGAAAGCCCGACCGTGGTCAAAGCGGTGACGGTCGAAGTCAGCACCAAGGACGCACAGAAACTGACCCTGGCGGCTGGCGCGGGCCAGCTATCCCTGGCGCTTCGTCAGGCAGCGGCCAGCAAGGGCGAGACAAACGAACGCGTGACGCTTTCCGACCTGACCGGGGAAACGCCGGCTGACGTCGCCAAAAGGCAAGCCGAGCTGGACAAGCAGGCTGCAGACGACGCTGCTGCCGCGGCCGAACGTCAGCGCGCGGACGACAAGCTTGCGGGGTTGACCAAGGCAGTCGACCGAGTGGGGAGCAAGCTCGACGATCTGAGCAAGGTGAAGCCCGCTCCGGCTGTGGCTTCTGCGCCGCAGGTGAAAGAAGTTGTGAAGGAAGTGGTCAAATATGTGCAGCCGGAACCACCGGCGCGCGCGACAGTCGGTGTGTTTCGAGGTATAAAGCTCGAAACATATGATGTGCCGCGACAAAAGTAAGACCGGCATACTAGGATATCTGGAGTCCGAATCAGCCGGCGAGGGGGTAGTGTAGATGCGCGTATTCTGGGGATCACTGGCCGCCGCCGTTCTAGCCGGTTTCTGTACGTTGCTGTCGTTGAGCCTCGCGGCTCACGCCGCAGACCGCTTCATCGACGTGTCGAACCCCAGCGTCCACAAGATCTTCCTGCCGATGTCGCAATCGGTAACGATCCAAGTGAATGCCAATCTGGGTGACATCGTCGTCGGCGACGAGAAGATCGCCGATGCCCAGCCGATGACCGACCGCACACTCTATGTCATCGGCAAGGGCGCAGGCACCACCACGGTCAATCTCTTCTCCACGGACAAGCGCTCGCTCGGCGTCATCCAGATCGAGGTCGGCGTCGACGTCAGCGACATGGCGCAGGCGATCCGCCAGGTGGCGCCAAAGTCGCGCATCGAAGTCGGTTCGGTCAACGGCAGGGTCAGGCTTGGGGGGCACGTCAAGGACGGCGCCACGCTGGCGGCGATCATGGAAGTGGCGCAGCAATATGGCCCCGATGCCATCATCAACTCCGTCGTCGTCGACGACAGCCAGCAGGTCAATCTGGAAGTGCGCGTGCTGGAAGCCAAGCGTAACACCGGCCGCGACCTCGGCGTGTCGATCAAGAGCACCAACAGCAGAGGCACGACCCGTACGGGTACTGGTGTTGCTGCCGTCGACAAGGACAATATCGTGCTCGGGCCAGGCGAACTGCTCAGCGGCCTCCTGTCCAACTCCACTCCCTTCGGAGCCCTGATCACCCGCGTTATCGACAACAACATCAAGGTCGATCTGATCATCGAGGCGCTGGAGTCCAAGGGCGCGGTGCGCATGCTCGCGAACCCGAACCTAACCACGCTTTCGGGCGAGGAAGCCAGCTTCAACGCCGGCGGCGAAGTCCCTATCCGCACTCTCGACAAGGATGGCCAGATCTTCATCACGTACAAGCAATTCGGCGTCAATCTGGTGTTCACGCCAGTCGTACTCGACGACGGCAAGATCCACATGCGGCTGGCGCCGGAGGTTAGCGACCTGACCGGCTTCACCACCGCCGGCGATCCGATCTTCACCAACCGCAAGCTGGAAACCGTCGTCGAATTGCGCGACGGCCAGAGCTTCGCGCTCGGCGGCCTTCTGTCGAGCAAGACCACCAAGCTCCAGGACCAGGTGCCATGGCTCGGCCAGGTGCCGGTTATCGGAACGCTGTTTCGCAGTTCAAGCAACCAGAAGGAAGAAACCGAGCTGGTGGTCATCGTCACGCCGCATCTCGTGCGGCCGGTGAAGCCCGGCGAGCAACTGGCGACGCCGTTCGACAAGACGCGGCCGGCCAACGACCCGGAATTCTTCGTGCTGGGCCAGCTCGAGGTGAACAAGGACATGATCCGGAAATATGAATCAGGCGACGGCGTCACCGGCCCCTATGGCCACATGCTCGACTTCAAATCGAAGGACAAGATGATCTATGTCAAAAAATAGCCTCTTGATCCTCACCCTGTGCGCCAGCGCGCTGTCAGGCTGCGCCGCGGACTATCTGAACAACTACGATACGGTGACCTTGGCCGCCGGCGACACGCAGAAGTTCAACTCGCTGCTGCAGACGGTCGACACGCTCAACCCGGCTTCAAAGAACACGAAGATCGAAGGTGACGGCACGCGCGCTGCTATTGTTGGCGAGAACTACAGACATCCGCCGGCGCCGCCGGCGCCGCCGCCCATCACGGTCAATATCGGCAACTCGGGTGTGACGACGAACCAGTGAATTGAGCAGAAGGATGCGGTTTGAGTGCGCCAGGTAATAAGAGGGACCTGGCGTCAGGGGAGCGAAGAGTAAGGCCATGTTGCGAGTCATTCGCGCGTTCTGGCGGGATCAAAGGGGTATAGCCCTCGTTCTAGTGGCCATCATGTTGCCGGCGATCATCGGCTTTTCGGTGCTGGTGATCGATATGAGCCGGGCCAACAATCTGCAAAACGACATGCAAAAGGCCGCCGACGCATTTGCGCTGGCCGGAGCGGCAGAACTTGATGGCCTTCCCGGTTCATGGGCACGGTCAGAGCGCGCCATGGCAACCCTTGTCAACAATCAAAGCAATTTCTCGACCTCCGGCTATCGGGCTCCCCTGAGCTCCGGGCAACCGGGCGGCACGGCGCGATGCAACAGCGCTGGAAGCATTTCCTGGTGCTTCCTCAAGGCAATCCCCCCCACGGACGGCACTCAGATAACGACTGCCAACCAGGCGACTTATCTTGCCGATTCCACTCCTGCTATTGGCGAAGATGAGACCAAATACATACAGGTCAAGATTACGCCCCAAGGCTTCGGTACACTATTTCCAGCCTCGTTCCTGCCCGGCGGCACCAACAATTCGTGGGCCATCGGGTCAGTGGCGACTGCCGGGTTCACATCAGGCGTTTGCGATTACACGCCCGTTTTCATGTGCAATCCCTATGAGGATACAACCATCACCGGCGGCGTCACGCTGGAGCAGGCAGCGCAGACCAGGCAATACCGTCGCCGGCAGATCAAGTTGCGTGGTGACGGGTCTTACATGCCAGGTAACTTCGCTTTCCTGGCTTCGCCGTTCGGCAACGGCGCCAATCAGCTCGAAAAGATGCTCGCTGACTCCAAGCCGCAGAATTGCTATTCACGCGACGGCGTCGACACGGAGCCGGGACAGAACGCCGGACCTGTGGAGAATGGCATCAACTCGCGTTTCGGTATCGATTCGTCCAATTACTCCGACGGACCTGCCGTCAATGTGCGCAAGGGCGCCATAAACTGGGACAAGTTCGTCAAGAGCAACAAGGTCACCTACCAAACGGATCCCACAAAGGGCATCGGGCTTGAGCGCGACTCCTGCCAGATCGCCGGCAACTGCACCATGATGGGCGGCCGCATGGGCGCAGGCGACTGGAACTTCGCGCGCTACTGGGCAGCCAACCACCCCTTGCGTGTTGTGCCTGCGGCTCTATCTGGCACTGGCGCCAACCTCCCGACGCGGTATGAGGTCTATCGCTACGAACTCGATCCCGATGGAAATCCTCTAACCAATGACAGCATCGTCGGCGATGCCTCTGTCGGTGGAGAAAAAGGCACACCGCCGGCCGGAGCTGGTACCCCGATCTCGATTCCTGACCGCCGGTTGCTTTACGGCGCGGTCTTGGACTGCAAGGCGCTCCAGGCTTCCGGCTTGAAATTTACCGGCCGCTTGACGGGCATTCCGGTCAGGAGATTTGCCAGTTTCTTCATCACCGAACCGATCCACGACGGGAAAGATATCTTCGTCGAACTGGTCGACATCACCGGTAAGGGCGGCAACGGCACACTCGACAACTACCTGCGCGACGAAGCCCAGCTTTACCGGTGATGGCGATGATCAGCACTCTGTTCCGTCACCTCCAGAGATTTCGACGCGACCATCGCGGCACCGCAATTGTCGAGACGGCTCTGATACTACCGTTGATGGTGCCCCTGTCGGCGGGCGTTTTCGAATTCGGCAATCTGATCCACGACAAGCTGTTGATGGAGGCCGGACTTTCTGATGCCGCCCGTTACGGCGCGCGCTGCAACAGCCAGATGTACACCGACAACGGTCTTGCGGCGATCGATTGCGCCGACATCGCTACCAACATAGCGGTGTTCGGCAAATGGAACGCGAATCCAGCAACGGACCCTCCGCGCATCAATGGCTGGGCGAAAGCGAATGTGACGGTGACCATCGCCGCCCCCGCCTCCTGCATTGACGCCGTCAACGCTACTACGGGCGCCACAGATTACCGTTCTACCACGACAAAGGTCTGCAAGGTCAGAGTGGAGGGTACTTTTTCCTATAGCGGCATCGGCATGCTGTCGTTGCTGCGCATCGGTCCGATCACTTTGAACGCTTCTCATGAGGAGCGGTACATCCGGTTCTGATCATGATGAAGCGTTTCGCAAAATCGGAAGATGGGACAGCGATGGT
The DNA here is from genome assembly GCF_056405075.1 of Mesorhizobium sp. P2_A12. Lineage (NCBI taxonomy): Bacteria > Pseudomonadati > Pseudomonadota > Alphaproteobacteria > Hyphomicrobiales > Phyllobacteriaceae > Mesorhizobium > Mesorhizobium sp. P2_A12. The sequence continues at coordinate 69,666 of NZ_JBFUCU010000020.1, forward strand.
GGAAATGGCCATCGTTTCGTCGCTGCTGTTTGCGCTGACGCTGGGCTTCGTCGATTTCGGCTACGCGCTCTACCAATGGAACGCCGCGACCAAGGCCGTCCAGATCGGCGCGCGGCTGGCATCCATCTCCGATCCGGTTGTAACCAATCTGGCGACTGCCGCGCCGATCGCGAATCCTGGCGCGCCGGTTGCCGCCGGCGCGTATGGACCTTTCGTCTGCACTTACACTGGAACCACAGGCGCCTGCAGCAATGGCGGCACGTTCAGCGCCGCCAATTTCAGCCGCATATTCCGGGGTGACACGGCTGTCACCAACGACAACGCCTGTCCGACAATCACCGGAGCCCAGTGGCTCACCATGCGGCGCGGCATGTGCCACTTCTTCCCCGGCCTGCGACGCGACAATGTTGTCATCACCTACGCTGCCACAGGCCTCGGCTACCAGACACGATTGGGCGGACCGGTGCCGACAATCACCGTCAACCTGAAGAACAGGACCTACCAGTTCTTCTTCCTGGGCGGACTGTACGGATTCGGAAGCATTCCAATGCCCTCCATGCTGAGCACGGTCACGGGCGAAGATCTGAAGAGCACCCCATCATGAATGCCATCAACACCAAGGTTACACCGACCAAGCGCAAGCAGGTGGCGCTGTTCTCGTCGGATCCGAACTTCAAGCGCGAGGTGGCGACGCGGCTCGAGGCGCTGGCGATCTACGATGTCAGGGTTTCCGAGACCGCCGACTTCCTCAAGGGGCCGCCCGCCGACACGCGTCCCGGCATCGTCATCCTCGACCTTGCCAATGGCGAGGTGCTCGGCCAGGCCGGCATCGTCGAGGCACGGTCCAAATGGGCAAGCGTGCCGCTGATCGCAGTTTCCGGCGAATTGACGTCGGAGCAGACGCGGGTGCTGGTGCGCATGAACGCGTCCGACTGGCTGCACAAGCCGCTCGATGCCAAGGAACTGCTCAACGCGGTGACCTTCCACGACACCGGCAACCAGGGAACGAAAAGCCGGATCATCACCTTCGTCAGCGCCAGCGGCGGCGCCGGCGCCACGACGCTGGCCTTGTCGGCGGCCGAACACCTGGCCTCGAAATCGGCCGAACGCGCGGCTTCCACTTGCCTGGTCGATCTCGATTTCCAAAGCGCCAATTGCGGCGCCTATCTCAACCTATTCAACCAGTTCGACCTCGCCGGCATCATCGGCCAGCCGGAACGGCTCGATGTCGAACTGATGGATGTCATCAAGCTGTCGCGCCCGTCCGGCCTCACCATGTATGCCTTCGAAAGGCCGCAACTGCCTTTCGAGCCGCATGGCAGCGATTTCGTGTTCCGGCTGCTGGACCTGGTCGCCTACCGTTTCGACGACATCGTCATCGATCTGCCGAACATCGAAACGCCCTGGCAGAACTCCGTGCTGTCGACGAGCGACGAGATCTTCATCGTCTTCGAACTCAACGTCGCTTCGCTGCGGCAAGGCAAGCGGCTCTACACGAAGATCCGCGAGCTGCGCGGCAATGCGGTCAACATCACGCTGGTCGCCAACAAGCACAAGCGCAAATGGTTCGGCAACCACTTCTCGCGCAGCGAGCTCGAGAAGATCTTCAAGGCGCCGCATATCAAGTCGGTCCCGCTGGACAATGCGCTGCTGACCGACGCCTTGAATCGTGCGATCCTGCCTTCCGAAGTCGATGGGCGGGCGCGCTTCAACAAGGACCTGAAGCGGATGTTCAAAGAGCGGCTCGATGACGCTGCACGCTAGCTACCGGATCGTCCAGGGGTTGGCCTACGCCAGCCTGCTGGGCGCGGCGTTGGCGCTATCCGTCCAGGACTTCGCCCAGGCGAGATCGAGCCTTTCGGATATGCCGCCGCTGCCGGCGATGGGCCCCAGCCTGCGCAAGACGGTTGCCTTCGCAACCACCGAGCAGCCAGGAACGATCATCATCCGCAAGAACGAGAAAGCGCTTTACCTGGTGACCCGCCAGGGCCAGGCGCTCCGCTACCAGATCAGCGTCGGACGCGACGGGTTTGGCTGGACCGGCGTCGTCAAGGTGGGGGCAAAGACCGAATGGCCGGAGTGGCGCCCGCCGCAGGAAATGCGGGCCCGCCAGCCGGAGCTGCCGAAAATGGTGCCCGCCGGGCCCTACAACCCCCTCGGCGCAAGGGCGCTCTACCTGCTTCGTGACGGTCGCGACACACTCTACCGGATACACGGCACCAATGATCCGTCTGGTGTCGGGTTCGACGGGACATCGGGATGTTTTCGGCTTACAAACACCGATGTGATCGATCTTTTCAAGCGCGTCGCGGTCGGCGCGAAGGTGGTGGTCCAATGACGATGCTCAGCGAACCGGACATGCCGGCGATCGATATCGGACAACAGGAGCAGCGCGAACAGGTCGTCGTCATCGAGAGACCCAGCAAGGCAAGGGCCATTGCCATTCTCGTCGCCAGCGGTGCCTTGGTGGTCACTGCGATCAACATGGCCGCCGCGATCTATCTCTATCGCGGCATGAGCGACCTGCGTTTCGTCGAAGCGCGGCTGGAGCAGCTCGGGGCGTTCGAGCAGCGGATCGCGGCACGGCTCGACACGGTCAACAACGGCTTCCAGAGCCGGTTCGAGAAACTGGACAGCCAACTGCAAGGCAGCTTCAACGAGATCAATAGCAACGTTGCCCAGCTGGCACTGACTAGGCCGATCGCCGGCGACGAGGCCACGCCGGGTGCGGTGGAGCCGCCGGAGATGACCACCAGCACGCTGGCGGAAGCGCCCGAAGCTCTCCAAGGCGAAAGCGCGAGCGAACCCAGTATCACGCCCAGGAAGAGGGCCGCGCCGGCGTCGCCCCCTCCCCCAAGCTCCAACTACCAGCGCATCCAGCAGCCTGACGGCAAGGTCTATTACAAGAGGATCAATTAGACCTCGTAGGGCATGGATTTTGGCAGGGCGCAGGTGGCGGGTGGCGCCCGCTCTAACGCTTTGTTCTGACGCGACTCCCCAAGGGAAAGCGCTACGCGCTTTTCCCGGGAAACCGTTTCACACTTTTCCTGGAATTGCCGTAGAGATCGCGGAATTGATTAGAGATCGCGCTGCAGGGCCATGATGCGGGTGGTCCGGGCTTCGGACCGCGCCCGCGCTTCGGCGAGGAAGACGATGTGGCAGTACGCACAGGCCGCGGTGCCCAGAAGCAGCACAAGGCTGTTCTTCAAGGTGAAATCCATCGCCAGCGAGAACGGAAGACCGCCGGGCGAGGTGAACGCAGCGATCGTGCTCGCCGTTTCGGAATGGCTGCCGACCGCGATCATCAGCCCGGCGAAGAGCAGGGCGACGTGGTTGGTGAGAAAGAAGAAAGCCGACCTTCGGGTCTGGCACGCCATCCAGCAGACGATCGATGCGGCGGCGAGGACGGCGGCGTCGACGGCCATCGAGCCACCCAGATAGACATCGACCTGCTGCCAAAGCATCGTCGACAAAGGGCGCAGTTCAAGCCATATCCACCACGCGGTGGGGCTGGCTGGATAGGCTCCGAGCAGGAAGGCTGCCATGCGTTCCCCAGCCAGGATCGCAAGAATGAGAAACGGGAAGGCAAAAAGCAGAAGCGGCTTGCGTTTCATGTTCCCTCGCCAATCTGCCCCTGAAGATAGACCGCGAAGATTGCGCAAGGCTTAACGCCTTTCGCCGCCACGAAGCGCCGGCCCGCAGCGAGGGGCCGCCCGATCTAGGGGAAGCTCGGCTCGGGCGGAACCACCCGAGGCGAAACAGGCGCCAGGGCTGGACGGCGGCAGTCGCGGGCCTGGCAATCGATCAAAGATTGAAGACGTGCGAAGCCGTCAGCCCGGCGAGGAGCACACCCGCAAGGAGCGCGACGATCGAGGCGAGGAACCAGCGCAGCGTGACCTGATAAACCGGCTCGTCATCGTCTCGTGGGAGCAAAGACCGCCACAGCGCAACGAACTGAAGGACGATGGCCAGTGCCAGCAGCAGCGTCGCCAGGATCGAGGCAAACGTCCATCCGCCCTCGACTTCGAAATTCCAGTACCGCAGGAAAAGAAGCGAAAATCCGAGCAGCACGGTGATCGCGGAGATGACACCTTGTCGGTAGCCAGCGGGCAAGGGAACTCTGCGCTCAAAACCTGTTTCCTGCTGGCGATCGATCTGGCGATCGGGATCGTCATCCTGGTGCTTGGGCTGGTCGGTCATGCGGTTCACAATATCGCCGGCGTCGGCATCGTCAAATGGTGACGATTTTCAAGGTATCGCGCGCCGTAGACGATGCGATCTTGGCCGGGCGCATCGCCGCTTGCGGGGCTCAAAGCTGCAAGACATCGGCTTCGACCTCCAAGCTGACGTAAGGTCAGAAATTGAATGACTCGAGTGCACTGCTCCAATAGTCTGGTCCTTGATGGTCGGCAAGGAGTTAGCCACGCAACCCTTAAGGGCCCCCGGGCGCGGTCGAAGCAAGGATGATACTCAGGGAGATCAGCTGTGAGTTCATACGATTCCGACAAGGTTGCCAAACTTCATCGGGAATTGCACAGCCATCTTCCGCCTGAACCGGCGCTTCGCCTGAAAGCACTGGAGACGGTTCTGGTCGAGAAAGGCTTTCTGGCGGCCGACGCCGTGGACAAGTGGCTCGACGACTACTCGGAAAACGTAGGTCCGATGAATGGAGCCAAGGTCATCGCGCGGGCGTGGACTGATCCCAAGTTCGCCGAACGCCTGGCGAAACATGCGGCCGAGGCGTTTTCGGAAATCGTCCCAAGCGTCAGGAAGGATTACCCCCTTGTCGCAGTGTTCAACACGCCGGAGATCCACAACGTTGTCGTCTGTACCTTGTGTTCCTGCTATCCGGTTGGAATCTTGGGAATGTCTCCATCTTGGTACAAGTCGACCGAGTACCGGGCACGAGTGGTCCGCGATCCGCGTGGCGTTCTCGCCGAATTCGGAACCGACCTGCCGGACAAGGTTCAGGTCACGGTGTGGGACTCGACTTCAGACCGTCGGTACATGGTGGTCCCGGAGCGTCCGAAGGGGACGGACGGCTGGACCGAAGAGGACCTCGCCGGCCTCGTGACGCGCAATGCAATGATCGGGACGATGAGGGACCTGTCGCCAAAGCGGCAGGTGGGGTGATGGATACCGTACACGACCTCGGCGGCAGGCAAGGGTTCAGGCCGATCCCGAACGTCGCAGAAGATGACTCGCCTCTGTTTTCCGATGAATGGAAGGCGCGCACATGGGCGATCGCCATGATGTCGATGAAAAAGCTGACGACGGATCGCACGGGCTGGACGCTCGATTGGTATCGCCACGTCTTGGAAAGGCTTCCCCCGGACGCCTACCTCGGCCTCGACTATTTTGAGAAGTGGATTCTGGCCATGATGGTCACGTCTGTGGATGAAGGCGTCGCGGGCGTTCAGGAGTTCTTCGACGGCAGGGCCTCAAGTCGAACCTTCGAATACGAGGCGCCCAGGCCTGCGGTCGAGGTCTCGCCCTCAGGGGCAAGGTTCAAGGCCGGCGACAAGATTGTGGCACGGCGCGACGTCGCCACAATGCACACGCGGCTGGCTGGGTATGTCCGCGGCCGACCCGGGGTTGTCGACAGCGTGAACGGACCACAGCCTTTGCCCGACGAGAAAGCTGTCGGCACGATACGGCGCGAGCACACATACGTCGTGCGGTTTCGCATGTCGGATCTTTGGCCTGAAGCCGGCGACAGCGCAGACAGCCTGCGGATCGACATGTGGGACAGCTATCTTGAGCCGGCCTGAGATCGCCCGTCGCGCGCGGCGCCATCGCGATGGCGAACCTGTCTTCTCCGAGCAATGGCACGCTCAGGTCATTGCGCTGGTCGAACTGCTCATCACCGACGGAAAGATCGAAGCCGCGGATTGGTCTCAGACCTTGGGCGCCGAGCTTGATCGACGGGCGACCGATCCAGCCATGGACCCCGACGCGATCTATTACGGGGCCTTTCTCAGCGCTCTGGAGCAGATACTGGACAGGAGCCAGTTCGCCCTACGGGCCGAGGTGGACAGACGCCAACAGGATTGGCGAAACGCCTACCTGACTACACCGCATGGCAAGCCAGTGGCCCTGGGTCAGCAAGCAACTTCAATTTGACTGTAGGCAGCGGTGCGCGTTGCTGCCACCCTTTACAACGCGGCCACCCAATCGCCTATCGCTACCGGCCCGGCACCTGAGCGATCCCATTGCAATCGACCGTGCGGTCTGAACGCACGGTGTAGCTGGCGTGGATCACCTGACCCATGTTCATGGAGATTTCACGCACCAGCTTTCGACGGACTGCAATGGCGAACATAGCGGTCTCGGTGACGCCGATTGTAAATGCGTCTGGCCCGCCAATGACGCAGCGCTCGAAATAGGATTGGAGGTTGGAGCGGTCGTACATCGCAAACCCGTCGGCCCCGCCAATGCGGGGCATTGCGATAGGCAGCCCGTTGATTGTCACGCCTTCCGCAAAAAGAACCTGCCGGATGGGGTCAAGGAGCGCTCCGGCATTGTTGGGTCCGTCGCCGGATACGTCAACAACCCTGCGCGGGCTGCGCAAGCCACTCTTCGCGAACTGATCATTCGCGGCCGACAATGCGCCGGAAATCGACGTTCCGCGGCCTTCAGTCAACGGCAGCGCCGCGAGCCTGTCTGCCAAAGTCAGAGTGTCGTCGAGGCTTTCGACAATTGTCCAAGGCATAATGACTGTTTGCTGACGTGGCCCCGCCCACTCCAGATAGAGCACGGCGATCCTGCCCCGCTCTCCCGACTTGATTGCCCTCGCGATGTCTGCGTGGCGGAAAGCATCGACGTAGCCGTCGCGTTGCACTCTTTGCTCAACCTTGCTCATCGATGGCGAGACGTCCACGGCAAGGATCAATTGCAGATCGACTTCGGTCAGGTCGTCCGCGCGACGGTCGGTTGAGTGAGCCTGTGACGCCATCGCGAAGAACAGACTGAGCAGGCAGAGGCTCGTGAGCCGTGGCACCGGTCTTGCACCCGCAGATCGAGCAATCCGCACCAAGTAGTCCATGGCGAGCCTCCCGCTGAGAATGCAATTGTCGGTCCGAGGCGTCTCTTTGGTCACGAATGGCTTCCGATCATTCGCCGAAATCTGCGCTCCCCGCCGGTCTGGATGGCGATGACTCTTCGCAGTGCGAACCGTGCTAAGATCGAAGAATTGGACTGCGGCTTCGTGCGTGAGGGAACCGGCTTGAATAGCTCGCCGCCCACGACGTTCGTACTCAACGGCATTACCGCCGATCTGAGCAGCGAGACCTTGCGCGACAAGTCCAACAGGACAATCGCACTTCGCCACCAGACCTTCGCGGTGCTTCGTCACCTTCTGGAGAACGCTGATCGCGTCATCACCAAGGACGACCTGATGAAGGCAGTCTGGAACGGCATAGCCGTGACCGACGACAGCCTGGTGCAATGCATTCACGAGATCCGTGCGGCGCTCAACGACGGTCGGCAGGCCGTCGTGCAGACAGTGCCGAGGCGCGGTTATAGGCTGGTCCTTCCCTCAAATGCTGGACCGAGAATGGCCACCGTCCTGGCAGCCCAAGTGGCCGCTGGGGGCCAGCCGACAGGCAAGGATAAGCGGATCTCCGCTGCAACTTTCCGGGCATACAGGCAGATCATCGATCGGCTGCTGGTTCAACATGCAGGCGGTGTGTTCTGGAGCACCGAAGAGAGTGTGGTCGCCGAGTTTACCGGCCCTGTCGAGGCGATGCGGTGTGCGGGCGAGATTCAGCACGAGGTCGATAGGCGGAACTGCGAAATTCCCGAGACAAAGCGGCTGCGTTTCCGCATCGGTGTCCACCTGGGTTATGTCGTCGCCGAGGGCGACCACCTCGCGGGCGAGGCCGTCGAGGTCGCCGCTCATCTGCAAACATTGTCACGACCGGGCGGGATTTGCGTCACGGAAGCGGTCCAGGCCCAGGCTCGAGACCGGCTCTCGCTGGAATTCATCGATCTCGGCGAGCACAAGCTGAAGGACGTAGCACGTGCCTTGCGCGTCTACCGGGTACCCCTTGCTTCGGAAGAACCGGTCAGGTCGCCATTTCGCGGTCTCGATGCCTTCGAATTCGAAGATGCCGATCTCTTCTTCGGCCGAGCGCGGGCGATTGCTGCCTGCACTGCAAGACTGGAGCGGCAGGCAGCTAGCGGCACGGCATTCCTTCTCATTTACGGAATGAGCGGTTGCGGCAAGTCTTCCCTCCTGCGCGCTGGCCTGCTGCCATCATTGACCCGGGCTGGAGCCGTGGCGGGCATATCTTTGTGGCGTCGCTGCCTGATCCGCCTCTCCGAAGGACCGGATGCATTCGCCGTGTTGGCTGTGGCACTGCTTAGCGAAGCTGCTCTGCCGGAGCTGTCTCGCGAAGTAACAGCCGCGGAGTTTGCTCTGCTCTGCAGGAGCGCGCCGGATCGGGCGATGGCGATGGTCCGACAGGCACTTGGCAAGGCCGCCGGGTCGGCCCGCACGCAGATCAGATTGCTTGTCGCCATCGATCAGTTGGAGGAGCTGTTCACGACAGAGAGGCAGCCGGCGACGCGCGAGGCCCTTGTGCGGCTCATGGCGGTGCTGGCCGCGAGCGGACTGGTCTGGGTGATCGCGGCGATCCGTTCGGACTTTTTTCACCGCTGCGGAGAGGTCCAGGGTTTCTCGGCGCTTAAGGACGGCCTCTCCAGCTACGAACTCCTGCCGCCGACTGGCCCAGAGATCGGGCAGATCATCCGCGAACCGGCGGGCGTTGCCGGGATCCGCTTTGAGGAGAGTGCAGAGTTGGGGCGGCTCGACGATGTCCTGCAGGAGGCAGCAGCTGCCGATCCCGGATCATTGCCGCTTCTCGAGTTTGTGCTCGACGCGTTGTACGAGGCCGGCCGCGAGCGCCGAGTTCTCACCTTTGCGCATTATCGCGCGCTCGGCGGGCTCGAAGGCGCAATCGCGCGCCGAGCCGATGAAGTTGTGGACTTGCTGGCGCCCAACATCCAGGAGGCCTTACCCGCAGTGCTGCGCGCCCTCACCACAGCAAGTCCAAGTGATGAAACGGTGACGGCACGTCCGGCCCTGCTAACCGAAATTGCGGGCACTCCCGCGCGATCGGCTCTCGTCAGGGCCCTGATCGACGCACGGCTCCTCGTCAGCGATGAGGACGCCGGGGGGCATGTCTTCGTCCGCGTCGCACATGAAGCACTGTTGAGCCGTTGGCCGCGCGCCGGTGACATTGTGAATGCAAACCGGGACTTCCTCGAGACGCGCGAACGCCTCAGGGCCGACACCCACCGATGGCACCTGGAGAGCAGGAATCGAGAGCTTCTCCTTCCGTCCGGCAAACGTCTCGCGGAGGGCGAAGAGCTGATGCTGTCAAGACGGGAGGAGGTCGACGATGACGTACTTGAATACATCGAGGCGTCCTTGCGTGCCCATCGGCAGAAAGAGGAGAAGGACCGGCACACAGAGCTGGCGCTGATCGAGGCCGCAGAAGAGGCAAAACGCGAGCGCCTTGAGCGCGAGGCCGAGCGCCGGAGCCTCGCGGCTGCCGCAGCAAACCGGCTTGCCCGCCGTACGCGCAATGCAGCGATTGTGGCGATAATGCTCGCCCTCGTGGCGGGCGCAGGTGCACTGGTCGCCTTCAGGGCGCAGGAGGAAGCAAGGTCGCAACGCGACCTGGCGCTGCGCAACCAGTCTCTTTCGCTCGCTTTTCTTTCGCAGCAGTCCACGGCGACAGGCAACACCGAGGCTGCGATCCTGTTGGCGCTCGAAGCACTGCCCTCGAAAGACCAGTCCGAGCGGCCCTATCTCTTTGAAGCGGAGGCAGCCCTCTTCAAGGCCCTGCTGGCGCACCACCAGATCAAAATCTTCCGGCATGGCGCCGGCGTCGCGGATGCCGCGTTCAATCCGAGCGGCGATCACATCGTCACTGCATCCTACGATAAAACTGCAGGCGTCTGGGACATCTCCAGCGGTGCCGAAACTGCGGTTCTAAAAGGTCATGGAGGGGCCGTGGAGAGGGCTGAATTCAGCCCGCACGGGAGCCGTATCCTGACGGCCGCGAGGGACGGCACTGCACGCGTCTGGAACGCCATCTCGGGAGAACAGCTCTTCATCCTGCAGCCGGTAGGCAATTATCCAACCGCAATCTTCAGCCCGAATGGCAACCAGGTGCTGACGGCGGGGGAGAACAGCGATGCAGTGCTCTGGGACGCTCGGACCGGGAGAAAAGTCGTGAGTGTAAGAAGCGACGGATATGCACGGGCTGGCTTCAGTCCGGACGGTCACAGCTTCGCGACGGCACGCAAGCACTTTGTTTCGATCTGGAATACCGCGGATGGCGCACTGACGCGGTCAATCCGGGTGAACTCCCGGCCCTACAGCCTGGCGTTCAGCCCGGACGGGGGCCGGTTGCTGGCTGGCGCATGCGGCCCGCTTTCATACGGCGGCACTTCCAGCCTTTTAGATTTGTCGAAAGGAACGGAGATCGCGAAGCTGGACGGCCACAAGAGCGACACGCAATTGAACGGCGTGATTTTCAGTCACGGGGGTCAGCGGATCGCCACGGTATCACTCGATGGCGCTGCCCGGATTTGGGATGGAGCGTTGGGAACGTTGCATGACCTGCTCGGCCAGGAGGTTTCGGGTTTGAAGCTCGCCGATATCGGTGCGGATGAACGCGATGAAGAGATGAACGGTGCTTTCAGCCCGGACGATCGCTTCCTGGCAACCGCTTCCGTCAATGGGCCGGTCCGCATCTGGGACGTTGAACGCGCCTCGTTGGTCACGACGATCGCCGGTCATGAATCTTTGGTCGAGCATCTGGAATTCAGCCCGGTCGACAGCAACATTCTTCTCACGGCTTCGCACGATGGCACAGCTCGGCTGTGGGACGTCGACGGCGCACTGACGACCACGCTCTCTCATGAATATCGGCCGACTTTCGCGGTCTTCAGTCCAGACAATATCCACCTGCTGACCGGTGGCGGCGACAGCGCGGCGCATCTCTGGGATGTCGTGAGCGGCCGCGAGATCATCCGGCTCGATACACATGAGATCGTTCAACGCGCGACGTTCAGTCCCGATGGAAGGCGCGTCGCGACGGCCTCTCTTGGGGGCCAGGTCCGAATTTGGGAGGTTGCCAGGGGATTCGAGACCGCCCAGTTCCGAGCACATGGCGGACTGATCCAGATCCAGTTTGGTCGCGATGGCAAATCGCTTGTTTCCGCATCGATCGACGGTACTGCCCAGCTGTGGGATGTGGCGACCGGTACCGAGCTGGCCGTCATCAATACAAGCAGCAAGCTGCCGCAGGCCATTCTTAGCCCCGACGGACGTCTGGTCTTCGCGGCCAGGGAAGACAATGCGGGCCACCTCCTGAAGGCGGGCGGAGCTGAGCTTAAGGCCCTTGTGGGGCACCGGGACCGCATCACGGCAGCGGCCTTCAACCCAGACGGTCAACTGGTCGCCACGGGCTCACTCGACCATACGGCCCGAATTTGGTCGACAGCGGACGGAGCAAACGTCGTAAAGCTAGAAGGACACACCGGCGAGGTGACGGTGGTCTCCTTCAGCCCCGACGGTCAGTCGCTGATGACGGCCTCAGGCGATGGAACCGTCCGGATCTGGAGCGTCTCGGGCGGACGGGAAATGGCCGTTCTTAGGGGCCACGGCGGCGCGGTGGGCAGCGCCCAGTTCAGTCCCAGCGGTTTGTATGTCGTGACCGCGTCGTCCGAAGATCGCACGGTCCGGCTATGGGCGACGCAATCGGGGCGCCAGATTGCCGTCCTTGCCAGCCAGGACGAAGCGACCGTTCGACCGGGCCTCACACGCGCAGCTTTCAGTTCGGACGGCACCCAGATCGCAATTGTTTCCGGCCAGGAAAGGGTCCGCATCGTTCGCGTCTTCCAGACACCCAAGGACCTCATTGACTTCGCCCGGCGCACCGTTCCTCGCGAACTCACCCCTTGCGAGCGGCGAAGCTTCTTCCTTCCTGAAGACCCTGCAATTGGTACTTGTCCGGGCTGAGGTCGACAATGGAGTCAGATTTTGCCGCCTGAGCCGGCTGCTGGAACGGGCAACTTGACGCCGCATCTCGACTGTAGAGGCCAGCTTTGCCGCTTCCTGAAAGCTGACGTCGCAGGCGACTACGCTGGCGGTCGTGGCGTCGGCGCGAAAGGTCGACGCTCAACCGAGTACATGTTGCGACTTGCCGGACGAGGCAACCGGATATTTCAGCAGCTGCGTCCTTCTATTAAACGCGAGAGCGAGCCATGATGCCTCTCGTATTCATCCGAGACAATCCATCCCAAAGGGAAGCGAAACGGCCGTATGCGCAGCTGGGTGACAAGGTTCTGGCGCTCGCTTTCCGCCGGCGGCCTCGTTTTGGGCACGCTGTTCTTCGTCGCCTCGCTTACTCCGACGCTCATTCCCCGCACCTACCTGACCCAAGGCGTGCTGTCCGGGGCATGTTTCGCCGTCGGATACGGCATTGGAGTCGCCTGGCGATGGCTATGGACCTATATGGAACTGCCGGAACCGCGTGAGCGGCTTCTGCTCTCTCTCAAGATTGCTGTCGCGGCCGCTTCCGCCGTCATCGCCATACTGTTTCTGTGGTGGGCGGCGGAATGGCAGAACTCGATCCGTCGACTGATGCAGCTCGAACCCGTGACGAGCGCGCATCCGGTTGAGGTCTGTTTCATCGCGATCGCTACGTTCCTCGTGGTCATCGCGCTTGCCAGGCTCTTCAAAGGTATCTCCCGCTGGTTTTCAGAAAGGTCGGGCCGCTTCGTCCCACGCAGGGTTTCGAAGGTGATCGGTTTCGCAGTCGCAATACTGTTGTTCTGGACGATGGCAAACGGCGTGCTCTTCCGCTACGCGCTGCACTTGGCCGATTCGTCCTTCGCGGCAGTTGACGCCCTCATCGAGCCGGACCGGCCGCAACCTGAATCTCCGCTCAAGACCGGCAGCTCGGCTTCCCTCGTCCGCTGGGAAGAACTTGGAAGAGCAGGACGCGAATTCATCGCGACAGGACCAACCGCCGCCGAGATACGTGCGTTCACGCACGCCGATGCGCTCGAACCTATCCGGGTCTATGTCGGGCTCGGTGCCGCCGACACGGCGGAGGAAAGGGCGCAAATCGCCCTCGATGAATTGAAACGCGTCGGCGCCTTCGAACGCTCCGTACTCGTCGTCATCACGCCCACCGGCACCGGCTGGATCGATCCCTCTGCGATGGATACGGTCGAGTATCTCCACCACGGCGACGTGGCGAGCGTGGCCCAGCAGTACTCCTACCTGTCGAGCCCGCTAGCGCTGCTGCTCGAGCCGGAATACGGCTCAGAGGCCGCAAATGCTTTGTTTGCCGCAGTCTATGGATACTGGACGACGCTCCCGCACGAGAGTCGGCCGAAACTCTATCTGCATGGCCTGAGCTTGGGAGCGATGAATTCCGAGAGATCGATGGAGCTTTTCGAGATGCTTGGTGACCCTGTCCAGGGGGCTCTGTGGAGCGGTCCGCCGTTCAAGAGCAGAATCTGGCGCAGCGTGACAGAGCATCGCAATGCCGGGTCACCGGCCTGGCTGCCGCAATTCCGGGACGGGTCCTTTGTCCGTTTCATGAACCAGAACGGCGACCCCGGTCCGAGGGACGCGCCCTGGGGTCCGCTGCGCATCGTCTACCTCCAGTATGCGAGCGATCCACTGACGTTCTTCGCCTATAGCGATTTCTATCGCCGTCCGGCCTGGATGAATGCGCCGCGCGGCCCGGACGTCTCGCCGGAGCTGCGGTGGTACCCCGTCGTATCGATGCTGCAGCTCGCCCTCGACATGGCCGTGTCGACCAACTCGCCGATGGGCTACGGACATGTTTTTGCGCCCGAACACTACGTCAATGCGTGGCTCGCCGTGACTGACCCGCAAGGGTGGTCGGCCGTCCAGATAGCGCAACTGAAGCAACATCTTGCCGCGCGCGCCAGGAAGTGATCGCTGCTTGCGACGGGCGCCTCATGCGATTGTTTCGCCGGTTCGAACGGCCGGCCGCGGTGGCCGGACCCGCGACGAGGTCACCGCCTGATGCGGTGCAGATCTACGACACGGCCATTGCGCGCGTTCAACCCGATTTCAAACAGTCCGGTGGCGCGGCGTGCCCGATAGGTGAAAAGGCGCCCGCGGCAATCCACTCGCCGGACGTCCCAAAAACCACGGCTGCGCAGCAGTCTCTCGCCCTCTCGGCATGTGATCGCCCGGCCATTGTTGAGGCTGGTGCCGATATTGATGTTGATCGTGACGGCATGGGCGGGCGCCGGCAGAGCCAGAGGCACGACAAGACTGAGAACGAGACCCAGGCAAGCAAACAAGCGACGAGGCATGGAACTCTCCGTGACGTTGCTTTGGTTTCCGTAGAATCAGTTCCTCGAAAAGCGTATTGTCAAGGGACTAGCTTCTAGCAGGCCCCGGGTCTGGATGATCTTCGTCTCAAAAGGAGCCAAACGCGACCACCAACACCAGGGGACCGACGACGCTGACCATGACGATGTCGAGATAGCTCGCCTTGTGCGTTGTGCCGCACGCGGCAAGCAACGACACCACGGCGCCATTGTGCGGCAGGCTGTCGAGCGTGCCCGAGCTGGTCACCGCCACGCGGTGCACGCGCGGGATCAAGCCCGGAAAGGCGCAGAACTCCTCCCTTTGCCGACATGGGTTCCGCGTAGTTCCGACAAACCGGACAAATTGTGTGATACCCAACCCGGACAACTCCTGTACTTACGGCACAGAAATCATGACAGCTTGCGTGTTCGGCGGCATACCAGTATTTTGAAGTCGCGGGGGATTTTCTGCAAAAAGGCCCCATCATGTCGGACAAATCTGTAAAGGGCATTGATCGACGCGATCTTATAATGGCATCCATTGCAACGGTCGGCGCCGCGGCCGCCTTGGCGGCCAACGCCGGCGCCGCGAACGCCGAGGACTCGGCGACTTCCTCGTCCGCTCCGGCAGTGGGTGCGCCATCGGCGACGATTTATGTCGGCGATGTGATCCAGGGGAAGAAAGTCGTCAGCACGCTCGACGTCAACGACCTGGAACCCGGCAAGAAGCACCTTCTGTATTTCCAGGGCGTGGAGATGCCCACCGGACAGCACTGGTATGTGTCGGTGACCGTCGCCAAGGGGGCAAAGCCGGGCAAGCGCGGCGTGTTGGTCAGTGGCGTGCATGGCGACGAGATGAGTTCCGTGTATACGATCCAGACCGTGATGAGCCAGCTCGACCCAGCGCAGATGTCGGGCACCGTGATGGCGGTCACGGACGTGTCCCGCCCGGCCATCGAAGGCATGCAGCGCAGATGGCCCAATTTCGGCAGGGGCACTGACTTGATCGATATGAATCGGGAATGGCCCGGGAACGAGAACGGTGTCACCGCGGCCAGCCGGCACGCAGGGCTCCTGTTCAACCGGCTGCTCCGGCCGAACGCCGACTTCGCGATCGATTTCCATACCGGGACAACCGGATTCGATGTCGCGGCCTTCAACATTGGCGGCATGGATGTGCCCGAGATCAAGGCAATGCTGGAGCTTTACCCGGTCGGCCAGATCTTCGACAATCATGTGTATCCCAGTGTCCTACACAACGCGTTCATCGACGCGGGCATTCCGTCCTTTTGTCCGGAGATCGGCGCTGCACGTGTCCTGGACCTCGAGATGATCTCCCTGTTCGTGGAAGGCACGATGAACGTCCTCAAGCATCACGGCATCGTTGCCGGCCCGATGGGACGTACGGGCAAGGACGTGGACGTCTTTGTCGGCAACAGTGCGTTCCCGATCCTGGCTACCGCCGGCGGGCTCGTCGAGCATCTGGTGAAGCTCAACGACAAGGTCGAAGCCGGACAGAAGGTGGCCATACAGCGCGATAGCTTCGGCGAAGTGGTTGCGGAGTACGCAAGCGGCGTGGCTGGAGAGATATCGGGCCTGCGCAGCGATGCAATGTCCGAGCCCGGCAATCCCTTGGTATTTATCCTTTTCAACAAGCCAGGGCCGGAGGACGTTGGGGGCTACCCCGAGTGAGTTCACCAGTGCGAGCGAACCTTTCGGATCATCGCTTGAGAACGACCGCTGCGCATAGTTGATCCCCAAACGAGCGTGCAGCGGCGATGTTCAGCGCTGTAAGCTCTTGAGATTCCCGATGAACGGTACGATGTGCAGCTCAAGGTGCGAGCGATAGCTGTCTACCGTGGTGCGCTTCCGACCGGCTGCCTCGATGCTGGCTATCCAGAACAAGGTGCGGATCGGGGAGATCACGCCGAAGGTGAAGAAGGGGCGCTGACCGTCAACAAATGCAGCACGCCTCGGCCATCTCCTTACATCGTGATCGAGACATACGACAACAGGTAAAGGATCGCCATGATCGCCGTCGCGAGTATGACCCACAAGCCCAAGCTGCTCATGCTTCCTCACTTCCCCTAGGTGAGGATTGCGCCAGTCGAGCGCAAACGCAACCCGCCCTGGGTGCGTTGTCCACTCCTTTCTTTTGGACCACTAGCTCTAGCGGCGCGGCTCCGCCCAGCGGAGCACAAATTGGCTGGTGCTTTTCTGAAATGCCGGTGCTGCTGCCGAAGGGATAGGGAAACGCTGGCCGCTTCCGACCCGCATTGCCAAGTGCGCCGAAGCTGGACCTAGACTAAGGGTTAGTTGCAATCCGCCGCGAGCATCCCGACCTTAGAGGGCGGACCTACCCGTCCGAGAGAATTTGCTGGAGCTTTGCGCCGCGTACATGGGTAGAGATCATGAGAATCATAGCTCGCACCGCCACCGTGATTGCATCGATAGCTGTGGCTATCGTTCTGACCTTTATGGCAGCCAAAGGATTTGAGCTATCGACGCCAGATCCGATCGTGGCTCATACCTTCGAGAGGAACATCTGAGGCGCTACGCTAGGGCGCTGACTCCCTCAGCCTCAGCCTGCCATCATGCACAATGACGGGAAACCTACGACTACGATCCTATCTCGTTGGAATGACGAATGTAGGGCAGAACGCGCGCTGGGGCTCTAATTTGGTCTAGCCATGAATTAAATGAAAAAGAAGTTTCAATACGGGAATGACGAATATCAATATTAATACAACAATGTGAGAGCGCTTCATATTCACGTTTTTCGGCCCGGGCAGCGCGTTACCGGTCGAGACTTTATTGTAAAGAGCCACCATCCCAAACATTCCAATAAGGATGAGGAGAGCCAGTGGGAGCGCGTACGGCTTGAACCAAGCAGGAAAGAACGGTCTGCCGATCAAAAGAGGGAAAATCACCATGCTAGCAACAAGCATGATCGCACTGCGAAAGTCGAACCGTCGGAAACGTTCCATCTGCCCCTCCCAAGAACTTTTCTGGACAGATAAACCAAGGTCAACAGCTATTTGCCACGCAAAATAAGGTGAACGGACGGGCTTTTCGTATGGCTAGCACAAGCAGCAGATAGGAGCCATGCCGACCATCAGGAGGCAAGCGGACATGCCGATCATGTCGCGCTGGCTGTAGCGCCAGACGGCGCCAGGATGGGTGCGGCGAGGAACAACTTTCAGGTATGGGCGACTGAATTCGCAAATGCGATCGTCCGCCGTCACCCACCGCTTGAGATAGAAAACCAGGATGTAATGGTGCTTCTTAGGCTTGTTGTCGTGCACCCCATACACCCTTCACCCATGTCGCGTCCTATGTCGCACGGACTCGCCAATAGTCGCAGGAAGCCCCTGGAAATCAACGGTAGTGGTTTGCAACATGGCGCGACATGAAACGGGGTATGGACGCCCCTACCCCATGCGACAAACTACTCAATTTATTGAGGAAAGAAGTGGTACCGTTGGCTGGGATCGCCGTAGACCACAAGCCATTGTTTCTATTCGCTTTTTAACGACTTCAACAGCCGATTTGTATCACAATAGGTATCACAATATGTAGCACATTCACTGCTGCTTGGTGGGCGCAACCAGAGGTACGCGGTCGAAACCGCCGCTACATCCTCCTGCAATGTCGACTCTACGCTCCATCCTGCTTCTTTCCGCCGCGCCGAACTGACCGCCTATTGTCCAAAAAAGAACTTGGTAGGCCGGAGGGCGTGTTGAAATCATTGATTTCATTGACACTTTTTCGGAGGCCAAAATCAGAAATCTTCCCTTGTAGTTCCGCATGGTTCCGCGACGCCATAAAGTCGACTTTAGCTAACCCCAATGCCTCCTTTGCGAACATACGCACCTGTCTCGAGCACATTCGCATCCAAAATGACAGCGATAAGAACGCCCGCAACTTCGGCTATTGGCCCTGGCTGTGTGACACGTTTTGACACAACCAAGGCCCAAGGCGGACCCTTCGCAAGCGTCAGCTGGGACCTAGTGAGATCTTCTCATAGTGCCGGTTGTCCCATTTTCTGGTATGTAGACTGCCCACCCCGGGACCTAAGACCCGATGGACCGCAAGCTGGCAGCCATCCTCGCCGCCGATGTCGTCGGCTACTCGGCGCTCATGGAGCGCGACGAGAAAGGAACCCATGAGCGGCTGACGGCGGGCCGGAAAGAGCTGTTCGAGCCCGAGATCGCGCGACATCACGGGCACATATTCAAGCTGATGGGCGACGGGATGCTGGCCGAGTTCGGCTCGGTCGTCGATGCAGTAGAATGCGCGGTCAGCCTGCAGCGCGGGCTGGCGGAACGCAATGCCGACATTCCACAGGGCCAGCGCGTCCTGGTGCGCATCGGCATCAATCTCGGCGAGGTGATCGTCGAGGGCGAGGACCGTTTTGGTGAGGGGGTCAACATCGCAGCACGGCTCGAACAGCTGGCTGATCCCGGCGGCATTTGCGTGTCGGGCAAGGTGGCCAAGGAAGTCGAGAAGAAGCTCGCCTTCGGCTTCGAGCCGATGGGCGAGCAGAAGGTCAAGAACATCGTCGAACCCGTGTTGGCTTTCCGCGTCAAGCTCGACGGCGTGCCGCAGAGACGGACCGCAGCGATGGAAGCCAAACGCGTTTGGCCGTGGATGGCGGCCATGGCTGGAATCCTGCTTCTGGTCGCAGGCGCCTGGCTTATGTTGCGCGAAACTGCTTCCGTCGACGTCATTGCCACCAAACCGGCGGCATTGGATGGCAAGGCTTCACTCGTCGTGCTTCCCTTCGACAATCTCAGCGACGACAAGGAACAGGGTTACCTCGCTGACGGGATCACCGAGGATTTGACAACCGAGCTTGCTCGCGTGCCTGGCCTGTTCGTGATCTCGCGCAATGCCGCTTTCGCATACAGGGACAAGGCCACGCAGCCCGCCCAGATCGCCAAGGAACTGGGTATGCGCTACATCCTCGAAGGCAGTCTGCGGCGCGGTGGCGAGGATATGCGCGTCAACGCCCAACTGATCGATTCCTCGACCGGCGGCCATATCTGGGCCGAACGCTACGATGGCGCCTGGACCGATGTTTTCGCCTTGCAGGACAAGATCGTCGGCGAAATCGCCACGGCGCTCAAGCTGCGTCTGGTGGAAGGACCGCGCACTGCCGAGATCGCCGGCGGCACCGGCAATTCGGCGGCCTATGAGGCTTTCCTCCAAGGCCTTGAGCTCGAGTATCGCGGCACGCCCGAGGACATCGCGAAGGCGGCCACGTTTTTCCGCCAGGCGCTTGCCCTTGAGCCGGATTTCGGTCGAGCCACTGCCGAGCTTGCCTATCTGCATTGGGATGCAGCCGGCAACAATGCCAAGGAAAAGGCCCTAGGCCTATCGCATGACGAAACCCTATCTAAGACCCGTGCCTATCTCGACGAGGCGGCGAAGCATCCTTCGTCCGCCTATTACCGTGTTCTTGCCGACTTCCAGCTTTGGCGGCAGCAGTCGGACGAGTCCGTGGCCAATGTCCAACGCGCCATCGCACTCGATCCGAGCGATCCCGATAACTACCTGGAGATGAGCCTGGCGTTGATCTACAACGGCCGCGCCGCCGACAGCTTGGTCTTCCTCGACACGGCTATGCGCGTCGATCCCGGCTGGACCATCTTCCGCCGCTACCTGTCGGGATTGGCCCAGTTCAACATGGACCGCTTCGCCGAAGCCGTCACTTCCTTCGAGGCCATGGACCCGAAGTCCCCCGACTATTGGTCCACATATAGCGGTCTTGTGATGTCGATTGCCACCTATGGCCACCTCGGGCGCGGCGCCGATGCCGCGAGCGCCATGGCCAAGCTCAAGACCTATCCAATCGACACGAAAGACGGAACGCTTTCGATCCTCAGGATGCAGGGACTTTTCCCGTTCAAAAACTTCGCCGACACCGAACGCGTACAGGACGGCCTGCGCAGGGGGAGCATGATCGAACTACCCTTCGGCCTCGATCCCAAGTCGAAGGACCGACTGACCGGGGCCGAGATCAGAAAGCTCATATATGGTCACGAAACGATAAGCCGGCAGCTAGGAACTAATCTTCCCGGCTGGTCGCACACCGACGCCGAGACTGGCCAGATAAACGTCAAGATCGGCGATTGGTCGGATTCCGGGCCGACCTGGATCGAGGGGGACACCATGTGTTTTTCCCTGGCGGCTGAGCTGAGGACTTGTGCGGTCGTCTACCGCAATCCCGCAGGCTCCTTCGAGGAAAAGAACGAATACATTTTCTATCAGCCCTGGCAAATTTTCGAGTTTTCGGTCGTGAACTGAGGGAGGAGCCGTCAGTTGCCAATCTCAGAAGAAGGCGAACCTTCGTGCGGCCGCCTGAAACCTGAATGTCGACTTCTGGCGCATCGTGGTGCCGACGATGCTGCTTTCAGGAAGCGGCGAAATTGATCTCTACGACCCGTGCGGCGCGTTGCTAGTCGGCAGCCTAAGGGCCGGCACTGGACGGTCCGCTATTGGGCCAAGTCCAGGTGATAGCTGCCATTCGGCAACCGACCTCCTCCGAGACATTCATTGGCTTGAGTGCGGCATCACAAACCGAACACACGCCTTCGTGAACCGCGGGCGAGGGCGATACGAACGATACCAATGACGTCGTTGTCGTCGGAGTTCATGGGTTTGACGTCGATCGCGTTCGAGTAGGGTAGAGCAATCGTTGCGTGGAAGGTCTGATATCAGGAACGCTTTTTCGCGCAGTGCGGGCAGAGAGCGAACGCGGAGGACCGCAGGCTTCCCGTTCAGTGAGGCACAGACGCCCGACATCCAGGCGGCGGCCCCTAGGATGATATCGCCAGAGCTTCCACAGGGTCTCGCCGAGCTTGTCCAGCGCCCTCGACCGCCGGCTCGACCCCGTTCCTATGATCCACTCGTGGATAGCGGTTCAACCGTCGCCGGCATTTCTCGAACCTGTCCGGATGGCTATTTGCTGTTGTTACACCGTGTTAGGTTTCATGGCGTCCCAGTAGAAGGATAAGGCTGATGTGCCTGTCACGTTTATGCCGACCGATAGCTTCGGCCGTGCCAGCCCTTGCGGCGATCATACTTTCCTCGCCGACACAGGCCGAGGATAGACTGCTTGCAGAAGCCCTTCAGTTTCACGGTACGATCCTCAATCTCACCACCAAGGTCCCCGGCTTGGTGGTGGGCGCCGTGCGCAACGGCGAGAGCGCTTTCGCCGGTTTTGGCGAGATCGCCGATGGAACCGGCAAGGAGCCGGACCGCGACACGATGTTCCGCATCGGCTCGGTGAGCAAGGTCTTCTGCGGCGGGGTGCTTTCCTCCCTCGCCATCGAGGGCAGGCTCAAGCTCACCGACGCGCTTCAAGATCGGCTGGGCTATGACGTCGAGCTGCCACGGATAGACGCGCGGGAGCTGCGGATCATCGATCTAGTCACACAATCGTCCGGCCTGCCGCGCGAGGTACCGACGCCCGTCGCGCCACCCGAGGATCCCTTCTCGCTAAACACTCGGGAGGCGCAGATCGCGGCTCTGAAAGAGAACCCGCTACTCTTTGCGCCCGGCACCTCCGTGCTCTACTCCAACTTCGGCTACGACCTGCTCGGCGCAGCACTCGCCAACGTTGCGGGCAAGCCCTATGCCGAGCTGCTAAAGGAGCGCATACTCGACCCTATCGGTATGAAGGACACCGTCTTCAACCCTCGGCCCGGTGACAAGGCGCGGCTGATGCAAGGCCACTTTTTCGATGGGAGCGCCATGCCGACGGCGCCGACGCCGGTGAGCATCGAATGCGCGGGCGGCCTCTACTCGACTGCGAACGACATGCTGCGTTGGATCGCTTGGCATGTAGACACCAAGCCCTCGGCAGCCAATGCGGAACTGCGCCTCATGAATCACGCCGCCTTTCTCTATCGAGACGGGCTGAAGTCGGTCGTAGGGCTTGACGATGGCGGGCCGATGGACGCGATGGGGCTAGGATGGGTGATTACTTTGCCTGATGACAACCGTCCTTTGATCCTTGAGAAGAGCGGCGGCTTACAAGGGACGTTCAGCTATGTCGCCATAGCGCCGACCCGCGGCGTGGGCGCCTTTTTCGTGATGAACGAGTTCAATGCGGCGGCGTTCGAAGCCGCCGTCAAGATGACCAACGATCTCGTCATGGACCTGGCGCCACGCTAGACGCGGAGAGTAGCCCTACGAGGGACGCCAGCACGAGGCCCGGAGCGCGAGCCCAACCCTAGAGCGGTTCACGCTTTGATGGAATCGAAGGGGATTCCCGATTTGTCGGTTGTGTGATKCAAGATGCTGGCTGGGAATGGAGGCCAGCATCTGATGACCCGACCTCTTTCCAATGATCTTCGCGAGCGGGTTGTAGCGGCGGTTTTGGGTGGTGAAAGCCGCCGATCTGCCGCCAAGCGGTTTGGCATTTCGATTTCGGCCGCGGTGA